>CAZMXN010000001.1:0-9644 GCA_964570275.1 uncultured Candidatus Saccharibacteria bacterium
GGAATACTTATTTGCAACCATTTTGCTTAAAAGTATACAGTCAGTGATACAAATCCCCCAACCACCCCAAGCCCCTCCATTCCCTTAACCCCAAAAAGTCTCATATTTTGGACGGCCGTCATAAAAATGAGACAAATAGAGTGAGACAGGAGAGCTGGATGTGGTTTAAGATTAGGGGAGGTGGGTTGATATGAGCGGGCAGCTATCAGGTAGTTGGTGGTTGTTGCCGGATAAGAGTGGAGTGTCAATGAACATAAAACAAGAGATTTTTAGCCGTGAATAAGCAGCTGTTTGGGTATGAGGCGGGCAACTGCTCATTGCGGACGAGCGGTTGCCTGATAGGTAGAAGGTGCTACTTGGAGATGAGCAAGAAGATGTTCGCGGTGAACACTGCGCTGCTTAGTGGTATGAACAGGAAGTTGCCGGATATGGGCAGAGATTTAAGAGGGCATGAATAATGAAATTACCAGATACGAAGCGGGGCGGCTTGATATGAGCGCGAACCGGCCGCGCTTGAAAGATTCGCTGAGCGGCGCCCGGGAACTGCTCGGCTGGAAGCTGGTCCATGAAACACCGGAAGGCTTGACCAGCGGTATGATTGTCGAGACCGAGGCCTACCACAGTGACGACCCGGCCAGCCATACCTTCCGCGGGCCGACCAAGCGCAACGCCGCCATGTTCGGTCCGGGCGGCCACGCCTACATTTATTTCACTTACGGCATGCACTACTGTTTCAATGTGGTAACCGGTCGGGCCGGCGAGGGCCAGGGGGCGCTGATTAGGGCGCTGGAGCCGCTGGAAGGAATGGCACTGATGCGGCAGCGGCGCGGCGGCGTGATCGACCGGCAACTGACAAACGGGCCGGCCAAGCTGGTGCAGGCCATGGGGATTACCATGCGCGATTATGGCAAGGGACTTTTGAGCGGCGGCCGGCTGCGGCTTGAGCCGCATACGGTAATTAAGCCGGAAGACATCGTGCAAACCACCCGCATCGGCATAAAGCTCAATGTCGAAGCGCCGGCCCGGTTTTACGTCCGTGACAATCCGTTTGTTTCCCGGAAGTAGCGCCCTGGCGCTAGAGCTCCGCAGCCTCCGGCGGATATTATTTGCTGATTGTTTTTTCGGGGCGCTATACTACAAGCGGAATGAAAGCGAAAAAGACAGCTAAAACCAAACTACCCGTCTGGCAAAAACAAGTGCTGTTTGGCGCGCTGGGACTGGGGTTGTCGCTGTTTGCCGCCTCGGCGGTCGGTACGGCTGATGCCACGGTCGGCACGCTGGAAAGCGATATTTTCGCGGCGGTTTTCGGCTGGCCGGCGGCCCTGACCGGCGCGTTCGGCGTCATTACGCTTCTGGGCAGCGAATACATGATAATCATTGCGGCGGCCCTGGCAAGACTGGCTGGCGTCCGGTTACTGGCGGCGCGGATCCTGGTGTCGGGCGGATTGGCCGCTCTGGCGGTGATGGTGGCCAAGTCGGCTCTGGGCCGGCCCCGCCCCGAGGCGCTGCTGGACGGGCTGGTGCCGCGCGATACGCTGATTGACGGACCGGGCTTTCCATCCGGTCATACGGCGATGGCGGCGGCCGTGGCGCTGGTGATTTTGCCGTATCTGCCCGCCAAGTGGCGTTGGACGGTGGTGGTCTGGATTGTTCTGGTCGCTTTATCGCGGCTTTATCTGGGTGTGCATTTGCCGCTCGATCTGGTTGGCGGCCTGGGTGTCGGCCTGGTTGCCGCCGTCCTTACGCACGTTGTATTTTTGAAATATACCACCCCTCATAAAGCTTGAAATTTATACCGTTTAAGCTTAAGATTTAGTTGGAAGTGTGAGGCTTCCAATGACCCTGGGCAAGACGCCTGGGGTCTTTTTATAACTTACACCCCGGCCTGACTCGTCGCCCGTCGGCCGTAAACAAACCGGCCGCGCCGATGTTTAGGCCTGGCGCTGGTAAGCCTGGCGGCACAGCACGTAGCCGGCGATGGCGGCCAAGGAGAACATCAGAGCCACAAACAGGTTAAGCGGCAAACCAAAGATGACCGGCAGCGTGCCGGGATGATCTTCGGCCCCGGTACCAGGCACCAGAGTGGCTAAAAAGAAAGTGCCCCAATTGAGCAGCGGTATGGCAGCTGCCGCCAGCAGGTTGGTTTTAAACTCCGTGGTTTTCTTCCAAAGAAGCCAGAGGCCGAGCAGGGCAAGTCCGATGGCCATAAACAGCATGACGGTGGTGTGGAAACGGGCGTGCGGCGGCCAATCCGGGTTGAAGATGTGTGTTTCGTTCAAATCGGCGGTGACGGGCGCCATCGCGACCGAGACAAGGGCCACCGTCAGCAGCCACCTGCCGGCAAGCAGCTTAATTCCGGGGCGGCCATTTTTCATAATTAAACAATAGCACTTTCCCGGCATTTATGGCACAAGCCGCGGATTTCGAGCTGGTGATCGGTGGCGCGGAAGTCGTGCCGGGCGGTCAGGCCGGCGATGGCGCGCTCGACGGCCGAATCTTCTTCCAGCGGGATGACGCAGCCGCATTTCAGGCAGGTGAAGTGGTGATGGTGGTGGTGAAAGGCGTCGCTCAGCTCCACTTTGGTCTGCCAGCCCAGCTGCAGGCGGCTGACGATGCCGAGCCGCTCGAACAGATTGATGTTGCGATAAACGGTGGCTTCGTCCTGGGGCGGTACAGCCGCTACCAGTTCCTGGACGGAAGCGGCGGGCGACTGCTGCAACAGGTTAAACAAATCCAGTCGTTGTCTGGTTACGAAATGGCCGTTTTGCCGGAGAATGGTCTTGAACTGGCGCAGCTCTTTATCCATGTTGCAAATTTAACACAAATTGCAAAAAATTTGCAATTTGCCAGATAGGGCGGGTAGACTCTAAGCAGATAACATTAATACGATTTTATTTATTCAGGCGTTAGACGAATATGAATATAGCCACGGAAGCCACCCTGTCACATGTGATTTTTTATTCGCTGATTGGCGGGATGGTGTCCTTGCTCGGCGGCATACTGCTGCTGGGGCGCAAAAATCTGGCCGAGAAGCTGGCCCGCTATGCCACGCCGTTTGCGGCCGGGGCGCTGCTGGCAGCTGTCTTTCTGGACCTGCTGCCGGAGGGCATTGAAGACACGTCGCCCAAGGCGGTGCTGCTGTCGGCACTGGGCGGAATCGTACTGTTCTTTCTGGCGGAGCGGTTTTTGCACTGGTTTCATCACCATCATCAGCATGACGGCCAGGGCGATCCGGCGCGCAGCCTGATCGTCGTCGGCGATACCGTGCACAACGCCCTGGACGGCGTGGCGATCGCGGCGGCCTTTTTGATAAGCGTACCGACCGGGATAGTTACCACCATTGCCGTAGCGGCGCATGAAATCCCGCAGGAGATTGGTGATTTCGGCCTGCTGCTGGCTAAAGGCATGTCGCGTATCAAAGTGCTGCTGGTCAACGTCCTGAGCGCTGCGGCCACCGTGGTTATGGCGATTCTGACTTATGCCATCGGCGATGCCGACCGCTTGCCGATTGGGGTGCTGCTGGGGTTAAGCGCCGGGTTTTTGCTGTACATTGCCATGAGCGACATCATCCCGGAAATCCATGAGCAGGCACCCAGAAAGCGGCTGTTCAACGCCCAGCCGATTCTGTTGCTGATAGGCGTTATGGCGGTCGGGCTGGTTATCAACTTGTCGCATCGCTACATTGCCGGCGATCATCATAAAGACGAAGCGTTCGCCTTGCCCGTTTTGTTATGTATTGACGAACACGAGACGCGGCTTATCCGCTACGACCACTACTTTACATATCCATGGATTGAGAGAGCCAAACAAAGGCAGGGCACCGAGGCAGAATCCTGTGGCGGTCTGCCCGATTGCCGGGAGGTTGACGGCATTACGGTGGAGGGCGATCCGGTCGAGCCGTGCCTGGATTCGCCCAGCAGCTTACGCTAGGCGGCTAAAAAAGGTACAATACTACTTATGATTGCGGCGGTAATTATCTTAGGGGTCCTCAACGCGGTCCTGTTGTTTCTGTTGATCAGCCGGACGAACAAGCCGGACGATTCCGGCAGCGCCTTGATGCTCAAGCAGGATTTGACGACGCTGAGCGAGAGCGTGACGCAGCTGAAAGACGGGTTGCAGGCCCAGCTTAACGAACGGCTGGATAAAAGCAATGCTCAGATGATCAAGCAGTTCAGTCAAAGCGCGCAAATCATCAAGGACGTGACCCAAAAGCTGACGGCGCTGGAGAAAACCAACCAGAAAGTCGGCGATATCGCCGGCGAACTCAAGGTGTTGCAAACCGTGCTGTCCAACCCAAAGCAGCGCGGGGTTTTGGGTGAGTATTACTTAAGCCAGGTGCTGGAAAACGTGCTGCCGCCGGATGCTTTTGAGCTGCAGCATAAGTTTAAGGACGGCCAGATCGTGGATGCCGTTATCAGGCTCGACGGTAAAATCCTGCCGGTTGACAGCAAGTTTTCCCTGGAAAACTACAACCGGCTGATCGAGGAAACAGATAAGGACCGGAAGACAGTGCTGGAGCGCTCGTTCAAGGCCGATTTGAAACTAAGAATTGACGAAACCGCCAAGTACATCCGCCCGAACGAAAAGACCATGGACTACGCCTTTATGTTTATCCCGAGCGAGGCGATTTATTACGACTTGCTGATTAATAAGGTGGGCGCCACCGGCACCAGCGCCCGCGACCTGATCGAGTACGCCTTTAAGGAAAAGTGCGTGATTATCGTCAGCCCGACGACGTTCATGGCCTATCTGCAGACGGTCATGCAAGGGTTACGGGCGCTGCAGATCGAGGAGCAGGCCAAGGACATTCAGGCCAATGTCGGAAAGTTGGGGCGGCATCTCGGCAGCTACCGGACTTTTATGGAGAAGCTGGGCAACTCGCTGGGCACCACGGTCAACCACTTCAACAGTGCCAGCAAAGAATTCAAAAAAGTCGACACTGATATTTACAAAATTGCCGGCGAATCGGTCGGCGCCGAAGCCTTGCTGCTCGACCGTCCAACCGACGGCGAAGACGACTAAAATATCACTTGCAGCATAATTTCTGTAGCTCAAGCCGTACGCGCAAAAGTTATTTTGTCGGGCTGCCTTGGCCTCGCTATAATCACGCCTGCCTAAGATAAGGAGTCCCCCAATGTCAGCAGAGTATAGCGAAATCGCACAACACACCCCAGAGGAGTTCAAAGTAACCTTTCCAGCAGGAGTTAGAGATGATCTTCTAACTATAGCCCTGGTCGATGGGCTAAGGGCGAGCCCGGAAGACATAGCAGTTGCAATTATCAATAAATACATCAACCAGCGCTGGGATAATGTGAGCTTTCAAGCGACAGTTGAGACATAACCACATTCGCTGTTAATAGTACTGTTGCCAAGAGGTAGTTGAGATGGCTGTCTTTGTCTAGCTTGAGGCGAGCAAGTCGATTGTCAGGGCGGCGGTCCAGGAGAAGTTGGCGACGCCGGCCGGAGAGCCGTCGAGCGGGTTGAAATACTCGTAAAAGCCGGACTGGCGGACCATGTCGATGGTGGTTTCTCTGAGCGCCTCGGCATGATCGTCAAAGCCGTAGCGCTTGAGTCCGTCGATAATCAGCCAGTTGGTGTTGACCCAGGACGGTCCCTGCCAGTAGCCGGTCGGCTTGAACCACTCGCTGTTAAGCGGTGTACTGGGCACCGGGAAGTCGGCGCCGAACTGGTTGGGATCTTCCAGCTGACGGACCAGCTGAGCGGCCCGCTCCTGAGGGATGGAGCCGCTGTAAAGGGCGATCATGGTGGCGATGCTGGGGGTTTTGATCAAGCGATGCGAGATAAAATCACGCGACAAATAGGCGCTGGCGTAGGGGTCCCAGAGTTGCTCGAAAGCTTTTTCGGTCTTGTGCATACGCTCCTCCAGCTCCGGCGGCAAATCCTGGCGGATGTATTTGGCGATGTCCTTTAAGTGCTGGTTGGCCCGGATGAAAATGGCGTTGAAGCTGGCGTCTTCGATGGCGAACAGCGAGTGCGTCAGGATACGGCGGATATCGTAATTTTTGCGCCGCAGCCGCCGCTGAGTGCTGTACAGCCCCAGAGCATCGATGACGTCCAGGCGCTGCTCGGCCGGGATCAGGCGCGTATCGCGGCGGAACAGGTTGATAAGCCAGCCGAGCCGGAGTTTTTTGACGATTTGAATCCAGAGAGCCAGCTCATGGTCGTGCAGTTCGCCCATCCAGGGCGGGGTGTTATCAAGCCCGGTTTCCCAGGGGTGAATCTGCAACACCAGGCCCTCGCCGTGCGGGTCGCGCTCGTTATACAGCCATTGATGGTAGTCAAGCAGCCGCGGATAAACGGTTTTGTACCAGCTGCGGCGCTCCGGTGCCTTCAGTTTTTTGCCGATTTGAACGATGGCTTCGGCCAGCATGGGCGGCTGAGTGATGCCGCTGGTCTGGACGTGTTCCGGGGCGTTGGGGTTGACCCAGCTGCGCCAGATATTACCGTCGCGTCTGGAGTATTCGGCGGCGAATACCATATTGGGTACCATGCCGTTGTGCCACTGGCCGTTGAACAGATTGAGGATTTCGGTTTTGGCGCGTTCAACGTCGTAATGGCGGATGCCGATAGCGGTGAAGCAGCTGTCCCACAACCATTGGTGCGGATACAGGCCGATGTTGGTCGGGATGGTGTGAGTGCCCAGATCGTTGTCTTTCAGGACGGTTTTGGCTTGTTCCAGTAAGTCGGTCTGGTCTGATGACATAGCCATAAGTATAGCCGGAAGGTTAAGCTTATTCTAGCGGTAGTTGGTGAAGTTGAGCGGGAAGTCGAAGTCGTGCCGGCGGAGCAGCTGGATGACGGCCTGGAGGTCGTCTTTGCTGCCGCTGGTGACACGGACGGCTTCACCCTGAATCTGGGTTTTGACTTTAGGCAGGTGTTCGCGGATGAGCCTGGTAATGCGTTTGGCTTTGTCCTGATCCAGCCCGGCGATGAACGGCACTTCCTTGGTGGCTCTTAAGTTGGCGACGACCGGTTCACGGCTGACATCCAGCACTTTCTGGCTTTGGTTCCGGGCTGCCAGTTTTTTGCGGACAATGTCTAAAATAGCATCGATTTGCCAGTCGCCGCTGCCGGTAATCCTCAGGCCGGTCTTGTCGGCGTTTAACCATTCCAGCCCGGCCGGCGTACCCTTGAAGTCGTAGCGGTTGGCCATTTCGCGCTGGGCCTGGTCGAAGACGTTGTTCAGCTCCGCCTTGTCGTATTCGGAAACGATATCGAAAGAAAATGTTGCCATGGTTCCAGTATAGCAAGCCGGCTTTCAGGCGATAAACTGGAAATATAATAAAAAGAATTATATAATACTGCCATGAATGAAAGAGCTGACGGAGGCTATGAGCAGAAACTGCCGAGAGACATGTTAAAGGCAGTGTTCTCTCTGGCCGCTTCCTGGGCCGACCGCGACCCGGACAGAACGAAGCGCCAACCGGGAAACCGCGACTATGCCTTTATCCGCAATGACACGCGCTGGGACGTATCGTCCCGCCGCAGTGAGCGCGATGAGGTCGTGACTATCGACGTGCGCGAACAACCAAGCCGGGTCGGTGAGTTTGAAATGGCGACAACGACCTATATTCTGTCCAGTGATTTTGACCCGGCCGTGCTGTCGGTATGGCGGGGCACCGCGGAAAATCCCTGGCAGGAGTTCGGCGAGCTGACGATTGGCCATCTGGTCAGGCTGCTGGAAGAGTTGCGCCTGGATTGATCCCGCCCTCTTGGTCAAAGTGTTATACTGGTTGGCAAGATGAGTTACAAAAACCGGAAAATTGCTGAAGTTGCCAAAGAGCTGAAAAGCCGTCTGACTGAGCTGGACAACAAGGCCGACATCCTAAGGGCAGTGGAGCTGAAAGCCCTGTACGCCGAAATTCCGCAGCTGCCGGCGGAACAGCGGGCCGCATTCGGTAAAGAAATCAATCTCTTGAAGCAGGAACTTCAAGACATGGTTAGCAGTCAACAGTCAACAGTCAACAGTTTGCCGGCGATTGACGTGACGGCGCCATTTGACGTGAATGTGACAGATAAACCGCAGCTGTTGCCAAGCGAAACCGGCAGCAGGCATCCGCTGATGACCGAGCTCGATGAAGTGCTGGATATCTTTTACCGGATGGGTTTTTCGGCGGTCGAATCCCGGCAGATTGATGATGACTACCACATGTTTGAGAGCCTTAACTTTCCGGAAGGCCATCCGGCCCGGGACGATTACGACACTTTCATGACGGCCGAGGGTCTGATCGCGCCGGCCCACACCAGCACCATGCAGAACCGGGTGCTTAAGGCCGGCCGGGAGCAGCTGAAAGCCGGCGAGCCGATAGCCGTAGTGATTCCGGGACGGGTGTTTAGAAACGAAGATCTTGATGCCCGGCATGAGCACACTTTCCATCAGCTGGAGGGCGTCTATGTCGACCGCGGCGTGCACGCCGGCAACCTGATCGCCGTACTGCAGACTTTTTTCGAGGCTTACTACGGCAAGACAATGGAAGTCAAAACCCAGCCGTATTACTTCCCGTTTACCGAACCGTCATTTGAGTTTGCCATCGCCTGTCCGTTCTGCGACAAGGCCGGCTGCCATATCTGCGGCGAGGGCTGGCTCGAGATGCTGGGCTGCGGCATGATTCACCCCAATGTGCTCAAGATGGCCGGCATCGATCCGGGCGAGTACACCGGCTTTGCCTGGGGCGGCGGCATCGAGCGGCTGGTCATGATAAAGCATGGTATCGAAGATATCCGTCACTTTGAGTCCGGCCGGCTGGAATTCCTGAGGCAATTCGTATGAAGATAAGTGTCAATTGGATGCAGATGTACGCTGGCGACGTCAAGATAATGCCAAAAGGCGGCATTGACGAGCTGGTGCGAAAAATCGGCGCGCAACTGGGGGCCGTCGAAGAAGTCGTGGATTTAAGCAAAAAATACCAGGGCATTGTGGTGGCTAAGGTCGTGGCGTGCGAAAAACATCCCAACGCTGACCGCTTAAGCGTTTGCAGGGTTGATGACGGCCAGGCTGTCAAAGGTGTTATGCGGGACGGCGACGGTCTGGTCCAGGTGGTTTGCGGCGCGCCGAATGTGCGCGAGGGTCTGCTGGTGGCCTGGTTGCCGCCCGGAGCGACCGTACCGAAAGGCTACGACCGCGATCCGTTCGTGCTCGATGCCCGTGAAATCCGCGGCGTGGTCAGTAACGGTATGCTGGCCAGCGCCAGCGAGCTGGATATCAATGATGACCACTCCGGCATTCTGGAGCTGAACGAAGGCCGGCCGGGCGACGAGTTTGCCAAGCTGTTCGGGCTGGATGATTACGTTATTGATATCGAGAACAAAATGTTCACGCATAGGCCGGACTGCTTCGGTATATTAGGCGTGGCCCGGGAGATCGCCGGCATTACCGGCCAGAAGTTCGTTTCGCCCAAAGCCTACACCGCGCCCGAAGCCGAGCTTAGTACCCGGCCCGGCAATTTTGAACTACAGGTCAAAAACGGCGTGCCGGAGCTGGTACCGCGGTTGTTGGCCCAGGTGTTTGAGGGCGTCAGTGTCGGTCCGTCGCCGGTGTGGCTGCAAACCTACCTCAGCCGGGTTGGCGTCCGACCGATCAACAACATCGTCGATATCACCAACTACTACATGCTGCTGACCGG
>CAZMXN010000001.1:9744-69437 GCA_964570275.1 uncultured Candidatus Saccharibacteria bacterium
GTCATGGGCGGTGCCGACACGGAAGTTGACGAGACTACCACAAACATTGTGCTCGAATGCGCCAATTTCGACATGTATTCGATCCGCCGGACGGCTATGGAGCTGGGGTTGTTCACGGAGGCTGTGACCAGATTCAACAAGGGTCAGTCGCCGCTGCAGTGTGATCGGGTCCTGACCTGGGCCGGAGCCGACATTGTGCGCCACTGTGGCGCCCGGCCCGGCGAAAAACGGGACGAGAAAAGCCGCCTGGCTGAGCCGCCAGCGGTCAAAATCACGGCTGATTTTATCAACGAGCGACTCGGACTCAAGCTGTCTCTGAAGCAGATAACGGAACTGCTCACAAACGTTGAGTTCAGCGTTAAAACCGCTCCGGCCGACAAAAAACATCTGCACGTTAAGGCACCGTTCTGGCGGACCGATATCAGGATCCCGGAAGACGTGGTCGAGGAGGTCGGCCGTCTGTACGGCTACGATCACCTGCCGCTTGAACTGCCGAAGCGCAGCATGCGGCCAGCCAAGCGCGACGAGCAGCTGGCGCTCAAGAGCCGGCTCCGGGATATTCTGAGCCGGGCCGGTGCCAACGAGGTGCTGACCTACAGTTTCGTTCATGGTGATTTGATTGACAAAGCCGGCCAGGACAGCAGGCAGGCTTTTAAGCTTGTTAACGCGCTCAGTCCCGACCTTCAGTACTACCGCCTCAGCCTGACGCCGAACCTGCTTGGAAAGGTACGGCCGAATATTAAAGCCGGCTTTGACGAGTTGGCGATTTTTGAAATCGGCAAAGCCCACAATAAGGGCGTAACCGGTGACGACGGCTTGCCGGATGAGATCGGCACTATCGAGCTGGTCTACGCCGCGAAGCATGACAAGCCGGGGGCGGCCTACTACCAGGCTTTAAAGTACGCCGATCATCTCCTGAAGGCCCTGGGTATCGATTATCATTTGGAGCCGGCTCAAGAGCTGCTTCACCAGATTTGGCGGCCGTTTGAGCCGAAGAGAACCGGCATGATCAAGGCCGCTAATGGTGGCACATTGGGAGTCGTTGGAGAGTTGCGGCCCGAAGTGCAACATGCCTTCAAGCTGCCGCCCAAAACCGCCGCTTTCACGCTGGCGCTGGAGCCGCTAGAGCACCTGGCCGCTCAGGCCGGGCAGAGCTACGTGTCGCTGTCGAAGTTCCCGAAAGTCGAACAGGATATCTCCCTGAAAGTCAGCCAGGATCTGACCTACGGGCAGATTGCGGCCGAGCTGCAAGCCGGGCTGGCTGAGCTGGCAGACGATTCTTTGCATACCGAGTTGGCGTCGCTGGACATTTACCAGGCCGATGAGTCCAAGCATTTTACCTTCCGGCTGACGGCCACCCATTATCAGAAAACTCTAAGAGCCGCCGAGATTAACGATCTGCTGGACGAGCTGGCCGAGCGGGTTAAACAGAAATTTGGAGCCGAGAGATTGTAATGAAGTGGTTTTGGCGACTACTGACCACCTTTAGTTTCGTCGCCTTGCTGGTGGCGCCGGCGACCGCAAGCGCCCAAGCCGCAGCCGGCGGCTTCATCATCAATGATTTCCATGGCCGCTACGAACTGTTCAACGACGTAAACGGCGGCCGGATGGTGGTCGATGAAGTCATTGAGCTGAATTACTCGGGATATAATCACGGTATCGAACGGGCGATTCCTGAAAAATATAAAGGGAACCCGCTGCGTATAAATATCCTGTCCGTCGAACGCGACGGCGCGGCCGAACCCTACACGACTTACGGCTCCAATGGTAATACGGTGCTCAGAATCGGCGACGCCGATAAGACTATCACCGGCGAGCACACTTACGAAATCGCCTACGAACTGCGCAACGTCATGAGCTTTTACGGCGATTACGACGAGTGGTATTGGAATATTAACGGCACCGATTGGCAGCATCTTACCAGGCAGGTGTCCGGAGAGGTGGTTTTCCCGGAAGGCTGGTCGGATGAGGGTCTGCCGGCAGCGGTTTGTTATACGGGGCTTTATGGCTCTACCGCGCAAAACTGTACGCTCAGCAAAACCGACCGGGGCTATCTGTTCCAAGCCGATCAGGAATTAACAGCCGGCGAAACACTCTCTATTGTGGCGGCCGCGCCGACCGGCTTGTTCACGCCGCGCACCGCCGCCGACTGGTGGCGGGAAAACGCCTGGGAGCTTGTCTGGCTGGCCGCCGGACTCGGGCTGGCGGGTTGCGCCTGGTTGATATGGTTTAAGCGGGGCCGGGATCATAAAGGCCGCGGGGTGATCATTCCGGAGTACGAACCGCCGGAAGGTCTCAGCCCGACCGAAGTCGGTTTGCTGGCTGATTACGACGTTGACGCCCGTGATCTGACCGCGGCCATAATCGATCTGGCCATTCGCGGCTATATCAGGATTCACGAAGAGGTAAAGCCGGGCAGCTTTCTCGGCATAGGCAAAACGCTTACTTTTTCGCTGGAGCTCATTAACGACGATCTGAAGGGGTTAAGGGACCACGAAGCCGAACTAATCCGGGCTCTCTTCAGCCCGCCGGTTGCCGGGACCAAACAGGAGATTGGAGATATCGCCTTGAGGAAGCGCATGTCTGAAGCTGTCCTTCTAATCAATGATAAGCTCAAAAAGCCTCTGACCGGTGAATTCGGCTACTTCGAGAAAGGCTCCGGCAAGTATACGCTGGCAATGGTGGTGGTTGGCCTGGTGCTGTTGTTTGTCTGGGACCTGGTTTTTGGCGATAACCTGGCAGGGGGCTGGGGGTGGTCGATAGGACGCCGGATTGCCGGGGTCAGCTTCATTGTTTTCGGCATGTTGATGCAGCGGCGGACGCATGCCGGGGTAGAGGCTTACGAAAAAATCCAGGGCTTCAAATTGTACTTGAACACGGCCGAGAAAGACCGGCTCAAGATGCTGCAGAGCGTTGACCGGCCGTATGCGCCGCCGGCTCAAACCGTGGAATTGTTCGAGAAGCTGCTGCCTTACGCCGTGGCCCTGGGCGTTGAAAAATCCTGGGCGAAGCAGTTTGCGAATATTTACCAGCAGCCGCCGGATTGGTACGGCGGCAATTACGCGCGCTTCAGCACCGGTTATCTAATCGGCAATTTAACCCGCGGTGTGTCAGCTATGAACAGCAGCTTTAGACCGCCCAGGAGTTCCGGCAGCTCCGGATTCTCGTCTGGCGGCGGTTTCGCCTGCGGTGGCGGCGGTGGTGGCGGCGGCGGTAGCTGGTAACTGGCGCTTCCGGAGAGATGGCTATTTATTAATTGCTCTTAAACGATTAATATATTGAAATAATGGGAAAAGCAGTCCGGGCGATCATCATTAAAGACAATAAGCTGCTGGCGATGCACCGCAATAAGGAAGGCAGCCAATACTACACGCTGGTTGGCGGCCGGGTCAATGACGGCGAGACGCTGGAGCAGGCGCTCAAACGCGAGGTCAAAGAAGAAACCGGTCTGGAAGTTACCGCGGCCCGGCTGGTGTTTACCGAGGATTATCCCGAGCCGTATAATTCCCAGTTTATTTACCTGTGCGAAGTGGCCGGCGCTGACCAGGTGGCCCTGACGGCCGGCTCCGAAGAGGAGCAGTTGAACCGGCTGGGTTACAACGTCCATACACCCGTCTGGCTGGAGATGGGCTCATTCGAGCGGGTTCATTTCCGCACGCCGCAGTTGCAGCGGGCGCTGGCCGACTCCTTAAGGAAAGGCTTTCCCGAGAATCCGAAAGCCCTATAGTTTACAAAAAGTTGTTACAATAAATTGTTATGAAACATATCTGGCGGATAATCCGCTTTAGCGGCAGCCTGTGGCGTTATTACGTGGCGATTTCGGTCATGACGATTTTGCTGGCGGCCATGAGCCAGTTGCAGCCGATAATCACCAAGGCGGCCGTGGACGAGATCACCAAACTGGTCGGCGGCGGGCAGGCCAACGTCGGCTTCGTCGGCTGGATGGCTGTACTGATGTTCGCGACCGATGCCGGCCAGACGCTGCTCAGCAATGTCAGCGGTCACTGGGGCGACCTGTTGATGATCAAACTCAAGCGGCATCTCAGCGAGCGATATTACCGGCACCTGCTGGAGCTGCCGCAGCAGTATTTTGACCGCGAGCTGTCCGGCAAAATCATCAACCGCATGAATCGCGGCATCGAGCAGATCGGCAACTTTATGCAAATGATGAGCAACAACTTCCTGCAGTTCATCTTCAGCACGGTTTTCTCGCTGATCATCGTGGCGATTTATTCCTGGCAGGTGGCCCTGATGCTGGGTGTGCTGTACCCGGTATTCATGTGGATGACGGCCCGGACCAGCAATAAATGGCAGCGCTACCAGCAGACGATTAACACCGAACTGGATATTGCCACCGGCCGGTTCGCCGAAACCATCAATCAGATCAAAGTCGTTAAAAGCTTTATTCAGGAGCGGCACGAGCTGAAGTTTTTCGGCCGGCATTACGGCAAGGCGGAGCGAACGACCGGTCCCCAGAGCCGCTACTGGCACAAGCAGGATGTCGCCCGCCGGCTGGTGCTGAACATCATCTTCCTGGCGGTGTTCGCCTACATTTTCGTCGAGACCGCCCGGGGCGTCTACACGGTCGGCGAGATGGTGCTGCTGATTCAGTACGCGATGCTGATCCGGATCCCGATTTTCAGTATCAGCTTCTTAATAGACCGGACGCAGCGGGCGATTGCCGACAGCAAGGATTACTTCGAAGCGATGGATCTGAAGCCGGCGATTGCCGACCGTCCGAACGCGCCGGATCTGACCGTGCCGCGCGGCGAGATAGTTTTCGACACGGTAACGTTCAGCTACGACCGAAACCAGCCGGTGCTTAAAAATATCGACGTGACGATCGAGCCGGACAGCAAGGTGGCGCTGGTCGGCGAGAGCGGCGAGGGCAAGACGACGCTGACCAACCTGCTGCTTCGGCTGTACGAGCCGGAGAAAGGCGTCATCCGCATTGACGGTCAGGACATCAATGATGTCACGCAGGCGTCCCTGCGCCGCAACATCGGCGTAGTGTTCCAGGACCCGGCGCTGTTTAGCGGCACCATCCGGGAGAATATCGCCTACGCCAATCCGACGGCCACGGACGAGGAGGTGCTCAAGGCGGCCAAAGCCGCCAATGCCCTGGAGTTTATTGACAAGTTCGACAAAGGCCTGGCAACCGAGATCGGCGAACGCGGCCTGAAGCTGTCCGGCGGCCAGAAGCAGCGCATCGCCATTGCCCGGGCGCTGCTCAAGAACGCGCCGATCCTGATTCTGGACGAGGCCACCAGCAGTCTGGACAGCAAGTCGGAGCAGCTGGTTCAGGCGGCGCTGGAGCATCTGATGAAAGGCCGGACGACCATCATCATTGCCCACCGGCTGAGCACCATTCAGCACGTTGACAAGATCATTACGCTTAAAGCCGGCCGGGTGGACGAAGTCGGCTCACCGGCCAGACTGGCTAAAACCAACGGCATCTATGCTCAGCTGCTGCGTCTTCAGCGCGGCAGGAAATCCGCCTCCACCGCCAAGAAGCTTCGCCAGTTCGATATCGCCGCCTGAGCAAAAAAGGTTTTCTTATACGTAAGTTACAACGTTTTTGCCCGGAGCTTGCTGCTATAATGTTCCAGCACAACAGTAATAAGTGAGGGTATATGAAAAAGAGCCAACGCGCCGTGGCGTTTATAGCGGCGATCGTGTTTTTTCTGACGTCAGTCGGCTTTAGCGCCCTGGTCATCTGGCAGATCAACGAAGACAAGGAGACCGCTGAGATCATCAGTTCGCTGCAACAACAAACGGCCGGACAGCAGAATCTGCAGGATTTGCCGACCGATGAACCGGCAGAAACGGAAAATAAGGAGGGAACTTTGGAAGGCACCAAGCTGGCTAATTTTACGCCAATCGACAAGGTGGAAAAACTGGAAATTATCGATATTGAGACCGGTACGGGCGAAGCCGTCAAACCGGGCGATACCGTAACGGCGCATTACACCGGCGCGCTGGCCAAGGACGGCACGATTTTTCAGAGCTCGCACGATACCGGTCAGCCGATTCCATTCAGCCTGGACGGGGTCATTCAGGGCTGGACGGAAGGCGTGCCCGGTATGAAAGTCGGCGGCAAGCGCCGCCTGGTCATTCCGGCCGAACAGGCCTACGGGGCCAGCTCGCCCAGCCCGAACATACCGCCGAATTCCGACCTGGTTTTCGATATCGAACTGGTGGCCATCGGCGAACCGCAGAGCTAATAAAAGTGTCATAAACACAACATATAGCGCTATTGCATCTCCGCGCTACGCTATATATAATAAAAAGCATAAAAGCTATAAACATTAAAAGGAACTGTAAGTAAATGGCCAAAGACATCACGATTTTCACTACCAATACCTGCGCCTACTGCGTAATGGTTAAGCGGTGGCTGCAGTCCAAAGGGCTCAATTACCAAGAGGTTAACCTGGACGAGCATCCGGAGCGGCAGGCCGAAGCTTATGAGGTCAGCGGCCAATTGGCCGTGCCGGTTACGGTGGTAACCAAGGCAGACGACAGCAAAGAAGTCGTCGTTGGTTACAACCTGGCCAAACTGGCGCCGGCCGTCAGCTAAAAAGCAGCCCGGGTGCGATTAAAGTTAGAGCTCATATAAGCAATATCTAAATAAACTGAAAGGTTGCCCCCTCATGTCAGAGTCCGATAAAATCCACGACGTCGTAATGATCGGTGCCGGTCCGGCCGCGTTGGCAGCGGCTATCTACACCACCCGGGAGGATATTGAGACGGTTCTGTATGAGAAAGGCGTCATTGGCGGCCTGGCGGCCATCACCGACTGGGTTGATAATTATCCGGGCTTTGCGAAAGGCATCGCCGGGCTGGAATTGTCCGAAGGACTCCGTCTTCAGGCCGAACGTTTTGGCGCCGAGATCCGCCTGGGCGAAGTCATGAAGATTCACGACGAGGGTAAACATAAGCGGCTGGAGACAACCGACGGCGACGTTCTGGCCCGGGCCGTTCTGATTGCTACCGGCAGCGACTACAAGAAGCTGGGTGTCCCCGGCGAGGCGGAATACTACGCCCGCGGCGTGCATTATTGCGCCACTTGTGACGGCGCATTTTATCGTGACAAGCGGCTGGTCGTCGTCGGCGGCGGCAACTCGGCTGTGCAGGAAGCCATTTTTCTGACCCGCTACGCTACGCACATCGATATGCTGGTGCGCGGTGACAAGATGCGGGCATCGGAGGTGTTGCAGCAGGAGCTCGATAAGCATAAGGATAAGATCACCGTTCACTTCAACACCACGACCGATGAAATTACCGGTCAGGAGAAGGTCGAAAAAGTCATCGGCACTGATAAGCTGACAGGTAAGCAGGTGGAGTTTCCGACCGATGGCGTCTTTGTGTTCATCGGACTGCTGCCAAATACCCAGTTTCTGGAAAACAGCGGCGTCGAGCTGGACGGCCGCGGCCTGATCAAGACGGATGAACATCTGGAAACCAGTCTTAAAGGAGTGTTCGCCGCCGGCGACGTGCGCTCCGGCGCTACCATGCAGATCGCCAGCGCGACCGGCGAAGGCGCGACGGCCGCTTTGATGATCCGGCACTATCTGGAGCACTCGCCCAATCTGGCGGCGACTGCTACAATGGAATAGCTAAACAAAGCAGTTGGAGAGCATATGAACAAGGCTATAGTTACGATATTGGTGGTGATTGTGGTGGCCGCCCTGGCGGTCTTCGGTTTTATGGCGTTTCGGGATGACGCCGATAACGATGACACGGCGCTGCCGGAAGCCACGACTTCCCAAACGACCGATCCGGTGACACCAAATAACAGCACCGACACCGGGACTGACGGCAATACCGAGAACGCTGGCGAGGTGCTGTCCGGCCAGGTCGAGGTCTCGATTGAGAGCATGGAATTTCAGCCGGAGACACTGAGAATTGAGCGCGGCTCGACCGTCACCTGGACCAACCAGGACGCGGTTCAGCACGATATTACACCCGATCAGGTCGGCACTTTCTTCGAGCAGAGTCAGTTACTGAACGAGGGCGAAAGCTACAGCGTGGTCTTTAGTGAGCCGGGCACCTACACCTATCACTGCAGTCCGCATCCGCACATGACCGGTACGATAGTCGTCGAATAAGCCTGTTTTAGAGTCCAAAGTAGCCGGGAAAGGAATCGGTGACGATTCGCTCCGAGGCAATGCCGGCTTGCGCCAGGCCGCCGCGTAAATTTTCTACAAGGGCGTCCGGGCCGGCCAGGTAGATAAGGCTTGAATCGGTCGTCGCAGCTGCCGGCAGGATGACCTCGGCCGTTAAAGTGCCGCGTCGGCCGCCGGTCCAGCCGGTCGGCGGGTTCTTTATGATAAGTTGCAGCTCGGTCATGTCCTCAAACAGCTCCTTAAACGGCAAGCTGCCCGTGTCCCGGCCGGCGTAAAACATGGTTATGGGCCGCCGCTGACGCTCATCCTTAAGTTGCTTGAGCATGCTGCGAAACGGCGTGCAGCCGATGCCGACGGCGACGAAGGTCAACGGAATGTCCGGGCTTTTGGGCAAAACGAAGTCACCCAGCGGCTCGGCCAGCCGGACGCCGTCGCCTGGTTGTAGCCGGGACAGAGCCTTTTTAAAGCTGCTGGGCTCACCCGCCAGCCGGGTGGTGATAGCCAGGAGCTCTTCGCCGGGCGAAGACGACAGCGTAAACCAGCGCTTTTGGCCGCGCCCGTCAGGGTTTTTATGCGGCAGGTAAAGTTCGGTGAACTGGCCGGCGACAAAGCGCAGCGGCCGCTCGGGCCGGAACCGGAAAGTCCGGACGCCGCTGGCAACGTCAACCGCTTCAACAAAAACCGCCTTCATGATTTTTTAGCCGGGCTTTTCCCGGCCGGCCGGCGGCGTTTACGGGCGACCCGCCGCTGTTTGGGCCGGAGAAACTGCAGCTGATGCGGCACGTCGGTGGTGATGCTGATCCGCGGATACAGCAGGCGCAGGAAGCTGGCCAGCCAGGGTTTGTTGACGGTGTAGACGATGATGCGCAGTTTATAAAAGCGGGCCAGCAGATAAGTCAGCGGGTTAAGAATCCAGAAATTCAAATCGATGCCGCTAAAACCGTAGATGCGGGCTGTGCGGACAACTTCCAGCGGACTGGTGTGCTCCAGCGCGTAAGTCGGCACCGACGGCAGCAATGTTTTGAAGGTGTAAAGTTCCTGGTGGTCGAACGAGATGACGCTGAACATTGACTGGTCCTTGCGCGGTTTCAGGAAATCGGCCAGCGGTCTGGCCCAGCCGCTGTCTTTACCCTCGATTACCACCGGCGTGTCGCCGGCCGCCTTTAGAGCTTCCTCCAAAGTGGCGACGGCCTGGCCGTCGTGCAGCTTGACGCTCTTGAGCGACTTGAGCGAGTGTTCGTCAACGCGGTGGGCCGCTTCGCTGACACGGCCCAGGTGCCGGTCATGGTTTAAAACCAGTTCGCCGTCTTTGGTAACCCGGATGTCTATCTCGATGGCGTCAACGCCGGCTTTAACAGCCGCCTTGATACTGCCCAGGGTATTTTCCAGCGCCAGCCCGGCGGCGCCGCGGTGACCGATCACTTTCATGGCCGCCTCCGCCCGCCGGGGCTCGTTTTATATCCAACTCGCTTCATCTCAAATAGTGTACAATATTTCCGAGAAAGTAACGGAGGAAGCATGGCAGCACTAAGTTATGGCGAGGACGCGCCGAACACAGTAAACGTCGTTATTGAAATTCAGCGGGGCAGCCGCAACAAGATCGAAGTCGACAAAGCCACCGGCCGGCTGTTTCTGGACCGGGTTAACGGCACGCTGCTGGGCTACCCGACGGATTATGGCTATATTCCGGATACGTTGTGCGACGACGGTGATCCGCTGGACGCGCTGGTGGTCATTGACGAGTCGCTGCCGCACGGCGTGGTCGCGCCCTGCCGGGCGGTTGGCGTGCTGTATTTCGAAGATGACGGCGAGATGGATGAAAAGCTGATTTGCGTGCCGGCCGATGACATCAGCAAAGACCACATTCAGTCATTGGACGACCTGGGCGAGGCTTTTAAGAAAAACCTCGAACACTTTTACAGTCACTACAAAGACTGGAAGAAGAACTGGCAAGGTGTCAGCGCCAAACTGAAAGGCTGGGGCGACGCCGCGGCTGCCAGGAAAGTCATCGAGGACTCAATCGAGCGTGCCAAGCAGTAGCATGCCAACAACCCTTTCGGCCGGCGGCGTGGTGGTGGGCCGGGACGGCCGCATTGTGGTTGTCAATCAGAACGGCCGCAGCTGGTCACTGCCTAAAGGTCATATTGAGCCGGGCGAAACGCCCCGTCAGGCCGCCGTCAGAGAAATCAAGGAAGAGTCGGGCCTCGCTGATTTGAAGTTCGTCAAAGAGCTGGGCAGCTATTCGCGGCACCGTATCGGCAGTGACGGCCGCGAGGAAGCGATTGAGACCAAACATATAACAATCTTTTTATTCTTAACCGATCAGACCCGGCTGGAGCCCGAAGACCCGGATAACCCCGAGGCCCGCTGGGTAGAGGTCGGCGCGGTGGCCGGGTTGCTGACCCACCTTAAGGACAAGGCGTTTTTCCGGCAGGTTAGGCCGGATATCGAGGAAGTCATTGCTTCATTGCCCTAGTGCTTATACAATGAGTTTTAGAGCAAAGCACTAAGGCACAGAGGGTGGACAGATGAATCACGTTAGTTTCCAGGGAACGGCCGGGTACTTAGGCGCGATCGGGTCTGGCCGGGCACTGCCGTCGCTGAGCCACAAAAAATTAAAAGGAGAATTAACGGAATGAAGACCAGAGTGGCAATCAATGGTTTCGGCCGGATCGGCCGGAATGCTTTTAAGGTGGCGTTTGATCGCAGTGATCTGGAGGTCGTGGCGATTAACGACTTAACCGACACCAAAACGCTGGCCCATCTGCTGAAGCACGACAGCAACTACGGCGCTTATCAGCACGAAGTCAGCGCTGGCGACAATAGCATCAAAGTCAATGGCCATGAGATTAAAGTTTTCGCCGAAAAGGATCCGGCGGCGCTGCCGTGGGCCGAGCATAAAGTCGATATCGTCATTGAATCGACCGGGCTGTTCGTTAAACCGGAGCTGGCTAAAGCCCATCTGGAAGCCGGCGCCCGGAAAGTGATTATTTCGGCTCCGGCCAAGGGCGAGGGCGCTACGACGATTGTTCTGGGCGTTAACGAGGACAAACTGGATGACGCCAGCGACATTATCAGCAACGCTTCCTGTACGACTAACTGCATCACCCCGGTTGCCGGCGTGATCGAAACCCATTTCGGGATTGATAAAGCCATGATGACAACGATTCACAGCTACACGGCCAGCCAGCGGTTGCAGGACGCGCCGGCCAAGGATCTGCGCGAGGCCCGGAACGCCGCCGAGAATATCGTGCCGACCACAACGGGCGCGTCAATCGCCGCCGGTCAGGCGCTGCCGGCTCTCCAGGGCATCTTCGGCGGTTTAAGTATCCGGGTCCCCACCCCGGTAGTGTCGTTGAGTGACTTTGTCATCATCACCAAAAAGCCGGTGACGGTCGAAGAAGTCAACGAGGTCTTTAAAAAGGCCGCCAAAGAGCCCTACTATCAGGGGATTCTCGACGTTACCGAGGAGCCGCTGGTTTCCAGTGACTTCATTGGCGACAGTCATTCGGCAATCGTGGACTTAAGCCTGACGGCCGTGATTGGCGACAATATGCTGAAAGTCGTGGCCTGGTACGACAACGAATGGGGCTACTGCAACCGTCTGGTCGAGCTGGTGTCGGACACCGGCCGGATGTTACAGAAGGGATAAAAGGCGTGATGAACTACTGCGCACCTCAGCTTTTAAATTTGACGCAAGGCTTCAAGCTGCCGCTGTCGCGACCGGAGGGCCGCCGATGAAGATCTACGTCGGCACCGATCACAACGGCTTTCGGCATAAACAGAAGCTGGTGGAGTACCTGAAGCGTGCCGGTTACGAGGTGGTTGACGTCGGGCATGATGAGCTGGTCCCGGATGACGACTTCCCCGAGTTCGCCCACCGGACTGTGCTGGCCATGCTGGCCAGCGACGATCCGGATCCGCGCGGCATTCTGCTTTGCGGCAGCGGCCAGGGTATGTGCATGGCCGCCAACCGGTTTAACGGCATCCGGGCGGCGCTTGGCTATGACCATGTTTCGGCCCGGGTGGCCCGCAACGATGACGACAGCAACGTGCTGTGTATCCCGGCCCGTCACATCAAGTCCGACGAAACCAACCTGATCGTTGACACCTGGCTGAACACACCGTTTGCCGGCGCGCCGCGGTTTAAGCGCCGTATCCGGCAGATGGATGAACTCCGTCCGGGAGGCCAGTAGCGCCATGGCGGTAGTTTGCCCGACGGTTACGGCCTACAGTCTGCCTGAATACCGGAATCAACTGGAGGCGATCCGGCCGTTTGCCAGGCGTATACATCTCGATTTTATGGACGGCGAGTTCGCGCCGACGCACTCGCCCGGACTGGGTATCGTCTGGCGGCCGCATGATATTCAGACTGATCTGCACATCATGTACCGCCGGCCGATGGATCACCTGGATGACATTATTCGCCTGAACCCCGATCTGGTGATTGCCCACGCCGAAGCCGAAGGTGATTTCCGGGAGTTTGCTGACCGGCTGCATGCAGCCGGCATTCGGGCCGGCACCGCGCTGCTGCCGGAAACGCCGGCCGGCATTATGCGGTCCGCGCTCAGCTACATAGATCACGTTTTAGTGTTTTCCGGCAATCTCGGCCACTTCGGCGGCGAGGCTGATCTCAGCCTGCTGGCCAAGGTTGCCGAAGTCAAAGCGCTGCTGCCGGAAGTGGAGATCGGCTGGGACGGCGGCATTAACGAGCAAACCGCTGCGGAGCTGGTCAGGGGCGGTGTTGACGTGCTCAATGTCGGCGGCTTTATCCAGAACGCAGACGACAAAGAAGAAGCTTATGGTATACTGAAGTCATTAGTGGAAAACTAAAAGTAAAAAGTGAGCTTCAAATTGACGCTAGAACAACTGGAAGCCAAAGCTTACGACATCCGCATGGATATAATCCGGATGCTGGAGAAAGCCGGCTCCGGCCACAGTGCCGGTCCGCTCGGCCTGGCCGACATCTTTACGGCGCTTTATTTTGATATTCTAAAACACGATCCGAAAAAGCCGGACTGGGATCAGCGCGACATCATGCTGCTCAGCAACGGCCACTGCGTACCGGTCCGCTACGCCACCATGGCGCACGCCGGCTATTTTGACCGCAAGGAATTAATGACTCTGCGTCAGTTGGGTTCCCGGCTGCAAGGCCATCCGGAAAGAACCATGCTGCCGGGAATGGAGAACACCAGCGGGCCTTTGGGCTGCGGCCTGAGCCAGGCCTGCGGCATGTCTCTGGCGATGCGCATGAACAAAGATGAGCACCGCTGGATTTACGTGGTCTTAGGCGACGGCGAGCAAAACGAGGGCAATGTCTGGGAAGCCGCCATGCTGGCCTCCAAGTACCGGCTGAGTAACATCATTGCCATCACCGACCGTAACAGCATCCAGATTGACGGGCAGACCGAAGACGTTATGCCGCTCGAGGACCTGAAGGCCAAATGGGAGTCTTTCGGCTGGTATGTTATCGATATCGACGGCAATAACATGGAGGCCATTATCGACGCCTGCGCGATGGCCCGGGCCATCGTCGAAAAGCCGGTTATGATTATTGCCCATACGGTGCCGGGCAAGGGAGTTGATTTCATGGAGTATGATTTCCGCTGGCACGGTGCGCCGCCCGGCGCCCTGGAGCTGCCCGGTGACCCGCCGAAAAAAGATCAGGCCAGGGTTGCCTTGCGGGAACTTCGCACCCTCAAGGGTAAAATCAGGAGTGAACACGAATGAGAAGACGTATTGAGTACGGGGTATTTCGTATAGCGTATCGGCTGACAGAGGTAGAGGTGTGAAAGATCTGCATTTGCTCGATGTCCTTGATAAAGATCTGCAAACGGAGCCGATACGGAAAGGTTTCGGGCGCGGCCTGCTTAAAGCCGGGCAGGAAAACGAGCAGGTCGTGGCTGCCTGTGCCGATCTGACCGAGTCCACCCAGATGCATTTATTCCGCGACGCTTTCCCGGAGCGTTACGTCGAGGTCGGCGTGGCCGAACAGAATCTGGTCACGGTCGGTTCCGGCCTGGCGGCCATGGGCAAAATTCCCTTTGTCAGTTCGTACGCGGCATTCAGCCCGGGCCGCAACTGGGAACAAATCCGGACAACGATTTGTCTGAATGACCAGCCGGTTAAAATTGTCGGTTCGCATGCCGGCGTTTCGGTCGGACCGGACGGCGCCACCCACCAGATGCTGGAGGATATAGCGCTGATGCGCGTGCTGCCGAATATGGTGGTGATCGCGCCCGGCGACAGCGTTGAAGCCGAGAAGGCGACGCTGGCGCTGGCGGCCGACAAGCGGCCGGGCTATTTGCGGCTGGCGCGCGAGGCGACACCGGTCTTTACGACCGAGCAGACGCCGTTTGCCATCGGCAAGGCTTACGTCATGGCCGAGGGCCGCGATCTGACGATTGTGGCGACCGGCACCATGACTTACCAGGCGCTGGCGGCGGCCGAAACGCTGTTCAAGGACGGCATCGACGTTGAGGTCATTCACTGTCCGACCATCAAGCCGCTGGATGCCGTAACCATCTTGCGCAGCGCTCAGAAGACCAAGGCTGTTATCACCGCCGAGGAACACCAGATTGCCGGCGGTCTGGGCGGCGCCGTGGCCGAGCTGCTGAGTGAGGAGTTGCCGCGGCCGCTTAAGCGCATCGGCATGCAGGATCGTTTCGGGGAGTCCGGTCAGCCGGCCGAGCTGCTGCATAAATTCGGCCTGACCGCCAAGCACATTGCTCTGGCGGCTCACGAGCTGATGGATAAGGTCTAGGAAAGCACAAGCACTTTAGCTATACTGTTAAGCAACCATGTCGTTATCACTCAAACAAATACGCGAAAACTGTCAAAAAGCCCGCGAGCTGATGGATCGGACCCGTCAGGAGCACTTCGCGGTCGGGGCCTTTAATCTCGACAACCAGGAGACGCTGATTGCGGTGACCCGGGCCGCCAAGGCCAAGAACGCGCCGGTGCTGGTGGAAGTCAGTCAGGGCGAAGTCGAAGCCCTGGGACTCGATAACGTCCGCGATATGGTCGACAACTACCGGGCGGAGTACGGCGTCGAAATGTACGTCAACCTTGACCACAGCCCCAGCGTCGAGGCGGCCATTGCCGGCATCGAAGCCGGGTTTGAGTTTATTCATATCGACATCTCGCAGGCCAACAAGGAAGCGTCGGAGACCGAGATAATTGCCCGGACCCGCGAAGTCGTTTCCTACGCCAAGCTGACCGGCGCTCTGGTGGAGAGCGAACCGCACTACTTCGGCGGCGGCTCCAAGAAATTCGACGAGGCCTTTGATTACGAGGAGATTAAAAAGACTTTCAGTACGCCGGAAGGCGCTCAGCATTTTGTCTACGCCACCGGCATCGACACCTTCGCCGCCGCCGTCGGCAACCTGCACGGCAGCTATCCTGTGCCCAAACAGCTCGATCTGGAGCTGTTAAGACAGGTCCGCGAAGCCATTGATTGCAATATCAGCCTGCATGGCGGCAGCGGCACGCCGGGGCACTTCTTCGTCGAAGCCGTGCAAATCGGCGTCAGCAAAGTCAATATCAACACCGATATGCGCATTGCTTACCGGCAGACGCTGGAAGCGGTGCTGGAGAAAAACCCGGACGAAACCGCCGTGGTTAAGCTCATGGACGAAGTCATTGACGCCGTCCAAGCCGTGGTCGAGAGCAAAATCGACATGTTCGGCGCTGCCGGCAAAGCCGTGATCTAGCGCGCATAGACAATGTATTTGTCAGAAATTGCAATCGGTGTTACTTTATGCGACAATACCGCTAAGCTTTAGCAGCAAAGCAGACAAAAAGGAGTGACCCTATCAAATACAAACAAAAATTCCAGAAAGCGAGGGAGTGAACAGTGAAATTTTTATCGGTTGGCGCGGCTGTCCAGGATGTTTATTTGAGCCACAGCGACGCCCTGGACCCGGTCAAGGACGAAGACGGTTCATTTTATGCCGAACTTAAGATGGGCGGCAAGGCCGACGTGGACTTTATACACTTCAGCACCGGCGGCGGCGCCACCAATGCCGCGGTGACCTTTGCCCGCCAGGGCTTTTCGAGTACGCTGATGGGCACGATCGGCCACGATCCGGCCGGCGTTGCCGTTAAGGAAGCCTTGTCCCAGGAAGGTGTCGATGCCCGGCTGAATTACTCGGAAAAATACAATACCGGTTACTCGCTTATTCTGCTGGCCAACAACGGCGAACGAACGATTTTGACTTACCGCGGCGCTTCGACGCACTACGAATCAATCCACTACGACCTGTCTGACTTCGGTCAGGCCGACTGGCTGTACATGTCGAACCTGGGCGGTTCGATGGATATTCTGGAGAAGCTGTTTCGGCAGGCCAGGGACGCGGATATCAAGATCGCCTGGAACCCCGGCAAAGCCGAGCTTACCCAGCCGGACAAATTAAAACCGCTCCTGGAGTTTGTCGAGGTCCTGCTGGTCAACAAAGAAGAGGCGCAGAAGATAGTTGACGGTGAGGAGCTGGAGGACCTGGTGCTGGCCGCCAACCGGCTGGTGCCGGTGGCAGTCGTGTCCGACGGACCGCGCGGCGTTGCGGCGGCCGACCGCCGGTCTTATGTCCGGGCCGGCATGTATGAAGACGTGCCGGTTATCGATCGCACCGGGGCCGGCGACGCTTTCGGATCGGGCTTTACCTGCAAGTGGGCCCAGGGCGCGTCATTGCGCGAAGCCGTGACGTTTGCCAGCGCCAACTCGACCTCGGTGGTCAGCAAAATCGGCGCCAAAGACGGCATACTGCCGGCGGACGCCCAGATTCATGATATGGAAATGGAGGAGAGGCAATTATGAACACACCACACATACTTTGCGTTGGCGATATAGTCAGCGGCGCCTTTATAACCCTGTCCGAGGATCATGTGGCCCTGACCACTGACGATAAGGGCTACAAGCGCATGAGCTTCGAGCTCGGCGCCAAAATTCCCTACAAGGACCTGTATGAGGTCAAGGCCGTGGAGTGTTCGCCCAACGCCGCCGTGTCGATGGCGCGCCTGGGTTTGAGCGTCAGCCTGATGGCCTGGCTGAGCGATGACCCCACCGGGCAGGAGATGGCCGACTATCTGAAGAGCGAGAAGGTAGGTACCGACGACCTGGTGGTCGAAGCCGGCAAAAAATCCAATTATCATTTTTACCTGCGCTACGGGGCCGACCGCACCAAGTTACAGAAATTCGAAGATTATTCCTATCAGTGGCGCGAGCCGGCCACCAAGCCTGATTGGCTGTATCTCGGTGTGCTGGGTGAAAACACCTGGCCGCTGCACGAAGCCATTCTGGCCTATCTTGACGCCAATCCGGACATTAAGCTGGCCTTCCAGCCGGGCATGTATCATCTGATGTGGGGCACCGAAAAGATGGCGGCGTTTTATAAAAAGGCCGAAATTGTGGTCCTAAACCGTGAAGAGGCCGCCCAGGTCACGGGCCAGGATCGAGGCGACATGCCGGCCCTGATCCAGGCCATGCACGCCTTAGGCGTTAAGCTGGCCGTGATTACCGACGGGCCGGACGGCGCCTATGCCTCTGACGGCCAGCGAACCCTGTTCATGCCGATTTATCCGGACCCCAAAGAGCCGGCCGACCGCACCGGCGCCGGTGATGCCTTTGCCTCCACCCTGACGGCTGCTCTGGCGTCCGGTGAGACGCTGGAGACGGCCCTGGCCTGGGCACCGGTTAACAGCATGAACGTGTCACAGTATTTCGGCGCCCAACAAGGCCTGCTGACAAGAAGCCAGCTTGACGAACTTTTAAGCAGCGCTCCGGAAGATTATCAGGTCAGCCAGCTGTAGCCGGGATAGTTCTTATGCTAAGCTAACAGTAGCTATGAGTCGACACCTATCCGAGTTACTGGGCGCTGAAGAGCCGCAGTTTTCATTGGGTCTAAAGCAGCTTGAGCAGATCAGCGGCAAGCTGAGTGTCGATATCCGCCTGACACTTGAGATCCAGCAAAACGCCGTCCGGGCAATGCGCGAACTCGGACTTGATCCGCTCGATACCGACGGCCGCGAGCTTTATCATGCTCTGCTGGCCCGGGTCAAAGCCGACGAACAGGCCCTGCTGGCGGCTCTGGGAGCCGATGAGGACACCAATGTAGCCGAACAAACCCGCCTGGTCAAGGCGGCGGTCAAAAAGCTGGCTTTTCCGGATGATTGCTGGGCGCTGAAGGCCAGCGTGGCCAAACGTCTGCTCAAAGCCCTGCCGCCCAAAAAAACCATGAAAGCCTTGGGCTACCGGTCGGTAGACTCGCTTTTAAAGCGGGAGAACATAAGCGAGATTTTCGGCGGCTTGCTGTTGAACGAACCGGCCCCCTGGCACAAGCGGCTGACCCGGGCTTACGGCAAGCTGCTGCCGGGTGATTTTGAACGCCGCAAAGTCCGGGTGGTAATTCTCAGCGAAAAACGCTGGGGTGAGTCGGCCGGGCGGTTTGTACGGCAGCATCGTTTAAATCTGGCCCAGAGCACGGTGATAGGCACGGTTTATCTGCTGCCGATGCCGGTTGAGAAACTGCCGGGTTACGCTCTGACCACCATGATGGCGCTGATAAACGCTATCGGCGAAATCCGCCACCACAGTTCGTACTTTCTTTTAAATCAGGTCAGGCCGGACTTTGGCGAAATCGTGGCTGACGCGCTGGCCAACGGTCCCGGCCAGGCCGCTCTAATCGGCGAGTCGCCGCTGCACTGGCAGACAATCCAGCGCTTTTTCGGGCGGCGGCCGATGATCGATCATCCGGCGGAGTTTGAGCCGCATGTCACGCCGGACGACCTCAAATGGCAAAAGGCGGAAGCCGCCCTTCACGCTCTCACGCCGCGCTTAAAGTTCTGGGAAAATCTCGACTTCACAGGTATACTTGATGGTGATAAACCGGTTTCGCTTAATTTGATGGACTGCGCGGTCAGCTACCTCAATCAACTGCCATACGTCAGGCGAAGCACGGCCTATATGCGCGACAGCCTCTGGATCGAACTGCCGGTTCGTTATCTGGAAAATGAAGGCGTGCGGCGCCAAGTGGTCAGCCAGCTTGACATGAGAGCGGTGCGTGACTGAACAACCAACAATTAAAAGAGGAAGAAAAGTGTATCAATTCTGCGTTTCCGGAGCGGCCAAGGGCAAAAGCGTCGAGGAAGGCAAGGCTTTGGCGAAGGCGGCCGGTGAGGTTTTGGCCAAAAAAGGCTACTCACTGTTAACCGGCGCGACCGTCGGTCTGCCCAACTACGCCGCGGAAGGCTACAAGAAGGCCAAGGGGCACATGAGCCTGGGCATCAGCCCGGCGGCCAGCAAGGTCGAGCACGTGCTTAAATACCGGCTGCCGATCAAGGCTTACGACGCCATATTGTACAGCGGTCTGCATTATGTCGGCCGCGATACGCTGCTTATCAACTCGGCCGACGCGGTCATCAGCATCGGCGGGCGACTGGGCACGCTGCATGAATTTACGATTGCCATGGAGACGGATACGCCGATTGGCTTTCTTCAGGGAGCCGGCGGGGTCAGTACTGAAATTATGGACATTTTGCATGCCGCCGGCCGGGCCCGGGCAAAAAACGTCGTGTTCGATGAAGATCCGGTTAAATTGGTCGCCGCTCTAACCGACATGCTCAACCAGCGGTTTGAAAACTACGCGGACATCTACCGCTAGACAATCAGTTGTCGGCCGCCGGCGATAAAACTGTTACAGCGCCGGGGGAAGACCCGCCTGCTGTTTTCAAATTTTGCTACAATATCCGGATGGCCCGATTTAAAATCAAATCAGATTATAAGCCGACCGGTGATCAGCCGGCCGCGATTGCGGCCCTTGGCCAAAACCTGGCCGCCGGTGTTAAAGAACAGGTGCTGCTGGGCGTGACCGGGTCGGGCAAGACGTTCACCATGGCCAACGTCATCCAGAATATTCAGAAGCCGACCCTGGTTATCAGCCACAACAAGACGCTGGCCGCCCAGCTCTACAGCGAATTCAAATCGTTTTTTCCGGATAACGCCGTTCATTATTTTGTCAGCTACTTCGATTATTATCAGCCGGAAGCCTATATCCCGCGCAGCGACACCTACATCGAAAAAGACTCTCAAATCAACGAGGAAATCGACCGGTTGCGCCACGCCGCCACCGACGCGCTCTTATCGCGACGCGACGTGATTATTGTCGCCAGTGTCAGCTGCATTTACGGTATTGGTTCGGTCGAGGATTACGGCGGCATGGCCGTTACTGTCAAACGTGGCGAACGGCGGCTGCGCGACAAGTTTCTCAGACACCTGACCGACATCCAGTACCAGCGCAACGATATTGATTTTCATCGCAGCACCTTCCGGGTGCGCGGCGATGTGGTTGACGTGTTTCCGGCCGGCGAGGAGCTGGCTTACAGGGTGGAATTTTTCGGTGATGTGGTTGACCGCATTACCAAGATCGATCCGCTGACCGGCGAGATCCTCAGCTCACTGGACGAGCTGCGGGTTTACCCCGGCAGTCACTTCGTCACGCCGCAGGACAAGCTGAAGGTCGCCCTAAAGCACATCGAGCAGGAACTGGATGAGCGGCTGGCGCATTTTAAAAGTCACGGTCAGCTGCTGGAGGCCCAGCGCCTGGAGCAGCGGACGCGGTTTGATCTGGAGATGCTGGAGGAAACCGGTTTTGTGAAAGGCATCGAGAATTACAGCCGTTACCTCACCAACCGGGCACCCGGCGAGCAGCCCGCCACGCTGCTGGATTATTACCCCGACGATTATCTGATGCTGATTGACGAAAGCCACATGACCATTCCGCAAATTCGCGGCATGTACAACGGCGACCGGGCCCGCAAAGAGGTGCTGGTGGAGCATGGCTTCCGTCTGCCCAGCGCGCTTGATAACCGCCCGCTGACGTTTACGGAGTTCGAACGCCACATCAACAAGGTGGTCTATGTCAGCGCCACGCCGGCCGAGTACGAGCTTAGCCGCAGCCCGGAACCCGTCCAGCAGGTTATCCGGCCGACCGGTCTACTCGACCCGGTTATTGAAGTCCGGCCGATTGAAGGACAAATCGATGATTTGTTGAATGAAATCAAGGACACGGTCAAGAAAGGTCAGCGGGTGCTGGTCACCACGCTGACCAAGCGTATGGCCGAGGACCTGACGGAGTATCTGCAGGAAATCAGCATCAAAGTCACCTACCTGCACAGCGACGTCGATACTCTGGACCGGACCGACATTCTGCGCGATCTGCGCCTGGGCGTTTACGACGTGCTGGTGGGTATCAACCTGCTGCGGGAAGGGCTTGATCTGCCGGAAGTCAGCCTGGTGGCGATTTTAGACGCCGACAAGGAGGGTTTCTTACGCAGCGAGCAGGCTCTGATCCAGACCGTCGGCCGGGCCGCCCGCCATCAGGAGGGCCGGGTGGTTATGTATGCCGACCGGATCACCGGCAGCATGCAGCGGACGATTGACGAGACCAACCGGCGGCGCGAAATCCAGCAGGCCTACAACGAGCAGCACGGCATCACGCCGGCCAGCATCGCCAAGACGATTGACAAGGGTTTGCGGCCTGACCTGCCGGAAGAAGCCAAAACCGCCAAGCTTGATCTGAAGAAGATCCCCAAAGACGAATACAAGCACCTGATTCGGGACTTAAGCCGGCAGATGGATCTGGCGGCGGCCAATCTCGAGTTTGAGAAAGCCGCCGAGCTGCGGGACATAATTAACGATATAAAAAGCAGGCTTTAAGCCGCGGATCAGCGGCCCGGTCAGGCGGTTTAATCCGGGTTTTTGCCCTGTAAATTCACCGCTAAAACGGTATCTGTTGATGGTGTATAATGAAGTAATTGTATGAGCAAGCTGTCGAGAGAAGATGTCTTAAAATTGGCCCGATTAGCGCGGCTTCGTCTGAGTGACGAGGAAGTCGACAAGTTCAGAAGTGAGCTGACGGCCATTCTGTCGTACGTCGAGCAGCTGCAGGCCATTGAATTGGACGACTACGAGCCGACCTACCAGGTAACCGGGCTGACCAACGTAACGCGGCCGGACGTCGTCAGGCAGTATCAGGCGGACGCCGAGGCGCTGCTTAATAACCTGCCGGACCGTCAGGATGACTACATCAAGGTCAAGAGGGTGCTGTCGTGAGTCGCGCCTGGCCGGCCATTGCCGATATTGCTAGGGACGTCAACGCCGGCCAGCGGCGGGCTGTCGATCTGGTAGAACAGGCGCTCAAGGCGATAGACGCCGGCAAGGAGTATCGGGCGATCATAGCGACGACCGCTGAAAGAGCCCGGGGCCGGGCCCAGCAAATTGACGAGAGGGTCGCCGCTGACGGCCAGGCTGGCCGGCTGGCCGGCGTGCCTTTTATCGCTAAAGATAACTTCCTGACTTTCGGGGCCGAAACCACCGCCGCCAGCAATATCCTGAAGGGCTTTGAAGCGCCTTATCAGGCCACGGCGATTGAGCGGCTGGAAGCCGAAGGGGCAATTTGCGTCGCCAAGGCCAATCTGGACGCCTTTGCCCACGGCTCGAGCACTGAAAACAGCGATTTTATGACCACCTTAAACCCGCACGACAAAAGCCGCGTGCCGGGCGGCAGCAGCGGCGGATCGGCCGCTGCCGTGATGCTCGACATGGCGCCTTTTGCCTTAGGCACCGATACCGGCGGTTCGATCCGCCTGCCGGCCAGCTTCTGCGGCGCTGTCGGTTACAAACCATCCTACGGACTGGTGTCCCGCAGCGGTGTTATCGCCATGGCCAGCAGCGCTGACGTCATCGGGCCGCTGACCCGGACGGTCGCCGATGCCGCCCTGGTAGTGGACGTAATGGCCGGCCGGGACGAGCTCGACGCCACGACGATTGAGCGCGACGGACAGAGCTATCTGCCCGGCAAGACGGAGCTGAAGGGCAAAAAGGTCGGGGTGATTAAGGAATACATGGACGAGGGTCTGGCGCCCGAAGTCAAAACGGTCGTCGAAGCGGCGATTGAAAAAATCAAGGCCGCCGGAGCTGAGGTTACGACCGTCAGCCTGCCGTCACTGCCGCTGGCTCTGGCCTGCTATTACATCATCATGCCGGCCGAAGTCAGCAGCAACCTAAGCCGCTATGACGGCCAGCGCTATGGCTATTCGCACAAAGCGGCTAAGGACCTGGACGACAGTTATGAATTGTCCCGATCGGTCGGCTTCGGTGCCGAGGCTAAGCGCCGCATTATGATCGGGACGTACGTGTTATCCAGCGGTTATTACGATGCCTACTACAAGCGGGCGCAGCGCCTGCGGACCAAACTTATCAAGGAGTTCGAAGAGGCCTTTAAGCAGGTTGACTACCTGGTAGGGCCAACCGCGCCCGGGCCGGCTTTTAAGCTGGGCGAAAACACCAAAGACCCTTTGCAGATGTATTTGTCGGATATTATGACCGTGTCGGCCAACCTGGTCGGCAACCCGGCCATCAGCCTGCCGGCCGGATTGAGTCAGGGGCTGCCGGTGGGTCTGCAGGCCATGGCCATGTCCCGGGCTGACCGCGACCTGCTGGCCTTTGCCGGAGCCGTCGAAGGAGTCCTGCGGTGACGTTCGAAATAATTGTTGGCGCCATTTTTGGCGGTTTGCTGTTGATGGCGCTGGCGCTGATTGTTCACAAGCGCCGGCCGCGTAAACTCAACCCTCAGCGCTTCGAGCAGCAGTGGCAGGAACTGCAGAAACTGCTGGCCGATCAGTCCCGCTGGGCCGAGGCGATCGAGCGGGCCGACCAATTGCTGGATGAGGCTTTAAAGCGCCGCCGTTTTCGCGGCAAGAGCATGGGCGAACGGCTGGTCCGCGCTCAGAAAGTCTTCACCGATAATGACCGGCTGTGGTACGGCCACAAACTGCGCATGAAGCTCCAGCAGGGTGAGGACGTCAAGCTCAAGCAAGGCGACGTCAAGCAGGCGCTCATCGGTATCCGGCTGGCCTTAAAGGATCTAGGCGCTTTTGGCAGCAATAAGGAGGAAGCTGATGCCGGCCAGTAACCAGGAAGGACGTTCATCGTGATAGATTCTGCCACCCGGGCCAAATACATCCCGTCCATCGGCATTGAGTGTCATGTGCAGCTGAACACCATGACCAAGCTGTTCGCCGCCGTCGGCAATGACGCCCGTGAAGCGCCGCCCAACTCGCTGATCAGCCACATTTGTCTCGGTATGCCCGGGGCGCTGCCGGTGCTTAACGCCAGGGTCGTCGAGCTGGCGTCGCGGATGGCGCTGGCCTTTAAGACCCGGCCGCAGAAGTACAGCGTATTCGAGCGCAAGCACTATTTTTACCCGGATTTGCCCAAAGGCTATCAGATAACTCAGCTGAGCCAGCCGATTGTCGTGGGCGGCGAGGTGGAGATAGAAGTTGACGGTCAGACCAAAACGGTCCGGCTCAACCGGGTCCAGATTGAGGAGGATGCCGGCAAGAACAGCCACCCGGCCGGGGCCGACTACAGCCTGGTTGATCTGAACCGGGCCGGGACGCCGCTGCTGGAGATAGTGTCCGAACCGGATATCAGCAGCCCGGCCGAAGCCAAAGCCTATGCCAAGGAGCTGTATTTGCTGGTGCGCTACGCTGACGTGTCGGACGCCGATATGTACCATGGCAACATGCGCTTTGATGTCAATGTCAGCGTCAGCAGCGACGCCGGCAAACTCGGCAAACGGACCGAAACCAAAAACCTCAACTCCTTCCGCAGTGTCGAAAAGGCCGTGGAGTATGAGATAAAGCGGCAGATCGAGCTGCTCGAAAAGGGTCAGCCGGTCGTCCAGGAAACCCGCGGCTGGGATGACGCCAAGCAGAAGACCTTTTCGCAGCGCAGCAAAGAGGAAGCCCATGACTATCGTTATTTCCCGGACCCGGACCTGCCGCCGATTGAGCTGACGGACGAGGACATCGCCGAAGTTGAGCGGAACATGCCGGTCTTGCCCGGCGAGTGGCGCCGCCGCCTCCACAGCTTAAAGCTCAGCGACAGCCATATTGAAACGCTGCTGGAAGCCGAGATCGAAAACGAGCTGATTGACTACCTGCCGCTGATTGAAAAGTATTTGAGCAAGCCGGAGCTGGCCAGGGCGCTGGCCAACTGGTTTGTAAACCTGGAAATTCCGCTGCGCCGGGGTGACAATCCGCCGGAAGTGCTGGCGATTCATGACCGGGAGCACGCCTTTGTCACGGTGTATGAATTAGCGGACGCCGGTAAGTTGAGTTCCACCGGAGCCAAAGCGCTGCTTGGCCAGCTGCTGACCCAGGCGACAGTGCCGCGTGAACTTGAAAAGTACGCCCAGGAACAAGGCTTCATTCAGGTTTCGGACAGCGGCGAGCTGGAGGCAATCGTCAAGCAGGTCGTAGACGCCAATCCGCAAGCCGCCGAAGACGTCAAAAACGGCGAGATGAAGGCGATTGGCTTTCTGACCGGCCAGGTCATGAAAGCGTCGATGGGCAAGGCCAACCCCAAACTGGCCCAGGACATCATCAGGAAATTACTTAGTTAAAGCGGGGGGTAAAAGTGCCTAAAAACACCAGGCCAGTACGTAAAGCAGTGATCGCCGCGGCCGGTTTCGGCACGCGTTTTCTGCCGCAGACCAAGGCCATGCCAAAAGAGATGCTGCCGCTCGTCGATAAGCCGATCATCCAATACATCGTTGAAGAGCTGGTCGAGGCCGGCATTGAGGACATTGTGATTGTCACCGGCTATCATAAGCGCTCGATCGAGGATCATTTCGACACCATCAGCGGCGATTTGAAGGCCAATCTTGAACAATCAGGCAAGCAGGAATTACTAAAGCAAACCCGGGCCATCTCCGATCTGGCAAACTTCGCCTACATCCGGCAGAAGGGGCCCTACGGCAACGCCACGCCGGTAATGAACGCCGAGCACCTGATCGGCGGCGAACCGTTTATCTATACCTTTGCCGACGACTTCTTTGTGGCTCAACCAAAGTCGCGCTTTAAACAGATGATAGAGCTGTATCAGCAAACCGGACACGGCGTCGTGGCCTGCAAACGGGCCAGCGACAAGGCCGACTATGACCGCTACGGTTTTGTGGCCGGCAAACCGCTGGAGCCGGGACTGGTTGACATGACCACGATTGTCGAGAAACCGGGCCAGGCCGGGGCACCGAGTGATCTGGCCAGTGTCGGCGGCTATCTGCTGACCAGCGACATCTTCCCGTACATCCACCAGGCCCGGCAGGCGCTGCCCAAGAGCCGTGAATTCTACATCCAATCGGCCATGCAGTCGCTGCTGGATGACGGCGGCGGGAGGCTGCTGGCTTACGAGATAAAAGACGCCGTCTATTACGACACCGGCAACAAGCTGGAATACTTAAAAACGATTATTGACTTCGCCCTTCAGCACGATGATATCAAGGCTGACTTTTTAAATTATCTGCAAAAAGTTGTTAAATAGTAAAATCCTGTATAATGGCTGGCATGGATAACAGTACCGAAGTTCTGATCATCATTCTGTCCGTTACGCTTTCCGTCTTTCTGCTGGCCGGGATCGTGGCGCTCATTAAAGTGATCCAGATTTTAAACCGTATCAAAACCATCGTCGAAAAGGCTGAAACCGTCGCTGATAAGGTGGAAGCGGTCGGCGAATTTTTCAAGCAGTCGGCCGCGCCGGTGGCGATTGCCAAAATGGTCGCCAATATTTCCGAAGCGGTCTTTAAGCGAAAAACCAAACGGTAGAAAGGCGGTTTCCTAAATGGGTAAAAACACCGGTAAAATAGCAGTCGGTACTATTCTGGCAGCCGCGGCCGGCTATGTGGCCGGCCTCCTGACGGCCCCGAAAAGCGGCCGCGAAACCCGTAAGGATCTGCAGAAAGCCGCCAGCAAAGCCCTGACCGAGGGCGAGCGTCAACTGAAGAAGCTGCACAGCGAACTGGCCAGCCTGATTGATAAGGCCGGCCGCAAAACCAAAAACCTAAAAGGCAAGGCCAGGACTGAGTTGACCGCCAAATTAAGAGCCGCCAGCACCGCCAAAGAGAAGGCCCGGGCCATACTGACGGCCCTGCATGACGGTGATGCCGACGACGCCGAACTCAGAACCGCCCTGGCCGAGGCTAAGCTGGCCCGTGACCACCTCAAGGCGTTCCTCAAGAAATGAGCGACAAGCGCCGCCGCGACAACGAAAAGCTCGGTCGTTTACTGGAAGGCATCATCGATACCAGCAATCCGGACCGCAAGCGGGTTTATAAAACAGCCTTTTTAAAAGGCGTTTTCACCGGTGTCGGCAGCGTACTCGGCGCCACGATCGTCATAGCCATTTTGCTGTGGGTGCTGTCTTTATTCGAGCAAGTGCCGCTGGTCGGACCGCTTTTTGAGTCCCTGCAGCGAACCATCGAACAATAGTGTTGTAAAAGCCGACCCCAACCGTTCTAAAGTAGCGCCCTTACGCTTATAATGTAAGCGATAAGGTAGGAAACGTGAGCGCAAAACTCTCGGCGAAAGATTATGTGCATCTGCACAACCATACCCAGTACAGTCTGCTGGACGGCCTGACCAAGCTGCCGGCGTTGATTGACCGTGTCAAGGAAACTGGCATGTCGGCCGTGGCGATGACCGACCACGGCACGCTGTCCGGCGCCGTCGAGTTTTACAAGCTGGCCAAGGCCGGCGACGTCAAGCCGATCATCGGCATGGAAGCCTACGTCGCGCCCAGGCGGCACACCGACAAGGACCCGGCCAAAGACAAGGTCTATTATCACCTCACGCTGCTGGCCATGAACAACCAGGGCTATCAGAATCTGATGCGGCTGAGCACCATCGCCAACCTGGACGGCTTTTACTACAAGCCGCGCATCGACCGCGAGCTGCTGGAAAAATACCACGACGGGCTGATTGTCTTAAGCGGCTGTATCGGCGGCGAGGTCGGCGACGCTTTGCGCCAGGATCAGTACGATCAGGCCAAGGCCAGCGCCGAATGGTACAAGCAGGTCTTCGGTGATCGCTATTATCTGGAAGTCCAGGATCACGGCCATCCGGAGCACCCCAGCAAATGGGACGAGCAAATCAAAGTCAATGACGGCCTGCTTAGATTAGCCGGCGAACTGGGCCTGCCGGCCGTGGTGACCTGTGACGCGCATTATCTCAACCATGAGGATCAGGAGGCGCATGAGATTCTGCTGTGCGTTCAAACCGGCTCGTTTTTAAGCGACGAAAAGCGGATGAGCCTTAAGGAATTTGAGCTGCATGTTACCGACCCGGCTGAAATCGTCGGGCGCTGGGGCAAAGATCACCCCGAACTTATCACGAACTCGAGAGCGATTGCCGAAGCTTGCAATGTCGAGCTGGACCTGGGCAAAATTCTGATTCCCAAGTTCCCGGTGCCCGAAGGTTCGACCGAAAAGTCGCATTTGCATGAGCTGGTTTACCGGGGTCTGGCCTGGCGTTACGGCGGAGAGAGCGAGGAGACGGCGGCCGGTTTGAGCGTGGCGGCAGCCAAAAAACTCCTGCCGCCGGAGATTGCCGACCGGGCCGAGTATGAGCTGGGCGTAATCGACAACATGGGCTTTAACGGTTACTTTCTGATCATCGCGGACTTCATCGGCTGGGGCAAAGCTCAAGGCATTGTGTTCGGCCCGGGCCGCGGCAGCGCCGCCGGCTCAATCATCGCCTATTCGCTTAAAATTACCGAGATTGACCCGCTCAAGTATGATTTGCTGTTTGAGCGGTTTTTGAATCCCGACCGTATCTCCATGCCCGATATCGACATCGATATCCAGGATTCGCGCCGCGATGAAGTCATCCAGTACTGCGTTGATAAGTATGGGACCGACCGGGTGGCCAACATCGTGACCTTTGGCCGGATGGCCGCCCGGAATGCCGTACGCGACGTGGCGCGGGTGCTGCAGGTGCCCTACGCCGAGGCCGACCGGCTGGCCAAAATGATTCCGCCGCCGGTCCAGGGCCGGCATATTCCGCTGGCCAAGTCGCTAAAGGAAAACCCGGATCTGAAGCGGGAGCACCAGACCAATGAACAATCCGCCAGGGTCTTCGACCTGGCTGTGCGGCTGGAAGGCACCATCCGCAGCCACGGTGTCCATGCCGCCGGCGTGGTGATCGCGCCCGACGATATCGTTAAATTTGTTCCTCTCGAAATGGCCCAGAAAGGCGTTGTTTCGACCCAGTATTCAATGGGTCCGATTGAGGACCTCGGCCTGCTTAAAATGGATTTCCTGGGGCTGTCCAACCTGACCATCATCAAGAATGCCCTGCGTATCGTCAAGAAGGTTTATGGCCATGATATCGACATCAACACCATGCCGCTGGATGATAAAAAGACCTACGAACTGCTGGCCCGCGGCGATACCACCGGGGTCTTCCAGCTGGAGTCGGCCGGCATGAAGCGCTACCTAAAAGAGCTCAAACCGAACGTTTTTGAAGATATCGTGGCCATGGTGGCTCTGTACCGGCCGGGTCCGATGCAGTTTATCGACGACTTCATTGCCCGCAAGCACGGCCGCAAAAAGATCGAATACCTGCACCCCAAGATGGAGAATGCCTTAAAAAGCACTTACGGCGTGCTGGTTTATCAGGAACAGTTCATGCAAATTTCCAAAGACCTGGCCGGGTTTACCGGCGGTCAGGCCGATACCCTGCGCAAGGCGGTCGGTAAGAAAATCATGGAAATGATGAAAAAGGTTAAGCCGGAGTTCATCGACGGCGCCGTCAAGCATTCCGGTGCCGACCGGGCGCTGATGGAAAAGTTCTGGAACCAGCTTGAAGAGTTCGCCAACTACTGCTTTAACAAGTCGCACGCCGCCTGCTATGCCCTGATTGCCTACTGGACGGCCTATCTCAAGGCTCATTACCCGTCGGCGTTTATGGCGGCGCTGATGACCAGCGACTTTGACGACACCGACCGGCTGGCGATTGAGATCACCGAGTGCAAACATATGGGCATTGAAGTTTTACCGCCGGATGTCAATGAGTCGTTCGTCGAGTTTGCGGTCGTGCCGGCCACCGGTCAAATCCGCTTCGGTATGAGCGCCATTAAAAACGTCGGTACCGGCGCGGTGGAGGAGATCCTGCGGGCCCGGGAAATTGACGGCGCTTTTAGGGACATTGAAGATTTCTTAAGCAAGGTCAACACCCGGCTTGTCAACCGCAAAACCATGGAAAGCCTGATCAAGTCCGGCGCTTTCGACCGCTTCGGCGAACGCGGCAGTCTGCTAAATAATCTGGATGCCATGCTGGCGTTCGCGGCCCGCATCCATAAAGACAAGGCCAGCGGCCAGACCGACCTGTTCGGCAACGCGATTGAGGCGGCCGCCATTATCCAGCCGAAGTTAAGCCTCGAGGCCGGCGACTCGTCAGCTGTCCCGATGCGGGAGCAGCTGCAGTGGGAGCGGGAGCTGCTCGGTCTTTACCTGTCGCAGCATCCGCTGGAGCAGTACGAGACCTTCCTGGCGGAAAAGACGGTGGCGCTCAACCAGCTAAAGCCGGAGATGGACGGCAAAAACGTAACCGTTGGCGGCTCGGTCAGCGACATGCGAGAAATCAGCACCCGCAGCGGCCAGAAGATGGCTTTTGTCCGGCTGGCCGACAAAACCACCGAGCTGGAACTGATTGTTTTTCCGTCGGTCTACCAGCAGACCCTGGGCCTATGGGAGCGTGACAACGTCGTTTTGGTGCGCGGCAAAATAAACTGTAAAGACCGGGACGGTAACAATTCGCATGAGGTTAAAATCATGGTAGATGACGCCCGGGAAATCACGCCGGAGCAGGCCGCGGCTTATCAGGCGACCGGCAAAAAAGTCAAAACCCCGACTGCCAGGAAAGCGGCCGCGGCGGCCGTGACCGCCCCGCATGAGCTGAAAAAAACGCCGACCCGGCTGTATATCCGGATGTCTGACGCTTCCGAGCAGGACAAACTGATGTCGCTCAAGCAGGTGATAGACGAGTTTCACGGCGACAGTGAGGTGGTGCTGGTAGTCGGTCCCGACGACAACAAGCAGATTATCAAACTGCCGATGAAGGTATCCTTAAACGAAGAAGTAGTCGGCCGGCTGAAGGACTATTTGGGTGAGGCGGCGGTTAAGGTCGGTTAAAGCCGCTTGGCCGGGGGCACGCTCTTAACTAGCGGATTACGCCGGCGGTTTGTGACAGCAGCAGGCCGATGACAACGAAGCTGATCAGCAGGATATCGAACAGGGGATGATTCATCAGGAAGCGCTCGCTTTTAATGAAGCCCCGCTTAATTGCCAGGCTATGGCGCAGAATCAGATAGACCAGCAAGCCGCCCACCAGCAGGCCGACGGCGAAGCCGCTCCAGGGCGCGTTGCCGTCGGTCAGGGCTTGCACGGCGGCAATCCGTTGCGGCGAGGACTGCTGAGTGACGACGGCCGTGGAGGTTTCACTGCGATCGACCTGGATAGCTTCAGCCTGTTCGGCCGGCGCGGTTTCTTCCGCGGCTTCGGCCGGAGCCGGGTTTCGGTTGGCGGCCGATTCGGCGGCCGGCTCCGGCGCGGTGGCCGGCGTCGTGGCGGCAGCCACGCCGTACATGGCCACGACTACTGTTTGCGGACCGCTGTCCTGATAATTTTCGGAATTAGCGAAGCCGAAGCCGACTTCTTTATAAGCCCCGTCCAGCAGATTATCGCGGTGGGTGGCGCTGTTCATCCAGCCGGCAATCGTGGCGTCGCTGTTGGCAAAGCCGTAAGCCAGATTCTCACCGGCCTTTTGATAGTTATAACCGGCCTGCTCGATAAAAATCCAGGGCTGATTGCCGTCCGGCGTGACATGAGACCAGTAATCGCGGGCCACCATGTCCTCGGCCTTGGCCTGGGCGGCCTGCGACAGCTGTTGATTGAGGCTGAGCGCGGCCTGGCCATGCCGGCTTCTTTCGGCGTTCGTGGCCGTCAGCAGCCCCTGATGCGTGGTATTGGTGGCGTAGCCCAAAACACCCGTGGCATGCATGATAAGTCCGCGGCCGCCGATGACGATAACGGTCAGCAGGCTGATCAGGGTCGGCAAATACGGCCAGTAAACTTTAAGATAGTGTTTGGCCGGCTTTTTTGATGTGTAGTGTCGGCGGGGTGATTTTTTGACAGGCATTTAAGATAAGTGTCGCATTATGCAACCATAAGCGCAAGTCCGGGCCAAACGACCAGAGGGCGCTCCTCTGTAAAGGCGGGCGCCCCCGGCGTGCTGTCAGACTCTATGGTCGCTTGTACTTTTTTGGTTTAGTTTTTGGTGTTGGTGGCGCGGCCGCCGAAGAGGTAGTACAGGATGCCGAGCGTCGCAGCGCCGACTACCCACCAGTACCACTGGGTTGACTCGTTTTCGTCATCAGCCGCTTGCTCGTCCTGGTCTTCGCCGTCAGCGGCTTCTTCGCCGTCCTGGTTGTCGGCTGGTTGCTGATCGTCCTGATCGGCTTGCTCATCGACATTAGTGCCCGAGGTGTCCTGGACGTTGGTCGGCTGAATGTGGCTGACGTCAAAATTGACGTTGGTGGTGTAGCGCTCCCAGTTGGCCACTTGCGCCGCCGTCAGGTTGGCGCTGTTTTTTACGTATTCGTCAAGCAAGGCAAACGGCACGCTGACTTCCTGGCCGACTTCCAGCTGTGTGCTGCCAAGCCGCTGGGTGACATTAGTCTCGGCGTAAACCGTGGCCGGCTCGGAAAGTTCGGTGTCGGCTTCCCGCTGGGCGTACAGCTGCAATGAGCGCCGGACCATTTTGGTCAGCGAATCACCGCGTTCGGCGGTGAACTCATAGCTGCCGGCCGGTGTTTCGGCCGTATCTTCCTGAGCCGATACCGGGGCGGCGTTTAGGTTGGTGATTACTAGACAGCCGGCAAGTAAAGCGAGACTGGCAAGAAACTTTTTCACGTTTTGACCCTCCGTTAAGCGAGCCCCACCAACTCTTTCTTTTAATGATTGTTATTGTAACTGCTTTTCGTCGTTTTTTGCAAACCGGTTGTGGAATAGTGCCATGGCCGCCGCCTGAACGACATTAAACGACTCCTTTTGACCGATCATGGGTATCTCCAAAACGACATCGGTCCGGCTTAGCACCGACGCCTCCAGGCCCTCGACTTCACGCCCCACAATCAGGGCCAGCTTGCCGGGCGGCCGGAAATCCGGCAAGGCGCTTGAGGCTTTGGCCTGCTCCAGCGCGGCAATGACGTAGCCGTCGGAGCGGAGTTCTTCGATCACCGGTTCGATCGCCGGCCAGTGCCGCCAGGCCACCATCGTTTCGGCGCCCAGGGCGGTTTTATGAATCTGACGGTCGATTTTGCGGGCCAGGTGCGGCAGGCGCTCATCGTTTGCCGCGGCCGGATACGGGGTATAGCCGGTCAGGTGAACTTCCATAACGCCCAGACCCTCGGCGGTTCTGAGCAGTGAGCCGACGTTATGACAGCTGCGGATGTTGTGGGCGATAAGAACTATTTGGCGCATGCTTTGGTTTAGTTTAAGCGGCTCAAGGGACATAAGTCCAGGCAAGTCAAGTCTATACTCGGGCGGTCCGCTTATGGTTAAATAGTCGCATGAGTCAGGACGCGCGCCGCGATGAGGAGCTGGCTACCCAGCGCCGTGCCCGCATTTTAGGCATACAGTATATCGACACGTCGACAATCGCCGACAAGCCTTTGTATAAAGAATTGCTGGCAGTGGATGAGCTGAAACAGCTCAGAGTCGTGCCGATTTACGCCGATGAGCACGCCATTACGTTTGGCGTGACCAATATGACTTCGCAACAGACAATGGCCGGCTTAAGACAGCGGTTTCTGGATCAGCGCCTGGGCTTCGGGCTGATTTCGGACGCCGGCTTCCGGGAGTACATGGAACTGTATGATCCGCCGAAGACCATCGTCTACCAGGACGTGCGCGTCGGCGACAGCGATGACGCCAATTTGTTCGCGACCGTGTCGGCTACGCTGGCCGAGGTGTTAGCCGATGACATATTGGCCTACCTGGTTAAACAGTGCTATCAGCTTAACGGCTCGGACATTCACCTGGAGTGCCAAAAAGAAGCCGTCCGGATCCGCTTCCGGGTCGATGGTGTGCTGCATCCGATTGCCGAATTGTCGCATGACAAATACCGGCAGGTGATTTCGACGATTGCCATTGCCGCCAACGTTTCAACCGGCTCGCCGGAGCCTCAGACCGGCCATATCAATAAGACTTACCGGCTGGCGACCGGCGAAGAAGTCAACGTCAATTTGCGGGTCGAAACCGTGCCGACGGTCTTTGGTCTGGACGTGGTTATGCGGCTGTTTAATCTGCAGCTGGAGTATCTTAACCTGGACAAATTGGGCTTGTCGGCGGCTGAGCGCGACGTGGTCGATGACATTATCAGGCACCCGACCGGCATGGTGCTGGTGGTCGGACCGACCGGTTCCGGCAAGACCACCACGCTGTATTCACTGATCAATACCTTAAATACGCCGGAGCGCAAAATCATCACCCTGGAAGACCCGGTTGAGTATTTTATGAAGGGCGTGGTGCAGATTCCGGTCGAGGGTGACCGTAACGAAGCCGGTTTTGCCGAAAAGCTGCGGGCGGTGCTTAGGCTTGACCCGGACGTGGTTATGATAGGTGAGATCCGCGACCAGGATACGGCCCGGACGGCGCTGCAGGCGGCCCTGACCGGCCACCTGGTCCTGAGCACTTTCCACGCCGCTTCGGCTGCCGCGGCTCTGACCCGCATGCTCGACGCCATCGGCATTAATCCGCTGTTTGCCTCGGCCATTCACCTGGTCATGGCCCAGCGGCTGGTGCGGCGCCTGGACGATAACACCAAACAGCCTTATCAGCCGGATGAAGCGCTTAAAGCTCAGCTGCAAACGGTGCTCGACAGCCTGCCGCCCGGGCTGGAGCGGCCCGACCTCAGCAACGTTACTCTCTATGCGGCCGGCAGTTCGCCGGAGAATCCGTTCGGCTACTCCGGTCAGCTGGCATTGCGCGAACAGCTGCAGATGACACCGGGCGTTCAGCAGATCCTGCGGTTGCCGCCGGCGCAAGTGACCACCAAAGCGCTGGAGGACGCGGCTGTCAAAGAGGGTATGGTAACCATGCTGCAGGACGGTGTTTTAAAAGCCATCCAAGGTATCACCACGCTGGAAGAGGTTTACCGCGTTGTCGGCTAGCTTGCAATTATGAAACTAAATTGTATAATACCAGATCAATGGGCGAGCTAATTGATTTCAATCAACGAATCGCTGAACGTAACAGGCAACAAGCTATGGTAGAAAGAGCGCGTCGACTAACTCCGCCGCCGGCACCCGCCATGGGCATGGATCGGGTGGCCGGTGAGCTCGGCGTTGAGGTGCCGGATTGGCGCCAGGAAAGCAAATGCTTGGGAGAAGATTCCGAGATGTTTTTCCCGGAAGGCAGCAGCGTCAGCGCCCGGCGGCAATCGGAAGCCGCCAAGGCCATTTGTCAGCTTTGCCCGGTAGCAGAGCAGTGTCTGGATTGGGCGCTTGAGACCTCGGCCGGCAGCGACCAGCCGTTAGACGGTATTTTCGGCGGCTTAGACAGAGCCGAGCGTGCTAATTTACAAAGAGCACTGGCGCGCAAGCGGTTCCGCAAGCTTAACGGATTACTTTAGCGATAGCCGGCACCAGGCGCTCGTCGCTGACGGGCGGAATGATGCAATCCGGCGAAGGCTTATCGACCAGGCCGGCGATGGCTTCAGCGGCTTTGACCTTGTGATCATCGGTAATATCGCGCACCCGGTTGTCCAGCGCTCCCCGGAAAATACCCGGGAAAGCCACGGCGTTATTCACCTGGTTGGGAAAATCGCTGCGCCCGGTGGCGACGACAGCGGCGCCGGCGGCTTTGGCGGCAGCCGGCAGGATCTCCGGGTCCGGGTTGGCCATGGCAAAGATAATCGGCTCCGGCTTCATGGACTTTACCATGTCGGCGCTTAGCAGATCCGGCTTTGACACGCCGATGAATATGTCGGCTTCTTTAATAGCGTCCTGCAGCGTCCCGTCCAGGCCGGCCGGATTGGTCAGCTCCAGCAGGCTTTTCTTCTCGTCATTCAGATCGGTCCGCTTTGGTCCGATAATGCCCTTGCTGTCAATGGCCAGAATTTCAGGACTGCCGTAAGTTTTAAGCAGCCGCATGATGGCCGTCCCGGCGGCGCCGGCGCCCACACAGACTATCCGGCAGTCGTTCAAGTTGCGGCCGGTAAGCTTCAGGGCATTAATCAAGCCGGCCAGGACGACGACGGCGGTGCCGTGCTGGTCGTCATGAAATACCGGAATCGGCAATTCACTTTTCAGCCGCTTCTCGATTTCAAAGCACTGCGGCGCGGCGATGTCCTCGAGGTTAATGCCGCCAAAGCCGGGCGCTATGGCCTTAACCGCCGAGACAATCTCTTCAACTGAATGCACATCGAGCACGATTGGCACGGCGTCAACATCGGCAAAGTGCTTGAACAACATGGCCTTGCCTTCCATGACCGGCAAAGCTCCGAGCGGTCCGATATCGCCCAGACCCAAAACCGCCGAACCGTCGCTGATGACGGCCACGCAGTTGTTCAGCCAGGTGTAGTCGCGGGCCTCGTCAGGGTGGTCGGCGACATGCCGGCTGACGGCGGCCACGCCCGGCGTGTAGTAAGTGCTGAGCTTGTCGCGCGAGTCCAGCGTGTCCTTTAGGGCCAGGCTGATCTTGCCTTTAAGTTCTTGGTGCTTTGTAAGAGCCAGTTGTTTGTAGTCCATCAGTCTATTGTACCGCCTTTACCCGCAGATCGGGGATTTCATTTACACAACAGATATGGTATTATTGACGAAAGCAGCAAATATAGTGTAAGGTTATTTGGTTATGCAATCCGTTATTCACAAGATTGAAGCGAAGTACAAGAAGCCGCAAGTCGTCGACGTCCGTTCCGGCGACACCGTTAAAGTGCACCAGAAAATCCGCGAAGGCAGCAAGGAGCGGGTGCAGATCTTTGAAGGCCTGGTTATCCGCACCGACCGCAAGGGCAGTCACACCTCCAGCATCACCGTTCGCCGTGTTGCCAGCGGTGTCGGCGTGGAAAAATCCTATTTACTGCACAGTCCGCTGGTGCTGAAAGTCGAAGTTACCAAGCGCAGCAAAGTCCGCCGCAATTACCTGTCCTACATGCGGGCCCGGACCGGTAAGGCCGCCCGTCTGACCGGGGCTGACTTTGACCGCGAGGCCGTCAACGCCGTTCATGACGCCAAGGCTGAGGCCGAAGAGGAAAAGCTCAAAGAAGAAGTCGCCGCTCAAGCCGAGGCCGACGCTGAAGAAAAAGAGCAGGCGGAAGCCAAAGACACCGCGCCCGAGACCCCGGACAAGCAATAACCGACAGACTTCGCAGCTGAAACCGCTCCCTGTAGGTATGGTTAACGGGAGCGGTTTTGTTATGCTTAGAGCCATGAACGAAAAAAGGGCAGCAGGCGGCTTGATCGGTATCGACGAAGTCGGCCGCGGCTGTTGGGCCGGACCGTTGTTAGTGGTCGCTGCCCGGCAGATTGCGACCCTGCCGCCCGGTGTCGCCGATTCCAAGGCACTTAACCCTAAGCGCCGGCAGAGCCTGTTTGCGGCCATTGGCCGGGTCTGCGAGTTCGGGGAAGGCTGGGTCGAGGCGGCTGAAATTGACGAGCTGGGGCTAGCGGCCGCCATGCGGCTGGGCGTCAGCCGGGCCCTGGACGGACTTAAGGCCGCCACAAACGCGCGGATAATCCTGGACGGCATCGTCAACTACTGCCCGGCCGATTTCGCTCAGGTTGACTGCGTCGCTAAAGCCGACGCGCACTACCCGATTGTCAGCGCCGCCAGTATTTGGGCCAAAGTCCGGCGTGACGATTATATGAAGCGACTCAGCCAGGCCTATCCCGGCTACGGCTTTGAGCGCCACGTCGGTTACGGCACCGCGCTGCATCGGCAAAATCTGCTGGCGCATGGCGTCTGCGCCTTGCACCGCTTGAGCTTCCGGCCGGTCAAGGAGCTGGCGGCCGGTGTCTAACTATGCTTCCGGCCACTACGCCGAAGCCGTGGCGGCCGCTTATCTGCAGGACCAGGGTTTTAAGATAATCGCCCAAAACTGGAAGACCCGCTACTGCGAGATTGATCTGGTGGCCGAGAAAGACGGCGCGGTTTACCTCGTCGAAGTCAAACACCGGGCGTCTGACAGCCAGGGCGGCGGCCTGGACTACATTACGCCTAAGAAACTGGCACAAATGCGCTTCGCCGCCGAAATGTGGCTGGCGGACAACGACTGGACCGGCGAATGCTGCCTGAGCGCTCTGGAGCTGAGCGGTCCGGACTACCGGGTCACCACATTTATCGAACGGCTGTAAAGACGTCCCCGGCTTTTATCGAAGCTTTAATTTTTGTTAAGATCGGGCAGAGCCAAGAAAAAATTGTTGAACGCCGGCCAGGTCACGTTCCAGCCAGGCCAGCCGGCTGGCGATTTCCTCGATGCCGATGGCAATGTTGCGTTTTAAGGCGGGAATGTCCTGTTTGGGCCGGAAGAAATCGAGATACAGCTTCTGCAGCTCGGGAGTGTTGACGCCGGCGGCGGCATAACGGGGGAAGTAGTCGTATGATTTGTCGTTGCCGTAGGTGGCTTCGACCCAGGCCCAGTTGGCTTTCATCCAGCGCCAGGCCAGCGGCCGCACAAAGCGGTTGCCGAGCAGATAGAAGATCCAGCGGTCGGCGTCCTGGGGTTTGACCACGGTCGGATCCTTGACCAGCCCCAGCAGGCGTTCGGCCTCGGCTTCGGACCTGGTCGACATCAGCGCCCCGGTGATATCGCGCTGGAGATCGCTGCTGTTCGTGGAAGCGTATAGATCCAGCAGATAATCGACCGCGCCCGGATGGTTCTGCTTGACGGCGGCGCCGAAAACCACGCCCCGCAGCTCGGCGGCCAGGCTCCGGCCCGAGTCATTTTTATAAGCCTCGAACAGCTCCAGCGCCCGCTTGATGACGGCCGGCGCTTCGGCGTAGGCGCCCAGGCCCAAGATGGTGGCCCGCAGTTTCTGATCACGGGCATCCTCAGCCGGTCTTTCCTCCCAGCCCAGCCGCCGGTACTGCTTATCGATCATCTGACGAAGCAGGTTCTTGAGCGGTTCCTCCAGGCTGTTATCAAGGTCGATAAAGCGCCGGACGTCGGCAATGATGAGCGAAATCATATCCCAGACCGGTTCGGCGGCTTCGTTTTCGTAAGCCGGCAGCAGCTCCAGCGTCTGGCCCAGGCTGCTGACGCCGGCCCGGGCCAGCATGGCGCTGTTATTGAGTAGCATCAGCCGGTCAATCGTCGGCAATGACAGGTCGGCCACCCGGTCGCGCAGATAGTCGCGGTGGGACGATTCAGTGTAGTGGGTGATGTAATGGCCAGCAGCCTGATGGTTAACCAGCACCGGCTGGTCGCCGTCCAGCTCCAGCTCCCGGCCGGGACCGTCCAGTACCGGGCTGCTTTTACCGGCGCTGGCCGGACTTAAGAACAGCGGCACTGACCAGAGGCGGTTGTCATCGATCAAGGCCGGGTTGTCCAGGAAATGCTGCTGGTGGAGGGTCAGTTTCCGGCCGGTCTGGCGGACGGTGACGAGCGGAAAGCCGGACTGCTCCAGCCAGGGATTCATAAAGCCGGCCACATCGGTCTGACTGGCCTGGCCGAGCGCCGCCCACAAATCGGCGCCCCGGGTGTTCTGATAGGCATGCTTTTTAAAGTAAGCGCTCAAGCCGGCCCGGAAGGCGCCCTCGCCGATGTGGTTTTTGAGCATGTAAAGCAGGCGGCCGCCTTTGGCGTAGACGATGGACGGGTCAAACAGCGTGCTGATCTCGTCGGGGTGGTTGACGGCTGTGCGGACCGCCTGGACACCGGGCGTGGCGTCGCGGCGGAGCGCCGACAGGCCCTCGACGACGACAAAACTTTCCCAGATATGCCAATCCGGGAACAGGGCATCGACGGCGACGTATTCCATCAGGTTGGCAAAACTTTCGTTCAGCCACAGGTCGTCCCACCACTGCATCGTCACCAGATTGCCGAACCACTGGTGCGAAGTCTCATGGGCGATGACGGTTGCGATGATTTCTTTAGTGCTTTGGGAAACGGCATCCGGATACAGCAGCAGAACGGCTTCACGGTAGGTGATGAGTCCCCAGTTTTCCATGGCGCCGCTGGAAAAGTCCGGCAGCGCCACGTGGTCGGCTTTTTTCAAGGGGTACGGGACGTTAAAATAATCCTCGAAAAACTCAATTGAACGCACAGCCGCCGACAACGCGAAGTCGAATGCTGCGGCCGGCTGGGTGACGGTTCCCCAGACACTGACCTCAACCCCGCTCTTGGTTTTTGCGCTGCGGTTGTGCAACTCGCCGTAAACAAACGCCAGCAGGTAGGTGCTCATTCTGGGCGTGGGCTCAAAGGTGATCAGGGTAGAGGGCTTGACGCCTGGCGCCTTCTCCGCCGCGTTGTCCCCGTTGGCCGGCAGGTCCTTACTGGAGCTGATCGGGGTGTTCGAGAGAGCGACCTCGCCTTTCGGCACCAGCAGGGACAGCTGAAAAGTCGCCTTGGCTTCCGGCTCGTCGATGCAGGGAAAGGCTTCACGGGCGTGATGGCTCTCAAATTGCGTCGCGATTAACTGCTTTTCCTGACCGTCATGGGTAAAGAAGCAGGGATAAATGCCGCTCATCTGCCGTGAAATGACGCCTTCAAATTCCAGATGGACGGTGTAGGATCCGGGATACAGCATGTCCGGCGAATGCAGCCGGACTTCGTCGAAGCTGCGATGGTGGTTTATCCGGTCGATGTTGACCTCGCGGTCGCCGTTTTTGTCGTGGCGGGTAAGGCTGGCGCCGGTGATCTTGAGACCCTTCTGATGCAGGGTCAAACGCCGGGATGGCCGGCCGGCTTTGTGGCCGCTGATGGTCACCTGGCCCTTAAACAGCCCGGCGTCCCGGTCCGGCCGCAGCTCCAGCTCGTAATGCTCCGGTTTGAACTGTTCGTAAAGCCGACGTACTTTCTGACTCACTGTGCTTAATAAACCCCTCTCGCTTCGTTACTTTGACTAAAGAACTGTCCGGCGGCTTCCTGGTTGTCGTCCGGACCTTAAGGTGTCCAGGCGGAGCCGGCGGCCGGCTGTGGCTCGCATAAGGATAAATTGTACGTCACATAATGAGAATTGACAAACTGCGAAATGTGTGCTATAATGAGGAGATAGGGCAATTGACATTTAGTGGATGTTTGCCATATACTTACTTTTGTAACAGGTCGGCCGGCAGGTCGGCTTTTTTGCTTAAGAGGGACGCTTTTAAGGGGGACCGTGGGAACAGGAAAAGGCGGCCATCAGTTAATAAATAACACCTGAAAGGAATAAGAGATGGACTTAGATTTTAAACAGCTGGCGCTGGCCATTAAAGCCATTGCCGAGGAAAAAAACCTGCCGGAGGACTCGGTTAAAGAGGTCGTCGAGCAGGCTTTGGCGGCCGCTTACCGGCGCGATTACGGGGACCGCGAGCAGGAAATTCGCGTCAGCATGAACCTTAACAGCGGCGATATCGACGTTTACGTATCCAAAGAAGTCGTCGAAAAGGTCGGTGACGATCGGTTTGAGATCAGTCTCAGCGAGGCTCAGGCTATACGCAAGAATGCCAAGGTCGGCGAGACCGTCGAGCTGCGCCAGAAGCCGGAAAACTTCGGCCGGGTGGCCGCCCAGACCGCCAAACAGGTCATTCTGCAACGACTCAGGGAAGCCGAGCGGGAAATCGTCATGAACGAATACGAGGATAAGATCGGTACCGTCATTAACGGTATCGTGTCGCGGGTTGAAGGCCGGGTGGTCAGGATTGATCTGGGCCGGGCCCAGGGCATCATGCCGGCCAGCGAGCAGATTCAGGGCGAACGTTATTACCCCGGCCAGCGGCTGAAGGTGTTCTTAAAAGATGTCGAGCGCGGCTTCCGCGGTCCGCAGCTGGTGGTCTCGCGCGGCAATACCGAGTTTCTGGAATGGTTGTTTAGAAGCGAAGTGCCGGAGATGGAAAACGGCGCCGTGGTGATTAAGGGCATTGCCCGTGAAGCCGGTGTCCGCAGCAAGATCGCCGTGGCCAGCTCCGTCCAGGGCGTCGATCCGGTCGGCACTTTCGTCGGCGGACACGGCACGCGCGTTAACGCCGTCATGAGCGAGGTCGGCGAGCAGGAAAAAATCGACATCGTCGTCTGGGACGAAGATCCGGTGGTTTACATCCAGAACGCTCTGAGCCCGACTAAAGTCACCCGGGTTAAACTGGATACCGAAGCTAAGAAAGCCGTGGTGATCGTTCCGGAAGACCAGCTCAGTATCGCCATCGGTAAAAGCGGCCAGAACGTCCGTCTGGCCAGCAAGCTGACCGGTTTTGAAATTGACATCACCAGTGAACAGGCCGGTCCGGCCGAAACCAGCGAGGCCCAGGAAAAATCCGCCAAGCCGGTCCAGAAGCTCAAGAAGAAGTCCGAGCTGGAAAACTCCCTGCTGGAAGCCATCGAAGAGCACGGCGAATAGCGTTCAGAGTGAGGGCGGTGCTAATCCGCCGGAAAAGTCAAATTAGCACTCTTGACTCGCGAGTGCCAACTGGTATCATTATAGGTAGCGATTTATGGTCGCTACTGAATTTAAACGGGATGGCAGCCGGAGCAGTAAGAACTACGAAATATTCGGCTGCGGCGCCGGTAAGTAAGCAGTAGGCTTAAACATGGCGCCACCAACAAGGGAGGGGAAAGTATTTGAATATGATGCCTAACTCACAAGACTTCCAGGATTTTCTAAATCACCTAACCGATAACGCGGTGCAGAGCATTAAAAACGCCAACGCCATCGCGCAGAGCTTCGGTGATACTTATATCGGCACCGAGCACCTGTTGCTCGGCGTCCTGGCGCAGGATACGTCCATCGGCGCCAAGCTGCTGCAGGGCGCCGGCGTGACGCTGGACCGGGCCAAGCTGGCCTTTAACATGACGCCCAAGACGCTGGTTATCAACCTCGGCGCCAAGGGGCTCAGCGAGGTTGCCAAGCTGACGTTGAATATGGCTTATGAGGTCGCTCAGGACTTCAGCCAGGAATTCTGCGGCACCGAGCACATCTTATACAGTATTTTAAAGCAGAAGAACGCCCGGGCTACCGAGCTGCTGCGCAAAATGAACGTCGATGTCGACCATCTGGTCAGCGAGCTGGAACAATTCTTAAACCGCCAGCAGTACGAGGACGAAAGCGAAGCCGCCACCGAAGCCATGCGCAAGAGCAAAAAGCGGCGCAAAACGGCACTTGATTATTACGGTACCGACCTGACCGACATGGCCCGCAAGGGCAAGCTGGATCCGGTGGTAGGCCGCGAACCGCAGATTCGCCGGGTCATCACCATTCTGAACCGCCGCACCAAGAACAACCCGGTCCTGATCGGTGAGCCGGGCGTCGGCAAAACCGCCATCGTCGAGGGGCTGGCCCAGCGGATCGTCGCCGAAGACGTGCCGGACAGCCTGCTTGACAAGCGCATCGTCATGCTTGATCTGGCGGGCATGATTGCCGGCACCAAGTACCGCGGCGAGTTCGAAGAGCGCCTGAAGAAGATCATGCACGAGTTGGAGAACGACGATAAAACGGTGGTCTTTATTGACGAAATGCACCTGATTGTCGGTGCCGGCGCCGCCGAGGGCGCCATGGACGCCGGCAACATCCTAAAGCCGGCGCTGTCCCGCGGTAAAATCCAGGTTATCGGCGCGACGACGACGTCCGAATACACCAAACACGTCGAGAAAGACGCCGCCCTGGAACGCCGCTTCCAGCCGGTCCAGGTGCCGGAAGCCACGCCGTCGGAAACGGTGGCCATCCTGAAGGGCCTGCGCAAACACTACGAGTCCTTTCACGGCGTCAACGTCAGCGACGAGGTGCTTGAAGACACCGTGCAGCTGGCCAAGCGCTACATCAATGACCGCTACATGCCGGACAAGGCCATCGATCTGCTCGACGAAACTTCCGCCCACTTGCGCATCGACAAGGGCAAGACACCGCCCGAAGTCCGCAAGCTCCAGAAAGAGCTGAAACTGGTCAATTTACGCATGGAGGAAGCGGCCGAGGACGGCGATTACGAGAAAGCCGCCCGGCACAAGACCCGCGCCAGCCAGATAACCAAAGAGCTGGAAGAGCTGGCAGCCAAAGGCAAATCGACCAAGCGCCTGGATTTAAGCAGCGAAGACGTCGCCGAAGTGGTGGCCCGGATTACCGGCGTGCCGGTGACCAAGGTTATCCGCTCCGAGGCCAAGTACCTGCTCGGACTGGAAAAGAACCTGAGTAAATACGTCATTGGTCAGGACGAAGCCGTGTCGGCGGTGGCCCGTGCCGTCCGGCGCAACCGGTCCGGCATCGGCGCTGAGACCCGGCCGATCGGTTCATTCATCTTCCTGGGTCCGACCGGTGTCGGTAAAACCGAGCTGGCCAGAGTGCTGGCCCGCGAGTTCTTCGGTTCGGCCGAAGCCCTGGTCAAGATCGACATGAGCGAAATGAGCGAGCGCCACAACGTGTCGCGCCTGGTCGGCGCGCCGGCCGGCTACGTCGGCTACGATGACGGCGGTCAGCTGACCGACAAGATCCGCCGTCAGCCCTACAGCCTGGTGCTGTTTGACGAGATTGAAAAAGCCCACCCGGAAGTCTTTAACATGCTGCTGCAAATACTCGAGGACGGCCATCTGACTGACGCCAAGGGCCGCAGGATTGACTTTACCAACACCATCATCATCATGACCAGCAACGTCGGCGCCGAAAAGCTTCAAAAAGAAGCCAACCTCGGCTTCCGGGCTACCGATCGCCGCGATCTCGACGATCTGGACGCTTTGCATGAGACCAACAAGGACAAGGTGCTGGACGAGCTCAAGAAAACCATGCGGCCGGAGCTCCTAAACCGCATCGACAAGATTGTCGTTTTCCGGGCGCTGACTAAAAAAGATGTCATGAAAATTCTGGACCTGCAGATCGACGAGCTGAAGAAACGGCTGCTGAAACACGGCCTGAGCGTTGAGCTGACGCCGGCCGCCAAGAAGCAGCTGCTTGCGCAGGGCTATGACTCGCATAACGGCGTCCGGCCGCTAAGGCGTCTGCTCCAGGACACGATTGAAGACCACATCGCCATGAGCCTGCTGGACAAGCATTACCAGCGCGGCGACGTCGTCCGGGTCAACTCCAGAAACAAGGACCTGGTTTACTCCACCGCCAAAGGCTAGTTTAGTTGTATACTAAAACCATATGCGACTGAAAAAGCTTCTGCTGAGCATTGGCGTGCTTTTGCCGCTGGCCGTTCTGCCGTACGTGGCCGTCTGGCAACGGCAGAATATTACCGACTGGTACCGGCTGCGCGATTATACGCCGCCGGCCCGGGTGGCCGAGCTGGCCACCAACATCGGCCTGACCGATTACGGCCGCAAGCTGTTTTACGTCAACTACCCGGAACTCAATGACAAGGAGTCGTTTCGCGTCAGCTGCAACAGGAGCGAGGAATCAATCGTACTGGGCTGCTACATCGGCAATGACAACGGCATTCACATTCTGGATGTGCAGGATGAGCGGCTGGCCGGCATCCACGAAGTCACCGCCGCCCATGAGATGCTGCACGCCGCCTATGACCGCTTAAGTCCGTCCGAACGGTCCAGCATCGATCGGCTGACCGAAGAAGTCTACGCTTCGCTTAATAACGAGCGGATACGCGAGACGGTGGAGAATTATCGCCAGCGCGATCCGGACGTCGTGCCGAACGAGCTGCATTCCATTCTGGCGACCGAAGTCCGGGACCTGCCGGCCGAGCTGGAGGCCCATTACCTGCAGTATTTTGATGACCGGCTGGAGATCGTCGAATACTCCGAACAGTATGAGCAGATTTTTATCGAGCAGGAGGACTTCGCCGAGTCGCTGAAGCGCCGGATTGACGGTCTCAAACAGGAGATTAACGGGCTGGAAGAAGACCTGCTGCGCCGCAAAGGCGCGCTGGACGCCGAACGGGGACAGGTGAACACCAACGCTGAAGTCACGGCTTTCAACCGGCGGGTCGATGCCTTTAATGACGACATTGTCCGGGTCGGCCGGCTGGTGGACGAGCATAACCGGCTGGTGGAAGAGTACCGCGAACTGGAGCTGACGCGTCAGGACCTGCTGGAGGCGATTGATTCGCGGCTTAAGCCCACCGAGGATCCCGCCCGGTAAATTAAATTATCAGATAGGAGCTAAACGTGGCCAGGAAACCGACTGTCAGATACGAATGCAGCAACTGCGGCGCCGTTTCGGCGACCTGGGCCGGCCGCTGTCACGCTTGCGGCGAATGGAACACTCTGCAGGAACAGATCGTGGCTACGGCTGAAACCGCGGCCGGCGGCGGTCAGGTTTTAACCACCGGCAGCGTCGGCAAGGCGGCTGCCCGGGACGATCAGAAGCGGCTGGTGACCGGCCTGTCCGATGTTGACACGGTCCTGGGCGGCGGCTTCGTGCCGGGCAGTATTAACCTGATTGCCGGCCAGCCCGGCATCGGCAAAAGCACTCTGCTGCTGCAGCTGGCTTACGCACTGGCTAAAAACCATGCCGTACTGTACGTCAGCGGCGAGGAATCGGCCCATCAGATCGGCTTGCGGGCCGAGCGCTTAGTCGGTGCCAACCGGCCGGAACTGCAGCTGGCGACCACCGGCAGTGCCGACGACATTGCCGCCACCATCAGCACCGGCAAGTATAAACTGGTGGTGATTGATTCCATCCAGACCGTCGGCACGGCGGCAATCAGCTCGTCGCCCGGTACGGTCAGCCAAATCACCAACAGCACCCAGTTGATCACCCTGGCTGCCAAGCAGACCGGCACGGCGGTTATTCTGGTCGGCCACGTCACCAAGGAAGGCAACATTGCCGGGCCGAAAGTCCTGGAGCACGTTGTCGACGTGGTGCTGCAGCTGGAAGGGGACCGCTACGGCGGTTTCAAAATCCTGCGCGGCATCAAAAACCGCTACGGCTCAACCAGCGAGGCCGGCATTTTCGAAATGCTGGATAATGGCTTGCAGCAGGTGGAGAACCCGTCAGCCGCCCTGCTGGCCGAACGTCAGATCAGCGACGGCTCAATCGTCCTGGCCACCATGGAAGGCTCGCGGCCGATTCTGGTCGAAGTCCAGGCTCTGGTCAACCGGACGTCTTACGGCTATCCGAAGCGGACGGCCAGCGGCTTTGACTTAAACCGCCTCAATCTGCTGACCGCCATGCTGGAGCGGCGCACCAAGCTGAATCTGGCCGACCAGGACATTTATCTGAACATTGTCGGCGGACTTAAGGTTACCGAGCCGGCAGCCGATCTGGCGGTGTGTATGGCTATCGCTTCGGCGGCCAAGGGTTTGCAGCTCAAGAAAAACGCCGTGGTTTTCGGTGAGGTTGGTCTGAGCGGTGAAGTTCGGCACGTGCCGTTTATCGATAAGCGGGTGGCGGAAGCCAAGAAACTCGGTTTTGAGACCGCCATCGGGCCGGCCGTTAAGAGCGGCCGCAAGCCGGCCTGGCTGACGCCGGTTAATCATATCCGGACGGCGCTCAACACCTTTTTAGAAGGTTAAACTCCGGAGCTGTCAGACCACCAGCGTCCGGCCGGGCAGCCGCTGCGGGTTGACGAAACCGGACCGCCGGAAAGGTGGCGGCACAAAGCCGTTGCCGCCGTCATCGTCATCATCATCGTCGCCATCATCATTGTCGCCACCGCCGTTACCGTCGTCCGGACCGCCGGTCGCAACGGTCGAAACTGTCGCCGTGGCGCGGGCGTCATACAGAACGCTGTCGATTATCTCGGCCGTGACTTTTACCGAACCGGTTGACGTGACGGTGTAGGGGAAGCTGATATTGCCGTTGCTGCTGACTTTATAGGTCTTGGCGACCTCGCCGTTGACCAGGAAGTTGAGCGTGCCCGGATGTTCGTCGCTGGACAGCGGATGAGTGCCCTTGCGGACGCGGGCTATGAATGTACAGCTGCCGTTACAGACGGTCGGCGTGGTCAGATCGACCGACGGCTTGGAGTCATCGCATTTATGAACGTCGTCTCTCTCCTGGGTGTTGGCGCCGCTGCCCTGGACGAAGATGTCACCGGAGAAAGTCGCCGCGCTGGTTTCGGTAACTTCTTTGCGGGCCCGGTCAGGAGTACAGTCGGTAGCCAGCTTGTTGGAGACTATGTCAATGGTGCGCTTTTCGCCGACGTTACGGTTCTTTTGCTCGTACCAGGCCGGGAAGATATCGGTTGACGGGCTGGGTTCGATGGTGCTGGAGCCGACGTGGCTGCGGATGACGTAGGCCGGTAATGACTTGATGCCGGCCGGTTTGGGCCGTTCTTTCGGCTCCTTATCGTCGTGCGCCCGGCGCATCCAGCCATTCCAGATCGGTTGGGTCATGGTCTCCATGAAACCGCGCATCTCGACCTGGCGGTTGTGATAACCGACCCAGACACCGGCGGCGTAGTGGGTGGAGAAGCCCATCATCAGGCCGTCCTTGGAATCGTTAGTGGTACCGGTCTTGATGGAGAACTTGTGACCTTTGTAGTTGTGCGCCTTGGTCGCCATGTAGCTGGCCCGCGGGTCGGACATCATATCGGCGACAATGTAGGCGGCGTCTTCGCGGACGACCTGTTCGCCCGGATCGGGTTTCCATTCATGGATGGTCTTGCCGGCGGCATCCTCGACTTTGAGAATGTAGGTCCGCGGAATTTTGCGGCCGTTGCGGCTGATGGTCCCGAACGAGTGAACGTGCTCGTCCAGTCTCAGATAGGCGCCGTCACCGATGGCGGCGGAAGCGTAACACTGCGATTCTTTGGTCAGACCCTCGTCAGCGTAGCAGTTGTAGCCACTTTCCAGTCCCAGGCTTTCGGCGGTTTCGATGGTTTTGTCGATACCGGTGATCAGCATGGCTTTGACGGCCGGCACGTTACGGGACGCGCCCAGCGCGTAGCGCAGAGTCAGCGGACCGGGATAACGGAAGTCGTAGTTGTGCAGGCAGTTGCCGACCGGCGGCCGGGCCCGGTTGGTACAGGGATAACCCTCCAGCGGACCCTGGGTGTCATACAGCACCGAGCCGGCCCCGAAGTTGTCATTGTGTTCAATTAAAGCCAGGTAATCGTAAGGCTTGAAGCTGGAGCCCGGCGGCAGACGGAGCCGGGCGTAATTGTTCTGGCCGAATTCCTTGTTATCAAAATCGGAGCCGCCAACCAGGGCAACGACCTGACCGGTTTCGACGTCGGAAGCCACGAACGCGGCGGTGTCACCGCCCTGACGGCGGACTTGAGCCATGCCGTTGGCGACTTCTTCTTCGGCGATTTTCTGCAGATCCAGATCAAGCGTGGTGATAACTTTCCAGCCGCCCTGCAGCACGCCTTCGCTGCCGCCGCGGTCTTCAATCAGCTTTTCTTTGGCTGCCAGCACAAACCAGGGCGCGCGGATGCCGGCGAACTTCGGCTCCGGTTCTTTCTTCTTGGCCAGCGTGTCGACTTCCTTGGCTTCGTCGCGTTCCTCGGCTGAAATCATGCCCTGCTCGGCCATCAGGTCCAGGATGTAATGCTGGCGGCCGACCAGCGCTTCGGCGTCAAAGTACGGGCCGTAGGGCGAGTAAAAGGAAGGAGACTTGGGGATGGCGGCCAGGAAAGCCGATTCGTCCAGCGTCAGGTCTTTGGCCGACTTGTCAAAGTAATCGCGGGCGGCCGCTTCGACGCCGTATTGGACGTTGCCGTAAGGAGCGGTATTAAGATAACCGGTCAGAATGTCCTGTTTGGTGTAGCTGCGCTCCAGCTCAATCGACAGGATAACTTCCTTAATTTTGCGCTGGTAGGTCTGTTCGGTACCGACATTCGACTGCGTCAGGCGGACCAGCTGCTGGGTGATGGTTGAACCGCCCTGGGTGCTGCCGCCGAAGGCGTTGTTCCAGGCCGCCCGCGTGATGCCGCGCAGGTCGAAGCCGCTGTGCTTGAAGAAATCCTTGTCTTCAATGGCGATGGTGGCGTCTTTGACGTAATCGGCGATCTGGTCATCATTGACCGGAATACGCTTAACGGCGTCGTAATCCTCCCAGAGCAGCACTTCGCCGGTGCGGTCGTAGTAGCGGATGCTGCCGCCGATGTTGTTACCGGAGATATCGCGCAGGTTCGGCAGATCCTTGCGGAAGTAGGCGAACACGCCGACCATCAACAGAAAGACGGCCACCGAGCCGATACCGGCAATTTTGAGCGCCATGATACCGCCTTCGCGGCTGAACCAGTACTTGGCCATGCGCTTGGGGTGCAGCCGGTACAGCACCCGCTTGAATTTATTCTTGGGCAGGGTGCTTAAATAGGCCGCTTTCTTCATCGACCGGGCTTCTTTGTTGGCCCTGATCCGGTCGCGCAGTGAGCGGTGCAGCTTGATAGTCTTGCCGTTCTTGGTGACGAAGTGATTTTTGCCGACGCGGCTGCCATAGCTTTTGCGCGCGCGCGATCCGGCTTTACGCTTTCTCATAAGTTACCTTAAATACTCCTTCAATGACAGTTATTATAACAAATTTCTTATGCTGCAAGCCGGATTTTGGAATTCCGGGAAGCGGCCGCCATGCGCTATACTCTTAGCTATAGAGATAACAAGGACTTTTAGGCATATGACATTATCCGAGGAGCTGCAATGGCGCGGCTTTGTCAACCAGACGACGTTAAGTGATATCAGCGAGCTCGATAAGCGGAAATTCAAGCTGTACTTCGGGGTTGACCCGAGCGCCGACTCGATGCAAGTCGGCAATCTGGCGGCAGCCATGATGGTCAAAGCCTTCATGAAGCACGGCCACGACGTTACTCTGCTGGTCGGCGGGGCGACAGGGTTGATTGGCGATCCCAGTTTCAAGGAGGCTGAGCGGTCGATGTTGACACTCGAGGAAGTCGAAAACAACAAAAAGGCGATCGCCGCCCAGTACGACCAGATATTCGGCAAGGGTTACTGGCTGGTCGATAACTACGACTGGTTCAAGGACATGGGTTACCTGGAGTTTCTGCGCGACGTCGGCAAGCATTTCAGCCTGACGCCGCTGCTGCAGCGGGATTACATCGCCAGCCGGATCGGCGAAGGTGGCAGCGGTATGAGCTACGCCGAGTTCAGCTATACGCTTATCCAGGGCTATGATTTTTACTACCTGAACAAAGAGTACGGCATTGACCTGCAGGTCTGCGGCTCCGACCAGTGGGGTAACAGTATTTCCGGCGTGGAGCTGATTCGCCGCAAGTCCGGCCGCGAGGCCCACATTTACAGCGTGCCGCTGGTTATCAACAAGGCGACCGGCAAGAAATTCGGTAAAAGCGAGGACGGCGCCGTCTGGCTCGACCCTGCTAAAACCAGTGTCTATAAGTTCTACCAGTTCTGGCTGAATGCCGACGACGAGGGCGCGGCGGACTATCTGAAGATATTTACCGAGCTTGACCGGCCGACAATCGAGCAAGTCATGGCCGGGTTTGAGCAGGACCGGGCCGGCCGGCTGGCCCAAAAGACCCTGGCTTATGAAGTCACCCGGCTGATTCACGGTGCTGATCGGGCCGATTCGGTCAAACGGGTTACGGAGACGCTGTTCGGTAGCGGTGACTACACCGGCCTGAGTAAGGCGGACTTTAAACTGCTTGATCACGAGCTGCCGACGGTGCGCGCCAAAACCGGCGCGCCGCTGATTGAGCTGCTGGTGGAGAGCGGATTAGCCGGGTCCAACTCCGAAGCCCGCCGGTTTCTAGCCGAAAGGGCCGTTTATATCAACGGGCGGCAGCTTGACGAATCGGCGCAGGAACTGACCGAGGCCGACATTATTAATGGTCATGCCATTTTGCGCCGCGGCAAAAATACCCAGGCTCTGATTGTGATAAAATAAGAGGCGAGATCATGCCAAAACGAACCAGAAAAAAAGCCGACCAGTATGATGAGGGTAACTACAATTACTTGAAGTACTGGGATGAGCGCAACTATGAGCATTCGGCGGAAGAAATGGCCATTAACCGGCTGCTGGCCGGCCGGAAGTTCAAGCATGCCGTTGACATTGGCGGCGGCTACGGCCGGCTCAGCGTCCTGCTGACCAAATATGCCGATAAGGTGACGCTGGCCGAGCCCTCCAGGCAGCAGCTCGAGATTGCCGACGAGTATCTCCGGGCTTATCCGGAGGTGGCCCGTAAGCAACTGCAAGCCGACGACCTGGGCTTTAAAGCCGGATCGGTCGATCTGGCGGTCATGGTCAGGGTCATGCACCACCTGCCCGACCCCAGCGCCGAACTTTCAGAAATTGCCCGGGTGCTGGAGAAAAACGGTACGCTGGTGCTGGAGTTCGCCAACTTCGCCCACGGCCGCAACCGCCTCAAGCACCTGCTGAAGGGTAAGCGCCTGCCGCTGGAGCCGGTGGACATCCGCTCTGAGAAGAACCGCCGCGACGATGAAATCCCCTTCGTTAACCACAATCCCAAAACCGTAGTCAGCCAGCTGGCCCATGCCGGACTCAAAGTGGAAAAGGTTCTCTCGGTGTCCAACCTGCGTTCGCCCGGCCTTAAAAAAATCGTGCCGCAAACCGTCATGCTGTCGGTGGAGAAGCTGCTGCAGCCGACGCTGGCCAAGACTTATTTTGGCCCCAGCATCTTCCTGCTGGTCCGCAAAGTGTAGCTCCCAACCGCCGCCTGTATACTAACCAGTATGACGCTGAGTAGCCCGATCACGGACTTAAGGGGAGTCGGCCCGGAAATTGCCGGCAAATACCGTCTGCTCGGCATTGAGACTATCGGGCAGCTGATTGATTATTTTCCGCGCAAGTATGACGATTATTCCGATGTGCAGACGATTGCCCGCATCCGGCCGGGCACGGTGACGCTAAAAGCCAGGATCAAGCAGGTCAAGGGCCGGTACGTCCGGCGCGGCATGCATGTTACCGAAGCCGTCGCCAGCGATGAGACCGGCAGCGTCCGGCTGGTCTGGTTCAACCAGCCGTACCGGGCCGGCGCCATAAAGGCCGACGCCGAATACTTTATCTCGGGCGAATTCGGCCTTAATCGGCAACGGTTGAGCATCACCAACCCGGCCATGGAGCTGGCCAGCGGTTTCCCGATCAATACGGCCCGTATCGTGCCGGTTTACCGCGAGACGGCCGGCTTGAAGTCGGCGCAGCTGCGCCGCAGCCTGAAGCAGACCCTGCCGCTGATCCGTCGCCTGCCGGAGACGCTGCCGGCCTGGCTGCTTAAGGACCGGCGGCTGATCAGCCGGGCCGAGGCGGTTCAAGCCGTGCACTTTCCGGACAGCAGCGCCGATCTTAAAGCCGCCAGGCGGCGCTTAGGCTTTGAGGAGGTTTTCGAGCTCACCCTGTCCAGCCTGCTGACCAGGCAGAATCTGCTCAAGGAGACCGGTGTGCCGGTTGAGTTTGATTTGAAGCTGGCCCGCCGGTTTGTCGGACACCTGCCTTTTAAGCTGACCGACGCCCAGCGCAAGGTGATCTGGCGGATTTATCAGGACATGGCCCGGCCGCAACCGATGAACCGGCTGGTTGAGGGTGATGTCGGGTCGGGCAAAACCGTGGTGGCGGCCATGGCGGCGGTCATGGTTATGCAGCAAGGTTATCAGGTGGCGCTGCTGGCGCCGACCGAAGTGCTGGCCCGCCAGCACGCCGAAACCATCCACCGCCTGCTCACGCCTTTGGGCCTAAGCGGTCAGGTCAGCCTGCTGGTCGGCAGCCTGTCGGCGGCCCAGAAGCGCCAGGCCCACGCCCGGATTAAAAGCGGCGAAATAAAGTTCATGATCGGCACGCATGCCCTGTTGCAGGAAAAGGTCGATCTGCATCAGCTCGGCCTGGTCATCGTCGACGAGCAACACCGCTTCGGGGTCGAACAGCGAAAAGTGCTGCAGAAAAAGTCCGGTCACACGCCGCACCTGCTCAGCATGACGGCCACGCCGATTCCGCGCAGCCTGGCGCTGACTCTTTATGGCGAGCTGGACGTGTCGGTGCTTGACGAGCTGCCGGGCGGCCGCAAGCCGATTAAAACCAGGCTGTGTTCGCCTAATTCCCGCGATGAGCTGTATCAGAAGATTGACGCCGAGCTGGCCGCCGGCCGTCAGATGTTCGCCGTCTGTCCGCTGATAAGCGAGACTGATTTTCTGCCGGCGATTTCGGCCGAAAAACTGCATGAGCAATTCAGCCGCCGGACTTTTAAGCACCGCCGGGTCGGCTTACTGCACGGCAAGATGAAGCCGGCCGAAAAAGAAGCCGTGATGCGGCAGTTCGTGGAGGGTTCGCTGGACATCCTGGTGGCGACGACGGTTATTGAGGTCGGCGTCGACGTCCCGAACGCTTCAGTGATGCTGATTGAAGGGGCCGATCGCTTTGGTCTGGCTCAGATTCATCAGTTGCGCGGCCGGGTCGGCCGGGGTGAGCACCAGGGCTATTGCTATCTGGTGACAAGTGACAGCAGCCCGCCCAGCCGGCGGCTGCGTGCTCTGGAAAGCCTAACTGACGGCTTCAAGCTGGCCGAGCTGGACATGGAGCTGCGCGGTCCGGGCGCGATTTACGGCACGCTGCAGCACGGGCAACTTGATCTGCGCATCGCCAGGCTGGCCGATACCAAACTTATCGCCGAGGCCCGTCAGGCGGCCGAAGCGTTCATCAGCCGCGGCGAGGATTTGCTACAATATAGGCATCTGTCTGACCGCGTAAGCAAATTACGCCAAGTTACAAACCTGAATTAGAGGCTTATAAATGAACAGTTCAAGAAGCGCTCGTCTTTTAAGACGGACGAACGGGCGATAACGGCAATGTACTCGGGAACAACGCTCAGCAAGTATTCCGGCCGGCTGCTTGGCGCGCATCAGAAGATTGATCGCGTGGCCCGGCGTCATCTCGGCCGGATTATGCCGCCGGAGACGGCCTTTCCGGCCGCCCGGCTGATTTTGCACTTCGAGGGCAAGAACGGCCCTGACGGCATCAAGCGCAAGAGCCCGGCCCGGGACGAGCCCTGGCATTATTTCGATCCGTTCGATCCGAACGACGGCGAGTTGCTGGATTTGATCGAGGATCACTACAAACACCTGGTTCGTGAACTGAAAAAAGGCAATCAGGAGCGGGCGGCGTTCGAGGCAGCCTGGCTGGCCCATGCCATCGTTGACGGGCTGACGCCGGCGCACCACTATCCGTACGAGGAAAAGCTGACGGAGCTGCGCGGCGGGGCCGGCAAGGAAACGCGCACCACGATCCGGCACAAGCTTGTCATGCCGGGCAAAACCCGGCCGCAGCAACTGAAGAATAACTGGCTGATGTGGGGCCCGAAAGGCCTGCTGACGACGCACGGCTTGTTTGAGATCGGTATCGCCACCATCCTGCTGCCCCTGACTTTCAGCGAAGCCCGACCGACGGATAAGGAAGTGGACCTGATTAAAGAAATAGGCATTAAAGAGTGGTTTGTCCGGGCGGCCAGGGAGATTGCCATGCTGGGCATGTATGAGCGTTATTACGAGAAAGGCTGGACGCCCAAACTGGCCTGGGAGGTGCGCCATAAACTTGGCCCGACAATCGTTAAGTCCGTAACGCTGGTCTGGTACGCGGCCTTAAGTGAGGCTGCGGCCCGGAAAAAGTCATGAGAATCATTGCCGGACAACTGGGCGGTCGGGAGTTCCGGTCGCCGGCCGGCCACCGCACCCACCCGATGAGCGACAAAATCCGGGGCGCTATCTTTAATATATTGGGCGACGTCAGCGGGCTGAGCCTGCTGGACGCCTTTGCCGGCAGCGGCGCCCTCAGCCTGGAAGCCGTCAGCCGGGGGGCTGCCGCGGCGGTGGCGATTGATGTTGACAAGGCGGCGGCCCAAACCGCGGCTGACAACGCCAGAAGTCTCGGGGTCGATAATAAAATCAAAGTCATCCGGGCCAATGCCGCCGGCTGGTCGGAGAATAATCCGGCCGCCAGCTTCGATCTGGTGATTTGCGATCCGCCCTACGATAAGGTAAAGCCCGATCTGCTGGCCCGGCTGGCCGGACACGTCAAACCGGGCGGCGTGGTCGTTTTGTCCCTGCCGCCGACGGCCGGAGCAGAGCTGCCGGAGCCGGTTTTTCAGCGGCTTTTAAGCAAGTCTTACGGTGATGCCAGCCTGGCGTTTTACCGCCGCGCGCCGGACGCAGGTAACTAAGCCCGGCCCTTTTAAAGCCTCTGGCGTGCTAAAGTTATAACTATTCCCGCCAATGACCAGGTCGGGCCGCCGGTACCGATTCTCGACTTTCCCCGGGATTTTCTTTAAAATTCAATCAGGGCTACGTGGGGATGTGGTGGAACTGGTAGACACGCATGCCTTAGGAGCATGTGCCCTTAGGGCGTGAAGGTTCAAGTCCTTTCATCCCCACCAGTAATAAATTATTAAAATCTAAAAAACCCGTATGCAAACCAGCCAGGAGTGACGATGAGCTTACCGACTCAACCCTACAAAGGCGCGCGCGACTTTTATCCCGAGGACAAACGGTTGCAGAAGCGACTGTTCGCGCAGATGCGCAAGGTTGCCGAGAGCTTTGGCTACGAAGAGTACGACGCGCCGATTCTGGAGCCGCTGGAGCTGTATCTGGCCAAAACCGGCGAGGAAATCGTCAACGAACAGACTTACGCTTTCACCGACCGGGGCGGCCGGGAGGTGGTGATCCGGCCGGAAATGACCCCGACGGTCAGCCGGATGGTGGCCGGCCGGCGGCAGGAGCTGGCCTACCCGCTCCGCTGGTATTCGATTCCGAATCTGTGGCGTTATGAACGGCCGCAGCGCGGCCGGTTGCGCGAACACTGGCAGCTGAACGTCGATGTCTTCGGCCTTGAGGGGTTGGAGGCTGAGCATGAGGTCATTCTGGTAGCCGACGGCGTCCTGCGCTCGTTCGGCGCCCGCCGCAGCATGTACTCCATCAAGCTCAACAGCCGGCCGCTCATTAGCGGGCTGCTTAGCGAGTACTTGGGCTTAAGCGAGGTCCAGGCTCAGACCATGACCAGGCTCATCGACCGCAAACACAAGATGGACCAGGTTCGGTTCACGGCCGAGGCCGAGGCCATTCTGCAACCGGCTCAGCGCGAGGCCGGCGTCGGCAGCAAGCTGGATGATCTGTTAAAGATCAAAACCCTGGACGAGTTGCCCGAAGCCTTTGGCCGCAGCCCGGAAGCGGAGCGTTTGCGGCGGCTGATGGACCTGCTGACTGGCAGCGGCGTGACTAATGTCGAATTTGATATCAGTCTGATGCGCGGCTTTGATTATTACACCGATATCGTATTTGAGGTCTTTGACACTGACCCGGCTAACAACCGGGCCATGTTCGGCGGCGGCCGCTACGACGGCCTGGTCGGGCTGTTCGGTGTCGAGCCGGTGCCAACGGTCGGCTTCGGCATGGGCGACGTCACCCTGCAGAATTTCCTCGAAAGCCATAAGCTGTTGCCTAAAATCCGGACTGAAACCGATATTTACGTGGCCATGATCGGCGACGTCTACGAGCCGGCCGGCAAGGTCGTCAAAGACCTGCGCGAAATGGGACTGAACGTCGCGTTCGATACGACGGGCCGCAAACCGGCCCAACAAATCAAGACGGCCATTAAAAAGGATATCCGTTACATTCTCTTTGTCGGCGAGAAAGAGCTGGCCGATGAGCGCTACACGATCAAAAATCTCAAGACCGGCGAGGAAGAGAAACACGGTATTCAGCGCATCGTCAGCGTCGTTAAAGATTTCCGCAAGCAGTAAGGCCAAACGGTCCCGCCACTGGCATAACCGGCCAAAAACTGATAGAATATGGCCTTATGCAAGTAAAAAAGACTTCCGTTAGCGAGACGATTATTAAATTCACCATCAGCGCCGCCGAAGGCTACCTGGCGCCGATCAAGCAGGCCACCCTGCAGAAATTGAGCGGCCGGGTTAAAGTAGCCGGCTTCCGCGAGGGCAAGGTACCGCTTAATCTGGTTGAGAAAAATCTGGACCAGTCCGTCCTGCAAACCGAATTTTTGGATGAAGCGATGTCTCAGCTGTACAGCCAGGCCGTGACCGAGCATCAAATCCGCCCGGTCAGCCGGCCAAAAGTGTCGATCAGGAAATTCGTGCCCTTTACCGAGCTGGAGTTCGAAGCCGAAGTGGAAGTCATTGGCGAGATCAAACTGGCTGATTACAAGAAAATCAGGAAAACGCTGTCGGAAGTCAAGGTCCGGGCCGAGGATGTGGAGGACGTTTTAAAGTCGCTCCGGCAGCGCTCGGCCGACAAGAAGCCGGCTGACCGGCCGGCCAGGGACGGTGACGAAGTAGTCATTGACTTTTCCGGCGTCGATGAAAAAGGCGAAGCGGTCAAGGGCGCCGACGGCCGGGACTACCCGCTGCTGCTCGGCAGTAAGTCATTCATTCCGGGTTTTGAAGACAACCTGTTAGGGCTTAAGGCCGGCGATAAAAAGACCTTTACGCTCAAGTTTCCTAAAAGTTACGGCGTTAAAGCGCTGGCCGGCAAGAAGGTGACGTTCAGTGTTGAAATTAAAGGTGTCAATGAGCTGATTGAAGACAAGCTGGACGATGCCTTCGCCCAAAAAATCGGTCCGTTTAAGACCTTGGGCGATCTCAAAGCCGACATCAAAAAGCAGCTGCAGACCGAGCGCGAACGGGAAGTCCGGCATGAGCTGGAGAACGAAATCATCAAGGAACTGTCGGCTAAGACTAAAGTCAGCATTCCTGACAGTCTGCTTGATGAGCAGGTTGAGCGGCTGCTGGGCGAACTGAAGCAGAACCTGACCTACCGCGGCCAGACTTATCAGGAGTATCTGGAGGCCGAAGCCACCACTGACGAGAAGTACCGTCAGGAAGTCCTAAGGCCGCAGGCTGAGGAGCGCGTCAAGGCCGGGCTGGCTTTGAGTGAAGTTGCCGAACGGGAGCAGCTGACGGTTACACCTGAGGAACTGGAGATCCGGCTGCAGGTTCTAAAAAGCCAGTATTCCGACGCCGCCATGCAGGCCGAGCTGGACAAGCCGGAAGCCCGCCGCGACATCGCTTCCCGTCTACTGACCGAGAAGACCATCCACAAGCTCGTTCAATACGCCGCCGCCAAATAGCTTATCCAACAGCCGTCACCGCTGATAATTAGCACTCTTGACGGTCGAGTGCCAATTCGATATGATTGAGTGGCAAGGAGAAAAACTATGCCACTGATTCCAACAGTTATCGAACAAGAGGGCCGCATTGAGCGGGCTTATGATATCTACTCGCGGCTTTTAAAGGACCGCATTATTTTCGTCGGTGAGGACATTAACCCGCACACCGCCAACCTTATCGTCGCTCAGCTGCTGTTTTTGCAGGCCGAAGATCCTAAAAAAGACATTTATCTATATATAAACAGTCCCGGCGGCAGTGTTTACGACGCCCTGGCCATTTATGACACCATGCAGTACATCAAAAACGACATCCAGACGGTCGGCATTGGCGTACAGGCCTCGGCCGCCGCGTTTCTGTTGAGTTCCGGCACCAAGGGCAAGCGCTTTCTGCTGCCCAATGCCACGGTTATGATTCACCAGCCGTCCAGCGGTACGCGCGGTAAAGTGACCGATCAGGAGATTGATTTGCGCGAAAGCCTGCGGGTTAAAAGGCTGCTGGAAGAGATTATGGCTAAAAACACCGGCCAGAAGGTCAGCAAAGTTCACGAGGATATGGAGCG
>CAZMXN010000001.1:69537-77785 GCA_964570275.1 uncultured Candidatus Saccharibacteria bacterium
CCGGGCGGGTCCTTAAGCCCGGCCAGCGCCTGGAAGGGCGCAAGCGGGCCTGGTTTAGTTAGTCCCTTGAGGGTATCTTTTGGTTGACAAATTGCCCCGACTTATTCAAAATGAGATGATAAGAAGTAGTGGACGTCTCTGAAGTGCTTTGACTACCCCAGTTAGGCACAAAAACAATGGCGCAGATGGCTTCAAGGCAAACCGCTAAAAGTATAAAACCACAACAACTTTAACCAGGAGTCTTGCTACATATGGCAAAAAGCGCTATCGCCAAGCTTACGCAGCGGCAATATTTTACAAAAACAGATGATATTTTGGGCTTTCCGAATCTGGTTGATCACCAGAACCGGTCATTCCAGTGGTTTGTCGAGGAAGGCCTGGGCGAATTACTGGCCGAAATCAGCCCGATTGATGACTACACCGGCAGCAAGCTGACGCTGCGTTTCAAGGACTACCACTTCGAAGATCCTAAGATGACCGAAGCCGAAGCCCGCGAAAATAACGTCAGCTTCGAAGCCCCGCTTAAAGCGACGGTGGAGCTGACCAACAAGGTCACCGGTGAGGTCAAGGAACAGGAAATCTACCTGGGCGATTATCCGTGGATGACCAGCCGCGGCACGTTTGTGATCAACGGTGCCGAACGGGTGGTGGTGTCGCAGCTGATCCGGTCGGCCGGCGTCTTCTTTACGGCCGACGCGCACGGTACGTCCAATCTTTACGGCGCCAAGGTGATACCGGGCCGCGGGGCCTGGCTGGAGTTCGAAACCGCCGCCAGTGGCGCCCTGTACGTCAAGATTGACCGCAAGCGCAAAATCGCCGTTACGACGCTGCTGAGGGCGCTTGGCATGAACGAAGCCCAGATGCGTGACACCTTCAAGCACGTCGACCAGGGTACTTTGAATTATATTGACGCCACGCTTGAGAAAGATCCGGCCCGCGGCGCCAACGAGGCCTTGATTGAAGTTTACCGGCGTCTGCGGCCCGGTGATCTGGCTACCGTCGATAACGCCCGGCAGCTTCTGGAAAACATGTTTTATAACTACAAGCGGTTCGACTTCAGCCGGGTCGGCCGCTATAAGATTAATAAGCGTCTCAACCTCGATGTGCCGAACACAGCCGAAAACCGCGTCATGCGGCTGGACGACCTGACGGCCATCATCGCTGAAGTTATCCGGTTGAACAACACCCAGGAGCCGGCCGACGACATCGACAGCCTGGCTAACCGCCGGGTCAAGCTGGTCGGCGAGCTGGTCCAGCGTCAATTCCGCATCGGTCTGCTCAGGATGGAGCGGAACACCAAGGACCGCATGTCAATGAGCGAGATCGAGACCGTTACGCCCGGACAGTTGATCAACGCCCGGCCGATCGTCGCCGCCGTACGCGAATTCTTTGCCAGTTCGCAGTTAAGCCAGTTCATGGATCAGATCAACCCGCTTTCCGAGCTGGCGCACAAGCGCCGCTTGAGTTCGATGGGTCCCGGCGGCTTGAGCCGCGAACGGGCCGGTTTTGAAGTCCGGGACGCCCACGCCACCCACTACGGCCGGATCGACGTCGTTGAGACACCGGAAGGCGCCAACATCGGCCTGGTGCTGAACCTGGCCATGTACGCCCGGATTAACGAGTACGGCTTTATCGAGACGCCGTACCGGAAGGTCGTAAACGCCGTGACGGCCCGCGACGCCGCCGGCCACATTGCCCGCGTTGATCTGGAAGACGAAAAAGGCAAGGTCATCGTTAAGGCGGGCGCCAAAATCACCGCCGAGGCCGCCAGGAAGCTGGCCGCCGTGAAGAGCCAGGTTACCTGGCCGGTCAAGGCAGTCGTAACCGACGAAGTGATTTATCTTGATGCCGCCGAGGAAGAACAGGCTGTCATCGCCAGCGCCGGCGAGGAGGTCGATGATAAAGGCTATTTCGTAAATGACCGCGTGTCAGCCCGTAACCGGCTGCGCGCCGGAGAGGTTGATGCCGACGACGTCACCCACGTTGACGCTTCACGCAAGCAAATCATCGGTTCCACCGCCGGCTTAATTCCGTTTATCGAGAAAAACTACGTTTACCGCTCGCTGATGGGCAGTAACCAGCAGCGACAGGCGGTTCCGCTGATCAAGCCGGTCAGCCCGATTGTCGGCACCGGCCTGGAAGCCGTTGCCGCCCGCAACACCGGTCAGGTTGTGCTGGCGGAAGCTAACGGCGAGATCGTCAAGGCCAGTGCCAACGAAGTCGTCGTTAAGTACAAAGACGGCACCGTGACTTACGAGCCGCAGCACTTTGTCCGCAGTAACGAAGGCACCTGTATCAACCAGCGGGTAGTCGTCAGCACCGGCGACAAAGTCAAGGCCGGCGATATTCTGATCGAAGGCATGTCGATTGAAGGCGGCGAACTGGCCCTGGGCCGTGATCTGCTGACAGCCTTTATGCCCTGGGCAGGTTATAACTTCGAAGACGCCATCATCATCTCGCGCAAGCTGGTCGAGGACGACACGCTGACCTCGATCCACATTGTCGACTACATGATTGAAGTCCGCGAAACCAAACTGGGACCGGAAGTCGTCACCCGCGATATCCCGAACGTCTCCGACGATGCTTTGCGGCACCTGGATGAGGACGGCATTGTCCGTATCGGCGCCGAAGTCCACCCCGGCGACATCCTGGTCGGAAAAATTACTCCGAAAGGCGAGCAGGAGCTGAGCAGCGAAGAGCGTCTGCTTAGGGCTATCTTCGGTGAAAAGGCCAAGGAAGTCCGCGACACGTCGCAGCGCATGAGCAACGGTAAGCACGGTAAAGTCGTCGGCGTCAAGGTGTTCAGCCGGGCAAACGGCCATGAACTGAAAGCCGGCGTTATCATGCAGATCCAGGTTTTCGTAGCCCAAATGCGTAAAGTGGCCGTCGGTGACAAGCTGGGCGGCCGGCACGGTAACAAGGGTGTTATTGCCCGGATTCTGCCGGTTGAAGACATGCCGTTTACTGAAGACGGAACACCGATCGATATCGTACTTAACCCCTTAGGCGTGCCGTCGCGCATGAACATCGGTCAGCTGTTTGAAACCCACCTCGGTATGGCGGCCAAGGCGCTTGGTCTGAAAGTCGCCTCGCCGGCCTTCAACGGTGTGCCGATTGAAGATATCAAGGAATTGCTTAATAAAGCCGGCCTGCCGGAAGACGGCAAGCAGCAACTGTACGACGGCCGCACCGGTGAAGCCTTCAAAGAGCGGACTACCGTTGGCAGCATGTACATGATCAAGCTCAACCACATGATCGCCGACAAGATCCACGCCCGCTCCACCGGACCGTACACCATGGTCACTCAGCAGCCGCTGGGCGGTAAGGCTCAGAACGGCGGCCAGCGCTTCGGTGAGATGGAAGTCTGGGCACTCGAGGCTTACGGCGCCGCTTACACCTTGCAGGAAATGCTGACGATCAAGTCGGACGACGTTTACGGTCGCTCCAAGGCTTACGAATCGATCATTAAGGGCACGGAAATTGTCGGTCCGAAGGTTCCGGAAAGCTTTAATGTGCTTGTCAAGGAGCTGCAGGGACTCGGTCTCAAGGTGGACCTGATCCGTTCCAACAAGGTGGTTGACGCCGAGGACGTACTGGCCGAGAACATCAAGGACGAGGCCGGTGACCCGGCTGATGTCGAAGTGCCGGACGACGAAGTCTCGAATGTCGATGTTACCGAAGACGCCGCTGTTGACGAGTTCGTTGTGATGGAACTCGATGACGACATTCCGGCCACTACCGTAGTAACTGACGAAAAAGACGACGAGGAAGCCACGGTCACCGTCGCCGCAGATGAAGACAATAAGGAGGCAAAATAATGCGACGCTACAGTTCGGGTACCAATATTGCGGATTTTGACGCCGTGCGCCTGGCCGTCGCCAGCCCGGAAGACATTCTTGACTGGTCTCACGGTGAGGTTACCAAACCGGAGACGATTAACTACCGGACCCAGAAGCCGGAGCGGGATGGTCTGTTCTGTGAGCGGATCTTCGGTCCGGTCAAGGACATTAACCCCCACGACGCCAAGTACAAAGGCGTCCGGTCGCGCGAAGCCGCCGTTGACAAGAACGGCGAACTCGTCACCAAATCGATAGTCCGCCGCGAACGCATGGGCCACATTAACCTGGCCAGTCCGGTCGCTCACATCTGGTTTCTGCGCGGTACACCATCGGCCATCGGTTTGCTGCTGGGCATGACGGTAAAGAACCTGGAACGGGTAGCTTACTTCGCCAGCTACATCATCAAATCGGTTGACGTTGAAAAGCGCGACGCCATGCTGGCCGACAAGGAAGCCGAGTTTACGGCTGCCAAAGAAGCCATCCGGTTGCGTTACGAGAAAGAAGCCGCCGAAGAGGGCGCCGATGTACGTGAACTGGCCGCCAAGCAAACCCAGGAGCTTGAGGCGCTGACCGCTGATTATGAGGCACTCAAAGAGCAGCTGGAAGGCCTGGAGCGCCTGCGTCTGATCTCGGAAAACGATTACCGTGCTCTGCCGAAAGAACTGCAGAAGTTGATTACCGTCGGCATGGGCGGAGCCGCTTTGAAAGACCTGCTGGATGAAGTCGATCTGCCTAAGCTTATTAGTGAGCTGACGGCTGAGGCCGAAGAGGCCAAGGGACAGCGGAAGAAGAAGCTGCTGAAGCGTCTGCGCATGCTGGAGAGCATGGAGCGGGCCGGCATTAAGCCGAACAGCATGTGTGTAAGTGTTCTGCCGGTTATTCCGCCGGACCTGAGGCCGATGGTTCAGCTGACCGGTGGCCGGTTTGCCACTTCTGACCTCAACGACCTGTACCGCCGGGTCATCAACCGCAATAACCGTCTCAAGAAATTGATTGAACTCAACGCCCCGGAAGTTATCCGCCGCAACGAGCAGCGTATGCTGCAGGAAGCGGTTGACGCTCTGATTGACAACAACAACGCCCGCTCCGGCCGGGCCGTGGCCGCAACCGGCCAGCGCCGCCGCCTGAAGTCCCTCAGCGACATGCTGAAGGGCAAGCAGGGCCGCTTCCGCCAGAACCTGCTCGGTAAGCGCGTTGATTACTCCGGCCGTTCGGTTATCGTGGCCGGTCCGGAGCTGAAGATCTATCAGTGCGGACTGCCGAAAATGATGGCCCTGGAGCTGTTTAAGCCCTTCGTTATCGGTCTGTTGATCGAGAAGGAACAGGCCCACAACATTCGCAGCGCGACCCGCATGATTGAAACCGGCGAAGCCGTCGTCTGGGACGCCCTGGACGAAGTGATCAAAGGCAAATACGTGCTGCTGAACCGGGCCCCGAGTCTGCACCGCTTGAGCATCCAGGCTTTCCAGCCGGTACTGATCGAGGGTAAGGCTATCCAGCTGCACCCGCTGGTTTGTAAAGGCTTCAACGCCGACTTCGACGGTGATCAGATGGCCGTGCACCTGCCGCTGAGCGACAAGGCTCAGGAGGAGGCTCGCGAGATCATGAGTTCGGCTAAAAACCTGCTGAAGCCGGCGGACGGCTCGCCGATCCTGCACATCGAACAGGACATCGTGCTGGGCTGTTACTATCTGACCTACGAACGGCCTGATGAACCGGATGAATACCGGCCATTTGTCGGCCTTGGCGAAGCGCTGATGGCACTGGATGAAGGCACCGTCAGACTGCAAAGCCGGGTCCAGGTTCCGTTCCGCGGCGAAGTCCGTAAGACTACGCTGGGACGTCTGATTTTCAACGAAATCTTCCCGGAAGACTTTCCGTTCCAGGATGAAGCTATGACCAAGAAGAAACTGTCCGCCGTCATGGGCCTGGTTTACCAGAGATACGGTCAGGCCAGGACGGCTGAAATTGCCGACGACCTGAAAGACCTCGGCTTCGAATACGCCACCCAGTCCGGCTTGAGTCTGGGCATGGATGACTTCCGTGAAGTCGAGGGCCTGGACGGGATTCTGAAATCCGGTGAGGAAACCACGGCCAAGATCAGTGATCAGTATGAACAGGGCTTCATCACCGATGAAGAGCGCTACCGGCTCACGGTAGAAACCTGGATGGACATTGACGCCAAGGTGCAGTCGACGCTGAGCGAGCAATTCGCCCACGAAGACAGCGCCATGTCAACGGCTGTCGTCTCCGGTGCCCGTGGTAATATCGGTCAGGTTAAGACTGCTGTCGGCATGCTGGGGCCGGTGCTGGACGCTACCGGCCGGACCATTGAGCTGCCGGTCAAATCCAACTACAAAGTCGGCTTCAGTCCGCTGGAATACTTCACGGCCACCCGCGGTGCCCGTAAGGGTATGATCGACACGGCCCTGAAAACGGCCGACTCCGGTTATCTGACCCGACGGTTGGTTGATGTCAGCCAGGACGTTTTCACCATCCCCAGCGATGGCGAACACGACCCGGGCTTTCCGCTGTTTCGATCCGATGCTGAGGAAATCGGTGTCGCCTACGCCTCCCGGCTGGAAGGCCGCTTTGCCGCGGAGGACATCAAGTCTGCCGGCAAGGTGCTGGTCGCTAAAGGCGAGCTGATAACCGGTGAGGTTGCCCGCAAAATCGAGGCAGATTCCAAGCTGGACGGTGTCAGGATAATGAGCGCTCTCAGCTCCACCACCGTTCACGGCGTGCCGCAAAAGTCCTACGGGCTTGATCCGGCTACCGGCGAGCTGGTGGCCTCGCACCATCCGGTTGGCGTGATTGCCGCCCAATCCATTGGTGAGCCGGGCACGCAGCTGACTCTGAAAACTTTCCACTCCGGTGGTGTTGCCGGCGAAGATATTACGACCGGTCTGCCGCGGGTTGAAGAGTTGTTCGAAGTCCGCACGCCAAAGGGCCAGGCCTACCTGGCCGATATCGGCGGTAAAGTAACCGCCTGGGAAGAGGGCGATCACTATATCGTTCAAATTGTTGGCAATGACGCCGAGCAGCCGGTTAAGCAAAAACTGGAGGACCGGGTGCTGCAGGTCAAGAAGGGCCAGGAGGTCGCCATTGGCGATGTCATCGCCGCCCAGGAAGACGGCAGCCTGCCGCTGATCGCGCCGATTGCCGGCAAGGTCAGCGCCACCAAATCGACCGTTACCATCACTCCGGTCGGCAAAAACAGCGTTCGCTACGAAATCCCCAACTTCAAACAGTTGACCGTCAAAGACGGTGACGAAGTTACCGCCGGCCAGCGGCTGACCAACGGTTCGATTAACCTGCATGAGCTGATGCGGCTGCGCGGTGTCGAAGCCACCCAGCGCTACATCATGAATGAAGTGCTGAAGATCTTTGTTTCCCAAGGCCAGAACATCGCCGACAAGCACCTGGAAATCATCGTCCGGCAAATGTTCAGCCGTGTTCAGATTGAGGATTCCGGTGACAGCGAGTTCGTAACCGGCGATATCGCCAGCAAGCTGGCCGCCGTCCAGACCAATGAGCGGCTGGAGAGCGAAGGCAGGCAGCCGGCCAAGTACAACCAGCTGTTGCTGGGCATCACCAAAGCCTCATTGAGCACCGACTCCTTCCTCAGCGCCGCCTCGTTCCAGGACACAACCCGGGTGCTGATCGCCGCCGCTACCAGCGGTAAGGTGGACGAGCTTTACGGCCTGAAAGAAAACGTTATCCTGGGCCGCCGCATCCCGGTCGGTACCGGCTACCGCAGCGCGGAGGACCAGCTTGCCGAGGAGGAGTAAATCTGTTAAACTTAACAGTTGAGTTTCATATCAAACAGGAGATTGGTAGTGGCAAGAGGTTAGAAGTGCTGTTCTAACCCTGGAACCCGCTACCTCGCACCTGTAAAATTTCGGAGAAGTTTTCACATATGCCAACTATCAACCAACTAGTCCGTAAACCACGCGCCAAGGTGACCAGCAAGTCGCATTCACCGGCGTTGCAGCGGGTTACGAACACCCTGAAGACCCGTAACTACGAGAAGCCGGCGCCGTTTAAGCGCGGAGTTTGCGTTAAGGTTACGACCAAGACGCCGAAGAAGCCGAACTCAGCCCTTAGAAAGGTGGCCCGGGTTCGCCTGACCAACGGCCACGAAGTCTGGGCTTACATTGGCGGCGAAGGCCACAACCTGCAGGAACACGCCGCTGTGCTGGTCCGCGGCGGCCGGGTCAAGGACCTCCCCGGTGTGCGTTATCACATCGTGCGCGGCAGTCTTGACCTCCAGGGCGTCAACAACCGCAAACAGGGCCGCAGTAAATACGGTGCCAAGAAGGAAAGCAAATAAGATGCTTAAGGCTGAATTTTCAAGTTTCAAGTTTCAATTTTCAATGCCAAATGCCAAATGCCAAATGACAAATGTC
>CAZMXN010000001.1:77885-84455 GCA_964570275.1 uncultured Candidatus Saccharibacteria bacterium
AAGTTTCAAGTTTCAATTTTCAATGCCAAATGCCAAATGCCAAATGACAAATGTCAAATGCCAAATGACAAATGACAAATGCCAAATGCCAAATGTCCCCCAGGGAAGTTCTTATGGCGCTAAGAAGGAGAGCAAGTAGTGCCCAGGAAAGTTACCGCCTCACTGGTTCGCGACATCCAACCGGATCGACTTTACAACAGCGTGCTGGTGCAACGACTGATTAACCGCGTAATGCTTGACGGCAAAAAGCAGCTGGCCGAGCGGCTTGTCTATAATGGCATGCAGAAAGCCGCTGACAAGCTTAAAGTCCAGAACCCGTTTGAAGTTTTTGAGCAGGCCATGGCCAACGTCCGGCCGACTCTCGAAACTCGCTCCCGCCGGGTTGGCGGCGCCAACTACCAGATTCCTTTCGAGGTTAAGGGGCAGCGCCAGAATCACCTGACATTGATGTGGTTCGTGGCCGCCGCCCGGGCCCGCTCAGGCATGAGCATGGAAGACAGGATCGCGCTGGAACTGGTTGACGCCTACAACAACACCGGTGCTGCCGTTAAGAAGAAAGAAGACACGCACAAGATGGCCGAGGCCAACCGTGCCTTCGCCCACTTCGCGAGGTAGTCCATGTCCGTAGAGAAGTGTCTTGACTGCCCGAATTACACTGCATTGTTGGCACAAAGAGACCATGAGCAGGACAGGATCGACTTGCTTACGCAGGAAGGGCTAAAGAATGCAGGGCTCAAGTCGCAAGTAGCACGAATGCAGTTTGAGCAAGCGGGCCTTTTGGAAGCCCGCAGGGACGAGAAGATAATCAGCACCGAGGCGCAGCGTCTCGTTTGTGACGAGGTGAATTGCATATTTTTAGATAATACAAAGGAACAATGATGGCAGCTAAGAAGTACGAACTAGGCAAGCTCAGAAACATCGGCATTATCGCGCACATCGACGCCGGTAAAACCACTACGACCGAAGGTATTCTGTACCGCACCGGTATCAAGCACAAAATCGGCACCACGCATGAGGGCGAAACCACGACCGACTGGATGGCCCAGGAGCGCGAGCGCGGGATTACCATCGTGTCGGCTGCCGTTACCTGCTATTGGAAAGATCACCAGATCAACATCATCGACACCCCGGGTCACATTGACTTTACGGTTGAAGTGGAGCGTTCTTTGCGCGTGCTGGACGGCGCGGTGGTAGTGTTCGACGGCAAGATGGGTGTGGAGAGTCAGTCGGAAACCGTTTGGCGCCAGGCCGACAAATACGGCGTGCCGCGGATTTGCTTTATTAACAAGATCAACCAGACCGGCGGCGACTTTTATAAATCACTCGATTCGATTCACAACCGTCTGAATAAACGGGCCTTTCCGGTTCACCTGCCGATTGGCTTCGAGCAGTCGGTTAAGGGTGTGGTTGACCTCATTACCATGAAAGCCTACACCTACGATGATTTTGCCGATCACGAACTGAAAGTCGGCGAAATCCCGGCTGATATGATGGATCAGGTCAAAAAATACCGCAGCCTGCTGATTGAAAACGCCGTTGCCGAAGACGAGGCTATGCTGGAGAAATACTTCGAAGTCGGTGAAGACGGACTTAGCGAAGACGAGATCCGGCACGCCGTCCGGGCGGCTGTTCTGTCCGGCAGCTTCTTTGCCGTAACCGGCGGTGACGGCCGCGGCGTGATCGTCGAAAAAGTCCTGGACATGGTAACCGACTTTCTGCCCAGTCCGCCGGAGCGCGGTTCTAACTGGGGCACGCATCCCAAAACCGGTGACAAAATCGAACGCAAGCCGACTGAGAGCGAACCATTCGCCGGCCTGGCCTTCAAGATTGCCACCGACCCGTTTGTCGGTAAGCTGGCTTACTTCCGGGTCTACTCCGGCAAGATCCAATCCGGTTCGTACATCCTAAACAGCTCGACCGGCGAGAAGGAGCGGGTCGGCCGTATCGTGCGTATGCAGGCGGACAAGCGTGAGGACGTGGATGAAGTCACCGCCGGTGACATTGCCGCCATTGTCGGCCTTAAAGGCACTACCACCGGTAATACGCTGTGTGATCAGAACAATCCGATCGTGCTGGAAAGCATCACTTTCCCGGAACCGCCCGTAAGCATCGCGATTGAGCCTAAGACCAAATCCGACCAGGAAAAGATGAGCCTGGCCTTGCAGCGCCTGGCTGAAGAGGACCCGACTTTCCGGGTCAAGGTTGACGACGAGACCGGCCAGACGATTATCTCCGGCATGGGCGAGCTGCACCTGGAAATCCTGGTGGATCGGATGAAGCGCGAATTCAATGTCGAAGCCAACATCGGCCAGCCGCAGGTGGCTTACCGCGAGACGATCCGCAAAGACAACGTTGAAATTGAAGGCAAATTCGTTCGCCAGAGCGGGGGCCGCGGTCAGTACGGCCATGTCTGGCTGCGACTCAGCCAGAATGAGGCCGGCAAAGGTTTTGAATTCATTAACTCCATCAAAGGCGGCGTGGTGCCGGGCGAATACATCCCGGCCGTTAAAGCCGGCATTGAAGAAGCTATGAACAATGGCGTTATCGCCGGCTACCCGGTGGTGGACATCAAGGCCGAGCTGTACGACGGGTCCTACCACGAAGTTGACTCCAGTGAAATGGCCTTTAAGATCGCCGGCTCGATGGCACTGCAGGACGGTGTCAAGAAAGCCAGCCCGGTCTTACTTGAGCCGATCATGAAAGTCGTTGTCGTCACCCCAGAAGAGTTTATGGGCGACGTCATCGGCGACCTGAACAGCAAACGCGGCCGGATTGAAACCATGGAAGACCTCCAGGCCGGTATTAAGGAAATCACTGCCTTTGTACCTTTGGGCGAGATGTTCGGCTACACCACCAACTTGCGGTCAATGAGCCAGGGCCGCGCCAGCTCCAGCATGGAACTCGACCACTACGCCGACGTGCCAAGCCACGTGACCGAAGCCATTATCGCCAAGAGTAAATAGACTGTTGATTAACTCTTTGCAAACTTCTTAGAGTTCTGATAAAATGCCCTGGTAACTCGCGTGAGGGCGTTGCTGTCATGCAATAAGGATCGCGAAAACAACAAAACAGGTTCGAGTGGATAGGTTATAGGTTCGATTCAGAACCCCTAAAAACCTATCACCGATTAACCTAAAACCTATAACCTAATTTCTTTAAAAGGAGAAAAGAATGGCAGATTTTGACAGAAGCAAGCCGCACGTTAACGTCGGTACCATGGGTCACGTTGACCACGGTAAAACCACTCTAACCGCCGCTATTACAGCCGTTTTGGCAAAGAAGCTTCCGAGCGACGTCAACAAGTCAATTGCTTATGACCAGATCGACAACGCCCCCGAAGAGCGCGAGCGCGGTATTACCATCGCGACTTCACACCAGGAATATGAATCCGAAAAGCGACACTACGCCCACGTCGACATGCCTGGTCACGCCGACTACGTTAAGAACATGATCACCGGTGCCGCTCAGGTTGACGGCGCAATTTTGGTCGTCTCGGCCGCTGACGGTCCGATGCCGCAAACCCGCGAGCACGTGCTGCTGGCCAAGCAGGTTGGCGTACCGAAGATCCTGGTTTTCATGAACAAGATGGACCTGGCCGACCCGGAGCTGGTCGAGCTGGTGGAAATGGACATCCGCGAGCTGCTGGCTAAGAACGACTTCGACGAGAACTGTCCGATTATCAAAGGCAGTGCCACCAAGGCGCTGGAAGGCGACGCTGCTAACGAAGACGCCGTCATGGAGCTGATCAAGGCTATGGACGACTACATCGAAGAGCCGAAGCGTGATCTCGACAAACCGTTCATGATGGCAGTCGAGGACGTCTTCTCCATCAAGGGCCGCGGCACGGTTGCTACCGGCCGTATCGAGACTGGTGTTGTCAAGGTTAACGATGAAGTTGAAATCGTCGGTGTCCGCGACACCAAGAAATCGGTAGTTACCGGCATCGAGATGTTCAAGAAGAGCCTCGATCAGGGACAGGCCGGTGACAACGCCGGTATCCTGCTCCGCGGTATCGAGCGTGACGACATCGAGCGCGGACAGGTTCTGGCCAAGCCCGGTTCAATCACGCCGCACACTGAGTTTGAAGCCGAGGTTTATATCCTGACCAAGGAAGAGGGCGGTCGTCACACGCCGTTCTTCAAGGGCTACAAGCCGCAGTTCTACTTCCGGACCACTGACGTGACCGGTGAGGTTGAGTTGCCGGCCGACAAGGAAATGGTTATGCCTGGTGACACCGTCAGCTTTAAGGTTAAGCTGCTGGCACCAATCGCCATGGAACAAAGTCTGCGCTTCGCCATTCGCGAAGGCGGCCGCACCGTCGGTGCAGGTGTTGTTACCAAAATCACCAAGTAGCAACCGTTCCGAAGAAACTTTAAAACCCCTGGGGGTTCCAGCCTCCAGGGGTTTTGCTTTGCATTTGCCGGGTTGAGGGTTTAAAATTATCGACTAACGGGGACAAAGCAGATGTCAGAAGCCGGCCATCAACCATCAAGTGATATCGAAGCTAAGTACGAACACTTCAGCGGTGAAACTTTCGGCCGGGACGAACGGAATCGGGATATGGCGATGCGAATTCTGGCCAGCGGCCTCCGGGACCATGCGGCTTTTGATGAAGAATTCGAGCGGATTCCAGACATGGCAGCGGAGCCGGACACAGGTGAAACGACAAGCAAGCCCTCTGATCAGCAACCGGGCTGAAGCAGAAGCAATTACAAAAGGGCCGAAGGAACATGATTAATAATAGAAAGCAGCCAACAACCGATATTGTCATCACCCCGCTTCTGGGGCAGCCGGTAAGATTGTCCGGAGTGCCTGTTGAGTGGCGACTTACAAGCGCAGGCGCTGGGCACGGTCAGCGGGCTGCTTAAATACAGCGGCCCTCCCGGCACCGAAAGTGAGCGTTATTTCGATCTCTCGGCAGTTACGCAAGAAGACCCGGCCACCGGTTTAGCGCGTCATCTTGGCACATTGATCATCCAAAACGGCGCCGCCGCGTTGATACCGCCAGAGATTGCCTAAAGCAAACCCTCGCGGCCGCGGTAACCTAAGATTCCGGCCGGAACCCGCTCCCGGGAGATCCCTCCACAGAGGGCTTTATACTTTGATAAAACAATAGTTTATTGTACAATCATGTCTGTAAATTAATCGTGGTGACTAAAAGTCGTTGAGTTAGCTCTTAATAGCTTCTCAAAGATGTTACACCACCAAAGGAGTAGACAGATAACAGTGAACAGTAGACAGTTGTTTTAAACTGTAAACTGCTGGCTGTGAACTGTGAACTTCGACGACAAAGGAGTCGATATTATGGCAGAAGCCAAAAAATCAACCAATAAACCTGATGCCAGCACCAAGCAACGGATTCGCATCCGGCTTAAAGCCTATGATCATAAAGTCATTGATCAGTCAGCCAAGCAGATTGTCGACACGGCGCTGCGCACCGGGGCCACCATCGCCGGGCCGATTCCCTTGCCGACGCGCAAGAGTACTTTCACAGTGGTCAAGAGCCCGCATGTCTACAAAAAGGGCCGCGAGCAATTCGAAATGCGTATCCACAAGCGGATTATCGATGTGCTTGAGCCGACACCGAAGACCATTGATTCACTCATGAACCTCAGCCTGCCGGCCGGCTGCGACGCCGAAATCAAAATGTAGCTTTAGTTTAAGCGGTACTCTTTTTAGCGCTGGCGGCCAACCGGTGACGGCGGTGTTCTGGCGCTTACTTACCGAGGAGCTTTTGGGCGGCGGCCTGGTGGCCGGCGTCGATGGCTGCATGGATGTCGCCGGTTCGAAACAGCTCAAACGCCACAGCGGCGGCAAAGGTGTCACCGCTGCCGACAGAATCGACGACCGTTTCAGTCGGAATCGGCTTTGTGGGTTTGGGTTGGCGGCCGTTGGCGGTGATTAATTCAGCCCCGGCCGCACCTTTGGTGACGACTATATGCGTCTTTGGCGCCAGCCGCTGCCACGCCATCGCTGCTTCCAGCCGGCCGCTCAAATCGTGCTCCGAGCAAATCACCAGATCGAATAAGGGAAGCAGAGCCTCAGCCTCAACAAACTCGCGCTGCTCTATCATGCCGTCGTCGTTCACATCCCTGAAGTAACCTTGCGGACAAAGCACTTTCAAACAACTGGCGCCGGTTGCTGATAAAACTTCATTAATATAATCAACCGGGTAGTTGGCCAGCAGCGGTTCGATCAGCAGGATATCGGTGTTGGCCAGGCGCTCGGTGACTGCTGGAGTCAGCAGCGGCGGCAGCGCCCCGGCATGGTTAAAGCAATATTGAATGCGCACGCCTGCTTCGACAATGTTTTTAAATACCAGCGTTTTTTCAGGCGCAGGACTACTGGGCAGAAGATCAAATTGGGTCGCATAGGACGCAAAATCCGCTCCATAGGTGCTGATGATCGCCGGCCGGATGCCGCTGGCAGCCGCGTAGTGCCGGGCCGTGTACAGTACGGCCGAACCCCAGCTTGTGTATTCGCCGCGTTCCGTCCGGTTCTGATCAATGCAGACGTGTCCCAGGCAAACTATTCGCGGCTTCATCTTCATCCTAAGTATAAGTATAGCAA
>CAZMXN010000001.1:84555-100916 GCA_964570275.1 uncultured Candidatus Saccharibacteria bacterium
TGTCCCAGGCAAACTATTCGCGGCTTCATCTTCATCCTAAGTATAAGTATAGCAACCTGACGCTGCCTTAAAAGCTTATGACTAATGTGGTACCATGCTACCAGTAATGGCTAAAACAAAACGCTTTCCAAAAACCAGGCGCGAAACCGATAGCGTCTACATGCTGAAACTGGTCCTTTACCTGGTCCTGGGATCATTCTGGGTCAGGTTTGAGTACGAGACCGGCCAGACACCGCTGCCGGTCGGCTTCGTGATCGGCACCTTCTTTGCGGCCCGCGAACGATTTCAAATCGATCGCAAAATTGAATACGCCATTTTGCTGGTCGCCATGTTCGTCGGCTTCTGGCTGCCGTTAGGTTTGTCGATTCTGGTATAGCCGATACACCGGCTTTAGCACCGCCTTTGTAGTATAAACAACATGTTGACAGAGGTGGTAGTTTGGTGCTACTCTTTAACGGTATATAAAAAAATCCGGCACTTGGTGCGCCGGCAGGTCCGCCCCGAAAAGCCATATATAACAGGGGTGGAAACCACCAGACACCAAGCCTTTTTGTGTCACGGTTCGCGTCGCTGCATAAGTCGTCCGCAGGCACAAAAAGACCATAAGCTAAAGCCAGAATTTATTTTTGTTACCGAGAACGGTGAGGTTTAAGGTCCATCCGGTCGCCGATCAAGGTCACGAAGGCAGATTCAGGAAAGGAAACTATGAAAGCTCTAATTACAAGAAAGGTCGGCATGACGAGTACCATCGACGACGACGGTACGGTGCGTGCTGTTACCCTGCTTTCCGCTAGTGATAACGTGGTAACCCAGCTCAAGAGCATGGATAACGATGGTTACCAGGCGGTGCAGCTGGGCTTTGAAACCGCCGGCAATCTCAGTAAGTCGCAGGCCGGCCACCTTAAGGCCGCCAAGATTTCGCCGAAGATTATTCGGGAATTCCGGGTTGATGAGATTACTGAAGACCTCCAGGTTGGCAACAAACTAACCGCCGAGGTCTTTTCAGTTGGCGACGCCGTACATGTTACCGGTACCAGCAAGGGTAAAGGCTGGGCCGGCACGATTAAGCGGCACAACTTCCACCGGGGCCGCAAAACCCATGGTGGCCGCAGTTACCGCCGCCCGGGCTCGATCGGCTCGATGTATCCGCAGAAGATCTTCAAAGGCAAGAAAATGGCCGGGCAGATGGGTGATGAACAGGTAACTGTCCGAAATCTTAAGATTGCTTTAATTGACACCGAGAATAATCTTATCGGCGTGACCGGCGCTGTACCCGGACCGCGCAAGGGCATAGTCCTGGTGAGGGGAGCATAAACCATGGCGATAGCAACTTTTACTAAAACCGGTAGCAAAGCATCGACAGCGGCCCGTCTGGACAAGTCGGTCTTTGCCGTCAATATCAATAGTCATGATCTGCTTAAGCAGGCCTACGTCGCCTATCAGGCTAATGGCCGCACCAATCTGGCCAAGACCAAGACCCGCGGCGAGGTAAGCGGGGGTGGTCGTAAGCCCTGGCGCCAAAAGGGCACCGGCCGGGCCCGCTTCGGTTCCTCGCGGGTACCGATCTGGCGCGGCGGCGGTATCACCTTCGGGCCGACCGGCAATGAGAATTACTCGCACAAGCTGCCCCTGAACGCCAAGCGTCAGGCCATCCGCCAGGCCCTGACTCTGGCGGCCGAAAGCAACAAGGTGATTGTGCTGGAAGGCTTGAACCTCAAGTCCGCCAAGACCGCCGATGCCGCCAAGCTGCTAGGCAAAATCGGCGCTACCGGCCAAACTCTGCTTTTAGTTGATAATAAAACCGACGACGTCGTCCGGGCGACTGCTAACTTGTCTAACGTTAAGCTGGCTCAAGCCCGCTACGCCAACGTGTTTGACGTTTTAAATGCCAGCCATGTGGTTATCACCGCGGCGGCGCTGGAGCAGATCAGCGACTGGTTGGGCGAGGCCAGGAAGCCGGCCGCCGCCAAGTCCACCGCCAAGGAGGCCAAACAATGACTAAGACGATGATCATCCGGCCCAGAATGAGCGAAAAGGCTTACGGCCAGAGCCAGACCGGCACATATGTGTTTGAGGTACCGGCCGGAGCCAATAAGCAGTCTATAGCGACAGCTGTGGAACAACAGTTTGAAGTCACCGTCACGGCGGTTAACATTGCTAATGTCAAAGGCAAGGTCAAACGCTCTATCCGGCGCGGCGGCCGGGCCGTAATGGGTCGTCGCAATGACACCAAAAAGGCCTACGTCAGCCTGAAAGAAGGTGACAGTATTCCGGTGTTCGCAGCTGTTGAGACCGAGGCTGGGGAAACTAAGCCGGCCAAGAAGGAGGAGAAATAATGGCTATTCGACAATATCGCCCGACCACGCCGGCCCAGCGCGGGATGACCACGCAGGACATGGACGCCATCACCACCAAGAAACCGGTGCGCTCTCTTTTGGTTGTTAACAAGAAGCACAGCGGCCGCAACAATCAGGGGCGGATCACTACCCGGCATCGGGGCGGCGGTACGCGCAATTTTTACCGCCTGGTTAATTTCAACCTGGCGCCCGGTACCGAGGCAACCGTTGAGCACATCGAATACGATCCCAACCGCAGCGCCCGGATTGCCCGCCTGAAAGACGCTGATAACAACTACCACTACATCATTGCCTCGAGCGGCATGAAAGTCGGGCAGAAAGTGAAGAGCGGCCAGGGTGTTGCTATCCAGACCGGCAACCGGCTGAAGCTGAAAGATATTCCGGCCGGCAGTCAGATCCATGGCATTGAGCTGCAGCCCGGCAAAGGCGCCCAGTTGGTCCGCGGCGCCGGCGCTTCGGCTCAATTGATGGCCAAAGAAGGAACCTATGCTCAGGTCAAGTTGCCGAGCGGCGAAGTCCGGATGATTAACAGCGACTGCATGGCCAGCATCGGCGCGGTCGGTAATGTCCAGCACCAGAACATCAAGATTGGTAAGGCCGGCCGAACCCGCCGCAAAGGCATTCGTCCGACGGTTCGCGGCGTTGTCATGAACGCGGCTGATCATCCGCACGGTGGTGGTGACGGCGGCCGTCACGGTATCGGTGGTGGCAAAAACCACGGCGCGGCGCCACGCACGCCTTGGGGTCAGAAGACCTTGGGTTACAAGACCCGCCGCCGTAAGACCAGTAATAAACTTATCGTAAGAAGCCGTCACGCGGCCAAGAGGAAATAGCCATGAGCAGATCACTGAAGAAAGGACCATTTGTCGACCCCAAACTGGCTAAGAAAGTCAGCGCGCTGGGAGCTGAAGACCGCACCATTATCAAGACTTGGGCGCGGGCATCGGTCATTCCGCCGGAATTCGTGGGTCGCACAATCGCTGTCCACAACGGTAAAGTCCATGTTCCGGTATTTGTCACTGAAAACATGGTTGGTCACAAACTCGGTGAGTTTGCGCCGACCCGTAAGTTCCGCAGTCACGGCGGTAAGTTGGCGAAAGGTTAGATATGGCAGTACAAGCAGTCGCTAGAGGAGTTCGCATGAGCCCGCGCAAAGTCGGCGTGGTAGCCAGCCTGGTGCGTGGCCGCAGTGTTGAAGATGCTCTGACCATACTCAGCTACACCCGCCGCCGGGCGGCCGGACCGATTAAAAAAGTCATAGAGAGCGCTCGGGCCAATGCCGAGAATAATCATGGTCTCAAGCCCGACGGCCTGGTTATCTCGCAGATAACCGTTACTCCGGGGCCGAGCCTGAAGCGCTATCGACCGGCTGCGCACGGCCGCGCGCTGCCGTACCAGCACCGCAGTTCGCATATCCGGGTTATTGTAGACGGCGAAGCCCGACCAGTCCGTCCGGCTAAACCGGCTGTCGCTAAATCCGCCGCCAAGAAGGAGAAGAAATGATGCTTCGCTACACTCGACATCAGCACACAGTTGACCGTACGCAGCATACAGTTGAAAAACTGTTAGCTGTTAGCTGTAAACTGCTGACAACAACGACGGAAGGAGTTGCCTGATGGGACAGAAAGTTAATCCAATCAGCATGCGTCTCCAGGTCAACAAGGACTGGCGCAGCAAGTGGTTCGCCTCAAAACGCGATTACGCTAATTACCTCAAGCAGGATCTGGCTCTGCGCCGGCTGATCAGCAAAAAGCTCGGTTCACGGGCTGCCATCAATAAGCTTGACATCGAGCGTTCGCCCAACCTGGTATCAGTCACCATCACCACGGCCAAGGCCGGTGTGGTTATCGGCCGCGGCGGTTCCGGCGCCCAGGAGCTCAAGGCCGATATCGAAAAGATCTACAACGTACCGGCCCGGGTCAACATCGAAGAAGTCAAAAAGCCTGAGCTGCACGCCAAGTTGGTGGCTGAGAACATCGCCCATCAGCTGGAACGCCGTATGTCTTTCCGGCGGGCCATCAAGTCGGCTTCGGCCGCCACCATGCGCGCCGGCGCTAAAGGCATCCGTATCGAGGTAGCCGGCCGGCTCAACGGCGCTGAAATGTCCCGTCGCGAGAAAGAGGTGGCCGGCAGCGTGCCGCTGCACACTCTCCGCGCCAACATCGACTACGCCTATGTGCCGGCCCAGACCATCGCCGGTATCATCGGCGTCAAGGTCTGGATCTACAAGGGGGAGACGTCGTGATGGCATCACTCCAATTTACAAATAAGGACTTAAAGCATCAATTAATTCCTTCAATGAAAATTGAAAGCTGCAAATTGAAAATTGCAACTCAGAAAGGAGTTGCCGCATGCTGATACCGAATCGAACCAAGTACCGCAAAGTCCGCAAAGGGCGCATAACCGGCGTGGCTACCAGCGGTAATTACATTGCTTTTGGCGATTATGCCTTGCAATCGCTGGACGGCGAGCGTATTACCTCGCGCCAGATTGAATCGGCCCGGCAGGCCATGACCCGTTACGTTAAGCGCGGCGGCAAGATCTGGATCCGGATTTTTCCGCACACTCCGGTATCGCGTAAGCCGCAGGACGTGAAAATGGGCAGCGGTAAGGGCAACCCCGAATTCTTCGTTGCCAAGGTCCGTCCCGGCACGATTCTGTTTGAGATGCAGGGCGTCAGCGAAGAGGTCGCCCGGGAAGCCATGCGTCTGGCCGGCCACAAATTACCGGTTAAGACGAAATTCCTGACCAGAGGAGAAGAGTCATGAAAGTAGCCGACATCCGAAAATTATCGACCCAGGAGCTGGTCAAGCAATCAACTACTTTACGTGAAGAGATCGCCGAACTCAGACGGCGCATTCACATGGGCGAAGTCCAAAACGTCCGGGTGGTTCGCAATAAGCGCAAAGATCTGGCCCGGATGATGACAGTTATGAGCGAACAGCTCGCTAAGGAGAACATGTAATGTCTCGTTTCACTCGACATCAGCATACAGTTGACAGTACACAGCATACAGTTGAAAAACTGTTAGCTGTTAGCTGTAAACTGTTGACAACAACGACGGAAGGAGTTGTTTAAATGGCAAAAGTTTTAATTGGCAGAGTTACCTCGGCGGGCAGCGACAAAACTATTGTCATTACCGCCCAAACCCGAAAAACTCACCCGCTATACAAGAAGCAATACAGCGTTTCGCGCAAATATATGGCGCATGACGAGAAGAACGAGTGTCTGGTCGGCGATAAAGTCTCAATCGTTGAGACCCGGCCGCTGAGTGCCCGCAAGCGTTACCGTTTGCTGAAGGTGCTGGAGCGCCCTGAGATTCGTGATGACCAGAAAGTCGAAAAGGTCATAGCGCCGGAAGAGGCTAAACTGGAAGAAGTCGTTAAGCCCAAGAAGGAAGCTAAAGACACTGCCGACAATAAGAAAGCCGAGAAAGTGTCCGAGAATAAGGAAGTAAAGGAAGGAGCCGACAAATGATTCAACAGGAATCGCGCCTGGGCGTTTGTGACAATTCCGGCGCCAAAGAAATCCTTTGCATCCGCGTCTTAGGCGGAACTCGCCGTCGTTATGCCGGAGTCGGCGATATTATCGTCGCTACTGTTAAAGACGCCAACCCGTCAGGCAACGTCAAGAAGAAGTCGGTCGTCCGCGCGGTAGTCGTTCGAACCAGGAATCCGATCAAGCGCAAAGACGGCTCCACGATCAGATTCGACGACAACGCCGCGGTCATTATCGGCGATGACAAGCTGCCTAAAGCGACCCGCATTTTCGGCCCCGTACCGCGCGAGCTGCGCGACCTCGGCTACAGCAAGATAATTTCACTCGCGCCGGAGGTACTGTAATGGCAGTTAACAAGAAACAAGCTACCGCCAACCGGCCTTACAAGCTGAGGCTGAAAAAGGGCGATACCGTGATTGTCCGCAGCGGCAAGTACAAGGGTCAAACCGGCAAGATCATCGCCACACACCCCAGAGACAACAAGGTCACCGTCGAGGGCGTTAACATCGTTAAAAAACACCTGAAGCCTAACCGCCAGCATCCCCAGGGCGGTATCGTCGAGCTGACGAAGCCGATCTGGGTAGCCAAAGTGGCGATCGTCGACCCCGCAACCAAAAAGGCCAGCCGCATCGGCTATAAACTGGCCAAAGACGGCAGCAAAGTCCGCATTTACAAGTCCAGCGGCAAGGAGATTAAATAATGGCTAAGCAAGCAACCAGCCCTAAAGAGAAGACCGTTACCGGCAGCCAGAAGGCTGTGCCGGCTAAGGGGGCACGCCTCAAGCAGCAATTCCTGGAGATTACGCCTGAGCTTCAGAAGGAGCTTAATCTGGCCAACGTCAATCAGGTGCCGAAGCTGGAGAAAATCGTCGTTAACATTGGTCTGGGCAAGGCCAAGGACGACAAGAAGCTGATGGAGGTTGCCGCCAACACGCTTAGGAAGATTACCGGTCAGCAACCGGTTGAAACCACCGCCCGGATGTCAATCGCCAGCTTTAAGCTGCGCGAAGGCAACAAGATCGGCCTCAAGGTTACGATGCGCGGCGATAGAATGTACGAGTTTATGGATCGCCTGATCAATGTCGTGCTGCCGCGACTGCGCGACTTTCACGGCGTCAGCGCCAAGGCCTTTGACGGCCAAGGCAACTACAGCATCGGTTTGCATGACCAGTCGGTTTTCCCGGAACTGACCTTTGATGAGACGACCACCAGCCACGGTCTGCAGATCAATTTCGTGATTGCCAGCCAGTCGGCCGAACATTCACGGGCACTATTAGAAAAATTTGGAATGCCCTTCGAGAAAGGAGCTAAGTAATGGCTAAAAAATCGATTGTTGCGCGCGATAAGAAGCGCCAGGAAATGATCAAGAAATACGCTGCGAAGCGGGCCGAGCTAAAGAAACTGGGCGACTACGAAGGCCTGCACAAACTGCCGCGCAATTCGTCACCGACCCGCTGGAAAAACCGCTGCGTTGAGACCGGCCGGCCGCGCGGTTATATGCGCACGTTCGGCCTAAGCCGGATTTCGTTCCGCGAACACGCTTCGCGCGGTGAGATTCCCGGCGTAACAAAGGCAAGTTGGTAGGAGAGGAGCAATGAGTATGGTATCAACAGACCCAATCGCAGACATGCTGACCCGGATGCGGAACGCCATTGCTGTCCGCAAGAACGAGATTTCCCTGCCGCACTCCAAAATCAAGGAATCCGTCGCCAAGCTGCTGCAGGCCAACCGGTTTATCGATGATGTCAAGGTGGCTGACGCCGCCGTCGGCAAGCAGCTGGTTATAACCATCAATCAGCCGTCAACCAATGCCCGTATTACCGAAATCGTCCGCTTGAGCCGGCCGGGCCGGCGTCACTATGCCAGCGTTGACGACATCCCGACCGTCAAGCAGGGCCGCGGCCTGGTTATAGTTTCGACCTCACGCGGTGTTATGACCGGCGATGAAGCCCGCAAGCAGCGCGTCGGCGGCGAGTTAATCTGTAAAGTATATTAAGGAATAAGCATGAGTCGTATAGGAAAACTACCGATCGAAATCCCAAGCGGTGTGACAATCACTGTCGACCCTGAGCAAATCACAGTGGCCGGCAGCAAAGGCACGCTGACCCAATTCACTATGCCGGGGATTACCGTCAAGCAGGAAGACAACAAAGTCCTGGTAACCCGCGCCGATGACGAGCCGAAGAATCGGGCCAAACACGGTCTGATGCGTTCGCTCATCAATAACATGGTGAGGGGTGTTTCGGCCGGCTTCAGCAAACAACTGGAGCTGAACGGCGTCGGTTTCCGGGTGGCCCTGGCCGGCAACACGCTGAAGTTCAATCTCGGCTTCTCGCACGAAGTCAATTACACGTTGCCGCAAGGCGTCACCGCGACAGTCGAGCAGAACATCATTACCGTCAGCGGCATCGACAAGCAGCAAGTCGGACAGGTGGCCGCCGAAATCAGGAGCTTGAAAAAGCCGGAGCCGTATAAAGGCAAGGGCATTAAGTATGTCGGCGAGCGAATCATCCGAAAGTCCGGCAAATCAGGAAAGGATAAATAGGCCATATGCGTATTGCACATAAACTACAGAACCTCCGACTACGCAAGCAGCGTGTCCGCGCCCGGATTAGCGGTACGGCCGAACGTCCGCGCTTGAGCATCTTTGTCAGCAACCGTCACGTCACGGCCCAGCTGATCAACGACGATAAGCACCAGACGCTGGCTTACGTAACTTCGGCCAGCCAAAAGGAAGCCGGCGGCAGTACTCTGACCGACAAAGCCGTCTGGGTCGGTAAGGAAATTGCCAAGAAGGCCAAGGCCAGGAAAATCAAGCAGGTGGTTTTTGATCGCAACGGTCGGATTTACCATGGCCGGATTAAAGCGCTGGCTGAGGCGGCCCGCGAAGCAGGATTGGAGTTTTAAATGCAACCACAGCGAAGACAATCAGGTCGGCAGCAGCCGCAAGAAGAAAAGCAATTTGACGAGCGGGTCGTTAATATCGACCGCGTCGCCCGGGTGGTTAAGGGCGGTCGACGTTTCCGCTTCCGCGCTCTGGTGGTGGTTGGCGACCGCAAAGGCAAAGTCGGCGTCGGCATCGCCAAAGGAGCCGATGTCACGACAGCCGTCGCTAAAGCCGTCGAGACGGCCAAGAAGCAGCTGGTGGCCCTGAAGCTATATAAGGATACTTTGCCGCACGAGTCTGAAGCCAAGGTCGGCGGCGCTCACATTCTGATTAAGCCGGCCAGTCCGGGAACCGGTTTGATCGCCGGCGGCGTGGTGCGAACCGTGCTGGAAGTCGGCGGCGTCCGTAACGCGCTCAGCAAGTCGCTCGGCTCAACCAACAAAATCAACACGGCCTACGCGACGCTGGAAGCGCTCAAGGCTATGGAGCCGGCCAAGAACTGGATCACGACCAAAAACCAGGCCAGCGCCAAGCCGGCCAAGTCACCCGCTAAAGCCAAAGCTGGGACGGAGAAGTAAGTATGAAATTCAATGAACTATCAGTCAGCAAAAAGCGCCAACCCACCCGGGTCGGCCGCGGTATAGCCGCCGGCAAGGGAAAGACCGCCGGTCGCGGTACCAAAGGTCAGGGCTCGCGGGCCGGTGGCGGCAAAGGGCCGGGCTTTGAAGGCGGCCAAACGCCGCTGATGCAGCGCCTGCCCAAACTGCGCGGCTTCAAAAGCCACCGCGCGCCCAAAGCCAATGTTTACACCGGTCAGCTTGATAGGTTTGCCGGCAAAACGGTTGATAACTTCACGCTGGCCGAAGCCGGCTTGATTGAATCGCCGTATCAGGCCGTCAAGCTGATCAACAAAGGCGATGTTACCAAGAAAGTAACCGTTAAACTGCAGGCAGCCAGCGCGGCGGCAGCCCAAGCGGTCACTAAGGCCGGCGGCAGCTTCACCAAAACCGAGCGGCCGCTGCGTCCCAAGACAAAGTCCACCGAGTCGTAAACCGGCTTAAATCGACGGATTTACAATGGTCTTGAGCGCCGGACTGTGCTTAAATAGCTGCTAATGAGGGTAAAAAGTTGAGCTGGAAAACAATATTCAAATCGCTGAAAGACGCCGACATGCGCAAGCGCCTGCTGGCAGTACTCGGCATGCTGCTGGTCTTCCGGGTTTTGGCCCACATTCCGATTCCGCTCGGCGATCCGCAAACCCTGCGGCAGGTGTTGGAAAGCCTGTTCACAGCCCAGGATACCCCGCAGCTGCTGAGCTTTATCGACGTTTTGTCGGGCGGCGCTCTGGCCAACTTTTCGATTATGCTGGTGGGACTTGGACCGTACATTAACGCTTCGATCATCATGCAGCTGTTAACGCGGGCTGTGCCCAAACTTGAGGCGCTCAACAAGGAAGGTGAGTTCGGCCGCCGCAAGATCAATCAATACACCCGTATTCTGACTCTGCCGCTGGCTATTATTCAATCAATCGGAGCGCTGTATCTGGTCAGTCAGACGGCGTCAAGTATTGCCGGGTTGGGCGACATTACCGCCAATACGTCTATCGGCCAGTGGGTACTGATGGTGGGCGCCCTGACCGGCGGCGCCATGCTGCTGATGTGGCTGGGCGAGCTGATAACCGAAAAAGGCGTTGGTAATGGAATATCTCTTTTGATTACCGTCGGCATCATCAGCCAGCTGCCGCAGACCATCGCCAGCTTTGTCGCCTCCATTGTTGATGACAGCACGCCCTGGGTGCTGTTCGGCTGGCAGCTGCCGATCAATCGCAGCGCGCTGATTTACTCCTTGATCATCCTGGCGATCGTCACGGCGGTGACCTATATTATCGTCAAACTGAATGAGGCTTCGCGCAAGATTACCGTCAATTATGCCAAGCGGGTTCAGGGCAACCGGGCCTACGGCGGGGTTACGACGCTGCTGCCGGTCAAGCTGATCACGGCCGGCGTTATTCCCATTATCTTTGCCGTGGCTTTTCTGACCATTCCGAGTTTTGCCGGCCAGCTGATGACAAACAGCTCCAGCGCCAACATGCAGGAGTGGGGAAACCGGCTGATCCAGTGGTTCCAGAACCCGACGCCTGAAACGTTCGCCGCCGGCGGCTGGCAGCCTTATATTTACCCGATTGCCTATTTCCTGCTGGTGTTTGCCTTCACTTTCTTTTATACCAGCATCGCTTTTAACGCCAAGGATATATCCGAAAGCCTGCAGCGCCAGGGCGCCTTTATTTCTGGTGTCCGTTCCGGCGTGCAGACCGAAAAATACCTCTCCAGGGTAGTTACCCGTCTGACGCTGTTCGGCGCTATCAGCCTGGGCCTGCTGGCCATCATGCCGGTTATCGGCCAGGCTTTCTTCGCCAGCAACATTGCCATCGGTGGGACCAGCATTCTGATTCTGGTGTCAGTCGCCATTGAAACGCTGCGCCAGATTGAATCGCGGGCTTTAATGGTTACTTACGACCAGTATTCGCAACCGGATTTCTTCCGGGAGACCGAAGCAGCTGAAGAAACCAAACCAAAGCGCCGGTTCGGCGGTTTGCGCCGGCGCCGGAAAAGTTCAAGAGACAACCTCTAAAATAACTCTTTACAATTGGCTGTAAAGTCTGGTATACTTTCTCGTTGTTATATTTGTAAGGCCATGAATAAAGAAGTGATCGAACTAACCGGGACGGTTGTCGAGACCCTACCGGGTACTCAGTTCCGAGTTGAGCTCGAAAATGGCCACCAAATTATAGCTCATGTCGCCGGCAAGATGCGGAAGCACTTCATCCGAATCGTGCCCGGAGACAGCGTGACGGTCGAGTTGACCCCTTACGATCTTACGAAGGGCAGAATCACCTATCGCAAGTCATAATCAACAATAAGCAGTGTGTCGGCAACCTTCAGAGTAGCCGATCCGCATTCATCGCTGATAAGGCCATGACTAGGACTTAGGCAGCGAACCCCTAAACGAAAGGAAGCAACAGGGATGAAGGTGCGTGCTAGCGTCAAGAAGATAAGCCCCGACGACAAAATTGTACGTCGTAAGGGGCGTTTATACGTGATTAATAAATACAAGCCTAAGCACAAGCAAAGGCAGGGTTAGACATGGCGAGAATTTCCGGTGTAACCATCCCCAGTGAAAAGCAGGTCCAGGTGTCTTTGACCTACGTGTACGGAATTGGCGCCCGGACGGCCCGCGAAGTGCTGGCTGCCGCCAAAGTCGATCCGACTGTCCGGGTTAAGAATCTGACCGATGCTGAGATCGGCCGGATCCAGGACATCATCGCCGAGAAGTATATCGTCGAGGGCGATTTGCAGCGCATCGTTTCCGGTAACATCAAGCGGCTCAAGGATATCAACGCCTACCGCGGTCTGCGCCACAAAGCCGGCCTGCCGTCGCGCGGCCAGCAGACACGTACCAACGCCCGGACCCGTCGAGGCAAGAAAATGACCGTTGGCGGCACGGCTAAGAAGGCACCATCTAAGACTTAAGGTTAATTATGGCAGAGACAACTACTACGCAAACCACCAGGAAGAAGAAAACCAAGCGCTCGGTTCCGTACGCGCAGGTTCATATTCTGGCAACTTTCAATAACACCATCGTTACCATTACCGATCAGGCCGGCGGCGTATTGACCGCCGCCAGCGCCGGCGCCATGGGCTTCCGCGGCTCCAAGAAAGGTACGGCTTACGCTGCTCAGATTACAGCCGAAAAGGCCATCAGCGGTGCCAAGCAGGCGCACGGTCTCACTAAAGCCGACGTCTTCGTAAAAGGCATCGGGCTGGGTCGTGAAGCCGCTATCCGCGCCCTATCCGCCGCCAGTATCACCGTGGAAAGCATCAAGGATGTAACGGGCGTACCGCACGGCGGCGTCAGGCCCAGGAAGGCACGAAGGGTCTAATTATGGCACGTGATACTCATTCCATTGTCAAGATGTCGCGGCGGGAAGGCTACGCCCTGCACCCCAAAGCCCACAAGGCTCTGGTTAAGCGCAGCACACCTCCCGGCCAGCAACAGCGCAACATGCGCAACAAGCCAAGCCAGTATTCTCTGCAGCTGCGCGAGAAGCAGAAAGTCAAGCGCCTGTACGGCCTGCTGGAGCGCCAGTTCTCCAATCTGATGAAAGAAGCTGAGCGGTCGCGCGGCCAGGCCGGCACCCTGCTCTTGCAATTGCTGGAGCAGCGGGCCGACAACGCCGTCTACCGGGCCGGCTTCGCCGTCTCCCGTCGGGCCGCCCGTCAGTTAATGACGCACGGACACTTCCTGCTGAACGGCCGCCGCGTTGACATTCCGTCCATCCGACTGAAGCCTGGTGACGTCCTGTCATTGCGCGATCGCAGCAAGTCCACCGAATACTTCAAGAAAATCGATGACGTCAGCCCGGCCAACAACGACACCATTCCCGGCTGGCTGAAGGTTGACCGCAAGAAGCTTGAAATCAAGGTTACCGGTCTGCCTTCCAGAGAAGAAGCTGAACCAGAAATTAACGAACAACTAATTGTTGAGTATTACTCACGCTAAGGGAGGCAAGGAAAGAAATGTCTAAAATGATTCACACACCAGGGTTGGTCCAAGTCGATGAGCACTCAGCGACTGCGGCGACTTTTACGGTTGAGCCGCTGCACACCGGCTACGGCATGACGCTCGGCAACAGCTTGCGTCGAGTGTTGCTGTCGTCTATCGCCGGCGCTGCCGTTACAGCTTTCCGGGCTGAGGGCGCGACTCACGAATTCACGACCTTGCCTAACGTCAAAGAGGATCTTGTGGAGATCATGCTCAACCTCAAAGGCGTTCGTTTTCGCGTCTTCGGCAACGAACCGCAGACTTTGCGCCTGGAAAAGAAAGGCAAGGGCGCCGTTACCGCCAAGGATATTAAAACCAACGCCGATGTTGAGATCGTCAACCCCGGCCATGTTATCGCCACGCTCGATGACGCCAAGGCCTCAATTGCTCTTGATCTGGTGGTGGAGGCCGGCCGCGGCTACCGCACTATCGAAGAGGGCGGTGTCCGCAAGAGCTCCAGCGATATGATCGCGCTGGACGCTGTCTTCAGCCCGGTTCTTCGGGTCCGCTATAAGGTTGAAAACACCCGCGTCGGCCAGATGACCGACCTCGACAAGCTGCTGTTGACGATTGAAACCGACGGTTCGCTGACGCCGCGCGAGGCATTCGAAGAAGCCGCCGCCATCCTGGTAAATCAATACAGCGCTCTGGCCGGACAAACCCGGGTTGAGACCGGTACCCCGGTCAGCGCCGGTGACGTTGACGGCACAAGCGGCAATGACAGCGATGAGCCGGCGGCGCTAATGACACCGATCGAGGATCTTAACCTGTCTGCCCGGACCACCAATGCGCTGATCAACAACGACATCCACACGCTAAAAGATCTGTTCTCGCTTAGCGATGCCGAGTTGCGCGACCTCAAGGGCTTTGGCAGCAAGGCGTTGGACGAAGTCAAAGAGAAACTGGCGGAGCTGGAGCTTTAAAATGAGTCAACAGTTTACAATCAACGGTTTACAGCCGGATAAGACAGCCAGCCTGATCGACTTCCGCGGCCAGCTGTCAGTTATTACCGGAGGCCGTCATGCATAGGCACGGCTATCAAGGGAGAAAACTGCACCGCGAACGCGATCAGCGTCGAGCCCTGCTAAAAGGTTTGGCCGATTCGCTCGTTAAGTACGAGACCATCGAAACAACCCTGCCCAAGGCCAAGGAAGTCGTTCCTTATATGGAGAGGCTGATTACCAAAGCCAAGCGCGGCGATTTGCACAACCGGCGCCAGGTGATCAGCGGTCTGCAAACCGTGGCCAGCGCCAACAAGCTGGTTGACAGCATTGCGCCTAAACTTACCGGCCGCAGCAGCGGGCATTTGCGTATCGAACGAACCGGTCAGCGCCGGGGCGATAACGCCCAGCTGGCCCGTATCAGCTTTGTTGATGATCTCAAGGAAGCTCCGGTGGCTAAGCCGGCGGCCGCCAAACCGGCAGCCAAGTCGACCGCACCCAAAAAGCCGGCAGCTAAAGCGCCAGCCAGGCGGACTGCCGCTAAGAAACCGGCCGCCGCCAGCAAGGAGACCAAATAATGAAAACCTACAGCGCCAAACCATCTGATGTAACCCGCACCTGGTACGTACTCGACGCGGCTGAGGCTCCTCTGGGACGGGTCGCGACCAAAGCCGCCACCTTGCTCACCGGCAAAGGCAAGCCAATGTTTACGCAGCATATCGACACCGGTGATTACGTAATCATCATCAATGCCGATAAGCTGGTGGTCACCGGCAACAAAGCCGACGGCAAGAAGTACTATCGGCACAGCGGTTACCCCGGCGGACTCAAACAGACCACGCTTGGCGATAAGCTGGCCAAGGATTCGACCGAAGTCGTAGTAAAGGCCGTTCGCGGCATGCTGCCGGTTAACAAACTGCGGCCAGGCCGGTTGCAGCGGCTCAAAGTCTATGCGGGCAGCGAGCACAACCACGAAGCCCAGAAACCGGTTAATATCTCAGTAAAGGAAGGTAAGTAAGATGGCTAATGCCCCTCGATACTTTTACGCACTAGGCCGCCGCAAGAGCGCCACCGCCCGCGTACGTCTGCAATCCGGCAAAGGCACGATTACCATAAACGGCCAGCCGGCTGAGCAGTACTTTGCCGGCAGCCAGGAGCTTCTGCACGAGCTTGACCGCCCGTTTGCAGTTCTGGAACAGGAAAACAAGTACGACATCAGCGTAGTGGTTTCCGGCGGTGGTCATAGCGGGCAGGTCGGCGCCATCCGGCTCGGTATCGCCAAAGCACTGGTTGAGATGAACGAAGACCTGAAAGGCACGCTGCGCCGGGCTGAGCTGCTGGGCCGCGATCCGCGCGAAAAAGAACGCAAGAAGTTCGGCCTCAAAGGCGCCCGCAAGCAACGCCAGTTCACCAAGCGTTAATATAGCTGGCGTACTTGAGCTTTATCGGCCGGTAGGCGCAAAAAGCGTGATATACTTTGTTTTATGTCAGTAGACTTACGGAACAGGAACTATTTTTGGTTTACCAACGCCTCCCGTGGCGGTTTGTTCCGTATGTTTGCGTAAAACTACACTTAATCGAAGATATCGAAAAGACCGCCACCTGAAAAAGGGGCGGTTTTTTAATTTTGAAGGAGCAAGACAAATGGAAATTCAAATCCCGGAAGCTATTATTAAGGAGACAAGCGCTGGTCTGGTAAACTTTCACCTCCATGTGCGTGGTCTGGCGGACGACATCGTTGCCGGCCAGCCGGAGCTGGACAGACTGGCGGTCATGAGAGAGATCAGAGACCGGCTTTTGGCGGAAGGGGCCGGGCGGCTCGTGACACCGCCGCCGGAAGTGATAGAATAAAGTAAATACCTATGAGCAAACCAGTAATCCTAACCGGTCTTCGCGCCAACAATGCCCTGCACCTCGGTAACTACCTGGGGGCGTTGCTGCCTATGGTTGACATGGCCAGGCAGCGGGCCGGCGAGTATCAGATTAATCTGTTCATGCCGGACCTACACAGCTTTACAACGCCGATCGATCACAATAAGCTGCAGGAGCAGGTCAACCAAAACCTGCGTTCGTTTGT
>CAZMXN010000001.1:101016-155532 GCA_964570275.1 uncultured Candidatus Saccharibacteria bacterium
CGATCGATCACAATAAGCTGCAGGAGCAGGTCAACCAAAACCTGCGTTCGTTTGTCGCGGCCGGACTGCCGCTTGATAATCCGGATATTCATATTTACCGACAAAGTTATATCCCGGCCCACAGCGAACTGACCTGGATCCTTAGTTGCTTCACCGGCTTCGGCGAAATGTCCCGCATGACCCAGTTTAAAGACAAAACGCAGGACATCTTAACTGCCGAAGATGGCGAAACATTAACTACGGAAGACGGAGAACCCATATTGCTGGATTCCAGCGGCCCAAAGGGTAAAAATATTAGTGTCGGGTTGTTTAATTATCCGGTGCTGATGGCAGCGGATATTCTGCTTTATGGCGCAGAGTACATACCGGTCGGCGACGACCAGACCCAGCACCTGGAGTTTACCCGCGACATTGCCGAGCGGATGAATAACCGTTTCGGGGAGCTGTTCGTAGTGCCAAAACCGGTTAAAGACCAGCACGAGTTCTTTGGCAAGGATCAGGGGCTGAGGGTGCGCGACCTGCAGGAGCCAACCAGGAAGATGAGCAAGTCGGCCGCATCCGACAAAGGAGTCATTTTCCTGACAGATGCTCCGGAGCAGGCCCGCAAAAAAATCATGTCAGCCGCGACCGACAGCTTGGGTCAAATCAATTACGATTACGCCAACCAGCCGGGTATCGCCAACCTCCTGGATATGCTCAAGCTGCTGGGTGGCGAGCCGGCGGAGTTCATAGGACAGAGTCAGTACGGCCCGCTTAAAGCAGCGGTCGCTGATCGAGTGGCCGAGCTGTTGGGCGATTTCCAGAGCCGGCTGGCGAGTGTCGAGACTGACGTACTAAATGAAAAGCTGACTGAAAGCGAAGACAGGATGAGAAATCTGGCCGGCGAGAGACTGTACAGAGTGCAGCAAGCCGTCGGTCTGCGGCCGCTATGATGAGACTTAAGGTGACGGCCGAGTCGTCCGGGCAGCGGCTGGATGTGTTTTTAGCCGAAAGTATACCTGCCGCTAGCCGGTCATTCCTGCAAAAATTGTGCGACACTGCCAAAATACGTCTGGACGGCAGTTCAGCCAAGGCCAGCCAGCGTCTGACGGGCGGTGAAATCGTCGAAATTGATTTTGACTTCCATAACCCGCCGCCGGTCAAGCCCATCGAGCTGCCAATTCTTTACGAGGATGACGACTGCCTGGTAATCGATAAGCCAGCCGGCGTGCTGACTCACAGCAAAGGGGCTTTCAACCCGGAGCCAACGGTGGCGAGCTTTTTTAAACAAAGGGCGCCCGGCTTGAGCGGCGAGCGCGCCGGCGTCGTTCACCGCCTGGATCGGGCGACTTCCGGTGTCATTATCGGCGCCAAATCCCCTGAAGCCCTAAGCTGGCTGCAGAAGCAGTTTTCTCAGCGCAAAGCCAGGAAGGTTTATGCCGCCGTCGTCAGCGGTGAGCCAAAGGACGCTGAGGCCATAATTGACATGCCGATTGAGCGCAACCCAAAGCGGCCGCAGACTTTCCGGGCGGGCGCCGGCGGCAAACCGGCCCAAACTCAGTACAGACTGCTGGAGAAGAGTCTGGTTGACGGTGCGGCCTTCAGCCTGCTGGAGCTGCGGCCGACGACCGGTCGGACTCATCAGCTGCGCGTCCACCTGGCTGCGCTTGGTCACCCGATTGTCGGGGACACTGTTTACGGCGGCAAGCCGTTTGAGCGTCTCCTGCTTCATGCCGTCAGCCTGGAGCTAACGCTGCCCAACCGGCAGCGCCGGATCTTCGAAAGCCCGTTACCCAAAGAGTTTAAGGGATTTTTAAGGAAGCCGTAGATGAAGCCGCTGTATCATCCCGTCACCGAGAGCCAGATTGAGGCCTTTTTGGCCCGTCCCAAGCACGCCGTTCTGTTAACAGGCAGGACCGGCAGCGGCAAAGCCATGATTGCCGAAGCAATTGCCCGCCGGCTGCTTGATTATCCGTCGCCGAAAGATCTCGGTAATCATTCGTTCTTCCGGTGGTTAAGGCCAGAGAACAACGTTATAGCCATCGAGACGATACGTGATTTGCAGTACTTCCTACGCCTTAAAACCCTTGGCAAGTCAAAGCTGCGGCGGGCGATCGTCATAGAAGATGCCCAGGCCATGACAACCGAGGCCCAGAACGCCTTGCTCAAGCTGCTGGAAGAGCCGCCGCAAGACACGGTGTTCATCCTAACCGCCGTTAGCGTCTCGGCGCTGCTGCCGACCACCGCCTCCCGTGCCCAGCAAATACCGGTCCGGCGGCCAGCTCGTCAAGCAGTCCAGGAGTTTTTTGAAGCTAAGGGTCATGGCTCCGAAGTCGTCACCCGCACCCTGCATTTAAGCGACGGCCTGCCCGGTTTGACTGAGGAATTGCTGGCCGTTGACAGCGAACACCCGCTTGCCATGCGGCTGGAGCTGGCTAAAGACCTGGCGACAGCTGATAAATATAGACGGCTGCTGCTGGTTGATAAGCTGAGTAAGGACAGAGCCGGCCTGTCAGCTCTGTTGGATGTCTTAGGACGGGTGCTGCGGGCCGGACTGCACAGCTCGCTGAAACGCGATAATCCTGCCCAGTCGCTGAAGCTGCTGACCATGCTCAGGGCGGTAAACAAAGCCAGCCGGCGGCTCGAGACAAACGTTCATCCGAAGCTGTGGCTGACCGACCTGCTTTTGAGCCTGTAGTCTGGTATACTACTGTTTATCATGTGGGAGTTGGCACTGGTCTTCGGCTTTGGAGCGCTGGCATTCCGTCACATTCGTATCCGTGACGAAGAGCTGTCTGACTTGCCCCGCAAAATCAGCGATCGGCTGGGACGCCTTTGGGATATTGCCCATCAGGGCATGCGCGAAAACCGCTTTTTGCGGGCCGAAAAGGCACTGCTGACCATCCTCAAGCTCGACCAGAAGAATGCCGCCGCCTACAACCGGCTGGGCATTCTTTACGCCAAACAAAAGGAGTACCGCGATGCGATCGAGTGCTTTGAGATTGCATCGAGCATCGAGCCGACGGCCTCCAGCCTGCACAACCTGGGTCTGATTTATTACGAAACCGAGAACTACGCCAAGGCAGCCACGGCATTTGAGCAGGCTTTAAGACTGGAGGATGACATGGCGGCGCGGCATGTGGCTTACGCCAAGGTCCAGGAAAGGCAGGCGAATATCAAGCTGATGTTTGAGCACCTGCGCCGGGCCGCCGAACTTGAGCCCAACAAAGAAACCTTTACGCTTTTGCAAAAAGCCTACGAGTCTCATGGCATGAGCGAACAGGCCGATCAGATCGCCGATCAGCTGAAACGACTTAAGGTGCCGCCCGGCAAGCCCAAGCGCATCGTCCGCCCGAAACGCGTCGTCATCTAAACGGTGTCAGGGAATAGTGGCGATTCAGCCGCCATTGCCGACAGCTTAGCGGGCTTCCCTCGGGTGTTCGAAACACCCAAAACCAAAATAAAAGCCCCGGACAAGCTGGGACTGTTCTCTTGGCGCAGCATAATCGAGGTGCAGTTTAGAAAGCGCGCTACTTTTTCTTATGAGGCCTTTTGCTCTCAGTAGCTGGCTCTTCTGGTACGATAATCCAAAGTAATACGTATGGTATAAAGCCGGGAGCTCCACCCGGCAATAATAGCAATATGGCAATCAGTCTAATTATGACAGGATCAACGTTGAAATACTCAGCAAGTCCGCCGCATACGCCCGCGATCATCCTGTTACTTCGAGAGCGGTAAAGTTTCTTGACTTGTGTCATTTAAAAATCCATCTTAGTTTAGTTTGGTGCAGGGAGAGGGATTCGAACCCCCGAAGGCGAAAGCCAGCTGATTTACAGTCAGCCGTGTTTGACCGCTTCACTATCCCTGCGTGGAGCCGACAGAGGGATTCGAACCCACGACCCGCTGTTTACAAAACAGCCGCTCTAGCCACTGAGCTATGTCGGCGCATCCATTTTGTTTAAAGGCTATAACAGTTTACAAGTGTAGCAAAAACAGATTAAATTTGCTACTATTACTTGGTCAAAATCGCCGACGTAGCTCAGTGGTAGAGCACTTCCATGGTAAGGAAGGGGTCACGAGTTCAAGTCTCGTCGTCGGCTCCAGTTTGAAAAACAATTGCTAATCTGTTAAACTAAGCTAAAGTCAATTATCAACAAAGGCAGGAAATAATGGCAAAGAAGGGCGATAAGCGGAAAGTTATTGGTCTGGTGTCCGAAGAAAGCGGCCACCGGCACTACTACACCGTCAAGAACACCCAGAACACGCCGGACAAGCTGCAGCTTCGCAAGTACGACCCGGTGCTGCGCCGGCATGTTTTGTACGTTGAGACCAAGAAGAACCTTGGCCGCAACGAGGTTAAAGGCCGCAAATAGCGGTCTTTTTCTTTGATTAAAATTACTACGACCCGGCTATTGCCAGCCGCCTGATAAGTGCGTACAATCGTGCCGGCATGCTAGCTGGACAGGATTTTATTGACGACATTCAAACGTTCTTCCGACAACCGAACGCTCTGCGTTCAATGGTGATATTGCTGCTGTCGATTGCCGCTGCCTTTCTCTTGAGTAAACTGGTTGCCTGGCTGATTATTAAGATTGCGCATATCATCGCTTACCGGTCCGATACCGCGCCCAGCATGGGCCGCAAGCTGCAGCTGCGGCGAATCGAAACCTACCTGAGCGTTGCCATTGCCGCGGTGCGCGTTGTCATTGTCGGCACCGTGGCTTTCTATGCCTGGCAGCTGTTCAGCCCGACCGCCAGCCTGACCACCGCCACCATCGGAGCCAGCGCCTTCTTTATCGTCATTGCCGGTGGAACACTCGGCATCATCCTGCGTGACATAACCGGCGGCGCCAGCATGATCATCGAACGCTGGTTTGACGTGGGTGATTTCGTCCAGTTCGAACCGTTTCTTGATGTCAACGGCGTGGTGGAGCGCATGACGCTAAGATCAACCAAGATCCGCAACCTGAGCGGCGAGGTCGTCTGGGTACATAATCAGTACATCCAGGGCGCCAAGGTTACGCCCAACGGCCTCAGAACCTTTGCCGTCGATATCTTTGTCAACAACCAGAAAGTCGGCCAGCGCCTGATCGAGAAAGTCCTGGCCACCATTCCGGTTGATGCCATGACGGTGGCGGTCAAGCCGAAGATTGTCCGGACCGAACAATGGGGTGAACACCTCTGGCTGATGACGGTGGTGGCTCAAACCCCGCCGGGACGTGAATGGATAGTTGAAGAATATCTGGTGGAATCACTCAAAGAGCTGGACGGTAAACGCAAAGGCAGCAAGACTCTGGTGCGTCAGCCGCTGGCCAGATTTGCCGACCCTGAAGCCGAGAAGAGTTTCCGCCGGGCTATCCAGCTGCCTTAAAGACAGTCCTGAAAAGTCACTGGGCCTGGCCGGCTTCCGACAGGTCAATCATGGTATTGATAAGCTCGGCATGGCTCCAAACCAGCGGCAGCACCGATACCGGCTGGCCGCTCTCCGGATCAAACTGCTCGGCCAGCATGCCGCTCGGAGTGGCACGCGACAGAGCCCAATCGACGTAACGGCGGGCGGTGTCGGTTTGCCCGGCACGGGCATAATATTGCGCCAGCCACAAGGTGGTAACAGCCCACGGATTGCCTAAGTACTTCTCGTCCGTTAAGAAATAATTGTCGTTTTCATAGCGGGGACTGCCGCCTGATGGCGTGGAATCCAGCAAAATGTCTTCGATCGCCTTTAGAGTCGCTTCGACGTCAGGCTGCTGATTTGTCGGCGCGAACACAGCCGCTCCGTAAAAGCTCGAGACGTCCAGCGTGTTATCAAACTGCAGTGATCCGTCCGGCTGCAGGAGATAGCCTTTACGGTAAGCCTGACGCTCCGGATCAAACAAAACCTTGAGGTTACTGAAAATCGATTCGGCCCGGGAGCGCCAGCGCAAGGCATCGTCAGGATGTTCGAATCTCTCAGCCAGCTCGGCGGCCACGACCAAAGCCCGGCCGGTAACGGCCACGGTGTAGGTGGTGGTTAGGAATTTCTCCTCCCATAAGTCGTAGCTGGCGTGGGGCAGACCGGTCGGCTCATCAATGAACCCCTCAATGAAGTCGGCCGTCGGTTTGACCATGGTGGCGTACAGGCTGCGGACGAACTCCTCGTCGCCGGAATGGTTCAAATACTCTCCGAGCATAAAGATGACGATTGAGGTCTCGTCTTCCTGGATGGCCAGTTCGCGGCGGTTGTTGTGGAGCAAGGGGTGCCAGGTGCTGCCGATGGCCCGGTCCGGCTGATATTTGTGCATGAGATAGCCGTCGGCGGTGAGGATGTCGCGGCAGAATTCGAAGAATTTCTTCGGCTCCTCGGTGTAACCCAGCCGGATGAGCGGCCAGATGACGTAAGCGCCGTCGCGCGGCCAGACATAGCTGTAATAGTCGCGGCCGTAATTATAGATCGATGAGTCACAGGACGCGATTATGCCGCCGCGCCGATCGGTGTGAGCCTTGATCGCCATCAGCGACTTCTTTACCGAATCGAGGTAGGGTTTGTCCAGCGCGTGCAGCCGGTCGGCCGCAGTGGATAGCCAATGACGCCAGAACCGGCGCGCCGATTCCAGGCGGCGGTCGACGCCGTCTCTCTTGACGACGTGGTGGACTTTCTCGGCGGCAAACTGCGAATCGGCCGCGATTGTCCAGTAATCGAGCGCCTTTTCGACGTCTTTGCCTAAAGCCCACTTAAAGCGCAGGACCGAATCCACGCCGCCGTGCTCAACTGCGCTGCCGGAAAGCTCGCCGTCTTCGGCGTCTTTGAAGGTTCCTTCTTTGCCTTCAATGCCGTAGTTGCCGATGGCGAACTGGTCGAAGCTGCGGCCGTCTTCATCCTGAGCGTAAGTCAGCAGGCAGCAGCGGCCTTTATAGTCCAGCAGATAATTGTCTTCGGGGACAAACAGGCCGGTGTCAGCCCGGCCGCCGCTGGAAATCTGATAAACCTGATGCATAAAAAGCCGCACTTCGCGGTCCTGATCCGCCAGGTTCTTTATCCTTATCCGGCGAAAGAAGGCATTGTAGTCATGATCGACAAAGTCCATTAGTCGCAGCTCAATTGCCAGATCATCATGGCGCATAACGATACTGCTGATTAGGGCTTCGGTTTCAAAATCCAGGGCAATCTCCCAGCTGCCGTCATCCACCCAGGAAAACCTTTCGTCGACAAAGACACCGATCTTATGGGGAGTTCGCCGCGAGGTCGCCAGATTGTCCAGCCCGACGTACGGGTAATAAAAATCATGCACCAGGCCGCTCTCGTTCAGCCCCACCGTTAAAGCACCGTTACCAAGCATTATCGGGCGTCCCATATCAGACATCAACTCCTTTCTCGGCTAACCGAAATTTAAGGTCGTGATAGGCGTTCATGAAATTAATGTAGGCCTCGTAAGGCGTGTCGTAAGGGCTGAAATAGGCGTGAATATCGCCGTCGTTAAACCACTTGGTGCACATGTAGTAGAAATGGTCGGAAGTCTGCAGTTTGCGCCAGTCCTCGATGAGGCTTAAGTCGCCGCTTTTAATGATTGGCGTCTGCAGCTCGTACAGCGCCTTGATGGCTTCCTGCTGCATCGGATTGCCCAGCCAGGCGCTTAGGTCGCGTTCGGTGTCGGCCCAGGTGGTGGTTTGCGGCGTATCGATCTGGTCAACCGGCTCAAAAGCGTCAATCGCCTCGCTGACGGTCATGAAGGTGTGGTCAGGATCTTTAAGCCATTCGTCCGGCAGGTGATCCAGGAAGTCGAAGATGCCGGTATCGCCCCACTGGTGCTCGCCGAAGGTTTCATAATCCATAAACAGGTTGAAGTTGGTGGCATTGCCGGATTCATTCAGCCAATGCGTGAACTTGCCGGCCGTCAGAGGCCACTCCGACCAGTCGCGATTGCCGAAACGGAAAGCGATGTCGTCGCTGAGCCGGTAATTCTTCATCAGCAACCGGATGTTGTCGGTGTAAGTCGGGCGGTAAACGTAGTTCGGGCTCCGCCAGCCCAAGACCGGATCCCAGCCCTCGGCCAGAATCCCTTTGTAGCCGGCCCGATCGGCCCAATAGGCGAGGTCGTTGTTGTAGCTCAGCTCGGTGTTCCGGAAAACCCTGGGCGTCTGGCCAAACAGCTCCTCCACGCGCTCGCGGTGCATCTTGACCTGCATCTCAAACTCCGCCAATGAGTAGAAAAAAGCCAGGCTGTGATGATAGGTTTCGCCGACGATCTCGACCCGGCCGGTGTTGACCAGATCCTGAAACGACCGCAAAGTCGCCGGCGACCAGGCTGACAGCTGTTCAAGCACCGTGCCGGTTATGGACAGACTGAGCTTGAATTCCGGATGTCGCTCCAGCAGTTCAAGCAGCTTGCGGTTGGTAGGGGTGTATGACTTGTCGGCGACCTTGTGAACGATTCTTGCGTTGTTGGTCTTTTCCATGTGAGGCGCGTCGAAATAGTTGTGGTGCTGCCCGGCGTCAAAGATGGTGTAGTGACGGATGCGGTAGGGCTGGTGGACGTGCAGGTACAGGACGATGGCCTTTTTACTCATGCCGCGACCTCCGACAGGTGCGGCCGGTAGGCTTCAACGACCTTGCGGGCGGCTGACTCCCAGCTTAGTCCTGCGAACTCCTTGGCGGCGCCAAGCCTTAGCTCGTCGCGCAGCGGCCGGCTGAGCATAGCCGCCGCGATCTGATTGGCCATCTCATCGATATCCCAGAAATCGACTTTCAAAAAGCTTCTAATGACTTCCGACACCCCGGATTGCTTGCTGATAAGACTGGGCGTGCCGTAAACGGTGGCCTCGAGCGGCGTAATGCCGAACGGTTCGGAGACGGAGGGCATAACAAACAGATCCGACACGGCATAGGCATCACGGTAGCCTTTGCCGCGCTGAAAATCCGCGAAGACAACATTCCTGCCAATGCCGAGCTGAGCCGCCAGCATTATGAGCTCCTGGTACTGATCGCCCGAGCCGACGACCAGCAGAATGGTTTTCGGCACCCGCTCCACGACATGCTTAAAGGCCCGAAGTAAGTTGGGCAACCCCTTCTGGATGGTCAGCCGCCCGATGCTGCCGACCACGCCGTAGCCCCGGCTCTTCATGTAATCCAGGTAAGCGTAGGCGTTGGCGCCGTTAGCCGGAATGGTCAGATCGGTGTCGAAACTGTTATGAACGACTTCTATTTTGTCCAGCGGGATGCCGTATTCGCGGTGAATCGCCCGGCGGGTGTGATCGCTGACGGCAATGACCGTGTCAGCCAGCAGCAGGGCGTCTTCTTCTATCTGGCGCACCAGCGGATTGCCGGCAAACTCCTTGCCGGCCCGGTCGGCCTCGATCGAATGGACATGGGCAATCAGCGGCTTGCCGGACAGCTCCCTGGCCCGCAGCGCCGCCCGGAACGTCAGCCAATCATGCGCGTGTATGACATCAAATTCGGCCAGATTGACGACACGCTCAACCGCCTTTTCATAAATCGCGCTTTGACCGAACAGGTCTATGTACTCGACTTCGCCGGTCTTTTTAACATATTTAAAACTGTCATAAGCCAGACCGGCTTTGATGACGGCCTCGACGTCCTGGGGATGGGCCGCCCGGATGCGCATGAAATCAATCTGATGATCGGCCGTGTAGGGCAGGACGAACTCGATATCGGCCCCGTTTTTTGAGAGCGCCTTGCAGAGCTGGTAACATGCTATGCCTAACCCGCCGCTGTTGTGAGGGGGCAATTCCCACCCAAGCATCAAAATTCTCATTGCGCCCTGATTTGGTTTTAGATTTGTTTCTGGCTTCAATTATAGATATAGAAGCACTTAAGTACAACCGTCTTGACTTAATTAAGCAGCGCTGGTGTGGCAGAGATGAAAGGACTGAAAACCGGAAGGTTTTTTGGCAGGGGAGACAGGACTTGAACCTGCGACACCCGGTTTTGGAGACCGGTGCTCTACCAACTGAGCTACTCCCCTATAAAGCATAACGATTGAAAGGTTCGAATTTGGACTTGGCCGCGTAAGCGCAGCCCTGAAAACTCAATGCTTTAAGCATAGCTTAAAATCTAAAAAGTTTCCTTTTGAACTGCCCCTGGCTGTTTACGCCGGCGCATCCGGTCTTTTGAGACCGGGTCACCCGTCAATTTCTTTGAAATTGCGGTCGACCCCGCCTCAGCTCGGGTGGCTGCCCAGCCACGCCGGGCTTCCGGCCTTGCGAACTGCCGCTGGCAGTTCTCACTCTACCAACTGAGCTACTCCCCTAGACTGACTTCGCCACTCTAAGTATCAATCATCAGTTAGCAATTATCAAACCTATTTTAAGATATGCCTCTTTATTACGGCGTGGAATTCTGTTATAAAATAGTACTAGCATGTCGAAGCTTAGTTTGAGTAAACCCGTCCTTATTATGACCTACGGCTTTCCGGGAGCCGGCAAATCCGCCTTTGCCCGCCAGCTGAGCGGAGTGATGAATATTGTGCACCTTCAAGCCGATCGGATCCGCCATGAGCTGTTTGAGCAGCCGCGTTATGACAAGCAGGAGAACGAAGTTGTCGGTCATCTGATGGACTATATGACGGAGGAGTTTTTAAGCGCCGGCGTCAGCGTGGTTTATGACGCCACTGTCGACCGTCTGGCGCAGCGGCGGCTGCTGCGGGATCTGGCCCGCAAAATGAAAGCCGAACACCTTTTAATCTGGTTGCAGATCGATACCGAAACCGCCTTTGCCCGCACCCAGCGCCGCGACCGGCGCAAAAGCGATGACCGCTACGCCCAGCCCTTTGACCGCGATGGATTTGAAAGCCGGGCCAAACTCATGCAAAACCCCAGGAATGAAGACTATATCGTTATCAGCGGCAAGCACACCTTTAATACCCAGCGCAGCGCCGTCGTCAAGCGGCTTTACGAAATGGGGCTGATCGACGCCGGCAGCGCTTCGTCAAAAGTAGTCAAACCGGGGCTGATTAACCTCATTCCCAATCCTCTGGGCGGCCGCGTGGATCCCACCCGCCGCAACATAGTTATTCGATAAGGACAAAAAGTGGTCAAAGAGCTCGAGCTTGAAGCCATCGGCAACGTCAAGCTTCACAAGCGCAAGGGCATGCGGTCAATCCGCCTCAGTATCGCCGCCGACGGCTCCATTCGAGTCAGCATGCCGCCTTGGGTGTCGTATCAGGAGGGGCTGGATTTCCTAAGCACCAAGCGGGACTGGATAGCTTCCCATGCCCGGCCGCTTCAGGCTGATTTGCAACCGGGCGACCGGATCGGCAAGGCTCATCGGCTGACTTTTAGGCCGGGCAGCAGGATTACTGCCCGGCTTTCCGGCAATGAAATCATTGTTGCTCAACCGGCCGGTATGCCGATATCCGATCCCGAACTCCAGGCGGCCGCCCGGCGCGGCGCGCTCAGGGCTCTCAGGGCTGAGGCCGACAGACTGCTGCCGGGCCGGGTCGCCGACCTGGCCGGCCGGCATGAGTTAGAGTATGCCAAAGTCAAAACCAAAGTGCTGAAGCGCCGTTGGGGCAGCTGCGACGCCGGCAAAAACATCACGCTTAATATTTATCTGATGCAGCTGCCGTGGCGGTTCATTGATTATGTGATCATCCACGAGCTGGCCCACACCCGCCGCATGGACCACAGCAAAGCTTTCTGGGAGACAGTTTACGCCATGTTGCCGGAGGCCCGTCAGCTGAAGCGGGAGATAAAACAGCATCATCCGACCTTACGAACGACCAACTTTGAAACGCTTATGGCATAATGAAACTATGAAAAAATTACCGCGCCTGCCTAAAGTGCGCAGCGCCGCGCTGGAACACGAGCGCCTGACCAGCCTGATCAACAGCATGGCTGACGGCGTAATCGCCACCGATGAAAAGGGCAAAATTGTCCTCTACAACGGCGCCGCTTTGAATATCCTGGACTTAAATGGCAGCATTACCGGTAAATCGCTTCACAGTGTCATGTCGATGCTCGACAAAAACAACCAGGAAGTGCCTATCCAGGAAAAGATTTTAGCCGCCAAAACTTCCATGACGATCCGGGACTGGCGGCTAAAGTATCCCGACGGCAGCATGATAAATCTGTACGTCAGCATCGCGCCGGTGCGGCTGAGCTACGGCCAGCGCGGCATGCGCGGCTACGTTTTGTTGCTTAGGGACATTACCAGAGAGAAGTCGCTCGAAGAGGAGCGCGATGAGTTTATCAGCGTAGTCAGCCACGAACTCCGAACGCCGATTGCCATCGCTGAAGGCAACATCAGCAACGCCCAGCTGATTGCCGACAAAAGCGGCGACCTGACCCAGATCAAGCAGGCTCTGCAGCAGGCCCACGAACAGGTTAAGTTCTTAAGCGGGCTGATTAACGATCTCTCCACCCTGTCCCGGGCCGAACATGATAAGCTAGCCGTCGAGATCGAACCGATCAACGCCCACGCCCTGGTTGAGGAGCTGGCCGAAGCCTACCGGCCGAACGCCGCCGCCAAAGGGCTCGAATTGCACGTCCACGTCGATCCTCATCTGGAGGTACTGATGTCAGCCAAATTGTATGTCCGGGAAATCCTGCAGAATCTCATCACCAACGCGCTTAAATACACCGAAGAGGGCAGTGTTACGATCAGCGCCATGGCGGCGTCCGGCGGCGTGGCTTTCAGCATAGCCGACACCGGCATCGGCATAAGCAAAACCGACCAGGAAAAGGTGTTTGACAAGTTTTTCAGAAGCGAGGACTTCCGGACCCGGGCCAGCAGCGGCACCGGCCTGGGGCTGTATGTCACTATCAAACTGGCCCGGCTGATCCACGCCGAGCTGGACCTGACAAGCGAGCTCAACAAGGGCTCAACGTTTACGGTCTTTTTCCCGAACCTGCAGTAGGCGGTTCAGACTTTAGGCAGCCGGGGGACAACATGCATGACCGGCTCGGCGATGTTCCGCCCCCGCCAGATCACTTTGGAAAATTCATATTTCCACATCGACAGGTTAATTAAAGCTATCTCCACCAGGGCCACGACCGGGAAGTTAAAAAGGCCCAGCCAGGCCTGATGCCGCGCGAAAACGCGCAGCACCAGCACGTGAATCAGGATAAGATTGGCGGCCGCCAGGGCAGCCAGGAGCGTGAGGCCAACCGGCAAAGACCATATTGCTGCCGCGGCCAGGACAATAAAAGGCCCGGCCAGCAGGCCCAGCTCGGTCATGGTTATGACGAACACCCGGGCGATACTGCGGTGCGCCTCCGGATAGCGCGTCCGGATGGCGGTATCGAATTGCCGAAGCGCCGTTTTGACGCTCGCTACACCCAAAGTTGCCCCGGCGTAACGAAAGCCGTAAGCGTCCTGGTTAAGAAATTCACGGGCAAAATAAGCGTCAGGCCGGATTTTGCGCTTAACGGCCGCAAAGCCGCCCAGGTCAACCAGCTTAGCTTTCTCGACCAACCAGGCGCTGCTCAGGCTCGACGGCTCCCGGAAGAAGCGGCGCGGCAACACCAGCTCCCACCAATAACGCATCGGCTGAATCAGCAGGCCGAAGGGATTTTGCGGTGTGCGGGACGGCAGGATGCTGAGCATGGCCAACTGCCGGCGGGTGGCAGTCGTTACCAGCTGACGAATGGCGTCGGGACTCAGCCGGATATCAACTCCTAAGAAAAGCACATACTTGCCGGTGGCGGCCGCCAGCAGCTGCTCATAAGCGTTATTCTTCGCCAGCCAGCCACTCTTTGGCTTTTTGCCCTTGATAAAGCGCACGCCCTTGTGGGCAAAGCCGCGAATAATCGCCGCCGTTTCATCGTGCGAGCTGTCGTCCAGCACCAGCACTTCGAGCTTAGGATAGTCGCTGGCCAAGACAGCCTGGATGCATTCGCCTAAGAAAAACATCTCGTTCCGGGCCGGGATGGCCACCGTGACGCTTGGCAGAGACTTGTCGCTAAGGTCAACGTCATGCCCCCGGAAACGGTAACGCCGCAGGTTGTCCAGCGTCACCAGCAGCAGCCCGGCACTGACAATGACCTGCGCCAGCACCAGCGCCCACAACAGCTGGCCGGGTTTGCCATCCAGGACATGCGACAGGGTCCACAGCAGAAACAAGCCGGCCTGCGTGGCCAGCAGTGACAGGGAGGTCGAGGTAACCGTGCGGCGCAGAAAATCCTCATGCGCCCGGTTCTCAACGATCTTGAGCAGATTTATAAACCTGTAAATACTGACAATGAACAGCAGGCTGCTCAGGAGGTGCGGCACCGAGGTCACCAGCATTCCGGCCGCCAGCGAGACGACACCGATGTTGATACGGGCGACCAGCCGGCGCTGGCGCCAGCCAACCCGCGTCAGCAGCACGATAAGCTCCAGGCTTGCCGAGATCACATACAACACTATCGCCAGTCTGACCGGGTCGGGGAACATACTCATTAAGATACAGCTTTTGCCGGCAATTTAAAACTTGAGGATTCAGTCCGACTTGATAAAATAAACCCGATTGACGACAGGGAGTGACTGTTGTATATTGACAACCAGCGACCTACTCTATTCATATCAGGGTAGGTTTTTTAAGTGGGAGAGGAAAATGCCGGATAAAGCAGCAAAAAAGGCGCCGTCAGCGAAGCGGGGACGCGTCCGCAAAGTGGAGACGGTGCGCGAACGTAAAGAGAAGGCCCAGACGCACACCGATAAACCGCGGCGTTTGCGCCAAGCCACCGGCAAGGTCAGCGGCCCGTTTAAGTCGCTGGCGACTGTCGGCCGCAAGGAATTCTATCTGCCGCTGCCGGATAACCGTCTGGGCCGTTTTTTAAACAAGCGCCGCTCGGCGGTGCCGAAGTTTTTCAAGGAAGCCTGGCAGGAACTGAAGCTGGTCAGCTGGCCCAGCCGGCAGGAAACCTGGAAGCTGACGCTGGCCGTGTTCATTTTCGCGATCGCGTTCAGCCTGATCGTGGCCGTGACCGATTACGGGCTGGAGAATTTATTAAGAAAGGTAATTTTATAGCATGAGCAGTTCAAAGATGCGGTATGACACCGCCAAACAGTGGTACGCCATCCACACCTACAGCGGCTACGAGGAGAAAGTGGCCGAGAGCATTCGCCAGCGGGCCGCCAGCCTGGACATGGGCGACAAGATTTTCGAGGTGCTGGTACCGAAAGAAAAGATGATCGAGATCAAAAACGGCAAACGCAAAGTCGTTGAAAAGCGGATATTCCAGGGTTATGTTCTGGTGCAGATGAAGCTGAGCGAAGACGCCTGGTACATTGTCCGCAATACGCCCGGTGTGACCGGCTTTGTCGGCTCCGGGACGGATCCCACCCCTGTCAGTGACGAGGAAATGGAAAAAATCAACAAGCGCATGGGCCTTGAGCAGCCCAAGCACAAGATCGACTACAAGCTGGGCGAGGTCGTCAATATCACCGACGGCCCGTTCAAGGGCTTTGACGGCACCATTAACGAAATCGACGAAGCCAAGGGCAAGCTCAAAGTCCTGGTTAATATGTTCGGCCGGGAAACACCGGTGGAGCTGGACAGCCTTCAGGTCAAGCGGGTTTAGCATGCGCATGCGGCAACCAATCTGGAATATCCTGCAAGTCGCGCCTGGAATTCCCGGCGACGAGATTTCAGGGCTGGGTGAAGAAGTCAACCGGCATGGCATCAGTCTCTTAGAGGTTTGTGACGTCAATCCGGACGGAACTACCAGGGACTTAGGCACCGTCAGTCTGGCCGGCAGCGGCCCGGTGGCCGTAGTGTATGTCGAAGCGGGGTTCAGCCAGCGCAGCAACTCAACCGTCTACCGTCTCAGCGGGCTGCAATTGCCCAACGGGACTTAAAAGCTGGACAACAGAGGTAATTTATAGTACAATTCCACCTCGTTACGCACCAGGCGGCCGCTACAGGCTGCAGCAACCAGCAGTTAGAAATCAGCAAATGCTTCTTAATCTGATTCTACCCCTGGTCATCTACTATTAAGCTTACGGAGAATCTTATGGCTTCAAAGCCCATAAAAGCAAATCTTAAAATGAAAATCCGCGGCGGCCAGGCCAGCGCGGCCCCGCCGGTCGGCAGCACGCTTGGTCAGTACGGCGTTAACATGATGGATTTCATCAACCCCTTCAACGACCAGACCAAGGATAAGATGGGTCAGATGGTCACCGTGCATCTGACGATTTACGAAGACCGGACGATGAGCTGGCGGGTGGTCGGCACGCCAACCGATGATCTTATCCGCGACAAGCTCAAGATCGACAAGGGTTCCGGCAAGCCGAACATGGAAAAGGTGGCCAAAAAACTCAGCCAGGCACAGCTGGCGGAGATCGCCGAAGCCAAAGCCGGCGATATGAACACCGACGACGTCGAGGCGGTCAAGAAAATGGTGGTCGGCACCGCCCGCAGCATGGGCGTGGAGATCGAGGCTTAAGCGTATTTAAAGAGAGCCGGCACCTTAAGGCGAACATTAAAAGCGAGCGACATGGCTACATCACCGGAAAATGCCCGACATCCCACCAGCCCTGAGCTGCTCGAAGAAGCCAGGGCCGACTTACTCGACCGGCGGCTGCTTAATGCGGCCCGCGGTGTCTGGACGGCAGTCGGCGGCGCAGTCACGTCACTGACTTTCTTAAGCGGTCTGGAGCACTACTTAAACGGTGAAGTTGCCGAAGGCGGCACGGCCATCGGCCTGGCGTGCGCCGCGTCCATCGCCACGCTGCTCCAGGCCTGCCAGTTGCAGAATTCACTGGACAAGACCAGGGAAATACGTGACGATATAGAGGTTTACACGGTGTTTGAGGAGCAGTTTCGTGAGGTTGATTACGACGCTTACGAGAGGGCTTTTCGGGAATTAAATTAATTTTGTGGGACCGCAGGCGCGGGTTTGAACCACGAAAGGAGCAATATTATGGCAAAAGATAAGAGCAAGGATGAGGTCAAGGCCGATATCGTCGAGCGCGATACCGAAGACGTGACGGTTGAAGCTGTCAAGCGAACCAGTCCGCGGGCCAAGGCCAAAATCGAAAAAGGAGCCACCGACGATGGGACTGCTCAAGAAAGTGATCAAACTGCGGCTCAAGCAGATCAGGAACCAGCCGAAGAAGTAGAGAAGCCGACCGCCAAGGCCGGCAAGCGCAGCGCCAAAGCCCTCAAAGAGGAGGCTGAGAAGCGCGCCAAAGAAGAGCGAAAAAGCCTGGATGAGGCGGTCGAGAAGCCAAAACAGCTGCAAAAGCCGACACGCTCCCGCCTGGAGCGGCGCGGCAATAACTTCCGTAAAGTCGCCGAACTGATCGACAAGACCAGGCAGTACGGCCTGGCGGAAGCGATTGAGCTGGCCGTTAAAACCAATCCGGCCAAATTCGATGCGACGGTTGAGCTTCACATCAGATTAAACGTCGATCCGAGGCAGGCCGATCAGAATATCCGCGACAATCTGGTACTGCCGGCCGGAACCGGCAAAACAGTCCGGGTAACCGTCTTCGCTGAAGCCGACGACGCGGCCGCCGCCAAGAAGGCCGGCGCCGACTTTGCCGGTCAGGAAGAGGTGCTGGCCAAGCTGGACAAGGGAGTAATCGACTTCGACGTCCTGATTGCCACGCCCAAGCTGATGGCCCAATTGGGCAAATACGCCCGCGTGCTTGGTCCAAAAGGCCTTATGCCCAACCCGAAAAGCGGCACAGTGACGACGGATGTCGCGAAGGCGGTCCAGGAATCGAAGGCCGGCCGGGTCGAGTATCGGGTTGACAGTACCGGCATAATTCACCTTGGCATCGGCAAAGTCAGCTTCGGTAAAGATAAGTTGCTGGAAAATGCCCGGGCCGTCTTTGCCAGCGTTAAAGCGGCCAAGCCCGGTTCGGTTAAGGGAACTTACGTCCACTCCATCCACATCGCCACGGCTATGGGACCCAGCGTCAGCCTGCAGACCAGCGAACTCTAGGTTCCTTAGACGCTAACATAAAATAACCCCGGGAGCGCTAAACGCCCGGGGTTATTCTTTTTTGAGGGCTAAAGTTTATTTGCTTTAGCCGATAAATTTGCGCTTCAGCAGGCTGACCAGGTAGCCCAGGAAGCTTATGCCGCCGAAGATACCGGCCGGTGCAACACCGGTAACCGGCAGGGTTTCCGGCTGAGCCGTCTTCTTGTCGTCAGCGTTATCGTCGTCGCGGCTGCTGACAGTAACGGTCTCCGCCGGCGAATCAGTTTCGGTGTTCTCAGAGCCGTTGTTCTGATCGTCCTGATTCTGATTGTTGTTCTGGTCGTTGTCCTGGTTGTCAACCTGGTCATCACCATTGTCGCCGTCATTGTTAGCCGGAGCCGGGTTGTTGGCCGGCGCAGCCGGGCGGGAAGGACGATCAGGTGTGGTCGGCCGATCAGGTTTAGTGGTGTTGCCGGGGTTGGTCTGGATAGGGGCGGTCGGCTTGCTGATGCGCACAACCTTGGTGCAGGTATCGGTAGTGCCATTGTTGAATACGGTGACTTTTACGGTGTAGGTAGCGCCCGTCCGCGGAAAGGTAATCCGCTTGGATGCCTGCGAAGACTTGCCAAAGCGGCGAGTAGTCCCGTAGTCGCTCTTCCACTCATACTGATAGCGCAATGAGCTGCGGGCGGCGCCATCCGGATCGGCAGTAGTCGTAAAGTCCCACTCCCGCTCGCCGGCCTTGGCGCTGTTCGGGCCACCGCCCAGGCTGACGCATTTAGCGACCGGTTGCGGCCGCGAAAACACCGGGCTGGCAGAAGCGCTCTGGGCTGTCAACGGGCCGGTAACGACAGCAGTTAAAGCAGTTATCAGCGTTGCGCTTATTAGATTTCGAATATTCATAGCTTGGTTCCACCTCCTTAGGTTCAATATTATATTAGCACGTTGTTGACTTTTTGTCAATACATTTGTAATGATTTTGTCAGGAAGCAAATTTCACTACATAACAAGCTTGATAGCCCCGGTGTCATTGACGTACAATAGCTGGAAACGAGAGGGAAGCAAGTTGGGAGTTTTCAGTAACCGACAGATTAAAGAGGCGATCCGTAGCGGTCATATTGTCTTTGCGCCGTACAATGAAAAGCACATTGCCGGCAGCAGTATCGACGTTACTCTGGGGCACTATTTTTACCGGACCGAGCGGCCCAGCGAAGGCGGCTTTTATAACCCCTTTGACGAAGAAGCCGTCAAAGCCTATTTCGGCGGCGGGCCGTACAAGGCTGAAAAACATCGTGATTGGGCGAAGAAGCACGGCCGCCAGCTGTTTAAGAACATACCGCCCGATCACCCGATCATCGTGCTTCGGCCGCACGAAAGAATCCTGGCCCACACCAACGAATTTATCGGCATTAAAGCGCCCGGCACCAGCACCATGCAGGCCCGCAGCACCTGGGGCCGTAACGGTGTTGCCGTCTGTCTGGACGCCGGCTGGGGTGACCCCGGTTACATCAACCGCTGGACGATGGAGATTTATAACATGAACCAGCACGAAAGCGTCGTGCTGCCGGTCGGTGAGCGGATCGCCCAGATGGTGTTTTATGAAACCGGACCGGTCGACAAGGAATACAAGAAACTCAGCGGCAAGTATCAATCCGATTCGAGCGACAAACTGGAGGAAATCATCGCCAACTGGCGGCCGGAACAGATGCTGCCGCGGGCTTACAAGGACAAGCGCATCCTGCCCCTGAAAGTCGATGGTTTGAAAGGATATGACTAAGGCGCCTCTTAACCGGTAAATTAACAGGGTGGGGGGAGTAGTAATGAAAAACGACCAGGGCTTATTCATCGTCATCGAGGGGACCGACGGATCCGGTAAAGGCACGCAGTTCGAGCTGATCAAAAAGCGCCTGACGGACGAGGGCTACGACGTCGCCGCCTTTGATTTTCCGGTTTATGACAGGGAGTCCAGCTATTTTGTACGCAAGTACTTAAACGGTGAGTACGGCGATGGAGAAGCCGTCGGACCGTACACGGCTTCGCTGTTTTTCGCCCTTGACCGCTACGACCAGGCCGAGGCTATCAAAGCCGCCCTGGCGGCCGGCAAGGTCGTCATCGCCAACCGGTTTACGGGCTCCAACATGGCGCATCAGGGAACCAAGTTCCGTCATATGGAAGAACGGCGCGGCTACTTCATCTGGCTGGACAACCTGGAGTTTCAGATGCTGGGCATCCCGCGGCCCGATCTGAGCCTGGTCCTCCGGGTGCCGGCCGACATCGCCTTTGATCTGGTCGAACAAAAAGCGCCACGATCATACACGGTCAAGAAGCGGGACCTGCACGAGGCCGATCTAGGTCATCTTAAAAAGGCGGTCGAAGTCTACGACGACTTGTGCCGGCTGTTTCCAAAGGACTTCAAGAGCCTGGACTGCGTACGCAATGACAAGCTGCTGGGGGTTGAAGCCATTCATAAGCTGGTCTGGGAAACACTCGAACCGTTGCTGCCGGCCAGGAAAAAGCCGCGTTCGGTCGCCGCCCAGGCTGCGCCGGCTGCCTCCACCAGCAAACCGGTCAACCCTTATGTTGAGAAGTCGGCCGGCGGCTTTCGGCTGACCGCCAAAGGCAAGCAGTATCTAAAAGACGCCGTTACCAGCGTTGACGGCGACGTTTACGCCTTTACCGATAAGCTCAGCCCGATCACTATCGCCGCCGCCATGGCCCGCTTGAGCCGGCGGGGTGACGACATGCGCATAACCATACTTGACGAGTTTGCTCAAGCAGCCGACAAGGACCGGCAACTGCTCCAGCGGGTCATCACGGCTTACGGCGACGACTCGGTTCAGCAGCTGGCCGGTCAGCACCTGGTGGTTGAGAATGCCTCCAACCTGCTTACCAAGAAGCTGGAATGGGGCCGCCTGGCCGCTTATCTTGAGCAGTCCACCCGCTATATTTATTACGATCAGAAAGATGAAAACGGCCGATACAAGTACTACACGCCCGAGCACTTCAGCGATAAAGTCCAGGCCAAATACCAGTCGGTCATGGACGAGGTGTTTGAGCTCTACTCCGATATGGTGCACAAACTGACCGATTACGTCCGCGGCAACTCCAGCGTCCCCAAAGAAGAGCGGGACATCGCCTGGAAAGGCGCTACCCGGGCGCAAGCCTGTGACGTGGCCCGATCAGTCCTGCCGGTCGCCACCAGGTCAACCGTCGGTATATTCGCTTCCGGCCAGGCTCTGGAAAGCCTGATAATGCATCTGTTGAGCGATGAGCTGCCGGAGGCCCGGCAGACCGGCCAGCGTGTGCTGGACGAAGCCCGCAAGATCATGCCGGCGTTCCTGGAGAGAGCCGACAAGCCCGACCGCGGCGGCGCTGCCATTGCTTACCGGGCCAACACCTTCAGCCGGGTGCGGGAACTGGCTGATAAGCACCTGCCGGGACGTTACAGCTCCGACGAAGCCGCCGTCAGGCTGGTCAATGTCTGGCCGAGAAACGAGCTGGATCTGGTACCGGATATGCTGTACGAGCACAGCCATTTGTCGCTGGAAGAGATAAAGCGCGAAGTCAGCCAGTGGCCCTACGCCAAGAAAGCCGAGGTTCTTACCGCCTACATGGGCGAGCGGCTTAACCGGCGCCACAAGCCCGGCCGGGCACTCGAGAAAGCTCATTACAGCTGGGACCTGATGTGTGATTACGGTATTTTTCGGGATCTGCAGCGCCACCGGATGGTTGACGATCTCAGCTGGCAGTATCTGACGCCGCGTTACGGCTACGAAGTGCCCAAGCTGATCGAAGAAGCCGGCCTGACCGAAAAGTTCGAGCGCTGCTTTGACCTAAGCCTGGAGCTTCACAGCTATCTGCAGCAAAAGGGTTACGAGGTCGAAGCGCAGTACGCCACGCTGTTCGGCCACCGCATGCGCTGGAAAATTACCTACAATGCCCGGGAGGCTTTCCATCTTCACGAGCTCCGCACCAGCCCGCAGGGCCACCCCGGGTACCGTAAGCTGGTCAAGCAGATGCACGACCGCGTCGCCGAAGTTCACCCGCTGCTGGCCGAGGCGATGAAGTTCGTTAATAAGGACGAGGACCCGGAACTGACCCGGCTGGCGGCCGAGCGCTACACTCAATTCAAACTTAAACTGCTGGACGAATAGACAAGAGGGCGAGCGGAGGGCTTAGTCGTGCCTGGAGCGGCTGCGGATCGCGCGTTCAGTTAATGAGAGCTTTTTTGCTCCCGACGCATGCTGTACAGACACCTTTTCTATACCTGATAAGATAGTCAGGCCATCAACCAGCACAGGCGGTGTCTCCGGATGGATTCTAGCATCAACTTTTACGATCGTATTATCAGGACCGAACTCGATACGGAAAGAGGGAGCTACTCCATCTGACTGCCTTGTCGCGTAGCTGGACAAATTCTCTATCGCCTCGAATGGATCAATGGGGGGTGTTGATTTCTCAAAGTTACTCATAATTTTCTCTGCAAGCGGGTTTATTATACATATCGTTGTTCGATTTGGCAAGGTCAACCTGCCATCACAGCTCTTGCAAACCCGACGTGGGCATGCTATTTTTACGCTTATGAACTTCAGCCAAATCATTGTGAGCAAGGGCTTTATTCTCCTCCCGGCGAGGGGCCTGTGCTTCAATCTGGTTGAAGCCGCGCGCTAGGTAAGCGCTACACAAAAGTACAGGCCGGGAAAGCAAACAGGCTTCAACCAGAAGCCTGTTTTTTTATTGACCCCTAAATAATTAAAGCGAAAGAACTAACCATGGTAATCGAAAACACCGAAACTACTAATCTATGGTATATTAGCAGGGATATGTCAATGGAAAGCCCGTACAGCCAGCCGGGTGTTGTCGTCGAGGATAAGACCAACGGCAACGGCTATCTGGCGTACTCGCCAAGTCGCCCCAAAACCGTGGCAGAATTCAGAGCTGATCTCGACGCTTGCGTAACGCCGCGCTTTACTGAATTCGGCGAAATACTGGATCTGGCAATTGATAACGGCTCGGTGCTGCTTGAAGGCGAGCCGGGCGCAGGTAAAAGCAATATTTGCCAGGATATCGAACGTTGCGGCCGGCAGCTAGGTATTCCTCTGTTGAGAATCACGGTACACATTAACGCCGGCACGACCCGCACCACCGGGAACACCTTGGCCTTGATCGACCGCTTCCGTAACATGCCGGCCGAAAGACAGGGATTGTTTATTCTGGATAACGTCGATTATGTCGGCTACAGGGGTTCAAGCCGCACCAGAAGAAACGCGGCCGAATACGCCGAAACCATAGTACCAGAACTGATCAAGACCATTGACGACGATAGCACGCTGGCTGTCGGCACCGCCCACGATGAGCAGTGGCGGGAGAACAAATGGCAGTGGAATGATCCGGCGATTGATCAACCTGCCAGCGAACTGATGGAGGCTTATCGCGCAAAGCGTCGCTTCTTAGGCCAAATGTCACAACAGTCAATTATTGAATTACTGGAGCAACGCGGCGTCGAGACGGGCCTTGCTGAAGTAACGGCCCAGGAACTATGTCTCAGGGGATTGCAGAGCTTCTTCTACGCGTTTCATATCGACACCGATATGTTCAGCCGCGATCCCGAGGCGGCGGTGGCCACTGTCAAAATGGGCAGAGCGCTGCGGCACGCCGCCAGCCGTAACCGGTAGACCGGAGTTGACAGAACGGACAAAACCGGAGTAAAATATCTCTGTTACCAAAGACAGTGCCCGTTTCGCGGTAATGCGAATATAAGAGACACCGAGGCAATACTTTTCAAAAAGGCTGAGCAGGAAACCGTATCAGGAGTTTCCGGCCTTTGAAGATAAAGCAACAGGACGTCTTTGGTTATATAAAAACCGGAGACTTTTTTAATGGTAACGATTAAAGACCTGCGAGCTAAGGTCGAGGCCGGGTCAAAAACAGTTAATTCTCTTTTTCCAAGGTTAGGAGAATAAATGGCATTAACAAAAGCCAAGAAAGATGAAGTTGTCGCCGAAATCGGCGGCCTGCTGGCTGATTCCAGAATGACGGTAGTGGCCGGTTATCAGGGAACGACCGTAAAGGCCATGCAGGAACTGCGGCGCAAAGCCCGCGAAAACGGCACGGTAGTCCGGGTTGTCAAAAACCGTCTGGTCATCAAGGCCATTGAGGCAACCGACCGCTTAAAAGGCGTTGACACCAGCGCCCTGGAAGGCATGCTGGTTTACGCCTTCAACGGTGACGACGAGGTCGCGCCGGCTCAAGTGCTGGCCAATTTCGCCAAAAATGAGCCGTCGATCGAATTCGTCGGCGCGATATCGGCCGAAGGCAAGTTCCTGTCCGCCGATGAAGTCAAGGCGCTGGCCACCCTGCCAGGCAAGAACGAGCTCATTGCTCAGGTTGTAGCTACCCTGTTGTCGCCGGTTAACGACGTTACTTCAGGGCTGTCGGGCAACCTGCACGCTCTGCTGGACGGCATTGAAGCCAAAGCCGCAGCCTAAAAAAGTTAATAATCGATAAATAAGGAGAAGCACAAATGGCTGACGTAAAGAAACTGGCCGAAGAACTGACCAAGCTGACAGTTCTGGAGGTCAACGAACTTAAGACCATCCTGAAGGATGAATACGGCATCGAGCCGGCTGCCGCTGCAGTAGCAGTTGCCGGTCCGGCCGCGGGCGGCGCTGAGGGCGCACCGGCTGCCGAAGAGAAGAGCGAATACGACGTCGTTCTAAAGGACGCCGGCGCTCAGAAAGTGGCCGTTATTAAGGCCGTTAAGGACCTGACCGGTTTGGGACTGGGTGAAGCCAAGGCAATCGTGGACGGCGCACCTAAGACGGTCCTGGAAAAGGCCAAGAAAGAGGACGCCGACAACGCCAAGAAAACGCTTGAAGAAGCCGGCGCCACCGTCGAACTGGCCTAAACAGTCACTAAAAGGGTCAGGTATAGTAAACCGCCTCAGTTTCAAACCGGGGCGGTTTTACTTTGGACATGGCTTTCCGGCCGCCAGGCAAGTATTTATCCACAGCTTAAGGCGGATATTTTGACTTGACTTATTAAACGTGGTAATTTTGTGACAGTAGGTGTACCTAAACAAACACTACTTACAGCGAGAGACTTATAAGGGATGGCAGACGTACCAGATAAACAAATCAAGCGCTTAAAAGCCCTTATCCAAGAGGCTGAGACCAGTTTGGCCGCCGCCAAGGAGCTGTTGGTCAGCCTGGTGGGCGATGAGGGTGTCAGCACCCCGACGCCTACCGATGAGAACATCGGCAAGGTTATTGAGGGCGTCTTTGATGGACAGAACATGGTCGGTAGCGACGGCAAAACCTATCCCGTACCGGCCAACTACGCCAGCAAATCCAAGCTGGTGCAGGGCGATATCCTGAAACTTACCATCGCCGATGACGGCTCATTCCTGTACAAGCAAATCGGACCCATCCCGCGCAAACAGGTGGTCGGCACATTGGAACTTAAAGACGGCCATTATTTCGTCAACGTCAACAACAAACCGTACCGGGTTCTGCTGGCCAGCGTAACTTATTTCAAGGCCAAACCGGGCGATCAAGTCAGCGTAAATATCCCGCAGGAAGAAGTAGACGCCGAGTGGGCGGCGCTCGAAGCTGCTCTATAGACCAAGTGTCCGTACCGCGCCAACAACTGACCGTGGCTTTCTGGAACGTCCTGATGGACGACCGGCCGGGTTCGCTCAGCTACAATCAGCTGGAGCGGCGGAGCGGCGCCTTAGCTGACACCTTGCGTGACCAGGTACCCGGCCTGGACGCCCTGGGCATGTCGGAAGTTGAAAGAACTGCTGCCGGCAACACCGGCCTGGAAGTAGCCGGACGCCTGGGTTTGTCGTCCGCTTACTGGCACGGCCTGACCCGAAGCCGGCCGAACGAGGGGATCTTTTTAGCCACCAAAGAGGAAGCGGTCGCCATCCAGGCGCATGATCTGGACCCGGGCCACGATCATCGCAGCGCTCTGACGGCCAAACTCGGCAACATTACCGTGGCGGCCACGCATTTATCCTGGGAAGTTAACCGGTCCGACTGGCGCAGACGTCAAACCGAAATCCTGCTTTATAAGCTGGCCACCGCCAGACAGGCGATTATCTTAGGTGACTTCAACAGCCTGCCCTGGCAAAAGCCGCGGCGGATGCTGGAGCGGCACGGCTTTAAGTCGGTGGCCAGGCAGCTGGACTTCGGCCCGACCTATCCGGTCGAGCCTTACGGACGGGAGTCAACCCCGCCCGGCCGTTACCGGCTGGTCAAAGCACTGGGCGGCTTTTCCATCGACGATATTTATACCTGCGGTCTGCGGCTGGTTGGCGGCGGAACTTTCGAGGGGCCCAGCGATCACCGCGGCGTCTGGGCAACCGTAACGACCTGAAAGGTCCATCTGGCCGTGTTGTTATTTGTGCCGGCGCCGGTGGACTGCGATGATGCCTGACTGGTAGACTACTAGGTGACATGGGACAAACTCTTTACCGCAAGTACCGGTCGCGGCACCTGGACGAAATCATCGGGCAGGAGCACATCACCACAACGCTGGCCAACTCGTTAAAAACCGGCGGGATCCGGCACGCCTATCTGTTTACCGGGCCGCACGGCGTCGGCAAGACTTCGGTAGCCCGCATTTTGGCGCACAGCATCAACGACCTGCCGTATTCCGATGACGCTTCTCATCTCGACATTATTGAAATCGACGCCGCCAGCAACCGCCGGATCGATGAAATCCGTGACCTGCGCGACAAGGTCCACATCGCCCCGACTCTGGCCAGGTACAAAGTCTACATTATCGACGAGGTCCACATGCTGACCAAAGAAGCCTTTAATGCGCTCCTGAAGACGCTGGAAGAACCGCCGGCGCACGTCGTGTTCATTCTGGCCACGACCGAAATGCACAAATTGCCCGAAACCATCGTCAGCCGCTGTTTGCGCTTTACTTTCAAGCCGATTGAACCGGCCAAGGTCACCGAGCATCTCAAGGCCATCGCCAAAAAGGAAAAAATAAAAATCAGCGACGAGGCTTTAAAATTGATCGCCGAACACGGCCGCGGCTCGTTCCGGGACAGCATCAGCCTGCTTGATCAGCTGGGCGGCAGCGGGGCGGCCGTCAGCCATGAGGAGATCCGCACCATCTTGGGCGTAGCGCCGGTTGAAGCGATTGAGAATCTGCTGCAGCTGGTCGCCGCCGGCTCACCGGCCGAACTGGTGGACAGTCTGCAGGAGCTGCAGGACCGCGGCTACGCGGCCGGCAACATTGCCAGCCAGCTGGGGCGCGTGCTCAGAAACAAACTGATAAGCGGTGATTCGCCGCTGCCGCCGGGCGAAACCACCCTGCTGCTAAAGGACTTATTGGACGTGCCGGCCGCTGCCAGCCCCGACCACAGCCTGGAGCTGGCATTACTGGAGGCCAGCTTCCGCCACAATCCGGACCGGCCATCGGCCACGCCGCCGCAGGCACCGCCGGCTGAAGAAGCGAAAACGACGCCTAAACCAGCCAAGCCGGCCGCCAGGAAGCCGGCTCAGCCGTCCGAGGTTCCGCCGGCCCCGAGCGTCCGCACCAAACCGGCGCAGCTCGATTCCAGGCTTTGGACCAAAGCCCTAACCGCCATCAAGCAGCAGCACAACACGCTGTATGGCGTGGCCAGGATGGCTGTCGCCGAGCTGGACGGCGAGACTCTCCACCTCAGCTTTGCCTATTCATTCCACCAAAAACGGCTTAATGAGGCCAAAAACAAGAAGCTGATCGCTGATATCATCCATGAACTGACCGGCCGGCCGGTGACGGTGGTTTGCCGGCACGACGCCACCATCACACCCGAAACGATTGTTGAGCTGGCTGATTCCGACCCGGTGCCTGACGTGCCGCCGGTTGAGTCATCGCCGGCAGCGGCGGCCGCCAACCCGGCGCTTGATACCATTAGCAATATTTTTGGCGCGGCCGAGGTGCTAGAATCATAGAACGATATGGATAATAAACCGGGGGCGAAAGTACCGCCGCAGAACATTGAGGCCGAAGCCAGTCTGCTGGGGGCCATACTGATCGACAGCGATGCCATTGTTAAGGTTGCCGATATTGTTCAGCCGGCCGATTTTTATGACGAGCGTCACAAGCACATTTACCAGGCGGTTATCCGGCTCTACGAACAACACAGCCCGATTGACGTCCTGACGCTGTCGGATCAGCTGAGCAGCGCCGGAAACCTGGAGATGATTGGCGGGGCGGCTTATCTCACCGAGCTGACCAACTTCGTACCGACCGCCGCCCATGCCGAACAGTACGCCTCGATTGTCTCGCAAAAGGCGATGCGCCGGCGGTTGATCAAAGCCTCGCAGGAAATAACTTCAATCGGCTTTGATGAGGACCACGATCTCCAGGCAGTAATCGAAGAAGCCGAAACCAAACTGTTCCAGGTCAGCGAGCGGCATATCAAGCAGGACGTGGTCAGTCTGGAGACTATTCTGGGCCAGAGCTTCGACCGGCTTGATGATCTTCACAAGGACAAGGGCAAAGTCCGCGGCATCCCAACCGGCTTCAAGGATCTTGACAATATTCTGGCCGGTCTGCAGCGGTCTGACCTTTTTATTCTGGCCGCCCGCCCGTCGATGGGCAAGACCGCCCTGTCACTTAACCTGGCTCACAATGTGGCCGTTGGCGCCAAGCAGCCGGTGCTGATCTTCTCGCTGGAAATGAGCAAGGAGCAGCTGGTGGACAGAATGCTGGCCGCCGAGGCCAATGTCAACGCCTGGAACCTGCGTACCGGCAACCTGACCGACAGCGATTTCGAAAAAATCGGTCACGCCATGGGCAGCCTCAGTGAAGCGCCGATTTACATCGATGACACACCGGGTATAACCGTCAGCGACATGCGCACCAAAGCCCGCCGCGAAGCCCACCAGCACCAGCTGGGGCTGATTATCGTCGACTACCTGCAGCTGATGAGCGGCGGCACCCGCTTTTCCAGCGAAGGTAACCGCGTCCAGGAAATCTCCGAAATCTCCCGCGGCCTTAAGGGCATCGCCCGGGAGCTCAACGTACCCCTCGTCGCCCTTAGCCAGCTCAGCCGTTCGGTCGAAAGCCGCAGCCCGCAGATCCCGCAACTGGCTGACTTAAGAGAATCCGGCTCGATTGAACAGGATGCCGACGTAGTGGCGTTTATTTACCGCGAGGAGTATTACAATCCGGAGACTTCGCGGGCCAATATCACCGACATTTTTATCAAAAAACACCGTAACGGACCAACCGGCGCGGTCGAGTTGTATTTCGATATGGCCCGTCAGCGCTTTCGCAGCCTGGACACCAAACACAGCGATCCGTTCGAAGCCTGAGCAAGACGGTGAGCCGCCCGCAATGAGCGGCATTTGGTATACTGTAGCCAATGAATAATACAGGGCAAATAACCCGAGCCGGGGACTTTGCGGCGGACAGCCAGGTCGCCGCTGGGAGGGCTGCATGCAGCGGCTGAAATTCAGAATCTCCGAACTGTCCCGGTCGTTCTTCCTGAGCCTGCTGGCAGTCGCGGTCGTTTACGGGCTGCTGTTTTTCTCGCTCGGTCAACTGGTGCCCGGCCTGGCGGCGGAAGAAGTCGCGGCCGCCCAAAACAGCCGGACTTTCCAGTCGATCATCGATAACCCGCTGTATTTGCCGCACAAGCTCGGCCAGTACCTGGTGCAACGACTTGACATCGCCAACGACCTTTTCCTGCGCAGCGTTTCGGCGGTTTCGGGCATGCTCATCGTATTCGTGTTCTACTTTGCGCTTAAACAGTGGCAGACCAACCGGATCGCCTTTTTAGGCACCTTGCTGTTCGCGGCGTCCGGCTGGTTCCTGCACGTGGCCAGGTTTGCCAGCGGCGACGTGCTTTATCTGCTGCCCATCGCTTTGATGGCTTACGGCATCTGGGTCCAGAAGACCAGATATTACGAGCTGAGCCTGTGTTTGGGCGCGGGCCTGCTGGTCGGCATACTGTTCGTTCCGGGTTTGGTCTGGTTCGGCCTGCCGCTGATAATCTGGCAGCGCCGCCGTTTACGGCAGCTGTTTGCACGAACCGGGCTGATCTGGCGAATCCTGGCACTGACGGCTGCCGGCAGCGGTCTGGTTGTGCTGGGTCAAAGTCTGATCCGCCGGCCGGAACTTATTCCGGCCTGGCTGGGCCTACCGGAAACCTGGCCGTCAATCACCGGCTACCTCCAAAACATCCTGGCGGTACCCTACAATATTTTTGTCGGCAGCACGGCCGGCCCGGCGCTTGGCATTGACGGGTTGCCCCTGCTCGACATCTTCGCCAGCGTAATGTTCGCCGTCGGCCTGTACGCCTTTTCGTTCCGCCTGAGGCTTGACCGCACCCGCTTCCTGGTCATCTATTTCGTCCTCGGCACGGCGCTTATCGCGCTGGACGGGCCGGTCAGTCTGGCCTTACTGCTACCGGCCGTTTATATCGTTGTGGCCGCCGGCATCACCTTGATGCTGCAGCAGTGGTTTACGGTTTTTCCGCGCAATCCGCTGGCCAGAAGTGTCGGCAGCAGCCTCATTACCATCGCCGTACTGGTCACCAGTTATTATCATATTAACCAGTACTTCGTTGCCTGGCCGAACGCTCCTGAGACCAAGGCCGTCTTCACCCATGAGCTGCGAAACTGATACAATATACTAAACCTAAAAGGCAAGAGGAGTTTTTATGAGCCGATTTGATCAAGCTAAGATGCTGTTTAAAGTCAAGAAATTGCAGAAGGAGCTGCAGAAGCAGGTCATTACCGTCGAGAAGGGCGAGGGCGCCGTTCGGGTGGAAATCACCGGTGAGCAGAAGATCAAGAGGATCCACATTGACCCGGAAGCTGTCGACCTCGACGACATCGGCCAGCTGGAGCGCTGGGTCGAGGAAGCCGTCAAGGAAGCCATCGCCGAAAGCCAGAAGCTTGCCGCCGAAAAAATGCAGCCGATGATGGGCATGCTGGGCAATCTTGGCCTTTAGACCCTAAAAAAGCACGTTTTATTTGCCCCTAGAAAAATGATTGACCGATATCCGATTACCAGCTTAATGTTTAGCCGTATGCCACCGGCCATAAAGAAGGCCTGAATGGCGCTATTGCCGGCTGCTCTGACCAAACTGATCGATGCGTTGGGCACTCTGCCCGGCGTCGGGCCGCGTACGGCTGAACGTTACGCTTATTATCTGCTCCGGGCCGAACCGGCCAAGGCCAAACGGCTGGCCGAAACAATGGACAGCGTGCACGACAACATTGATTATTGCCGGAAAACATTTGCCCTGGTCGAAAAAGGGCAGGAACTGTCGCCGCTGTACACCGATCCGGGCCGGGACAAGCAGCTGGTGGCCGTGGTGGCCGAACCGTTTGATATTGTTGCTCTGGAGAAAACCGGTCAGTACGCCGGCACTTATCACGTGCTGGGCGGACTGATTTCACCGATTGACAACGTCGAGCCCGACCAGCTTCATATCAAACAGCTGCTCAAGCGGCTTGATGAGGACAAGGTCAAAGAGGTCATTCTGGCCCTCAACGCCAGCGTCGAGGGTGAATCGACTTCTCTCTACATTCAGCAGCAAATCGGTGACCGTGACGTTACGGTAACCCGGCTGGCCCGCGGTCTGGCCGTCGGCGTCGACCTGGAGTACGCCGATCAGATTACACTGGGACGGGCGCTGGAAGGCAGGCAAGCGCTATGACTGAACCGGCCGGCCCCTCAATCGAATCGTTAGTGACCGCCGCCCACGACATCGTCATTATTCAAGCCGACAACCCGGACGGGGACAGTCTGGCCAGCAGCCTGGCGCTGGAGCAAATCCTGCACGAAATGGGCAAAGAGCCGCATCTGTACTGCGGCGTGGACATTCCGGATTATCTCAAACACTTGCGGGGCTGGGACCGCGTCAGCAAGGAGATGCCGCGCCGCTTCGACCTCAGCATCATCGTCGACACCAGCGCCATCGTGCTGCTTGAAAAGCTGGAAACCAGCGAATTCCGGGATCTGGTAGCGGCCCGGCCGGTTATCGTTATTGATCATCATGCCGGCGTGGAGTGCGACATCCCCTACGCCACCCTGGTCTGCAACGACGCTGAAGCCGTTGCGACCGGCGAGGTCATCTTCAAACTCGCCCAAGCCAATAAATGGCCGCTCAATTTACCGGCCAAAACCCATATCGCCAGCTCGATTCTGGCCGACTCGCTTGGCTTAACATCCGAGGGCACCACCGCCGGGACCTACCGGATTATGGCCGAACTTATCGACTCCGGCGTTGACCGGCCGGCCCTGGAAGAAGCCCGCCGGTCCCTCAACAAAATGCCGGAAGCCGTCTTTCGTTACAAAGCCCGTTTAATCGACCGGGTCGAACTGCATGACGACGGCCGGCTGGCATTTGTGACCATTCCGCACAACGAGCTGATGGAATACAGCCCGCTCTACAACCCGGCGCCGCTCATTCAGACCGACATGCTGCAGACCGAAGGCGTGCTGGTGGCCATCGTGCTTAAAGCCTACAAGGACGGCAAAATCACCGGCTCAATCCGCACCAACCAGGGCGGTCACATCGCCAGTGAGCTGGCCAGGGCTTTCGGCGGCGGCGGACATGCTTACGCCAGCGGTTTCAAGCTGCAGGAGGGCCGGCCGCTTAATGAAGTCAAGACCGAATGTTTGAGCCTGGCGGCCGATTTACTTGCTAAACTACAAGCAGAAAACCATGATACGACTTCATAACACCCTGACCAGACAAGTCGACGAGTTCACACCGCTGGAGCCTGAGACCGTTAGGCTGTATTCCTGCGGCCCGACGGTTTATGATCACGTTCATATCGGCAACCTGCGGTCATTCATTACGGCCGACACCCTGCGCCGGACACTGACCGACGCCGGCTACACCGTCCGTCATGTCATGAACTTTACCGATGTTGACGACAAAACCATTCGCGGCAGCCGGCAGCGCTACCCGAAACAGGAACCGCTGGCCGGCCTGACACAGCTGACGGCCGAGTACAAGCGAATCTTTCTTGAGGACATGCAGGCCATCGGCAACGACGTCGATGCCATTAGTTTTGTCAGCGCGACCGAGTCCGTTGACGGCATGCGCCGGCTGATAACCGAGCTTTACGACAGCGGCTTCGCCTACATTGCCGACGACGGCGTTTACTTCTCAATCGAAAAGTACCAAGCCAGCGGCAAACGTTACGGCCAGCTGCTTGAGCTCTCATCCAGCAACACCGGCGCCGCGCGCATCAACAACGACGAGTATGACAAAGACTCGGTCCACGACTTCGCGCTCTGGAAGACCAAAAAGGACAACGAGCCGGCCTGGGAGTTTGAGTTGGGTGGCCGGGATCTCACCGGCCGGCCGGGCTGGCATATCGAATGTTCGGCCATGAGTACCGGCCATTTGGGTCAGCCGTTCGATATTCATACCGGCGGCGTTGATCTGATTTTTCCGCATCACGAAAACGAAATCGCCCAAAGCACTGCCGGCCGCGAGCCGGAGTATGCCAATTTCTTTGTCCACAACGAACACCTGCTGGTGGACGGCCGCAAGATGAGCAAATCGCTCAATAACTTCTTTACGCTCCAGGACATCAGCGCCAAGGGTTACGAGCCGCTGGCTTTCCGGCTGCTGGTACTTCAGTCCCACTACCGCCACCAATCCAATTTCACCTGGGAGAGCCTGGCGGCGGCCCAGCAACGGCTTACTAACTGGCGGAGTGTGGCCGATCTCCGGTTGCAGCCGCAACCCAGCTCCAGCCGCAATTTGTCACTCGAAGCCGGCACGGCGAAAGCCGAACTCGACATCAGACGGCTTCTTCAGAACGATATGGATACGCCCAAGGCGCTGGAGCGGATCGACTCATTCTTTAATGCCGTTGGCGCCGACGTGCTGACTGACAGTGAGGTCAGTAAATTCAGCGAACTCCTGGCAACCATCGACAAGCTGCTGGGGCTCAATCTTTCCTCCGGCCAGGACATTACCGATGATCAGAAGCAAATCCTGGAAAGCCGCCGCGCCGCCCGGGCCAAAAAGGACTGGACAAAATCAGACGAGCTGCGCGATCAACTGGAAAATCAGGGTCTCGGTGTCCGCGACACCGCCAGCGGTCAAATCTGGTATCGTCTCTAAACCCCACACATTTCCGCCTTGTACCAAACTCTTAGCCGGCCGGCTACATTCATGGTACTGTTTGTATTATGAGACGCACCCTTAGCAATAAACCGCTGCCTGATTCAGCCCTCAAATACGTCCTGGAATCATTAATTCCGTATACGGAGGCAAACATAAAGCTCAGCTTTAAGCCGAGTTTGTTCTTTAAGGACCTTGAGAACATTGAACGTCAGCGCCATTGGCTAAAACATAAACAGAATAAGCAACGACAATTTAAACGCCAAACGCTCAGGAATCAATTTTATAACGCAAGAGTGCAGGGCTTAATCATTTTCGACGAACACAACATTCCACGGCTAACCAGTAAGGGTAGTGAGTTAATTCGTCCCTACCAACCACAAAAGCTCGGCCGCGGCGCACAGCTGATGATAATTTTCGACATACCGGAAGCAGAGCGGGGTAAGCGCCAGCACCTGCGACTGCTGTTAAAGGAACTGGGGTTCAAAAAGGTGCAGCAGAGCGTATGGACATCGCAGCATGACCACAGGGACTACATAAAAAGCGAAGTCCGTATGCTTGGCCTAAAAGACTGTGTACAAGTTTATGAATGTCATAAGCTAACTTAAAGAGTACCGAAATACTAGCCGGCCGGCATATATTGTGGTACAGGTGCGAGAAAGGCAAAGGATGGGAGTTGGGGGTTTTCGGGGTTATGTTTTGGCGGTGCTGCGTCGGGCGTAAAAGTCTTCCAGCAGAATTTTAATGCAGCTGGCGGTCGGAATTGCCACCAGCGCGCCCAGTAAACCGGCGATATTGGCGCCGAGCAGCGCGGCGATAAAGACCAGCAGCGGGGTCAGTTCGTTGGTCTTGGCTTGTATGTAGGGCTGGATGGTGGCGTTCTCGACCTGCTGATAAATCAGGAAGAAAACCGCCATCACTATGGCGAGGGTGGCGGAGCTGAACAGGCAAACCAGGACAACCAAAACGGCACCCAAGGTGTTGCCGATAAGCGGAATGAGCCCGGTCAGGGCGACAATGCCGGCCAGCGCCACGGCGTTAATCGAAACATCCAGCACCGTGCTGGCAATCAACAGCGCCACTAAAGCGAACCCGGCGCCGATCAGGGCCACCAGCAGCTGGCCGTTAACATAGCCGGTAACCGCCCGGTACATTTTAGTCGACAGCTTCTTGTAACGTTCGCGTTTGGCGGCCGGCTGGATGGCCAGAAGCCGCTCTAACCAGCGCGGTCCTTCGACCAGCATCATGAAGGTCAGCACCAATACCGTCACGGTCGAGATCAGCATGCTGCCGATCCGGCCGGCCGTGTTAATCAGCGGTTGGCGAAAATCGCTGAACCGGTTCCTGAAATCGTTGCTTAGATCACTGAGTTGTTGATCAAGATTGTTATTGCGCACAAACTCGGCCAGGGTCGAATCCTGGGTTTTAAAACTATCGATAGTGGCCGGCAGATCGGTGACGAAGTCGCGCGTTTCGCTGACCAGCGGAGGAATAACCAGAGAGAAGAACGAAATCAGAACGGCCAGCACCAGAATATAGGCCGCTCCGGTAGCCCGGACCCGGCTGTTACTCTTGAGCTTGCCGGCGATCCAGCTGACGGCCGGGTTAAGCGCCAGCGCCAGAAAAAAGGCCACAAAAATAAGTATGAGTGGCTGGGCGATGGTCTTAAGCAGCTGCAGCCCCAGCAGGGTGGCGACAATCAGGACGATCACCCGAACGATGGTGCGATTACTGAAGGTTACTGTCACGTCGGATTTAGGAAAAATTGCCATATTGCCTTTAATTATGCGACGTTTCGCTGCGGTTTGCAATTGCCCGGCGGTAAATTGCTTCGAGCCTGGGCCCGACAGTTTCAATATCAAACTGGGTTAGCAGCTTTTGCTGCCGGGCATGCAGGGCCGCGGCCAGAGCTTTGTCGGCTAACAGCGAGCGCAACTTGTCGGCAAAGCCTGCGGTGTCAGCCGGATCAATCAAAGCTTCCGGGCACTCCGCCAGCACCGAAGCATAGCCTGGGTTATTGCCGCCGACCACCACGCCGCTGCCGGCCGCCATGGCTTCGACCAGGACGATCCCGAAGCTCTCGCCGCCGGTAGACGGGAAAACCGCCACGTCGGCCTGAGCCAGAAACGCCGGCTTGTCGGCCTCGCTGACGAAGCCGACGAATTCCACCCGATCGGCAATCGCCAGCTGGCGGCTGAGTGCTTGCAGTTCATCAGCCTGCGGACCTTTGCCGCCAATCAACACTTTGAAATCCTGATCATAAATCTCGCTCAGCCGCTTAACGGCGTGCAGCAGGTGAGCGGCGCCTTTGCGCTCCACCAGCCGGCCCAAGAAGACAATTACCGGCCGTTGTGCGTCGCGCGGCGGCGGGACAACTCTAAAGTCGTCAACCGGTACGGCGTTGGGCAACACCGACGACTCGATGCCGAAAACCTGGGCGGCAAAAGCCTGGGCGGCCGGTGATACGCTGACGATGTCGTCATAGCGCCGAAGCGTCGGCCGAAGCAGCGTCGCCAGCAGGCGCGAGCCGGCTCTTTCCAGGCCGGAGTAGGGCATGATGTGAAACGTGCCGACCACCGCCGTTGCCGGCGCGGCCTGTTTAATCAGCCGGGCGGCCAGCATCGGACTGTAGGGCATCTGCACATGTAAGACGTCGGGTTTGATTTCGGCCAGTACTTCGCGAACACGGCGATCCGCCACCGGCAGGGGAATCGACATGCGGTTCTGGTTAAAGCGCACGCCGACGTTGCGGCTTAGGCTGTGGATTCCGGGCCTGTCCCGCCGGGTGGTTTGACCGACCAGATAGTGAACGTCATGGCCGCGGTCTGCCAGCCATCGACCTATCGTCAAAACGTACTGCTGAACGCCGTCCGGCTTATCAAGGCTGTCGTCCAGCACCAGCCCGACGGTCAGCTTAGTTGCTGGTTTTAAGGGCGCGCTCATAGATCTTTTCGTATCTGTCGATAACTTTGTCGTAATCAAACTGCTTGACGTAAGTCCCGGCCCACTCCTGCCAGAGCTTGCGCAGATCTTCGTCGTTCAATAACAACTCGAGTCGCCGGGCAAAATCGGCGTGATTTTCCGGATCGGCAATCGATATCGAGCCGCGGCCTTTCATGACCGATTTATAACCCGGATTGGCGCCGGCCACCAGCGGCAGCCCGACCGCCATGGCTTCAAGCAGCACAATGCCGAAGCTCTCGCCGTACAAAGCCGGCGAGCAGAACAAGTCGGCTTCGCTGAGCAGCCGCAGCTTTTCGCTTTCTGCAACGAAACCCAAGAACTTTACATTTGGGATGCGGTTCTCGGCAACGTAAGTCTCCAGCTTTGACCGATCCGGACCCTCGCCGGCCAGAATCAGCTCCACCGGCTGCTTTTCGGCCAGCAGGGCAAAGGCCCTGATGAGATGAATAACGCCTTTGCGTTTTTCCAGCCGGCCGACATACAAGATCGACTTCTTGTCTTTGGCGGCTGTGCGGCCGGCTTTGGTTTTATACTTCTTCAGGTCAATACCGTTAGGCACAACCTCGATCGGCTCGGTCGTCAAACTGGAAAGATACTGGGCGGCCGCGTCCGACACTGCCGTCAGCTCGTGCAGGTACTTGAGCACCGCCCGGGTATAGGGCGTAATAATCCGCTCGATGCTGCGCGTCACGACCGTTTCGGGCAGTTTGGCGTGAAACGTCGCGACATTGCGGCTGGCCGAGCGCGTCAGAATCTGCCGGCTTAAAATCGGCACCCACGGTTCGTGAAAATGCAGCACGTCAAACTTCTCATCATCAAGCATCGTCTGCAGCGCTTCGGTATCGACGCTGACCGACACCTGGGCCGTGGTGTGAAACGACCGCACACCGGTGGCACCACCCACCAGAATTATGCCGTCGCGCCGTTCGCCGTTGTGCTTTCTGGGCTGCGGCGTGATAACCAGGGCTTCGTGGCCGCGCCGGTTCAGACCGTCTTTCAGCGCCATGACGCACTCCTGGACGCCGCCGCCCTTGAAGATGTTGTACGGGCAGACCAGCCCGATTTTCATACCTTTAGCAGCCACCGGGGGTTCCTTCCCTTAGCCTCGAGTCACAGGACACGGTAGCCACCACCTTGACGGCACAGCCCTCACCAGCCTTCCAGTCTATGACAGAATCCATAATTAATTATAAGTATAGCAAAACCATTCACAGGCTTACGAGGCCAGCAGGCGGCGGACTCTGGGCGGAATAAAGACCGAGGCCGCTTTGGCGTCGGCCACCACTGTCGGCGCGTGGCCGGCAATTTTGGACTTGATCATTTCAAAACCTGAGAAAATAACCTGCATGTGCTGTTCGACAACCTTATTGTCGAAGTAGCGGTCATCAGCAACCGCCACGTGGTAAACCGGCAGGTCAACCCGGCTGTTGCAGAGGTCCACCGTAAACATCGTTACGCTGGTATCCATGTACGTCCTGACGTCATTGCTTTGCCACAGTCCGATTTCAAAGTTGATCCGCTTGTCCCGTTCGGCTTTGCTGGCGTCCTTGAGCTTGACGTGCCGATCGGCCACCAGCCAATAGGTTAATCTGATCAGCGGCGCAGTCAGCACCACATGGCGCACGAACGCCGCCGGCAGCCGGTTGGAGAAAAAGGCCGCCCCGTAGCGCAGCAACAGGTAAGTCCGCCGGTTAAACCGGAAGTCTTCTTTATGAACGAAACCAACGATACTGACCAGCAAATCAACTTTTTTAGCCAGCTCCGGATAGCGTTGCAACATCCGGGTCACGACCAGGAAGCCGAAGGACATGCCCATGATGGTCAGCCGGCGGTTCTTATAGCGCAATTTAATGAACGCCGCCAGGTAATCGGCCAGGTTGTCCAGGGTCGGCTTCTCTCCGAGTTTGTAAAAGCTCTCCATGCCGCCGAAGCCGGGCAGATCGGGCAGGGTAACGCCGCCGTAGCGGTTGAATTCCTCGGCCAGGCCGAACATGCGCTCAATACTGGCATGGTGACCGTAAACCAGCAGTATCTCGCGGCTTTTGCCTTTGGGCGGCGGCAGGCGCAGCATACGGCCCTGCAGACCGTTCATATAAAGAGGCGCGATAAAATCAGCCGGATTCTTTTTTGCTTTTGCCATAACTGGATTTGCAATATTTTACTATATTTCGAGACTAAACACAACTACTCGTGCGTGGCGTCGCGGCCGACCCAAACGTACTCCCAGGCCTCCGGCTCCGGGCCTTGCGCACCGGTGCCTTCCGGGTAGCTGGGGATCCAGCCGTATTTCTTGGCGTGGGCGTAATTATCACGGCTGAGCCAGGCAAAGCAGCGGCTGTTAACGAACAGCACGGCCGGGTGGCTGGCACAGCGGATGTCAATGGTGTAGCCGGTGTGATGCTTGGAGTAGCCGGGAATGGCGGTCATTAAAAGCGTGGTGTTGACGGCGGCGTCGGCCCGGCCGGCAGCAATGGCGGCCGGAGAGGCGCTCAAACGGTCAATAAACAGCTGTCTCTGTTCATCCAGTGACCGGTAGCCGGAGACCAGAACCAGACGGTGGCCAGCCTCCGCCGCGGCGGCTTTAAGCTGCCGCCAGGGCTCGGCGGTCTTCTGCTGCAGCCGCACGCCGTCGACATCCAGCAGCGGCACGCTCGGCACCGTCCTTTTCAGGTAGCCGCGCTCTTCAGCGAGTTCACGGATTCGCTTATCGGCCTCCTCATGACCGGTTATCTCGGGTATTTCGGCCAGCTCCACCGTTCCGGGATAGGCGAAAGTGTTGTAAAGCTGGCGGAATTCGTCGTTTTCAAAGTGCTTGAGTTTGGTTGCGGCCGGTTTGGCCGTTGGTTCCTTATCTGTCTCTATTGAATCCTGGACAGGGGTGGATTTGGCAGTCGGCCTGTCAAACAGAAACGAATAAGCGCCCCAGCCGACCAGACTGAGGCTGGCTATCAGCACCACCAGCCGGATGACTTGAGACAAGGGTTTGACCCGTTTTCCGGTTTTCCTGACTGGCCGCGCTTTTGGCTCGATAACCCGCATATGGTTTAAGTATAGCCGAAAGGCCGGTTTTAGCCAGCACGGCCAGAGAGTTGTCGGACAAGAAGCTATAGCGTAAAATTGAAGCTTGCTGGTGGGGTGTGGCCAAGTGGTAAGGCACCAGGTTTTGGTCCTGGCATTCGGGGGTTCGAATCCCTCCACCCCAGCCAATATAAGTGGCTCTGCCGGAAGGTAGAGCTACTTATATTGCCGGAGCGGGCTTGAACACCTGAGTAGGCATTCGGGGTGAGAATTGCCAGTGGCAATTCGCAAGGCAACCTTCTCTTACAAACTTGTTTGTAAAGATGAAGTTGCGGGCTCGCCGGAGGCGAGTCGAATCCCTCCACCCCAGCCAAGGTTGACTGATGAGTCAGAAGACTCGTCGGGCAACCTTGTTTGTATGTTAGGGATTCGAACGGGAAGTCCAGTGGCCTTCCCCGGCACTTTTTCGAGATTCATCGACAAAAGCGAATCCCTCCACCCGCGGCCGAGAGAAACGCTCTTTTATATATCAGCGGCTTGTCGGCGCTTCGTTTTTGATCCAGGCAACAGCGGGACCAGCTCGACAGCTTGCTAGGCTCTTGAGCCGGATTTTTTGGTCAGGATATGCCGGACGGACGGGCTGATTTCTTTATCGGTGCGGTGGATGCAGCCGATCCAGCAGCAGGGGCGGCGCTGGCCTTCTTTCAACTCGCTGCGGACGCGCTTGACGTGCTCGCGGCGGGTCGCCTCTTTCTTGACAAAAACCGTCCAGCAAATCCATTCGTTGCGGGCCAGCGGCGTCAGGCTTTGCCAGGCTGCCAGCGCTTTCTTATCGGCCGACAGCATTTTTCGCAAATCGTCCGGCAGCTCGTGGACTACGCCGCCGGCAATAGCTTTATCGTCTGTGCTCATGGCTCTATCTTATTACAGAATGACAATTCCCGCACCCGGGCAAGGACAGCGCCCTAACCCATGCTTATTCGGTAAACCGGACGGTGCGCATAATTTCGTCAAGCAGCTGATCGGACGCGTTAAGCCAGGTTACCAGATACATTTGTCCGTCGCGGGGAACAGTAACCCGATAAAAGGTTTCACCGGTGTCTGTCCGGCGCAGCTGCTGCTTGTAGGCGGTGAAGCCCTCGCCGGCGAACTCCTCGTCCTCAACCACCTCGGCCGCCGGATCGGCGTTTAGCTCCGCCCACTCACTGGCAGACAGATTGCTGTCGTTATCGTAATGCTGGACGACGACTCTGATTTTGTCCTCGTCTTTAACCGGCTCTTCGCCTTCTTCGGCCGGTTCCTGATAGCTCCAAAGCTCCAGCCGGCCGTCTTCGCGGCTTGCCTCAATCTGCCAGCCGGACGGGTATTTGATCTCAAAACCGAGATCTTCGTTCCGGTAAGTTTCCCAGGCGTCAGCCGTCTCGTCACCGGCGGATTCTTCCGTATTGGTGGCGGTTTGATTCGTCGACGAGTCGTCACGGTTGACGACCACATAGGCGGCCGCGGCCGCCAGCACCAGTAAAAGTCCGATTATAAGCAGCAGTTTACGATTCATAAACCCTCCAATCATCAAAGTTAAATGCCTTGGTAAAGCTCTGTGTTGAATATACCATAACCGGCTTCCAGGCAGCCAGTTACAGCAGACTCTCCAGCCAGCCGATTGAATACCGGCCGCCGTAGGCGATGATGATAAAGCGCAGGATTTTACCTGAAGCCGCGGCCATCAGAAACTTACGCCAGCTCATGCCTAAAGCGCCGGCGGCGACGCCGGCCAGATCAAACACCGGGTTGGGCACGAAAGCCAGCACGGCGATGGCCCAGCCGCCGCGGGTCTCGATCTGATTATGAAACCGGCGATAAAGCCGCCAGTTGGTGATGGCCCGGCTGCCGCTTAAACCGGCCAGGTAGCCGGTCAGCTCGCCCAAGGCGGCACCCAGTCCCGAGACGATACCGAGCAGCAGGGGACTGCCGACCACGCCGCCGATTGCGAAGACAATCAGCATGCCCGGCGCCGGGAAGACAAGCGTGGCGCTGCTGACCAGCATCACCAAAAAGGCGCCGCCGTAGCCCAGGTTATCCACCTCGCGCAGGCTATCGCTCCAGCGGATGGCCGCCACGGCCAGCGCTACCGCCAGCACCAGTGCCGCAAGCTCGCGCCGGCCGAACCAGGCCCGCCAGCGGCGCGACCGGTCAGGATTCGGGTTTGGACTTGTCTTTGTCACCCCACTCCTCGATTTTCCGCTGCCGCTCCTTGGCCTTTTCGTAAATTTTCTTAAACTCGGCGATTATCCGGTCAACGTACGGCTTCATGCCGTCAAACCCAAGCGATAAAATAAACAAAGCGATAAAACAAATCAGCAGGCCGGGACCGGGAATCGGAATCAGGACTATGCCGAGCGCCAGCAGCGGCAGCCCGACAATCAGAGCCAGGACTTTGCGCAGCAGTTTTACCGGGCGTTTCATGGTGTTAGTATAAACGCCCGCCGTAAAAAGCGCGAAGCGGCTTTCTTTACATATCGCTTATGCTAGCATTAGTAGTAATGGCACGAACCCTTAAGCGCAGCCTGTCATTGCCGCTGGTAACCCTGTACGGCCTGGGCAATATCCTGGGCGCGGGCATTTACGTTCTGGTCGGCAAAGTGGCGGGCGAGGCCGGCAGCGGCACGCTGCTGGCCTTCATTGTGGCCATGGCTATCGCCGGGCTGACCGCGCTGTCCTACATGGAATTATCGAGCCGGTTTCCGGTCAGCGCCAGCGTATCGGTTTACCTGCACAAGGCTTTCGGGCTGCGCCTGTTGGCCGTGACGGCCGGTTTGGCGATGGTGCTCGGCGGCATTTCCTCGGCCGCGGCGTTGTCACACGGCTTCGCCGGCTATTTGAGCACTGTCTTTGACGTGCCGCAGCTGGCCGCCAGTATAGGACTGCTGATTGCTCTGGGACTGGTCGCCGCCAAAGGCATTGGCGAATCGGCCCGGCTGGCCGGTCTGTTCACGCTGGTGGAGATTGCCGGTCTGGTGCTGGTCATCTGGGCCGGCCGCGCTTTCGTCGGTTCCGCCGAAGCATTGAACGTCTTCTCCCTGGACCCCGGCCTGGGCGTCAGCGGCATGCTGTTCGGGGCTTTCCTGGCTTTTTACGCCTTTATCGGCTTTGAAGACATGGTCAACGTTGCCGAGGAAGTCAAAAATCCGCGCCGGGTGATGCCGCTGGCGATTCTATTCTCGCTGCTGGCGGCGACCGCGCTGTATCTGATGGTCGTTATCGTCAGCCTGTCGGTCGCCACGCCGGGCGAACTGGCCGCCAGCGACGCGCCGCTGACGTTCGTAGCAGACAAATCCGGCGGACTCAATCCCAATATTATCAGCGCCATCGGCATGGCCGCCGCCGTCAACGGCATCCTGGTCCAGATCATCATGGGCTCGCGCATGCTGTACGGTCTGGCCAGGCAGGGCTGGATCCTGCGCGATTTAAGCGAGGTCAACAAGGTCAGCCGCACACCGGTCCTGGCGACTTTTGTAGTCGTCGGCACCATGATTCTGGCGGCGATTCTGTTGCCGCTGGTGTCGCTGGCGCAAGTCACCAGCTTCCTGGTGCTGGGCATTTTCACTCTCGTCAACATCGCTCTCATCGTCATTAAGCGCCGCCATCCCGGCAACCGGAAGCTGGTACGGGTGCCGGCGATCGTGCCCTACGCCGGCGCGGCAAGCTGCCTGAGCATCATCGTTTTCCAGCTGCTGGCCGGTTAGTTCAAGGTATAATTAAAGGGTATGCTGGAAATATCTGATGAGGAATTTGACCGCCTGATAAGCGAGGCGATGGACGTCCTGCCGGCCGAGTATATCGAGCGGCTCAACAATGTCGCCATTACCTACCAGGACGAGCCGACCGCCGAGCAGCGCCAGCGGCTCAAGCTGCGCCCGCACCAGTCGCTGTTCGGCCTGTACGAAGGCGTACCGCTGACCCGCCGCGGCAACAGTTACAACCTGGTGCCGCCGGATAAAATCACGCTTTTTAAGAACCCCATTCTGGCAAGCGTCAACAGCCTGGCTGAGCTCAAAAATCAGATTACCCGGACGCTCTGGCACGAAATCGCTCATTTTTACGGTCTCGGTCATGACCGTATTGATCAACTGGAGCGAAAAGCCGGTCCCGACCAGCCGTCAACCTAGCATGTCGTGAACCAGCACCACCAGCTGCCGCGGCGACAGGCTGGACTTTAAAACGTGCCGGTTGGCCCCCAGCCGCAGCATCCGCTCGACCTTTTGCTGATCGGACAAATTGCTGAAGGCAATGACTTTAGTGCCGGGATGCCTGTCTCTGATTTTAGCCTGTTTTAAAAAGCTGATGCCGTCCATGACAGGCATCAGAATATCCAACAGAATCAGGTCGGGCGGATCGGCCGCCAGCCGGGTCAGCGCCTCCTTGCCGTCGGCCGCTTCACTGACCGTAAAGCCGGCCTGCGTCAGAACGCTTTTATAGGCTGCCCTAAGGATGAATTCGTCCTCAACGATAAGCACTTTCATAGGCTAATACTATACTCTGCGGAGAGTTATTGCGAACTCCGAGCCGCGGTTCAGCCGTGATTTGACTTCAATGGAACCGCCGTGCATAACGATGATGCGCTTGGCCCAGTACAGGCCGAGGCCGCTGCCGCCGACCACTTCGGTCAGGGAATTATTGACCCGGGAAAATTTCTGAAACAGCTTGTCCAGATCCTTTTTGGCGATGCCGACGCCCTGATCTATGACGCTGATTCTGACCTGCCGGCCGCGCCGGAACAGGCGGATGGTGACGGTCTTGCCGTCCGGCGTGTATTTGTTGGCGTTGTCGATGATATTCTCGAGCGCCATCCGGAACTTCTGCTGATCCAGCCAGACGGTCATGCGCCGGGCCTTGCAATCGATGTTGACAGTCTGGCGCTTGGCTTTGAATTTGTTGGACATTTCGCGGACAATATCGCCAACCAGCGGCACAAGATCGGTTCGCTCTTTTTTGAGCACCACCTTGTCGGCATCAACCTGGGCGACTTTCAACAGATCGTCAATGACCGCCAGCTGCCGCTCGTTGCTCTCGTAGGCCACCCTAAGCAAGTGCACCTGATCGGCGCTCAGCTCGCCGCCAAAACCCTCCAGCATCATGCCGATATACTGCTTGACCCCGGTGGCCGGCGTGCGCAGCTGATGCGAGGCCAGGGAGATGAACTCGTCTTTTGAGCGGTTTAAGGCAATCAGCTGCCGGCGCTGCTTTTCCAGCTTGGCGTTGATTTCTTCCAGCTCCACTTTACGGGCATCGGAGTTTTTAATGTCCTGGATGTCAAAACATGAGCCGATAAAGCCCTGGAACTGGCCGCTGCCGGAAAAAAGCGGCGCGCCGCTGTCCTGCACCCAGCGGTATTCTCCGTCGTAGCGCCGCAGCCGGTACTCCATGGCGTAGGGTTTAAGGCTGTCGTAGGCGGCATCGTAAACGGCCCGGCACCTGGGCAAATCGGCCGGATGGACGCTTTTCTCCCAGCCCTTACCCAGCTGGTCGGCCAGTGACCGGCCGGTAAATTCCAGCCAGCGTTTGTTGAAGTAAGTGCAGCCTTTGTCATCCCCGGACATCCAGATTAAAACCGGCGCCGTGTCAGCCATAACCCGAAACCGCTCCTCGCTTTGCTCCAGCGCCTGCTCGAGACCTTTCTGCTCATCGAGACTGTGGGCCGTGCCGAACAGGCCAACCACCCGGCCGGCTTCCCGGCGGGCCTGGCCGTGCTGCCGCACCCAGTGCACCGATTTGTCCGGCCAGACAACCTGGTGCTCCAGCGTGTAGCTGCCGCCCTTTGTCAGCACTCGTTCAACCTGCCCATCCAGCTGCGGGCGGTCGTCCGGATAAATCAGCCGTTTGTACCGCTCATGGGTGACGGCGGCCCGGCTGGCCAGTCCAAAAATCCGTCTGGTCTGAGCCGACCAATGCAGCTTGTTGCTGCCCACATCCCACGCCCAGACACCGGTATGCGAGGCTTTTAAGGCAAGCTCCAGCAGTTCTTTGCTGAGTCCCGGGCTGCTGTTGGTAGCTGCTTTCATGAAATTACCGTTTCTGCTAATGTTAATTATAGAGTATTGTCGATCACTAAGCTACAAAAAGGGTATAAAGCCTATGAAATCCAGCCAGTCTGCCACTTTGACGTTGACCGCGCAGCGCCTGAGCCGTCTGCATTTCTGGTACGTCGGCCTTATCGCCGGGCAGCTGATTGCCTTTGACGCCTGGAAGCTGATACCGCCGGATGCCGTGCTCCAGCGCTGGAGCGCCGTGCTGCTGCTGTTTGCCGTCGTGACGGTGGTTTGGTACCTGGGCCGAACACCGGGCAAAAAGCCGGAGTTTTATCAGAAACTGGTTTGGGGTTTAATCATTGCCGACATCCTGATGGCCGGTTATCTGGTGTACGCCGGCCGGGGCATGGCCAGCCGGGCGGTCGCGCTGTTTGCCGTGCCTATCGTGGTAGCGGCCTGCCTGAAGCGGCCAAGCGGTTTGTTCGCATCGGCCGCCCTGTCCGCCGCCGCCTACTGGTTTGCGGCGATCCGCTATTTCACCGATTTCCCCAGCGAGGGTTATAAAATCGAGCTGTACGGCGATCTGGCGTTTTACAGCGCCGGGTTTTTTCTGCTGGCCGCGGTCTTAAACTTACTTATTAGCCGCCCGCCGGGCAAATAGACGGCCGTTTGATGTCATGTCTTGATTTATATTGACAAGTGTGGTATAATATAAAGATAGGGTGTTTCGCCTGGCTTTAGCTTATAATTAACCGGCAAACCGATTTATCAAACTGACAAAGGCTCCCCTAAAGCGCTGGCCGATTAATCAAGCGCCTTTTTTATGGCCCGAATACAAGACCCGTCCAAAATCCGTAACATCGCTATCATCGCGCATGTTGAATGCATGAGACACCCGGTAGAACCGGGTTTCTCATCGCGCCAGGCTCGGAATGAATCCGAGCGTGGGCTGCTCTTCCCGAAATCTCAGGAACAAACCCCATGAACACAACCCAGGATCCGGCAAAAATCCGCAACATTGCGATCATCGCGCATGTTGATCACGGCAAAACCACGCTGGTCGATGGCTTGCTTAAACAGTCCCGTACTTTTCGCGACAACCAGGCCGAAATGAGTCAGGAGCTCATCATGGACAGCGGCGATCAGGAGCGCGAGCGCGGCATCACCATCACCGCCAAAGTTACGGCCGTGCAGCACGGCGACTACCGGATCAACATCGTCGATACGCCCGGACACGCCGATTTTTCCGGCGAAGTCGAGCGCACGCTCAATATGGCTGACGGCTGCATTCTGATAGTCGATGCCCAGGAAGGGCCGATGCCGCAGACCAAGTTTGTCCTCGGCAAAGCGCTGGCCGCCGGACTCAAACCGATAGTCATTATCAACAAGATTGACAAGCCCGGCAGCCGGATCGCCGAGGTCGAGAACGAGCTGGCCGATCTGTTTCTGGAACTGGCCGTCCACGAAGACCAGCTGCATTACCCGGTGTATTACGCCGTCGGCCGGGCCGGCAAGGCCTGGACGGCTGTACCGGCCAAGGCCGATGCGCCCGGCGATCTGGAGCCGGTTTTCGCGGCCATTACAAGCCACGTACCGGCGCCGGCGGTCGAGCTTGATAAGCCGTTTCAGATGCTGGTCACCGCTCTTTACTGGGACAGTTTTAAGGGCAAGTACGCCGTCGGCCGGATCAGCCGCGGCCGGGTCCGTCCCGGCGATCCGGTCAGTCTGTGCCGCAAGGACGGCTCGATCCTGAAAAGCCGGGTTGATCATGTCTTCATGAGCCACGGCGTCAGCCGGTTCGAAGTCGAGGAGGGTATCGCCGGTGATATCGTTCAGCTTACCGGAGTAAACGAGGCGCAAATCGGCGAGACGATTGCCGACGCTGTCCAGCCCGAAGCCCTGCCGGTTATGGCGGTGGAAGCGCCGACACTCAAGATCTATCTGGGTCCCAATACCAGCCCGTTTAAGGGCACCGAGGGTGAATTCACCACCTCCCGCCAGATCGGCGAACGTTTGAGCAAAGAGTTGGAAACCAATGTCGGTCTCAGAGTCGAGGATGAGGGCATTGGCTATCTGGTGTCCGGCCGGGGTGAGCTGCACTTAAGCGTCCTGATTGAAGCCATGCGCCGGGAGGGCTTTGAATTCGAGGTCGGCCGGCCGCAGGTGGTCACCCGGCAAAATGACGGCCGGACCGAGGAACCGCTGGAAGAATTGATAATCGAAATTCCGGCCGAGCACGTCGGTACCGTCCAGCAGGAACTCGGCGCCCGCCGGGCCACTCTCAAGGAACAGTTCACGGCCGCCTCCAAAGGTGTTACCAAGCTGGTTTACGAGTTGCCGACCCGGGCTCTCCTGGGACTGCGCAACGTCCTGATGACCAGTACCAAGGGCACCGTGGTCATGAACAGTCTGGTCACCGGCTACCAGCCGCTCGGGTCAAGCCTGCCGCAGTTGCGTAACGGCGTGCTGATCGCTTATGAAACCGGTACCACCACGCCCTACGCCCTGCAGACCGCCGAGGAGCGGGGAACCTGCTTCGTTGGCGCGGCCGAAAAAGTCTATAAGGGCCAGATCGTCGGACTCAATTCCCGCCAGGAAGACATGGAGATCAATGTCTGCCGGGCCAAGCACCTGACCAACATGCGCAGCAAATCCAGCGACGGCGTGGTCCAGCTGACCCCGCCGACCATTCTCAGCCTGGAACAGTGCCTGGACTTTATCGAAAACGACGAGCTGCTTGAAGTCACGCCGAAAAACCTGCGCCTGCGCAAGCGGGAACTGGATCCGAATTTGCGCAAGCGCCGCGGCTAAGCCGAGCCCATGGGCTCGCCGTGGTGATAGGAGCGGCGGATCAACTCTTTTAAGACTGTCTGGTCAACATCGGCCAGCGACTTAATATAGAGACAGGCTTTGGCGGTCGAAGTGCCGGGGCCAAGCTTCTGCAGCAGGTCCTGGTGGTCGGCAAAGCCCTCCATCAGATAAATGGTCAGGTTGGCCTTGCGCGGACTGAAGCCGATTTTCAGCCAGGTGCCTTCGCGGCCCGAGGCGTAACGGTAATGGTACTGGCCAAAGCCCACGATGCTGGAACCCCACATGGCCGGGCTTTCGCCGGTGGCTTCGGTCATCAGCCGATTGACAACCCGGGCATCGGCCTGCCGGACCGGATCGGCGATACCGTCCAGAAACTTATCCACGTCGTCGTCGGTTTTTTTGGTTTTGAGCTCAGCCATGTCTATTGTGGCGGCCGGCTGTCAGACAGCCGCGGCCTCTCCTCTCCTGGTTGGCGCTCCCGTCAAAGCCGGCTGGAGGTTGACTTTTTTCATAATCTGCCTCCTGTTTTAAGTTTATAGTTGGAACTTAATATTAGATATCGGACTGATCTCCGTCAACGCTAGAAAAGGTACCGCTTTTAAAATCCGGCCGGATTCTTAGCGCCGGCGGGACGGTCTTTGCCGGTCATATTGCCGGCCCAGCCGCTTGAGCTCCATCATTTTAAGCTCGCGGCCGACCAGCAGTTCGTTAAGCCGCTCCAGCTCTTTGGTCCGTTTCTCCAGCCGGGTCTGGACTTCTTTAAGTTCGGTCACATCCTGAGCCGTGCCGATCAGTTTGATGGGCTGGCCGGCTTTATCGGTCACCACCCGGGCCCGGCCGACAATGCGCCTATGCCGGCGGCGGCCGCGTTGTTCGATGGCGTGCTCGAACTCGAACGGTTTACGATCAAGCAAGGCTTTCTTGACAATCCGGTCGACGGCCTTACGGTCGGCTTTGGGCAGGAGTTTTAAATAACCGGCGTAATCGGCGGCCACGCTCCGCGGTTTCATGCCGAACAAGCGGTACAGCTCATCCGACCAGATGATCCGGTCACGGCCGATATCCCACTCCCAGCTGCCCACCCCGGCGATGGCCTGGGCTTCTTTCAGGGCCTCGCGTTCCCGGCGCAGGCGGCTTTCTTCGCGCCTGGTCAGCCGCGTCATCAGGCCGATGGCGGCGGCAATCACCGCCAGCAGGGTCGGGAAGTACAGCACCGTGCCGACGAAATAGCCGGTATTGCCGTGCAGCGGCGCGAAAGCCGGACCGGTCGGCTCGACGAAGCCGGCCCAGTCCAGTGTCATGAGCCCGACGTAACAGACGATGGCAGCGGCCGACGTCCAGTAAACCTGGCGCAGGCCAAAAATGGTGCCGGCAATCACAATCGGGAAAACATAGAGGATGATATTGCGGCTTTCAATGGCTCCCTGGACGTAGATAATGAAAGTGGCGGCGAGAATATCGAACACCAGCAGTCCGGCGGCGACGCGACTCAGCAGCTGACGGTCGCGTTTCCAGCGCCGGGCCAGCCTGGCCGCCAGGCCGTTTAACCCCAGCGCCGTGATCAACGTCAGCGTATTGATTACGACCACGTCACCTAAGCCGACATCGAGCAGCCGCGATACCGTGCCGGCCAAGCCGATTAGCAGCAGCACGATCCACCTCAGTCCGATGTACCAACCAAGCTTGATGGCAAAGTCGGTTTGCTTGTCCAGGTCGGCTGCTACGGTTTTCGCTGTGGCCATATTGTTTATGCTTTTAGACTTTAAATTATATATCAGTCATGAGTTAAACGGCTAGTATTTGCGGTCTGGGCGGATAATTTTTTGGAATCTTTTTTTTCGCGTCAGCAAAAATGTTATGCTTTTTCTATGAGAAGCCCGGTCTTTGCCGATATTGATCCCGAGACAGCCGTTGACCGCCTGGCCGGGTTCGCTAAAACGTATGAGGCCGGCGGTCCGGACAGTGTCAGGTCGCGCGAACAGCTAAGATCAGTTTTGAGTATTGATGTTGACGACATCTCCGTACCGACCATGCTGGCCGTGGCCGTGCGGGGTTATGGCACAGCCTTTGATCATGTCGAAGACGGCGGGTCGAAAGGCTTCGAAGTGCGCGGCCGGGCAGGCCGGGACAGCGTGCTAGCCACGGCCACGACTCTGCATTTGACTAACAAGGTGGAGGCCAGTAATTTCGTTAGCCTGGCCAGCGCCCATGGCCGGCTGCCGTATTTGCGCTCCATCGATGAGGTCCGGCTTTTTACCGAAGGCGGCTTAACCGGCCGGGCGCTCAGCCGCCACAACCGGCAGACAACCGAGTTCAGCGCCGACAGCCCCCACCTGACGCCCGACCATTACGGTCTGTTTTTGCAGACGCTGGCCCGGGCCACCAATCGCTTTTTGCGCGTCGTCGAAGCTAAGGCTTAGTGGCTGCTAGGCCGAACCCCACACCGGTGCGCCGAAGTAAGCCATTTCACTTTCCGGGTATTCGGCAAACACCCGCTGGTCAAAATCGAGCTGCCGGGCCAGACCCCTGAGCGTTAAGTTATCGGTGTCTCCGTAAATCCATTCCACCAGACCCTGGCGGAAATCCGGCGCCCGGACCGGCAGGGCCGGATCGATCACAAGGCTGTTCCCGGCCACGCCCCAGACATGATCAATTTCAGCCGGACCCAGACACAGAAGACCACGGTGATTTACCAGTTTGAGCCCTAAATCTCCAGCGATTTTGTGTGTCAGCTCCAGCGCAGCCCGCGGATCCAGCGGGTCAAACGGCACCCTTTGATACTCGGCCGCCAGAGCCGCTTGCAACTTTTTTATCTCGGGAGTAATCGGTCGTGATGGAAATCTTGTAAGCTTGGCCATGATAAAAGGCATTGTACTACAAAGCCGACAACCAGCGACGGCGGCCTGGCCAGACCGCCGCTGATTGTGTACACTTTTTTAAAAGAAGCCTTGGTATTTATGAGTGTAGTTGAATTTGAATCCCTGGAAGCGGTCTGCCGTCTGCAGCAGGTCAGTTTAAACGGCGACTTTCTTAAGCTGGTCCGCGAGGGGCCGGCCGATCCCAACTGCTTCGCACCAACGCCGATGCTTAAGGCTATCGTCGATGCCGCTACGCTGTTGCGTCAGGCCGATTTGGCCGGCAGTCAGGTCGAGCTGGTCGATAAGCCGGTTGAGCTGCCCGAAAGCTGGCAGGAAGATACGGCGGCAGCAGCGCTGATCGACATCCTGAATGCTTCGCTGGAGCCGGTTGAGCCGGACGACACTACCATAAGTTGGGCAACCGACGCCCATAAGATAAGGGAAACCTGCGAGTATGCCGAGCCGGCTTTCGCGCTGGCCGCTTTGACGGCCACGGCCGATCAGCCGAACCATGTGGAAACGACTGACATACACATTGCCGTTCGCCCGGATGATCGGCCGGTCTTCATGAAGAAAGGCACTTTCAGCGGAAACTTTGGCATGCCTTCGAGTCTGACGTTCGAACGCGTCGTCATTAGCGGCGTACCATATCCGCCCGGATCAATCTTAAGCACGCCCCGGAAATTTCAAAATGACGAGCCGGTCGCCCGCTTTCCGGATTTCAGGGGCTACGGCATGCACCCCGGCCTGCGCGTCGTGCCGGTTAGCGAGTTTAGAGCAGCGACTTTCCTCCGTTTATCCGCTCTGGCGTTTCCGCCGGGCGAACGCCGGGCCATATTCGGTACCACACCGCCTTACTTCAAAGATGTATCCGACCACAAGCTGGAGCAAGGGGTATTGATCGAACGCTCAATAGGGGAGATTGCCGGGGCCATCGGTAGTGTCATCAGGCCAAAGCTGGTGCCCGCCGCCTAAACCCACTCCGACATAACAAAGCGGCCCAATTTGGCCCGCGCCCGGAAAAAGGCCACCTGGCCAAACTGGTCGCCGCACTCAGAGCAGAAAGCTTCAGCGTCAGCCTTATGATTGGTAACGTAGCGCGGCTTGACCGCGCCGGCTTTTTCCAACAACCCGCGGACACCCCTGGCTTTTATCGTCTGCGTGACGGGCTGGCTGGCGACTCGTTCCTTCATAACGCAATGATCAAGCCGACAATGCCTCGACGCCGCCAGCTTGGTTATTCCGGAGTTTTTGAGCTTATACAGGTGGCCGACCTCATGGGTGACAGTGCCGGTGATCGCATATGCCGCCGCCGTGTTGACGACAGCCACTTGCCGGGCCGGGAACTGACGGACGATGGCTACTCCTCTGGCGGTGCCGGACATGACGCTTTCGCCGGATTGCTCCTGGGCTGTCTTCTGGGGAGGGATAATACGCGGGGTCAAAAAGATGTTGATGTCAGCTTTTAGTTCATCCTGCAGAATGGCGTCAAGATCCACTTCCGGCGCGGCCGGATCGCCAATTGAAAGCACGCGGCTGGTGTCGATTACGTCCATTTCCGGCACAAACCTGGCCAGGTAGTCGAGAGCATACCCGGTCCTGGTCAGACTGGCCTGGTCCGGTCCGCTGTCAAACAACACCTCAAAAGTCGTCGCTGAGCTAGCCATTTAAACCTAACGATAAACTAACTTGGCCGCATCGGCAACTTCTATAGGGGGGTGCGGTCCCGGACCATGCAGGGTCAGCTGACACAAACCGCCAAGCCCGGTTGACTGTGACTTGATCGCTGTGATCTACTTAAAGCTATGGCGATACCGACTTACCGCGAACTGTATCCTTATGTCCTTAGATCTTACCGCGACCAGCAGGAGCATGAGCTGTGGCGGGTGGCCGAAGCCGTTGCCGACGAGCTGGGGTTATCGCCCGAACAGCGAGCCATCAAAACCTCCACCGGGTCGCCGGTGATCCGTAACCGCGTCAGCTGGGCGCACACTTACCTCAAACACGCCGGTCTGTTAAGCACCACGCGGCGGGGCGTTTACCGCATCACTGAGCGGGGTTTGGCCGCTCTGGCAACCGGTACCAAAATCGACAATGATTATCTGTCACAGTTCGACTCGTTTCGGGACTTCAAAACCCGACCCGGCGGTGACAAGCTGGTTGAGAAGGCGGCGGAACCGGAGCAGGCCGACACCACACCGGTGGAGCAAATCGACGCCGCCATTCGACGCGCCGACCGGTTCTTAGCCGATGAGCTGCTGGGGTGCCTAAGACAAACTGATCCTTATTATTTTGAGCAAATCGTGACCGACCTGCTTAACGTCATGGGCTACGGTGAGGCCACTACCACTCAGCGTACCAGTGACGGGGGCATCGATGTCATTGTCAACGAAGACGCCCTCGGCCTGAGCAAAATCTTCGCCCAGGCCAAACGCTACGGTCCGGACAATAAAGTCAACCGCAAGGAGTTGCAGAATTTCGTCGGTGCCATGCAACTGCACAACGTCAATAAGGGCGTGTTTATAACCACCTCGTCCTTCAACAAGACCGCCCGGTCGGCTCTTCAGGCCACGCAGAAGTCCATCGTGCTGATTGACGGCATCGAGCTGGCCAATCTAATGATCCGCTACAATTTGGGCGTTTCGGTACAGCAAACCTATCAGCTTAAGCGCCTCGATACCGACTATTTCCTGATCGACGAGGCTTAGCGATCCGGCCGGCCGGCTGAAGACAAGTTCTTGGCAGAGTTAATAATTTATTGTATAGTTTAAGTTTTCCAATCTTGTTTGCAGGAGGAAGCATGCACCCGGTTTACGAATTGCCGCCGCTGCCGCCTGGAGCAGCAGGCACTTCTGGAAGAGCGCTATGTCATGGCCCTGCACGACAGCCGGACGGCGCTTGATGA
>CAZMXN010000001.1:155632-179869 GCA_964570275.1 uncultured Candidatus Saccharibacteria bacterium
TTCTGGAAGAGCGCTATGTCATGGCCCTGCACGACAGCCGGACGGCGCTTGATGATTACCATGACACCCCAGTCATGAGCCGGGAGGCTCAGGGCGCGGCCGCGCTCATGCTGGCCGTGCCGCTGATGGCCGGCCTGACCGCCACCTTGCTTCGCCTGCGACGGCAAGAGTAAAACTTTGGCTCAGGACAAGCGTCTTTGCTATGATTTAGGCTAAGAATGTTCATTGCCAAACTGCCTCCGGTTCAAATCAGTGAGTGAGTTTCCTAGGCCCCTCTTAAACCAGGACATGTTGCTTAGGCCGGCGGTGACACCTGCCGAGACTTACTACCAGGCCGCCACGCAGGCAGCCGTAAACGGCCTGACTAAGCTCAGTGCGCTCCGGCAGCGGGGAGCCGACCGCGATCAGCGCTGGGTGGAAAGAAGCCGGCAAGAGGCTTCGCCGCAAACCAGGCGCTTCCGCCGGTTGGCCGCCGGTATCGGCGCCGGTGTCATGCTGCTGGCCGCGCCGGCCGGCTTGCCGGCGGGTTTTGGCGAGACCTTGGCCGCGGCCCTGCCGGAGGTAAAAGTTCAACCGGGCAGCAAAAGCGATCGGGTAATCTTTCCTAAAGCCTGCTCAAGCTACGAGCCCGAACCGGAAATCGCCCCGGGCGGCGCCCTGATACCATCCCGTCAGCCGGCGATTGATGCCCAGCGCCTGGCTGACAAGCATCCCGAAGCGCCCGATCCGACTGAAACATTCGACTGGCCGGACGCAACTGACCTGGCGCATTTAATTGCCGAGGTCCGGCAGCGCACGGTACGGTATGAATACGACTCGATCTACTCCAATATGCACGTGACCATCTCAACCAACCGCGCGACCGAGCTGTCTGTTGATACGGCCGCCCATGACTTTATTGTCCACGCCAACTGGCTGATGCCGCCGGAGCGCCACGAAGTGGACAGTGTCCGCCGGCTGGCCGAATGCTACCGTGACAACCTGCTGGGCGACACCGAACGCAGCGATATCAACGTCGAGTACTTCTACGCTGATCAGGAGCAGTGTATTAAGGGCTTCCGGCTGGTGCATTATTCGGCAGGCTGCGACTGGACCGGCTTCGCCCTGCCGGTCAATGAGCTGATAGCTGCCGCCGGGCAGGATATAACCAGCCTGCGCGGCGAACCCTATCTTATCGTCGTCGCTCCGGGTATCGGGGACGGCAGCCGGGATAATCAGCAGCTGATTGACAAGACCGGACACGAAAGCGGCCACCTGGGCGACTGGGCGATGGGGCAGTCTTTCACGGAATTCATACCGAACGAGCGCCGGAACCGGGAGAGCGACGACGTCCGGGCAGCCTGGCTGACTTCGCACCCGGTCGAGCTGGACAATGCGTTTGCTTACCGGGACTGAACAGGCGTAAGTCTTAGCAGGATTTATCAGTCGGCAAAATCAATGCCGGGCGCTGGAAAAATGGCGCCCGGCAACATCAGGGAGTGGGGTGGCTTTGGTTATTTACAGCTGCTCGTCCTGGGTGTAGCTGGCCCGGGCCAGAGCAATCAGTTCGTCGCGGCTCATGTCCGGATCAACGTCGCCGCCGACCATATCGACCAGCTCGTCACGACTCATATCGTTAAAATTAACACCGTTGGTTTGCGCCATATCTGCTCCTCCTTCATGTTCTTCGTTTGGTAAAGCTACCGTAGCAACCGCCCGGGCCGCTGTCTGTAAGAAAGTTCCCTGAGACCGGAAAAAGTATTGCCAGGGAAGGAAATTTAACAGCCGGACTGGCGGGGCAGTTGCTAGAGTCAGGTCATGGAGAGAATCGATGACGCTTTTCGGATGGTGCCGCGCAAGTTGTTCTTGCCGGCGGCAGTGGCCGATCAGGCCGATGAGGACCGGCCGCTGCCCATCGGCTATGGCCAGACCAACAGTCAGCCGACCACAGTGCGGTTGATGCTGCAGTGGCTGGACCCGCAAGCCGGCGACAGGGTGCTGGATGTCGGCTCCGGCTCCGGCTGGACTACCGGTCTGCTGGCGCATCTGGTCGGGGCAAGCGGTCAGGTCATTGCCGTCGAGAAAATCCCCGAGCTGGTGGCCATGGGCGCCTATAATTGCCGCCGGGCCGGCATCACTAACGCCGTGTTCCATGAGGCTGAGCAGGATGTCGGCTGGCCGCCGTCCGCGCCCTATGACCGCATTCTGGTCAGCGCGGCGGCCGATGAGCTGCCGGCCGGGCTGATCGAACAATTATCGTCACCGGGACGGCTGGTCATCCCGGTGCGCTCCAGCGTTTTAGTGGTCAATAAAGACAGCGCCGGCCAACTGGCTCAGACCGAACACCGCGGCTTTGCTTTCGTGCCGCTGCTATAAACAAAGGCTTTTGGTATTGACTCGGTTAAAAAGGGGAGTATGTTAGTAGGTATGGTTGCGTTAACCGCAAAAGTCACGGAAACAGTATTGGGCCTCATTACCGGTCTCATTATTGTGCGCCCTTGTCTTATTGCGGTCGAAGCTTCCTAAACAAACTAATACGCCAAAGATCCCGGACTTCAACCGCAAGGAAGAGGTCCGGTTTTATTTTTGGGAAGGAGATTAATAATGACCGATTTTGAGCAAGCCAGCCAGTACGCGGAAGGCGCGCCGCTGCTGTTTACGACGGCACGGGAAATGATGTACGCCAATCCGATGGCCCGCCAGGTCTTGCGTAGTCAACACCCCGGCGACGTCGCCGTCAGGAGTGAGGCGCTAGAGCCGGCAGTAGAGCCGGCGGCCGCGGTTGTACGCAGCGGCTACCTGGCCGTCGGACAAAGCGTCAGCCGGCACGCCGCTTAAAAAGCCCAGCGCCGGTTGTCAAACGATGGTCCAACCCTCAAGGGCCTGGGCGTTAATGATAACCGGGAAACGGCCCCGCTCCGAGCTTAACAGAGCCGTCAGCGAACCGTCGGGATGGATAAACCTGTCAAAGCCGATAAACTGACACGAGGTGTGTTCCGGCGATTTCGGCGGCAGGGCGATTCGGGTGCCGTTGGTTTCGGCGAAAAAGGCCAGCTCGCCGCCGAGTGCCACCAGTTCGTCAATGAATGAGACAAACGAAGGGGTCAGGACGACTTCACCGCGCAGGACGTCCAGGATGTCCTGAGCTTTATAAATCTGACGAGCCCGGTCAGCGGTTTCCTGCAGCACGCGGCGCAGCGTTTCGGCCGGCCTCTCGCCGTCGGCGATCTCGGAAGGAACAAAGTCAGAGTATCTTTCCACGTCCTTAGTTTATCAGGTCCGGCGGCGGGGGCGGGAGGTTATTCCTGGTCGTCGGGCCGGTCGGATGAAATCGCGGCCATGAAGTCGTAAGTCCGCTTGGACAGCTCGGCAAAGTGCCGGTCGGTATCGCTGTCCTCGCTGCCCCTAAGCATAATGCACAGCAGGTAGTGCCGGTTGCTTAGGTAAATTATGCCGCAATCACTTTGGGTTACCGAGCCGTGAACGCCGATTTTATGAGCGACTTTGACGCTGGACGGAATGCCGGCTTCCAGCCGGAAATTAAACGGACTGTGCGTAAGGTAGCTGAGTATTTCGTTGGAGTGATCGTTGGAGTTGTAGCAGGAATAATACAGGCATTTTAAGAACGAGCTGTATGACCGGGCGCCGAGTGAGATGGTCAGATCGGCGTTCTGATCGAAGTCGACGTCCAGCGCGTTGACGGCGTATTCACCCGGATTGAGCACATCGCCCATGGTGATACCGATAGCCCTTAGAGCCGTATTGTCGGAGTCGGACAGCATGATCTTGGCGGCCTGACGCAGTGTCAAGCGGTAACCGACGCCCTGCTTGTAGAGATTGCCGAAGCCTTCGTCCAGCATTTCCTCGGTTAGAGCGACCACCCGGTCCAGATCCACCCGGCCGAGTTCGGCCGCGCGGTACAATTCCATCGCCACCGGCACTTTCATCAGCGAGGCGGCAACCTCCTGTTCATCGCCGGCAACCCGGATCGACGTACCGGTCGGCAGGTACTCGAAATACAGACTGCCGTCCAGTTTATTGAGATCGAAATAGTCACGCAGGCTCTGGCGCAAACCGGAGAAGTTAACCAGCGAATCATGCGCATTGTCGCTGAAGATCCGCCGTGACAGCAGGGGATACTGCTTGGCCTGGGCTGCAACCGGGTCTTCGGGCCGGGTTGTCCGGCCTAAATAAAAGGCCCCGCCGCAAAACGCCAAAAGTAAAAAAGCGGCCGCCAAACCACTGATAAATCTCTGTTTTCTGGTCATGTCCGACAGAAGTATGCCACAAGCATACTGCCTTACACAATATAGATTTTTCAACAAAATATGTTAATTGGCAAAAACCGACGGCCGGCCTTGCCGGCCCAACCATTGTAAAAAACGCATTTTCGTTAGATATCTAACAATTTCGAATCGATTACCGGTATAATATGAACGCATTGTGCATAAAAAGGGAGAGTCATGGCCAAAGTCCTAATTGTCGAAGACGACTTGACACTGAACAGTGCCTACAAGTTGATTCTGGAAAAAGAAAACCATCAAGTAGAAACAGCTTTTAACGGCGAGGAAGCGCTGGCCACCGCCGAAGCCTTCGGTCCCGATATCATCCTACTGGACCTGCTCATGCCCAAAATGAACGGTCTGGAGTTTCTGCGCAAGTACGATCTGGCCCGCAAACACCACGATACCCATGTGGTTATCTTAAGCAACCTCGACGCCGAGAAAGACATCGAAAAGGCCCGCGAACTGGGTGCTTACAAGTACATCATCAAGGCTCACCTGTCCCCTAAAGAACTGGCCACGCTGATCAATCACCTGATAAAGAAGAATCTTTCTTAAGACAGGTATCGTCTTATGGAACAACAGCCTTAAAACGCGCACGGTGCCGCTATCAGGCAGATCCAGGCAAGCAAGTTAACACTCTCGGTACGACGGCAGGCAGGCATGAATGAAATCACCCAAAAAGTCCACTGGTATGTGACCATCCGCTGGTATTACTTGAGCATACTGGCCGTGACCGGAATCGTGCCGCAGCTTTTAAACGAGGGCTGGAGCCGGCGGGTGGCGGCCAACCTGGCCGGGACGGCCAGCGTTATAGCCCTAAACGGCTTGTTGATGCTGGCCATCCGTCGCCGGGCCGCGCTGTACAGCGTGCCGCGCATTGTCATCTGGCATCTCGGCCTGGACATGCTCCTGGCCGCCTATATTACGCTCGTCCAGGGGGCCATTGAAAGCCGGACCATAATTCTCTACACCATCCCGATTTTGCTGACCGGCGCTCTTCTGGGCCGGCGCGCCACTTACGTCATGGCCGGCCTGGGCGCGGTGCTGTACGCGGCCGTCCTGACAGTTGACTACTTCGGTATCGCCGAAAACCTGGTCAACCATCCGTCGTCCGGCCACGACAGCCCGGCTTATGTGATCAACTCGGTGTTTTTTTATACGGCGGTATTTTTCGTTATCGGCTGGATCGCTCAATATGTACTGAACCTGCTGGAGCGGCACCAAAACACTATCGTCGCCCAGTCAGCCGCGCTGGCCGAAGCCCAGCGGGTTGCCAAGCTTGGCAGCTGGCACTGGGACATCTCCAGCGGCACTATCGTTTGGTCGGACGAATTGTTCGAACTCTACGGTCTGTCGCCCAAAAAATTCGATCCGGGCGACCAGGAAGCGTTCTTTAAGCTGGTCCACTCCGATGATCGCAAGCTGTTTAACAATCTCGAGGAGAGGGTCACCGGCACCAGTGAACCGCTGTCCTTTGATTTCCGCTTCGGCCGGGGCCAAAAAGTCAGGCATTTCCGGGCGCATATGCGCGGCTCGAGAAAATACCGCAACCTGATCGTCGGCATCACCCAGGATATTACCGAAAGCCGGAAAACTGAAGCCCGTGCCAGGAAGCGGTCGCGCGAGCTGGAGGACCTGAACCGGGCTTTAATCGGCCGGGAACTTAAGATGGTCGAGCTTAAACGCCGGATCAAGGAGCTGGAAAATGACAAGCCTAAAGCCTGATCCGGTTCGGCTGATCAGCGTTATCATGATCTGGTACGGGCTGCTGGCGATTGTCGGCTGGCTGTTTGATATAACCCCCTTTTACCGGCCGCTCGCCGGGCATGGCGGCATGCAGTTGACTACGGCCTGCCTGTTCGCCCTGTGCGGTATCGGCATCATCTGCATGCAGCAGCTGCTTGGGCGCCAGCCGGATAAGCCGCAGGTGATTTTGCCGGCCGTCATTCTGCTGGCTTTCATTATCCTGTTCATCCGCATGGCGGCGAGTTTATTCCGGGTCCGGATCGGCATTGAAAGCATCATCAGCAACGATCCGGACAAGCTGGTGGGCCGGCTGACGATCACGCCGCTGGCGGTCATTATCGGTATCGCGGTCTTCAACGCCGTGGCGCTCGGGCTGCTTTATGGCCTGGGCCGCCGCATCAAAGTGCTGGCCGTGGCCGGCGGCGGGCTGGTGCTGGTGGTGAGCTGTCTGGCGCTGCTCGGCTACCTGATCGACAATCCGCTTCTGTACTGGCGGGTCAGCCAGGTGTTCTCGCCGCTGACGCCGATTACGGCAGTGTTGCTGGCCATGCTGGGAGCGGGTATCTGGCTGATTGGCCGGTTGGCGGGGGAAAGCCGGACATGAAGCTGCAGACAAAACTGCTGATTATTTTCTTTGAGATTGCCATCCTGCCGATTGTCATTATCGCGTTCGTCGGTTACACCAACAGCCGGACGACCCTGGAAGCCAGCACCGCCCGGCAGCTGCAGTCAGTGGCCAGCCTGCAACACAACCGGGTCGAAGCCATTTTCCAGCGCAACGCCGAACGGTTGTCTCTGATCCTCAGCCAGCAGGGTTTAAAGACGGACCTGCGGGCTTACCTGGATCAGCCAACGGCCGCCAACCGGGCGGCGCTGGAGGACCGCCTGCGGGTGATCAGCGCCGCTATCAATGACTTTCAGAGCGCCACGCTGGTTGATGACAGCGGCCGGGCCATTGCCTCATCGGCTCCTGGGCTACGAACGCGCGACTTCAGCGGCGAGCAGAGTTTCTTACAAGGCCGGCGGGAGCAGATCACCACCGCCCTGTCTTTCGAAAACGAAGATTACGTTTTTGAGCTGGCCGGACCGGTAATATCCGGGGGTGATCTGTTGGCGGTTATCCTGCTGGACGTCAGGGCCACTAACTTCGTCGAAGCCATGACCGATTACACGGGACAGGGCGAAACCGGTGAAACCGTGGCCGTCGAGAGGCTGCCCGAGGATGACTCGGTCCGGATCATCTCCCCCTTAAGGCATGGTAACGGCCAGGGCCTGCCCGTATTCAATAGCAGCGACGACAACGTATTCGCGCATGTCCCGGAAGCCGACCAGAACGGTCTTATCAGCGGCCGGGGACTAAACGGCCAGGAGGTTCTGGCGACAGTCAGGCAGCTGGAAGGTACCGATTGGGCGCTGGTCTCGGTCGTGGACAAGGCCGAAGCTCTGGCCCCCATCACCAACCTGCGCAATCTGCTGATTTTCCTGACGGCAATGACATTGCTCGCGGTGCTGGCCATTGCCTACACGATTGCCCGGGCCATCAGCCTGCCGCTGGTACGGCTTACTCAAGTCACCGACCGGGTTTCGCGCGGCGACCTCCGCCAGAAAATCACTATTGATACCGGTGACGAACTCGGTCAACTGGCCCGGTCCTTCAACAGCATGACGGCGCAGCTTCGGTCGCTGTACGGCTCGCTCGAAGACCAGGTGGCGCAAAAAACCCGGGAGCTTCAGGCCTCGCTGGCCGACAGCGAGGACAAGAACCGTAAACTGGAGGACACCAAGCTGGCCATGCTCAATCTGCTGGAGGATCTGGAACACGAGAAGCTGACGGCCGAAGAGCAGCAATCCAAAAGCGAGGCCATCCTGCGCAGCATCGGCGACGGCGTTTTCGCGGTCGATATGGACGGCACGATAATCCTCTTTAACGAGGCCGCCGAGGAGATAACCGGCCTGCGGGCCGACGAAGCCGTCGGCCAGCCGGTCGATAAGGTTCTGAGCTTCCGCCAGGAGTCCGGCCGCGAGGGCAAAAACGATTTTATTTACGCGGCGCTGAGCGGCAACAAGGCGTCGCTGTCGCGTCATACGGTGGTCGAGCGCCGCGACGGCAGCCTGGTGCCGGTCGAAGACTCGGCCGCGCCGATTCTGGACGCCGACAGTAATATCATCGGCGCCATCGTGGTCTTCCGCGACGTCAGCCGGGACCGCAACCTGCAGCGGGCCAAGGACGAGTTTATCGGCCTGGCCTCGCACCAGCTGCGCACGCCGGCCACGGCCGTCAAGAACTTCATCGGCCTCATCAAGGAAGGCTACGCCGGCGAACTGTCACCCGAACAGGAGCAGTACATCCAGCTGGCCTATGAGAGCAACGAGCGCCAGCTGGACATCGTCAATGATCTGCTGTACGTGGCCAGAACCGATTCCGGCCAGCTGAACATGCGTAAGGAACCGGGCAATATCATCGAGCTGGTCGGCAGCATCCTGACCGAACAAAGCGGCACGCTTAAAGAGCGCGGCCAGAAAGTCGTCGTCAATTCCAGGGCCGGCGAGCTGATCGCCGACTACGACCCGGAGCATCTGCGCATGGTGCTGGAAAACCTGATCAGCAACGCCAGCAAGTACACGCCGGACGGCGGGCGAATCACCATTGATCTCTCGGAGAAGGCCGGCAAAGTCCTTATCGGCATCAGCGACACCGGCGTCGGCATCGACCAAAGCGATCTCGATCGGTTGTTTAAAAAATTCTCCCGGATTGAGAACAAAATGTCCAATGTGGCCGGCGGTTCCGGCATCGGATTGTACCTGGCCAAACAGATTATGGATTTACATGGCGGCAGCATCACCGTAAAATCTAAGTTAGGCAGGGGTTCGACCTTTACTGTCGAGCTGCCAAAAACGAGTAAGGAGTAGGAGTATGGCAAAAGTCCTGGTCGTGGAAGACGATTTACGTCTCAAGCTGACTTACGACATCATTCTGAAAAAAGAAGGCCATACTGTCGAGCGGGCCCAGGACGGCCAGGAAGCGCTGAAGAAGGTCAAGTCTTTCCAGCCGGACCTGATTCTGCTCGACATGCTGATGCCGAAAATGAGCGGTCTGGAGTTTTTAAAGGTCTTCAACGCCAAGAAGAATCATCCCGACGTCAAGATCATCGTCTTCAGCAACATGTCCATGCCGAACGAGATGGAGCAAGCCTACGCTCTGGGCGCCACCAAATACATGCTGAAGAGCTCCACCTCGCCGCGCCAGCTGGCCGAACTCATCGCCAGAACGCTGGCAACTTAGGTCTTGCAAAATCCAAAAAACATTATTCTTCGCCGAATGCGAGTTTTCTCGCAGTCCTTTATCCATAAACCGCTTACGCTGAGGGCACAAAGGTAATGTGGAGGGTAAGATGAAAAAACGTCGCTTAATCTCTCGGACAACCAGAGTCGCGGACCTGGACGATCTGATAGATGACATTGCCGACGACTGGCAGCTTCGGGCCGAGCAACTGCAAGCTCGCCGCTGGCGCAAACTCAAGATGCGCGAGATGATCTGACCGACATTTACCGTACCGGCCGCTAAAGAATAACGGGTGCCCTTAACCGGCACCCGTTTTTTGCCGCCCGCGATTTTAGATTTCCAGATCGGCCTTGTCCGACCAGGCTTCGCCGTAATCGGTGTCCAACAGCTCATTGAGCTTGTCGATCTTAACAATGTAGTTCTGCCGCTTGTAGGTAATAACGCCGGCTTTCTCCAGCTTCTTAAGCTCGATGCCGGTCGTCTCGCGGGTCAGACCCATAAAATTAGCCAGGTCCTGATGCGTTAACGGCAGCTGGATTCTGATGACGTCCGGCCGGACGCCGCGGCCGAACCGCAGGCACAGGAAATGCAGGGTATAAAGAACCTTGTCGGCCGCCTTGGATTGCTCCAGCGCATTGACCCGCATTTGATAATTAAGATGCCGGTTGACGAAGTAGTCAAACAGCTCGTACAGGGCACCCTGGTTGGACTGCACGAAGTTAAGCAGGTCGGCCCGCGGCACGGCGTACAGTTCGCAGTCGGTAAAGGCTTCGTGATAATACAGCGTCCGCTGCACTTTTGAAAAAGCCCAGTCGACCGGGAAGATCTCGCCGCGCACGTCAAACGAAATCGGCTTCTCCTGACCCTCTGAAGTCAGGTTGTAGGTCTCGACCACGCCGCGCTTAATCACATACACGGCGGCCGGCGCTTCGCCCTCCACCAGAATAATCTGACCTTTGCTGAAGGACTTGGCGGGATAGTTTTTTAGAAACTTCTCTAAATGCTCCATGGGCAGGCCTCACCGAATAACGTCACCGCTATATTGTAACCTCTAAGGGACATATTTAACAATGATTTAGTCTGAAGTTCATATCTGTTTTATGCTTAAGCCGCCGGCAGTCCGGACCGGCAGGCTGGCAGTTCGCCGGCCGGACAGGTAAAATAGATGTAAATGGCAGGTTTCGCGAGCGAATATAAGCGCCTTAATGAGCGTCAGCGTCAGGCGGTCGACCTAATCGACGGGCCGCTTTTGGTCATTGCCGGGCCGGGCACCGGCAAAACCCAGCTGCTCAGCATGCGGGCCGGCAACATCCTGCAAAAAACCGATATCAGCGCCAGCAGCATCCTGTGCCTGACCTTTACCGAGGCCGCCGCCGAGGAAATGCGCCGGCGCATGCTGAAGCTGATCGGCCCGGACGCCGCCCGGATCGCCGTTCATACCTTTCACAGTTTCGGCAACGAAGTTATCCACCGCAATCCGGAATATTTTGATTACCGGCAGCGCGGCCTGGAGGCGATTGACGACATCAGCCGGTTCGCGCTGCTGGAACGCCTGCTGGCGGCGCTGCCGTACCGCCACCCCTTTGCCGGCCAGGACGAGGAAGGCAACTTCACGTCCATAAAAGCCGTCGAGAAAGCCATCAAGGCCATCAAGCAGGCCGGTCTGGACGCCGGCGACTTACGCCAAATCGCCAAGCAGAATAAAGCAGCCTATCCGGTTATCGAAGACATCATCAACGATATTTTCGGCACCCGGTTGGCCATCAAGCGGCTGGACGAGATCGAGGCGTCGATCCGGCCGCTGATTGAAACCGCCGATCCCGGCGTCGGCTTTGTCGTGCCGCTCAAGAAAATGATCGGCACTCAGCTGCTCCAGGCCGCCAGCGAAGCCCGCGAGCTCAACCGGACCGGCCCGTTGGGCGATTGGCGCAGCAGCCATACCACCAAGCAGGCCGACGGCCGTTTCTGTCTCAAAACCCGCAGCCGGCACGAAGAATTTCTAAGCCTTATCGATCTGTTTGAGCAATACCAGAAAACGCTTGATAACGAAGGTCTTTATGACTACGAGGACATGGTGCTGTGGGTGGTCAACGCGCTGGAGACCAAAGCTGATCTGCGCCTTAGCCTGGAAGAGCAGTATCAGTACATCATGGTTGACGAATACCAGGACACCAACGGCGCCCAGAACCGGCTGGTCGATGCTTTAAGCGGCGTCCGGCACGGCATTGATCAGCCCAATGTCATGGTGGTCGGCGATGACGACCAGGCCATCATGCGCTTCCAGGGCGCCGAGGTCTCCAACATGCTGGACTTTGTCAAAACCTATTCGCCGAGCGTAATTACGCTGACCGACAATTACCGGTCCGACGACAGCATATTGAGCGCCTCGCGCCGCATCATCACCCAGACCGACGACCGTCTGGAAGTATCGCTCGAATCGTTTAATATCAGCAAGCAGCTGACGGCTCATTCCAAGCCCGACGAGCCGCTTATCAGCCGCTCAGCGTTTGCCGGCCGGGCGCACGAGTTCCAGTGGGTGGCCGACCGCATTGCCGGCTTGATAAGCGCCGGTCACGTTCCCGAGGAAATCGCCGTTATCGCGCCCCGGCACGAAGTGCTGGTCTCGTTCATCCCGTACCTGCAGCACCACGAACTGCCGATTGCTTACGAGCGGCGCGAGAACATTCTGGATGAGCCGTGCATTAACGAGCTGCTGAAAGCGGCTGAGCTGCTGCAGGCCATCAATGATCACCGTCTGCAGGACGCCGATCATTTACTGGCCGAGGTGCTGACATTCGAGTTCTGGGGGCTAAGCACGTTGGACCGTTATCATCTGGCCGTCAAAGCCGAGACCGATAAAAAGCGCTGGCTGGATACCATGCTGACCTCCGACGATGTCGCGCTTAGACGCATCGCCGAATGGCTGGTGGCGGCAGCCGGCCGGGTCCGGGTGATCCCGTTCGAACCGATGCTGGACATCATCATCGGCAACCAGGAGCTGGCCGGGACCGACCTGAAACTTTCGCCGTTTAAAGAACACTATTTCAGCGGCGCCAACCGCGACGACCAGTCCGCCAAGTACATGCAGCTGCTGTCACACTTGAGCGTGTTGCGCGACACGGCCCGGGATCATTTCGGCCGGGAGCGCTTTTACCTGCGGGATTTCCTCCAGCTGATGGAGCTGTACCGGCGCAGCCAGACTAAAATCCTCGATACCAATCCGCTGTCCAACAGCCCGCATGCCGTTCAGGTCATGACCGCCCACGCCGCCAAAGGCCGGGAATTCGACAGCGTTTTTCTGCTGTGTACCAATGATCCGATCTGGGGCCCGGGCACGCGCGGCGGTTTCGGCACCATCCCGCTGCCGGAAAACCTGCCGATTTATCCCAGCGGCAACACCGAAAGCGATCGTCTGCGCCTGCTTTACGTGGCTATGACCCGGGCCAAACGCCAGCTGCTGCTGACCACTCATCTTCACGACCACAAGGCCAAGCCGCTGGCGGACCTGCGTTTTCTTAACTTTGACGGTGACGGCTGGTGGGCGCCGCAGGAAATCGAAGTGCCGGACGCCAAAACTCTCGAAGCCATAGCCGAAACCGAGTGGCGGGCCCGCTACCAGCTGCCGCGCGCCACCATGAAAGAGTTGCTGGCCGGTAAGCTGCACAGCTACAGCCTCAGCCCGACGCACCTGAAGAATTTCCTGGACCTGCGCTACGGCGGCCCGGAACACTTTATCACCACCAGTCTGCTGCGCTTCCCGGAAGCCAAGCGCTTCAGCAGCAGCTTCGGCTCCAGCGTCCACCGGGCCATCGAGCAGCTGCACAACGAGCTGCGGACCAACAACGTCCTGCCCAGCGCCGGTAAGTTTGTCGGCTACTTCAAGCAAGCCCTCAAGCAGGAGCACCTGTCCCGGGACGACGAAGTCAAGGCTCTCCTGCACGCCGAGAAAGTGCTGCCGGAGTTTTACAAACAATCAAAAGCCACTTTCCAGGCCGACGACATCATCGAAAACCGGTTCACCGTCCGCGGCTGGGGCGGCGGCAACATCTGCCTGGGCGGTAAGCTCGATAAAATCGTTCTGGTTGATGACGACAAGCTGCATGTCGTCGATTACAAAACCGGCAAGGCGCCGGACGGCGGCGGCGACTGGCAGGAGAGGGGACTGAGCGCCAGCAAAAAAGCCAGTCTGCACTTCAACCGCCAGCAGCTGCTGTTTTACAAGCTGCTGCTGGACAGCTCGCCGCAGTATCACGGCAAACGCGTCGTCGCCAGCGCCGAGCTGTGTTTCGTCGAACCGCAGGCTGACAGCGGCCGGATTGTCCGGCTGAGCCTGGACGAATTCGACCCCGACGAACTGGAGCGCCTGACCCGGCTTATCGCCGCCGTCTGGCGGCGAATTACCGAACTGGATCTGCCGGACACCGGTGCGTACAGCCCGGATTACAAGGGTATTCTGGCTTTTGAGGACGACCTCATCGCCCGCGGCTGACTCCGTTAAGACAAAACGGGCACACTAAATCATAGCTCTGGCCGCCTGATTGGTGTATTATTTACTTATATATGAGCAACGCGGTTAATCAGCCGGCTTCCGCCCCGCAGGATTACGTATCAAATCCTTTCAGTTCGTGTTTTCGCGGCCTCGACAAGCTGTTCAAGCACAATAAAAAGATTGCCATCGTCCTGCTGGTGATCAGCGCGGTCCTCGGCGGCCTGCAATTCCTGGGCGGATCAAGCGAAGAAACCGCGACCGCCCCGCCTGCTGAGAGCGGCGCCGGCGCCGGGCTGGACGGCGTCCAGATTGCCCTGATTGTCGCCCTCGGGGTGCTGATCCTGACGGCCATGTTCTTCGTGTCGGTTTTCATCGGCGGCGTTATCAGCTTTATTACCTTGAAAACCAGCCGGGGCGAGACCACCAGCTTCAAAGAAGCCGCCCGGGCCACTTTCGCCAAATTCTGGACCCTGGCCGGCGTGACCGTGCTGAGCATCCTTAAAATCCTTGGCGGCAGTCTGCTATTGATTGTCCCGGGTGTCCGGGCCGGGCTGCGCTATCAGATGGCCCTGCTGCCGGTCTTTGATGACAACCTCAAGGCCGGGGCGGCCATGCGGCGCATCAAATTCCTGACTAAAAATCACTTAATGGAAGTGTTCGGCATCGGCACGGTTTCCAGTCTGATTCCGGTTTTTGGCCCGCTGCTGCAGATCGGCGGTGAAGCGGTGCTTTATCCGCAACTCAAAGACCTTAAGGACAACAACCGGCCCAAGCCGCCGACACACTGGCTGAACTACCTGGGCTTTATCCTGCTGGCGCTGATTACAATTTTGATCGTTATTATAGTCCTCGCAGCTATCAGTTTCGTGTAGCCGGCCAGGCGGTCGGCAGCAGTTGCTCGGGCGCTTTTTTCTTGTCAGCTGACGATCGTTCGTTTAAAATGACGCCCGGTAACTAAAAAATTATTATCAATAACGGGAGCCAAAGACAGCGAACCAACCATGACCGGAGACTACATTATGCCTGAGCAGACCACTGATTTACTAAAAACCCGCGAGCAGTTCTTCCGGGCGGCGGACATACATACACACCCTCAGTTTTGCGGCGATGAGCGGGAAGCCGTCGGCGAAGACCTGTACCTTCATATATTCGGCGGCATCGCTAACACGGCCTACACCTTGATGGTGCTGCAGGAAGCGGCCAAACCGGGCTCCGTAGAGCAACCCTTTGATGTGACTGTCGCGTCAATGGTTCCTCTGCTGCTGGCCAGGGATATACGAGCCGGCGTCCACAGCGATGATCACGCCGAGCACAGTATCGAGCTGCATACCGAACGTCAGGAAGGCGAAATAGGCTGCGGCTATATCAAACTACGCCAGGCGATAAGTGAGCTTATCGGTAAGCGCGGCGACGAGATTATCGGCATTTTAAGGCAGCAGGACCCTATCCTGTACGGCAGTGAACAGGCCTGCGAGCGGGCCCGGAGCTTTATCGAAACTCATGCCAATCTGGCCGGTCGCGCCATTTTCCCGAATGGCCGCCAGGTGGCTCTGGCCGCCATTAAAGCCGGCGCGCCTTACAACATGGTCAGCGGCGATCATGTCGGCAAGGCCGGTATCCTGGACAAACGACCCGGCTTCACCCTGGATTCAACCGAAGCCCTGCGTCACGGCCTGCCGACTTATGATCATGACACCTGGGCCGCCAAGGCTACTTTCGATGAAATCCATGACCTGTATCCGTATGATGAGGTTGATTACGAAATCGCCAACGACGTTGATGCCGTCGGCACCATGCTGGCTTTGGGGGTTGAGGACATAGCCGTCCGCCGCTAAATACTAGCGGTACTTCGACTGGCGGTTACGCTTCAATTCGGCGACTTTGAGCCGGACGGCTTCGCGGTCAATCAGACTTTGGGCCTTATCGAGTGACACCTGGTCTTTGGCCTGAGCCCTCAGCTCGCGGGCGGCCTCCAGAGCCTTATTGATTTCAGCTTCATTAATTTCGTCGGCGGTATCGGCTTCGTCAACCAGCACCCGCACCGTATCGTCCACGACCTCAATGACGCCGCCGTTGGTGGCATAGTGCTCCATCAGGTCTTCGGGGTGTTTTTCTTCACGGCGAATACTGATGACGCCCGGGCTGGCCAGACTGATAACCGGCGCGTGGTTTTTAAAAACGGCGATGTAGCCGTCCGGGGTCGGCAGCACGACCTCGTACACGCTGTCGCCGAACTTGACGCCGTCTAGTGTAACCAGCTCAAACCGGACCATTATTTGACCTCTGTAATTTTGCCCTTCATATAGAAGGCGCCTTCCGGCTTGTCGTCATGTTTGCCGTCCAGAATTTCCCTGAAGCCGGCCACGGTGTCTTTAAGCGACACGTAGGCTCCCGGGTTGCCGGTGAACTTTTCGGCTACAAAAAACGGCTGGCTTAGGAACCGCTGGATGCGGCGGGCCCGGGCCACGGTCTGCTTGTCTTCATCCGACAATTCCTCCATACCCAGGATGGCGATGATGTCCTGGAGGTCCTTGTAGCGCTGCAGAATTCGCTGGACATCGCGGGCCACCTGGTAATGTTCTGCGCCGACAATTTCCGGGTCGAGAATAGTGGAGGATGAGTCGAGCGGGTCCACCGCCGGGTAAATACCGATCTCGGTCAGAGCCCGGTTAAGCACGATGGTGCTGTCCAGGTGGGCGAACGTCGTCGCCGGGGCCGGGTCGGTCAGATCGTCGGCCGGCACGTAAACCGCCTGGATCGAGGTGATCGAACCTTTCTTGGTCGAGGTGATGCGCTCCTGGAGGGCACCCATTTCCTGAGCCAGGTTAGGCTGGTAACCGACAGCGCTGGGCAGACGGCCGAGCAGCGCCGACACCTCTGAACCGGCCTGGGTAAACCGGAAGATGTTGTCAATAAACAGCAGCACGTCTTTGCCGGCGTCGCGGAAACCCTCGGCGATAGTCAGGCCGGACAGGCCGACCCGCAAGCGGGCGCCGGGCGGTTCGTTCATCTGGCCGAATACCAGCGAAGTCTTGTCGAGTACCTCGGCTTCTTCCATTTCGTAGTACAGGTCGTTGCCTTCACGGGTACGCTCACCAACGCCGGCAAACACCGAGTTACCGCTGTGGAATTTGGCGATGTTGTTGATCAGTTCCTGAATAAGAACCGTCTTGCCGACACCGGCACCGCCGAACAGACCAACCTTACCACCCTTGGTGATGGGCGAGATGAGGTCGATGACTTTGATGCCGGTCTCCAGGATTTCGGTTTCGCCGGACTGCTCGCTCAAAAGCGGCGGATTGCGGTGGATCGGCGCGCGCTTTTTGAAAGCGTCTTTTTTGCCGTCAATCGGCTGGCCAATGACATTGAACATGCGGCCCTGGGTCTCGTCTCCAACCGGTACGCTGATCGGCGCGCCGGTGTCAACAACCTTTGCGCCGCGCTTAAAGCCGTCGGTTGAACCCAGGCTGATGGCCCGGACCGAAGTTTCGTTAAGGTGCTGGGCGACTTCCAGAACCAGCTGCCGGCCGTCATCGGTGACTTCCAGAGCGTTATAAATCGCCGGCAGGCCGCCTTCGCCGAACTCGACATCCACTACCACGCCGACGATCTGAGTGATCCGGCCGGTCCCGGTCTTTGCTTTAGTTGCTGTTGCCATTATTTGCTCTCCTCACTTAGTTGTCTAATATCGTTAGCGGCTAAAAACAGGTTGGCACCGAGTTCAACATCAAGTCTGACTCTGGTATAAAGCTGAGCCGCGCCCTCAAGGCCGTAGCCGGACAGGCCGGCAAATCCGTAGGCTGCCCGCTCCAGCTGCCCGTCATGGTCTTCAATCGGTCCGTCCATGACTAAAAGCATCCTGGTCAGCCCGGCAATGAAGCCAGCCGGATATTCGTGCCGGTCATTGAAATGGCTGGCCAGTTGTTCGGCCCGTTCGCTCGCCATAGCCACCCGATACATTACTTTATGGCCTCCGCGCCGCCGGTTATTTCTGCCAGCTCCTGAGTAATTGCCGCCTGGCGGGCGGTGTTAAACGCCAGGGTCAGGTCATCAATCAGGTCGGTCGCGTTGTCGGTCGCGTTCTTCATGGCCATCATGCGCGATGACTGCTCGGAAGCCTGACTCTCGAAGAAAGCCTGTTGCAACTTGACTTCAATCAGCCGCTCGGTCACCTGGTTTAACACCGCCTCCGGGGTCGGCTCGACAGCCGCCTCTTTAAGCGCCTCCGGCACCCGACTGGTCTGGACGGCGGCCGGCAGCAGCACCTCGGACCTGACCTCCTGGTTTATGCTCGAGATATAGTCGGTGTAGGTGACTTCGACGCGATCAGTCTCTTTGTCAATAAACCGCCGGGTGATGGTGTCGAGCAGGGGACGGAGGTCATTGGCGGTCGGCCGTTCCGGAAAATCAGTGTAGGCCGCGACGACCTCCACGCCTTTGAGCCGCGGAATAATGCGGGCGCCCTGCTTGCCGATCAGAATTACCGAGCTGGCCACGCCGTTCGCCTGGTCGGCCTGTAATTCACGGGTAAAATGGCGTAGCAGATTGCTGTTAAAGGCCCCGGCCAGACCGCGGTCGCTGGTTATCAGCACGTGCAGGCGCCGGGACATCGGCCGCTGGGCATAAAGCGGGTGCTTGCGCACATCGGTCAGCTCGCTTAGGCGGGCCAGAATCCGGCGGGCCAGATTACGGAATTCACGGCTTTTGAGAGCCCGCTCCTGGGCCCGGCGCATCTTGCTGGCGCTGACCAGCTCCATTGCCTTGGTGATCTGCCGGATATTCTTAACCGACTGGGTTCGGCGCTTTAAGGCGATGGTATTAGCCATGTTTGGCCTCTGTTATCGTTTTCACGCTTCCGCCTTTGCCTCTTCTTTAGGTTCATAGGTTCTAGCGACGCTGCCGGCCGCTTTTAGAATCAGCTTCGCGGTTGCTTCGTCCGGTTTGTCACCCTTATTGAGCTTGTCCATTTCTTTCTTGTGCTGACGCTGCAGCTCATTGATCAAAGCGGCCGACGCCTGTTTGATCTGGTTGACCGGCACTTTGTCGAACGCGCCTTCGTTGGCGGCCAGCAGCAGAGCGGTCTGCTCCCAGACGCTGAGCGGGGAGTACTGCGGCTGCTTGAGCAGCTCGGTCAAGCGCTGACCGCGCTCAATGCGCTGCTTGGTTTCGGCGTCCAAATCAGTCGAAAACTGAGCAAAGGCCGCCAGTTCGCGGAACTGGGCCAGGGACAGGCGCAGGTTGCCGGCCACGCTCTTAACCGCCTTGGTCTGGGCGGCGCCACCGACCCGGCTGACACTCAAACCGACCGAGATAGCCGGCCGGATACCCTGATAAAACAGGTTGGTTTCCATGAAGATCTGGCCGTCGGTAATGGAAATCACGTTGGTCGGAATGTAGGCGCTGATGTCACCGGCCTGGGTTTCGATAATCGGCAGGGCCGTCAGTGAACCGGCGCCTTGTTCGTCGCTCATTTTAGCGGCCCGCTCCAGCAGCCGGCTGTGCAGGTAGAAGACATCGCCCGGATAGGCTTCGCGACCCGGCGGGCGGCGCAGCAGCAGCGACATCTGACGGTAAGCTGCGGCGTGCTTGGTCAGGTCGTCATAAATGATCAGGGCGTGCTGGGAGCTATCGCGGAAATACTCGCCCATGGCCGTGGCGGCGTACGGCGCCAGGTATTGCAGGGAAGCCGGATCAGCGGCGCTGGTGGCCACTACAATCGTCTGCTCCATCACACCCTCGCGCTTGAGCCGCTCCACCAGACGGGCGATTTTGCTTAGTTTCTGACCGATGGCGACATAAATATTGATAACACCGGTGCCCTGGCGGTGCTGGTTGATCATGGTATCGACCGCGACGGCGGTTTTACCGGTTTGGCGGTCACCGATGATCAGTTCGCGCTGACCGCGGCCAATCGGCACCATGGCGTCAATGGCGATCAGACCGGTCATCAAGGGTTCATGGACGCTTTTGCGGTCCAGTACGCCCGGCGCCGGCCGTTCGACCGGACTGGTGTGCGAGGCTTTGACCGGACCGCGGTCATCCAACGGCTCGCCAAGCGGGTTGACCACCCGGCCGACCAGCTCCGGTCCGACCGGCACTTCCAGAATGCGTCCCGTCAACCGGGCGCCGGCGCCGGCCTTGACCAGCCGTTCATCGCCAAGCAGCACGGCGCCGATCTCATCGTCGCCCAGGTTAAGAGCAAAAGCCGTGACGGTACCGCCGTCAATGGATTCGATATCGATCATTTCGTTGTAGCCGCAGGAGCGCAGGCCGTAAATCCAGGCCACGCCGTCACCCAGGCGGGTCACGACGCCGACCTGCTCAATCTCCGGCCGGTCCTTCAGCCGCTCGATGGCCGCGCGGATGTCCTTGCTCAGTTCTTTAATGGTAATATCTGTTGCCACTTGGTTGTCCTTTCCTTATGCACCGGTTTTTAAGCGCTGTAAACGTGCCCGCACACTGAGATCCAGCCTCTCCTCATGCGCCTGCACCTTAACACCGCCCAAAAGGGCCGGGTCGATTTCTTCGTGAATGATAATTTCTTTGGCTTCAAACAGCTGTTTGATTTCCCGCCGGACCGCCTCGCTTACGGGCCGGGCGGCTGTCACGCTGACTTCCAGAATGCCGTCCTCATCCAGGCGAAGCGCTTCCAGATCGCGCAGCAGCGCGTTGACTTCCTTGGTCCGCCGCTCACTTATCAGATAGGCCGCCAGTTTGTCGGCCAGCTGCTGGCGGTTTTTAGCCGCGCTAAGCAGGGAATAAACGGCTCTGGTAAGCTCACGCCGGTCGCTCATCGGCGGACTCCCATACCGGCCAGCGCCCGTTTGATCAGCGATTCATCTTTTTTAGCGTCCAGCTTTTCTTCAATTACCGCCTCAGTCGCTTCAGCCACCAGCACCAGCAGGTCCTTTTCCAGCTCCTTACGGGCCTTGACCATGTCTTCGTCTATCTTGGCGTGGGCGTCAGCCAGCATCTGGTCAACTTTAGCGCTGGCTCTGGTCTCGGCTTCTTTTATCAGCACGCCGGCCTCCTGATGGGCTTCGGCAATGATCCGGTCGGCCTCAACGCGGGTCTTCCGTAACTCAGCCTCAATTTTTTCCTGCAGGGCCGCCTGTTCGGCTTCCATCTGCAAACCAAGGCGCACACCCTCGTCTATCTTGTGGTGCCGCTCCTGCAGCGTCCGGACAATGCCCTCTAAGGCGTACTTTTTGATAACCCAGAAGAGCACCAGAAAGGTAACCGCCTGGGCAAGAATTGCCAACGGGTCAAGTCCGAGAGCGGCAATGCCGGCCTCTTCCTCGGTTGCTGCGAACATTTGTAATGTCGTGGTTACCATTCTGGTTGTCGTCTCCTTGTATTAAACCTTCTTTAGAGCAGGAACGCGCCAAGCAGGAAAGCCAACAGCGCCGTTACTTCGATCATGGCCGCGATAATGATAATCTGACCGGCCGCCTTACCGGCTTCCGGGTTGCGACCAAGCGCTTTCATGTAGTTGGAACCAACCAGGCCCAACCCCAGCGCCGCGGCAGCGAACGCGAAGGCCAGCATGATTGATTTTGCCATTACTTCTTCCATATTTTTCTCCCTTAAATATTTCCCTTAATTTAACCCTTAACTCAGGAGTTTTAGACGTTTATTTTCAGGGCTTTTGCCGCCCAACACGCCTTTATAAAACTTTAACCACCGTGCATCCCTCTGCCCTCGACCTCGGCAGGAATATAAGCAGGACGGTGATCATCGGGTGAAACGCCGGGTTGGCTGGCGTGCTCGTCGTCATGGTCGGCATGGGCAATCGCCATCCCGAGGTAGGTGCCAGCCAGCACCGTAAACACATAGGCCTGGATATAGGCCACCAGTAATTCAAACAGGAGGATCGGAATCACCGCCAGCGGTGTCCGGCCGCCGCTTAGAATCATGCTGGTAAACACGGCGATCAGAATCTCGCCGACGGCGGTGTTTAGAAACAATCGCAGGCTAAGCGACAGGATGCGGGTCAGCTCACCAAAGACTTCCAGCAGGCCGATGAAGAAATTGATCGGGTTTAGGGGCTTATCGGAAAAATAGTGCTGAAGATGCTTTTTGCCGCCCTGCTCGCGAATGCTCAGGTACTGCACGAAAAGAATCGCCACCACGCTCATGGCGACGGTGCCGTTTAAATCGGCCGTAAACGGCCGGAAGACCGGCGTGTGATTGTATTCGAGGGCCGGACCGACAATCGGCAGGATACCCATGATGTTGTTAAAGAGAATAAAGACAAAGAAGACGCCGAAGATGGGCGCGAACCGGGCGGCGCGCTCCCGGGTACCGAACGGGCCGCTGAGAAGATTGATCACGTACTCGACGATGATTTCGATGATGGAGAGGGAGGCGCGGTTGCGGGGCCGCAGATTAATCCGCCGGGCGGCCCAGACCATAACACCGACCAGCAGCAGGGCGCAAAGCAAACCGTAAACCATCGAATTGGTCACTGTCAGGGGGCCGAGATGAAACAGCGGCTCGGCCTTGAGGCTGATGTGGATGTCTTCAGCGGCAAACAAATTAAGCAAAACGTATCTCCTCTTACAGGGTAAGCACGGTCAATCTGACCGCCCTCGTTGCGGCTAATACACTTTTTCCGCAAATGCCAGCAAAAAGTATAACAGGGGAGGCCGCGCCTCTGCAACCGTTTTAATCACGGACTTTAAAAGCCGAGGGCCTGGCGGAAGCGCTCGCCAAACGTCAGCGGTCGGCCGCCGCTGCAACTGCTGGGGTCGGTTCGCTGGTTGAACTCGTCGGCGTCTTTAAGGATGTCGTCGTAGCGGCGAACCAGTTCGTCGCTGTCCTCGCTGCCGTAATTGACCAGTAAAACGTCCTGATCGCCAATGACCCGGTTGGCCACGGTCTGAACCTCTTCGCCGTTAACCAGAAAGCGCAGCTCTTTGCCCTCCACGCCGTCGACAAAAACACCGTTGTCGGTTTTCAGCGCCGTGTTGGTCAGGCCGTAGCCCAGGTTGGCAAAGAAATGTCCCCAGGTCACGGCGTTGTCGTGAACATGAACCACGTGATTGATGCGGTCGTGCATATGGGCCCGGGCCCGGGGGTTGTCCAGCTGATCGCCGCTGCAACTCTGCACCTCTTCATAAAAAGTAAAGTTATCGAACTCGTCCTTCTGACCGTCGATATACAGCGCGAAGTTGGCGTGATAGTGCGTTTCGGTGTTGACCGCCAGGAAGAATCGAACCGCCAGCAGCCACAGACAGCCGGCCACGAACCCGGCCAGGGCGGCAATAATTAAAGATTTCGGAACGGTTTTCACAACATTCAGTATAGCAGGACCGCCCGGCAATGGTGATAGTATAGAGTCATGAATATCATGAATATTTTCGCGCATGCCGGCGAAGTCCACGAGTCGGCCACCGAAGCCGCCGCTCATCAGATTTCGGCCCCCAAGTGGTACGTCGTTATCCCGATAACCGCGCTGGTGTTCGGCACGCTGCTGTTCGTGGTCCTGCAGATGCTGGCCAACATCTCCCAGGACGACAAGCAAGATAAATAACTTCAGCTTCGCAAACAGGGGTGGTATACTGTAATTGCATAGGAGGTGCCTATAACCAATTACGTACCGGTTCCGGAAAGCTGGTTCGAACCCATACCAGAGGAAGAAATCAGCGATCTGCAGCGAACAATCGTCAGACAGCTTGACGATCGCCTGAAGCAGGACGCGGCTGTCGTTTTGCGGGCCACGCTGGGTTTCTTAAGCAGCGACAACGGCGAAACCGATGACAATACGGCCGCCTTAGTCCGGCAATACCTGGAAACCGAAACCGATTTCAGCTTTGATTTCAACGAAGGGGCCGAGGCGCTGGCCCGGATCGACCCGACTCTTCAGGACATCAGAAGCCGCCGCGACCAGAAGGACAGCCCGGAGCTGATGTGGCAGACGCGCCTGCACCGCCTGCGGGTGCTGGCCGAGTTCGTCCTGCTGACCCAAACACCGCACCAGTCGAAACCCGACCAGCCCGACGGCACAACTGCCGGCCAGGACGGCGACTGGTATACTGCTAGCTGATATGGCTTTTGAGGATTATGAAACCAAACCGGCTGTGGTGGTGGTTTACACCGGTGAGGGCAAGGGTAAGACCAGCGCCAGCGTCGGTCTGCTGGCCAGAGCGCTCGGCAACCGCTGGAACGTGGCTTTTATTCAGTTCATCAAGTACTGGGGCGTCGGCGAGCATGTTTTTATCCGTGACATTCTGCCCCTGTATAAAGATCAGCTCCATTTCTACAAGGGCGGCAAGGGGTTTTATAAAGCCGGCGAATTAAGCGAAAAACACATCAGCGATGAACAGCACAAGCAGGCCGCGCTGGAGACTTACAAGGAGGCGCTAAGCTGCGCAACCAGCGGCAAATACGATCTGGTGATCTGCGATGAGATCAACAACGCCGTCCATGACGGCTTGTTGTCGCTGGAACAG
>CAZMXN010000001.1:179969-185986 GCA_964570275.1 uncultured Candidatus Saccharibacteria bacterium
AGCATCACTTTGACGATAAATTCTTAGCTAATCCAGGCATCGATTACTAACTCCCCGAGCCGGTTATGGTTGGCACTCTTGACTTTAGAGTGCTAATTGCTTACAATTATAAGTGGTAGGGAACCCGCCAATCTAAGTACCATAAAACGTAATTAGAAAGGAGGCACAACATGAAAAACATGATTCGCTGGGAGGATCCGTTCGCCGGCATCAGCTCCCTGCACAGTCAACTGGACGACATGTTCAACAACTTCTTCAGCCTGCCGGCAGGTGCCGCATCGCGGCAGCACCTGGCCGCCATGGACGTCTACAACGAAGGAGACGAGCGGCTGGTAGCCGAGATCCAGGCGCCGGGCTTTGACCGTGACGAGATCGAGGTCAATGTTCATAACGGCATGCTTGAGATCAGGGGCGAGCAGAAAGCAAGGGAAGAGGACGAGGACAAAAAGCGCAGCTACATGGTGCGCGAGTCCAGCGCCAGCTTCTATAGGCGCATCGCTCTGCCCAAACACGCTGACGCCGACAACGTCGAGGCTCACTTCGACAACGGCGTGCTGAAAGTCACCATACCTTTCAAAGAGCTGCCTAAGCCGAAGCGCATTCAAATCGGCGCCGGCAAAGGCAAGAAATAAGCTCTTCTTTCCGAGGCCGAGAGGGCCGCCTTATGCGCCCAAACCGCTCCACTCCCGGAGCGGTTTTTTGTCTTTGACGGATAAAATCGGTGCTAAGATAGGACCATGACACAGCCCACCCTCTACCTGATGCTCGGCTTCCCGGGTGCCGGCAAAACCACCACGGCTAAAATCATCCACCAATTAACCGGCGCTGTTCATCTTTGGGCCGACCGCGAGCGGCATAAGCGCTTCGCGACCCCCACCCACTCCCACGACGAAAACCTCAAACTCTACGGCGCGCTCAACCGGGAAGTCGAGGACCTGCTGGCCGCCGGCCAAAGCGTCATTTTTGATACGAATTTCAATTATTACAAGGATCGCCAGCACATGCGCGAAATCGCCGCCCGCCACAACGCCAAAGTCAAGCTCATATGGGTAACAACCCCGAAAGAACTGGCCAAAGAGCGAGCCACGAAACTGTCGGACAACCAGCACACCCGGGTCTGGGGCAATATGCCGGAGGAGGACTTCGAGCGCCTGAGCGGCAACCTGCAGCCGCCGCGCGAGGATGAGCAGCCCATCAAAATCGACGGCACTAAAGTTACGGCTGAGTATGTTGAGCGGCAGCTAGGGCTATAGACCCGATTGGTTGAAGTTCGCCAAAGCGCTTTTCCCACAGACGCAAACTCGAATCCAGCATAATTTTCAGCTCCGGATGCTGCTGCTTGTGGGAATAACCTATGGCCTGCAGGCAATCGACCCAAATAGCCAGACGCCGTTCGGTCTCGGCCTGGCTGTCAACTGTCTCATCCGCCAACTGCCAAGCATAATTAAATACTTCTCCTGCCAGATAAAACAATGCCGTAGCCTCCCGTTTGAAAGCCCCGGTCTTCCGGGCAGCCTCGATATAACCCTGAGTGAATTCCCGGATGTCGGCATGGTGAGACAGACGGTCGAAAGCGGCGCGCTCAAGCGGCGTGGTGGTATCGGCTAAGGCCGCTACACCTTCGTACAGCACTTCTTTAAGCTGTTTGTTATCGGCTTGGGCCGACCGGGTCTTTTTATCATTCACGGCGCTTTTAAAAACAGTGTTTGCAAGCTCTCCCATAGGGTTGGCATTGTAAAACATATCCGCGGATTTTCAAGTGAGTGTCTTATACTTAAGGCCAGCATGCGGCGCAAAATTCCGAGGAAACTTCCAAAAATAACCAGACGGACACCGCTGTGGCTGGCGATTTTAATTCTCGGCCTGACGCTGGGCTATCAAGCCGGCTGGTTCGACTACGCTTCCCAGACCGTGACCGAACTGCAGGCCGGCACTTACCGGGTAGTCAGCGTTGAGGACGGCGACACCATCACCGTTGACATGAACGGCCGCCGGGAACGGGTCCGGTTCATCGGTGTCGACACGCCGGAAACGCATGATCCGCGCAAGCCGGTACAGTGTTTTGGCACAGCCGCCAGCGAGTTTACCAGCAATCTGATCGGCGATAATCCTGTCCGGCTGGCAGCCGACGCCGCCAGCGGCAACCGTGACCGCTACAACCGGCTGCTGCGCTACGTTTATCTGCCTGACGGCCGGCTGGTCAATGCCGAGATAATCAAGCAGGGTTACGGCTTTGCCTACACCAGCTTTCCGTTCGATAAGCTGGAAGAGTTCAGACTTTTAGGCGAGGAGGCCAGGGAAGCCGGCCGCGGCCTGTGGACAGCTTGCGAACCCGAACCCAACGAGTACGGCGGCTACACCTCCAATCCGGCCGAATAGGGCTTTAATCGGTCAGCTTGCCGCGGCCGAATAACCGGGCCAGCCACTCGGCCACGTAGGCCACCGGCACCCAGGCCAGCATGAAGATCGCGCCCAGCCAGCCGAAAATCCAGGTCTTCAAACCGTGTATCCGGAGTGTGCGCGGCCACCACATGAGATTGCCCCAGAGAGCGGAGAGGTCCGACCGGACCCGGCGCATCTTAACGCCGACCTCAATGCCGGCGCGGTAAGCGATTTCATAACCCTGGCGATGCAGGTGAATGGCCAGATCCAGGTCTTCGTGTATGTCCTGATCCAGACAAACCGAGCCTCTGACGGCCCGCCAAACCCGGCGCGGCAAGACCATGTTCGAACCCCACACGATATAGTGGCCGAGCAGCAAGCGGTTCATTCGAAATGCCACCTGGTTCTGGCTCCAGGCCACAAACCGTGGCGCCCGGATATTGTAAAAATAGCCGCCGCCCGTCAGAGCCTGATCGCGGTAAGCCGGGTCGGCGTAGAACTCTTTGACGCGCTCCACCCAGTCCGGCGGCAGGATGGTATCGGCATCAATCCGGCCGATCAGGTCTGACTTAACGGCATTAAAGCCCCGATTGCGGGCAAAGACAATACCTTGGCGCGGCTCCCGAATGACCCGCACAAAAGGATAGCTTTTGGCAATCGCCGCCGTTTGGTCGGTCGAGTTGTTGTCAACCACGATGACTTCGTCCGGCGCTTTAATTTGGGCCGCGATGGCGTCCAGACACGCTTTAAGATGGCGTTCTTCGTTGTAAGCTGGTATAACTATTGCTAAGGAGCTCATGCTTAAAATAATTCCTAATAAGGTCCTTTGGACTCGTCAATAGATAGTAACAGAATGCCAAAAGCAAAAGCTAAAGCTAAAGCTAAAACCAAAACCCGCCGCGCCCGCCTGCGACATCAGGCGGCCAAACTCCATCCGCGGCGCGCCAGACACTGGTGGCAGCAGACCGGGCTCTGGAAACGCGTTGCGGCTGTGATCGTCGCTATTGTGGTCGTGATGGTTGGCACCATGTACGGTATCGCCCGCTGGTACATTGCCCGTCATGCCGACGAGCCGCTGCAAATCGGCGCGACGTTCATTCCGCGTTACGCCCGACACTTCGAGTTAATTCCGCAGGACACGCTTAGGGCCATGATTGAAGACCTGGGCCTGCGGCGCTTCCGCTTCGTCAGCTATTGGGACGAGGGCGAGCCGGAACAAGGCAAGTACGATTTTTCCGATCTGGACTGGCAATTTCAAATGGCCGAAAAATACGGCGCCAAAGTTTCGCTGGCCCTGGGCCTGCGTCAGCCGCGCTGGCCGGAATGCCACATGCCTTCCTGGGCCGAACAAATGGAAATGTCGGAGTGGAGTCAGCATCTTAAAACCTACATGGGCAAAGTCATTGAGCGTTATAAGGACAGCCCGGCGCTGGAAAGCTACCAGCTGGAAAACGAATTTTTCCTCAAGGTCTTTGGCATTTGTCCGGACCACAGCCGCGAGCGACTGGTGGACGAATATAATTTCGTCAAGCAGCTTGACCCCGAAACGCCCCTAATCGTCAGCCGCAGCAACAATGCCCTCGGCTGGCCGGTCGGCGAGCCGACGCCGGACGTTTCAGCCGTCTCGATTTATAAGCGCGTCTGGGACAAAACCATCACCAAGCGCTATTTTGAATATCCGTTCCCGGCCTGGTTCTACGGCTTCTTGGGCGGGATTACCGAGTTGACCAGCGGCACGCCGCTGATTATTCACGAGCTTCAGGCCGAAGCCTGGGGACCGAACGATCAGAGCATCAAAGATATCTCCATCACCGAACAGAACAAATCACTCGACGCCCGGCGGCTCAAAAACCGTTTCAGTTATGCCGAGGCTACCGGGATTCGAACTTTTGACCTCTGGGGAGTAGAGTGGTGGTACTGGCGCAAAATCCACAAAAACGAGCCAAGCCTCTGGAACACGGCCAAAGACGAGATCGCCCGCCTCACCGGCCCAACGGCCCAGTGATCCGGTCCGCTGCAGACGGGAAAACCCTAGTCAGCCCGCTGGTGACTAAGGCGTAGGAGTTGAGAAACGGCGTTGGCAACCCGTTCGGGATTGAATTGTTCGTCGTTGTGCGTGGCATCATCGCCGCCCCGCAACCGTCCGTCTGCTTCGCGCAAAGAGTAGGGCGTCGCGTACGCAGCGCCGTGGCTGAGCGCCTCGGCCATGGGTTTGGCCAGGACCCTGTGCGGGAATAGCCGATCATCGGCGTAACCCAGAACGGCGACTGAGCCAATGCCCGATTTCATTAGCTTGTCGTAGTCAATGCGGCGGTAAGCCAGTTCCATGATCTCGCGCCAGGCCCGCGGCAGGTTGGTCAGCAGATTTTTGCTTCCAGCTTTCAGCATTTCGCCATGTTCATCCGGCACATCCCTGGGTTTTTTGACTGTTTCCGAAATCATGTTGGCAGCGAAGCGCGCACCAAGTCGGAGGATGCCTTTGCTGCTATCGCTGTTGCCCGGCGCTAAAAAAATGGCATTGGTGCCGTCGAAGCATGTCCACTTACGCTCTTTGGCTTCAGTTATCATCCGGTCGAAAATTTTGGCGCCAAAGCTATGGGGAACAACATCTATCGGTGTATGTGTCAGCTGTTCAGCCTCAATCACCGCCATATAATTGACGGCTTGCGAGTAAACAGCACTTTTCTTGCTGGCCGCGTCTTTGAGAATTTTCTTGCGGTTTTGATCCGGCACAATGATATCAGCACCACGATCGGCCATAGCCAGAGCAAACGGCGCTTTAGCCACTATGCCTTCCGTAAAGCCAGGGATATACATTATTGGCCGAGTCTGGGCGCCCGGCACAATCGGGTACTGTCCCAACCGAACGTAGGGCAGCTTCTCGCCGGGCTGCTGCTCAAGTGGTGCGTACCGCCATTCGTGAGCAATTGTATGGATGTCTTGCGAATTGCCCAAACCGGCATCCAGCAATTGCTGCTGATAAGCCGCGCTTAGCAGACCATCAGTAAAAGCCGCTTCTTCCGGTTTTGTTGCGTGCAGCCCGGCACCATCTACGCGTGCCTGCTTTTCTACAGGTTCGCCTTCGGTGTAGGCGCTAAGGATTTCTTTCACTATCTTTTTATTATACCACACTTGTCAAGTTTTGTCTAGATATTCCTCTGTTAGTCTGCTACAATAAGCGGTATTGTGAAAAATAAGCGTCCATTGCAGCCGAACACTATCCGGAACCGGCGGGCTCGGCATGATTATGAGCTCGGCGACTCTTTCGAGCTGGGCATTGTTTTAAACGGCCGCGAAACCAAAGCGCTCCGGATGGGGCAGGGGCATCTGCGCGGCGCTTACGTCACCATCAAGGACGGTGAGCTGTGGCTGATCAACGCCACGATTGCCGGCAATAACCGGCTGCCGATTGACGAGAGCGAGCAGACCCAGAGCCGCAAACTGCTGGCCAAGCGCCGGGAAATCGACCGGCTGATTGCGGCCAAACAACAAGGCTACACCCTGGTACCGACCGAGATACTGACCAAGAAGCGCTACATCAAAATCCGGGTCGCTATCGGCCGCGGCAAAAAGCACTTTGATAAGCGTCAAGCTCTGAAAGAGCGGGACGCGGGCCGCGATATGCATCGCGCGCT
>CAZMXN010000002.1:0-25828 GCA_964570275.1 uncultured Candidatus Saccharibacteria bacterium
TGGTTTTATGGTTGAAAGGGAGCGACGAGGTTTATCCGGCCGGGTAAGCGGCGAAAAAGGGTGTCTGCTATGCTTAAACCAATATGGATCACAACCAACACCACGCCATGATCGAGGGCGAAAGCTCGCCAAAAGAGTACCTGAAACTGGCTGGCGTAATTTTAGGCATTACGCTGGTAGCGTGGTGGCTGACCCGTAATTATGGCGCCGGCGGCTGGATGGAATTCATGCGCTGGTTCATGGGCGTGTTCTTTCTGGTATTCTCAGCCTTTAAGTTCATCGGCTATAACATGTTCACCATCATGTTTGCCGGCTACGACGTAATCGCCAAACGCTTTAAGCTATATTCATACGCCTATCCATTCATCGAGTTGGGCCTGGCTGTTCTGTACCTGGCCGACCTTTGGCCGGCTGGCCGTGACTTGGCCACTCTGGCGATTATGGGCATCGGCTCCGTCGGCGTACTCCAGGAGGTTCGCCGCCGTAGCGGTGTTCACTGCGCCTGCCTGGGCAACGTCATCAAGCTGCCGCTCAGCACCGTCAGCCTGGCCGAGGACGTTGGCATGGGACTGATGGCCCTGACCATGCTGTTGTTCTAGGCTATACTTACGTTATGAACGAGGTTGAAAATCACGTTAATAAAAGCGGGCATTTAAGCGTTGGGGACGGCCATAAAATCTACTGGGAAGATTGGGGCAATCCCGAAGCGGCGCCGATAATTTATTTCCACGGCGGACCCGGCGGCGGCTTCAGCGCCAGCAACCGGCTATTGTTTGATCCCGAGCGGCACCGGGTGATCTTTTTCGACCAGCGCGGCAGCGGCCAAAGCACGCCGTTCGCCGAAACCAAACACAATACCACCCAAAAGCTTGTAGCCGACACCGAGAAGCTGCGCCGCCATCTGGATTTAGGCAAAGTCTACTTAGTCGGCGGTTCGTGGGGTTCGACCATGACACTGATGTACACCTTAAGCCACCCCGACAAGGTCCGCGGTATGGTCATGTGGGGGATTTATCTGGGGCGGCAATCGGAAAACGACCTGATTACCGGCGGCCACGCCCGTTATAACTATCCCGAAGCCTGGGAGCGGTTTATCAGCCTGGTGCCGGAGGAACACCGCGGCAGCGGCCGTATCGTCACCGAATTTTTTGCTTCTAAAATTCACTCCAAAAACAAGGCCGAAGCCAAAAAGTACGCGCTGGAGTGGTCACTCTGGGAATCGACGCTGGTATCAATCCGTTACGATAAACCAAAGCTGGAACAGGATATTCTTAGTGAAAAAAGCGATGTAGCGATCTCCCTGGCCAAACTCGAAACGCACTACTTCCTGAACGACTGCTTTATACCTGATAACTACATCCTTGAAAACATTGGTAAAATCAAGCATTTGCCGGCCTACGTCGTCCAGGGCCGGTTCGACAACTGCACCCCGCCAGCCAGCGCCTACGAACTCGCCCAAGCCTACGGCTCCAACATGATTCTGCAGTGGGTTAATGGCGGTCACATCCGCAGCGACCCCGAGATGCTGGCGGCTTTGCGGGCTGTGGTCAATTGTCGTTTTGTCTGAAGCTGACTTATTTATTAAATGACTTGGTGATTGACTATTGTTTAAGTATTTGCTTAAATGATTATATGTTTACTTTGACCAGACACCGCACCAAATTGTCCCGCCAGGAAGAAAAACTAGTCAGCGCCATGCAGGCTTTGGGTGATAAGACCCGCTTTAAGATGGTCAAACTGATGCTGGCCGACAAACAGTTATGCGTCAGTGAAATTGCCGAAGTCTTACACATTTCCACTCCGGCTGTCTCCCAGCACTTCCGTATCCTGGAGCTGACCGGCCTGGTCGATAAGGAGCGTGACGGCCGACGGATATGCTACACCCTAAGACAGGACAATCCGCTGATAAACGAATTAATTAAGCAGGCCTGAGGACATCAGGCAGCAAAGGAGAAATAGCCATGCCAAAGTTAACCATGTACACAACAGCCACCTGCGGCTACTGTCACATGCTGAAGAATTACCTTAAAGACCGCGGGGTTGAGTACGAAGAAAAGCGGGCTGACCAGGACCAGAACCTGGCCATTGAACTCTACCAGCTCAGCGGCCAGCTGGGCGTGCCTTTTACGGTTGTCGAGAAAGACGACGGCAGCAAAGAGGGCATCCTGGGCTTTGACCGGCCCAAAATAGATCAGGTACTCGGGTTCTAGTCACCGGACGACAGCGGTAAGCTACAAGTCAAACTTGCCTTCCCGCTCCGGCTGATGGTTGATTTCCTTGACTGTCAGTTTACGGTTGCCTTTCGGCGTGCTGATTGTTACCTCATCGCCAATACGGTAACCAAGCAAGGCGCAGCCAACCGGTGACAATATCGAGATTTTCCCTTGCGTCAGATCGGCGTCCTCCGGAAATACCAGCCAGTACTCCCACTTACCCCCCGTCTCGTCGCTGAAAGTAATTTGCGAATTCATGGTGATAACGTCCGGCGGAACGTCTTTGGGTTCAACAATCTCGCCCCTTTGGAGTTCCGTGAGCAACGCCTTATCGAACTCATCGTGCGGGCGCTTGCGTTCCACCAGCTTGATTATTCTGTCGTAATCGTACTGAGTTATATAAATTTTTGCCATCGGCTTGCCCCCTTCCCTTCTATTGTAGCAATTTCGGGCTTTTAAAGCTCGTCGGCAGCAGCCGACCAATCAAGCCGCTCCAGCGTATCGGCTTGGAGAGCAGCGTCTCCCCGGCTGGTCACCCGATCGCTCACATCCACGGCAATTGGCGTGTTGTAATTGAATTTCAGCGGCAGCTTCTCAAGTCCGCGCTCCTTGATCCGGTCCAGGCAGTCGTCCCGGAATTTACCGCAAGCCTCGCCCAGCTCCAGCCAACCGTTCAGCTGTTCGCCATTAACGGCGCCGGCCTCTACTTTAAGCGTCAGGTCGATCGCCGCCCCGCGATTGGTTTCCGCCCCGATTTGATCGAACATAAAGTTTCCCAAAGAGTAGGCGATCAGCTTGCCCTTATAAGCTTCGACCGGCTGGACCCAGTGCGGATGGCCGCCGAGAACAGCGTCAGCGCCGCTGTCGATCATTTCACGGTAAACGCGCGCCCGGTGAGCATCGGCGGTGGCGACGTACTCGGCACCCATGTGCGGAAAGGCGAACACCGGCATGACGGCCGCGTAGCGGCGCATGACGGCCAGCGAGTCGGCTGACGGCACGGCGTCCAGGCCGTGATAGCCGCATAGGGCGACCGGCAATTCGGCCTGGCGGCTTCCGCCGTCCGACATTGTCACCCGTACCGGCAGCGAAATCACCTCGCAAACGTCATCTAAGATTTCCGGATTGTAGTGGCCGAAGTACTGGATGCCATGTTTATCCAGCTGCTGACGCGTAGCGTCCAGTCCGGTCTGGCCGTTCTGGTTGGCGGTGTGGTTGTTGGCCAGCGAGACGGCGTCAAACCACTGGGCCGCTTCCGGCAGGTAAGCCACCGGGCAATTAAAAATCAGTGAATTAACCTCGGCGGCGTACGGCTGATTAACGCCTGGCACCGTCGGACACTCCAGGTTGGCTATCCAGGCGTCGTAAGCCTCCCGGTCGAATTCGTGAAGCCCGGAAAACGGGAACTTCTCTTTGAGTTCGCTAGCCTGCGCCCGGCGGTTGACGTCCCGGCCCCAGTACATGTCGCCAAAGAAAAGCAGCCGGCTGCTCAGGCTGGCCGGCACAGTCGCGGCCGGCGGCGTCTCCGGCGCTTCCACCGCCCATTGGCGCTCGGCCTCCTGGCTTCCCTGCCACAGAACCAGCCCCACCAACCCCGCAAATGCCGTCGCAGCGGCAACAAGAATCAGTCGTCGTCCCCGAATTGTCTGTCCCGGTCGGCCTGCTTTCACCCTTTTATTATGACACGGGCGGGGCTTTGCAGAAGCTAGTCTTTGGCTTTGGGCACCTTGGCACCTTTGTCCCGGGCCTTTGATAAACCAATGGCTACGGCCTGCTTGGGGTCTTTAACCTTGTCCTGGCTTTTGGCGCCGCTTTTGAGTTTGCCGCGCTTGAATTCGTGCATGGCTTTCTCGACTTCTTGCTGCGCTTTCGGTCCGTACTTGTTCATAAGCCGCCTCCTTACCCTCTGCACTGTAGCGTCTGTCAGGCTACGCAGCAGCAAGATACTTAACGTCCGGCTGCCTTTTTAGGGAGCGGCTATAACTGTTCGCGGCCGCCGCTTCTGAAAATAAATTCCATCCAGGCTTCGAAATTCCGCTGATAGCCCGGTTTATCGGAATCCGGCTCCGGAGTTTCGGCGGCGGTCTCACTAGGTAGCTCCACGGTGTGCGCCAGGGCAACTTCCTCCGGTACTACCAGCAGTTTTTCGCCCGGGGCGGCGCGGCCGAACTGGCGCCGGGCCGCCAGCTCAAGATACGTGTCGGTGTTAAAATACTCGTTTCTTAATTCCAGATTGGAGTTTTCCAGCTGCCGGACAGCGTTTTTCTGCTGCAGTTCGGAAATCCGCCGCTGCAGTTCGTAATTGAGCTGGATGACCCGGACGCTGCTCCAGGTCACCAGCAGAACGATCACCAAAAAAGCCGCCCGGCCCAGGTAGCGGACGTCCTGGGCGTGCTTGAGCCAATCTTTCCAAGGGTACTTTTTGATTTTGCCGAGCATAGCCGGTGACATTATACCCCGTCCGGGGTTAATTGGTTAGCGGCGCCAGGTTTGATAGTTATAGGCCACGTTCTTGTCCGGATTCGCGCTATTTAGACTTGCCCTGAGCAATACCGGATCAAGTGTCACCCGGCCGAGATCGGCTTCAACCAGGACCTGCGGTCCGCGGCCGGCACTCAGGTAGTCATCGGCGTAGTCGGCGTAGCTGGCAAGCAACCGCGCGGTATTGGCCTGAATTTCAGCCGGAGTCGGCCCGCCCGAACCCGCAGTCGTTTCCGGCCTGTCGGGAATTGCTTCGGGTATGTCTTTTAGCATTTTAGACTTTAACGCGCGTTATTTACCTACACTCAATCACAATGTTTAGCCATAAGCAAATTAAATTTGACTTTGCTTACTCGCTAAAAGGGGCGGTTTGGCGCAAATTTTTTTAAACAGCGGGGGGCGCCTGCTTTAACAAAACGGGCAGTCGCCGGCGTCCTGCTTAGCCTGCATCTTAGCCAGCAGGGCCTTAGCCTCGTTCTCTTGCGAAGCGCTGCTCTTGGCTTGAGTATTATCGGTTTTCTTTACTTTGACGTTTACTTTGTCTGCCATCTTTTTATGTTCCTTTCTACGTTGTTTTTATATTTGTCAACAACATTACATAGTATACATAACCATGAGCGCTTTGTCAATAGCTGGCTTTTAGGTGGTGATTTCTTTGTGAATGGCGCGGTCCAGCACCGGATTGAGCAGCTTCATGACAATAAACAGGGCCGCCGAACCGATGACTACAATCACCCAGTCGTGACTGCTGAGCGGTCCGACACCGAAAGAACGGGCCAGCGCCGGCACATAAAGAACCGCAATCTGCAGCAGGAAAGACGAGGCGATCGCCACGCTCAGCCACGGGTTTGAGAACCACTTAATCCGATAATCGGTCCTGATGTCAATCAACCGGACGAGCTCATAAATGACCATCGCGCTGAAGGCCGCCGACACAGCCGCCACGGCCCCTTCGCGGGTGTGGTTGTACCAGTATTGACCGATGATCAGCAGGCTCATCAGCAGACCGAAAATAAAGATTTCGGCCCAAACGCGCCTGGAGACGATCGCTTCCTGGAAACGCCCCGGCTTGGCCTGCAGCACGTTGCGCTGCGCCGGATCGCTGCCCAGGGCTATCGCCGGCAATCCGTCAGTCACAATATTGATAAACAACAGCTGGGCGGCGGTCAGAATCAGGTCGTTAAAGAATACGATGCCAAGCACGATGGCGATAACCTCGGCGATGTTACAGCTGATCAGGAAGTTCACGAACTTGCGGACGTTGTCGAAGATGCCGCGGCCCTCCTCGATGGCGCTGATAATTGTCAGGAACTGATCGTCCAGCAGAATCAGATCGGCCGCCTCCTTGGAAACGTCCGTGCCGGTTATGCCCATGGCGATGCCGATGTCGGCCGCCTTGATAGCCGGCGCGTCATTAACCCCGTCGCCGGTCATGGCCACCTGGTGCCCCCGTTTTTTAAGCGCCTGAACGATACGGATTTTGTGCTCCGGGTTGACCCGGGCGTAAACGCTGATGTCCTCGGCCCGCTTCTCGAACTCGGCCTGGCTCATGGCATCAAGCTCGCTGCCCGAGACGGCTTCGCCCTGAAGACCGATTTCCTCGGCGATAGCTTTGGCGGTTTCGATGTAATCGCCGGTGATCATGATAACCCGCATGCCGGCCTCGGCCTGGACGCGGTGCACCACCTCGATCACCTCGGTTCTGGGCGGATCCATCATGGCTTGCAGGCCGACGAAAGTCAGGCCTTTTTCGACTGCGGCGGCACCTTTGGGCTGTTGCTTGAGCGTCTTGTCGGCGAAAGCCAGCACCCGAAGCGCCTGGGCGGACAGCTGCTGATTGATGTCCAGGATTTGCTTTTTGGCGGCCGGAGTTAGGGGCTTTGTTTTGCCGCTCTTGTCGAGATAACTGTCGCAGCAGCTAAGCACCATTTCGACAGCACCCTTGGTCGCGACCAGATAGCCGTCCCTGGTTTTGTGGACGGTGCTCATGCGCTTTCTCTCGCTGCTGAACGGCACTTCGCTGAGACGGGGGTTGGCACTTTTGATCGAGTCGGGCTTCGGGCCGGCTTTATAACCGGAAACGATTAAAGCGCCTTCGGTCGGATCGCCGAGAACCATATCATTCTTCAGTTCAGCGTTGTTACACAGCACACCGATTTTAAGCAGGCGCTCCAGTGCGGCCGGGGTGGCACCGTCGAACTCTATCTTGCCGGCGGTCTGGTAGCCGCTGCCGCTGACCTGGCCGAGCCGCCCGGCGACATAAACCGATCTGACGGTCATTTCGCCCTTGGTCAGCGTGCCGGTTTTGTCAGAGCAGATGGTGTCGGTCGAGCCCAGCGCCTCGACAGCCGAGAGCTTGCGCACCAGGGCTTTTTTGCCGGCCATCCGCCGGGCCCCCAGGGCCAGACTGATCCGGACGACAAAGGCCAGCCCTTCGGGTATCGCCGCCACGGCCAGGGCGACGGCCGCCGTGAAAGCAAAGATCAGCCGGGACAGCAGCTCGCGGTCAGCCGACTCGCGCACAAAGAAGAACACAATGATGAACACCACTACACAGATGACGGCAATGAAGTAGCCGAGTTTCTTGCCGAGATCGTCCAGCTTGGCCTGCATCGGCGTGGTTTCGGCTTCAACGCTGTTGACCAGGTCGGCGATTTTGCCGATTTCGGTGCGCTGGCCGGTGGCAACCACCACGCCGATAGCCGTCCCGTTAGTCACCAGCGTGCCGGCAAACAGCATGTTTTTCTGATCACCTAAGGCTACCGAGCCGCTGATCGCGCCGGTCTTTTTGCTGACCGGAACCGACTCGCCGGTCAGGCTGGCTTCGTTGACTGACAGATCGCTGACTTCGAGTAAGCGGATGTCGGCCGGCACTTTTTGCCCGGCCTCAATCAGCACCACATCACCCGGTACCAGGTTAAGGGCATCAACTTCGGCCGTCTTGCCGCCACGGCGGACCCTGGCCTTAAAGCCGACCAGCTTCCGGAGCGCTTCAACCGTCTTTTCGGCCTTGTACTCGTTAAAGAAGCCCACCAGCGCGATGGCGATGACAATCGTGAAGATCAGGATGGATTCTTTGGTGCTGCCATCTTCCTCCACGAAAGCCAGGCCGAACGATACGGCGGCAGCGATTAAAAGAATGATTATAAGTGCGTCTTTGAACTGCCCGAAGAACAACTTGAACGGATTGAGCTTTTTGGCGGCCTGCAGCTGGTTGGGCCCGTATTCGTCGAGCCGACGCTCAGCTTCAGCCGCCGACAGGCCATCAGATGTAACTTTGAGCTGGCTAAGAACATCCTCGGCCGAGGATTGATACCATAATTTCATTAATGCTTATGGTAGCATGACTTTAAAGCTTGAGCATAAAGAAGCAGTCGTGCTATAGTCCCTGTAATAGGATCAAACGGCCCTAAACATTAAAATTAAAAAGTTCGAACCTTATTTAATAAACGATGTCATTTTTAACCCATTTCGCTTCCGGAGACCTCGAACAGCAGATCGCCAGTCTGGGAATTCGTACCGTGCTGATCGCCGCGGGCATCCTGATAGTCTTCACGCTGCTGGCCGCTTTGCTCAAAAACCGGGTGCCGGCTCTGAAGCTGCCGATGTTCATAATCATGAGCGCTACTTTGGTTATATCGACCGCCATCCTGTTTGGCAGCACGATTTATCTTAATAACAAATCCGAGTCAAAAGGCCCGGTACACTGGCACGCCGACATTGAGTTCTGGGCCTGCGGTGCCGAACTGGAACTGAGGGATCCGACCGGATTTCTGTCCAACAAGATCGGTACCAGTACTTATCACGAGCACAACGACAAGCGGATTCACCTGGAGGGCGTTGTGGTGCGCAAGGTTGAGGATGCTTCGCTCACTAAGTTTATGCGGGTTACCGGCGGCTATTTGCGGCCGGATGCCATTGCCGTGCCGCTTAACGATGAACCCGATGAGTGGCTGGCTCAGGGCGATAAGCTCGACGGCGACACCCAGCACCCCGACCGCTTGAACCAGCTGCAACAATACGTCAAATACGGTGAGGATGGACCGGTCATGGAGCTCAAGAACGGCGCCGACTGTAACGGCCAGCCGGCCGAACTGCAGGTCTTCGTTTACACCTACAACAAAGAAGACGACACCTACCGCCAACGCAAACTGGCCGATCCGACCAGCTACCTGCTGCGCGACGAAGCCATTGTCCCGCCGGGCGACTGCGTCATTGTAGAATTCGACGCCGCCAAAGACCGCACCGACAAACTGTGCGAGCAATACGGCGTCCGCGACTCCGTCCGCTGCACCGACTTTGGCGTCGAGCGCTACAATCCGGAACTGTGTAACATCCGGGAGCTGGTACCGCTGCCCAGCGAGGAAGAGCCGCACGATCACGATCACTCTCATGATGACTCTGACGGTCACACCCACGGCGTTTCCGATATCAACGATGACGGCGCGTTCCACGAACCGACCGACGAGGAGCCGGCGCTAACCGGTTCGGAAGGAGACGGAATCTAATGTTAGACCTCCCCACAGTCGGTCTGGTGCTGACTTCGGCCGCGATTGATTCGATTAACCCCTGCGCCATCGGCGTACTGATTCTGATGGTATCCGTGATCCTGGGCCAGGGCGGTTCGACCAAGCGCCTGCTCTTAAACGGCGGCGCCTACATCTTCGCCATCTTCATAACTTATCTTTTGGCCGGACTCGGTCTGGTCTACGCCTTTACCACCATCCCGATTGTCATTGCCGAATATCTGTCCCTGGCCGTCGGCTCCCTGGTGGTGCTGGCCGCCATCCTGGAAATCAAGGACTACTTCTGGTACGGCAAGGGCTTTTCACTGCAGATTCCCAAGTATTTCGCCAATAAAATCCACACCTACTCGACCAAAAAGACAACTCTTTGGGGAGTAATGTTCCTGGGAGCGTTCGTGGCGGCGGTTGAGCTGCCCTGCACCGGCGCACCTTATCTGGCGATTATCACCATCCTGCGGATTGATTTTAACCTGACGGCTTTTGCTCTGATGGTGCTGTATAACCTGATCTTCGTCGCACCGCTGATTATAATCCTGTTCATGGTGGCCGGCGGCACCAAGCTGAGCAGCGTTTCCAAGTGGAAGGAAGAGAGCAAGGGCACGATGCGGCTGGGCATGGGCCTGTTGCTGGCCGCGCTGGGCTGGATACTGATACTGATCGCTAACGGAACGATTAACTTCGGATAAGCCGTATGACGTATACCGTAGAGTATATTTCGTATAAAGACCTGGTCACAGAAGCCCGTTCCAATATACGCAATACGGTAGACGGAATACCGCAAACCGGAGGCTTGCTATGAAGCACATCGTCAAGCGCGGCGGGCTCGTCGAGGCCTACGACAACCGTAAGCTTTACGCCAGCGTCTACGCTTCGGCTCTGGCGGTGCGCGAGCCGGTAGGGTCGGCTGAGCTGATCGCTCAGGAAGTCGTTTCCCGCGTTGAGGACTGGCTGGAAAAGAAACATGAAGTTACCAGCAATGACATCCGGCGGGTTGCTGCCAAATACCTAAGAGCCATCAATCACGATGCCGGCATCCAATACTTATATCATCGATCAATTTCTTAATCTTTTCTTAGGAGGTGGGCAATGCACAAAACCAGGCACAAGAGACCACTGCATTTCGACTTTGACCTGATCGTCATTGGCAGCGGTTCGGCCAGTGCCGGCGCTCATCTCGCCCGGCGTGAAGGCAAAAAAGTGGCGATCGTTGAAGCCGACTTAATCGGCGGCGAATGCCCGAACGTCGGCTGCGTACCGACTAAGGCGCTGCTCCAGGCAGCCGAAGTTTACCGGACGGCCAAAGACGGCGCCAGGTTCGGCATCCGGGCCAGCGGCCTGTCGGTTAGCTATCCCAGCGTCAAGGCCTGGAAGGATTTAGCTGTTAAGCGCACCGGTACCAGCGAAGGAGCTCAGCTGTTCGCCCATGAAGGCATAAAGCTGTTACGTGGCCACGCTCACTTTCTTAGCCCCTGGTCAATTAGTGTCAACGGCCGGCGCTACACGGCCCGTAATTTCCTGATTGCTACCGGCACCCGGCCGGTCGTACCTCCCATTCCCGGCCTCAAAGAAGCCGGCTATCTCAACCACCGCAGCGCTCTGGATTTAATAAGGCTGCCCAAGTCCGTCTTCATCATCGGCGGCGGCGCTATCGGCTGCGAGTTCGCCGAATTATTTAACACTTTTGGCGTTAAGGTCCACCTGGCCGAATTTGCCCCGGTCCTGGTACCGCTGGAAGATCCGGAAGTCGGTGAAACGCTGGCTGATCTGTTCGAGCGCCGGGGCGTTAACGTCCAAACGGCCGCCAAAGTCATCCGGGTGGACAAGAAAGGCAGCCTGAAGGTCGTGTCTTTTGAGCAGAATGGCGCCATCCACCAGGCGACTGTCGAGGAAATATTTGTGTCGGCCGGCATGCGGCCTAACACCGATCTGGGACTGGAAAACGCCGGGGTGAACTACACCAAGGCCGGCATCACTACCAATACCTACATGCAAACCGCCGCTAAGCATATCTACGCCGCCGGCGACGTCGTCGGGCCGTATCGCTTCACGCACATGGCTTCCTATCAAAGCCGGATCGCCACCCACAATATGTTCCATCGGAAGCGTAAATTCTTTGCCGAGTATCACGCCGTACCGCGCTGCGTGTTCGTTGAGCCGGAGATTGCCTGTGTCGGTCTGACCGAACGTGAACTGAAGCAACGCCGCAAGCCCTTCCAGACAGCCTCGGTGCCAATCGCCGTGCTGGGACGAGCCAACACCAGCGACACTCACGAAGGTTTCGTTAAGGTTCTGGCTACGCCCAAAGGCAAGCTGCTGGGTGCCAGCATCGTCAGTCCGCGGGCCGGCGAAATGATCCATGAGCTGGCCCTGGCCGTCCGGCACGGTATGTACGCCCGCTCGGTCGCCCAAACCATTCATGCCTACCCAACCTGGTCGGAAGCCATCCGCCTGGCCTGCCAGAAAATTAAGTCAAAATAGACTAAACCTATTGCAACTGCTCCCGTAGGTTGAGAGGATCCAACCTAAGGGCAGTAGTAGCCAGCAAAATAGGGTTACCAGAAGTTTTGCTACTTGATTGCAAAATTACGCGTAACCCTATTTGTACATGGTGACGTGGTGGGGGTGCCTGGATTTGAACCAGGGACCAATCGGTTATGAGCCGATCGCTCTAACCACTGAGCTACACCCCCGTAGCGTTTTCAACTTTTCATAAGTCGAATCAGAGTGAGTATAGCAAATTACTTCGCTGACCGTAAGCTTAACTAAGCACGCCGGCAATCTCTTCGACGATCCGGCGGGCGGCCGTAGATTCAGCAAGCCGGTGAGGGCCTTCGGTGATTGCCCGGTTAACCAGCAAGTAATCAGCTCCCTCGCTAATGGCTTCCGCCGGCGTCGCCGCATGCTTTTGATCATATGGTTTCCGGACGCCAGCCGGAGTAATGCCGGCTGCTACCACCACTAGAGGATCAAGCGCTTCGTGTTTACGGATAACCCGCAGATCATCGACCGAACAGAAAATTCCATCCAGACCGCAATCCAGCGCCATGCGGGCAAACTCGACCGCCTTCTCGCTGGCGTCGGCACCGTAAATCGACAGCACATCGGCGTCATCGAGAGAGGTAAGGATCGTCGTGCCCAGGATCCCGCCAATGCGTTCGATACTTTGGCGTCGGAACGGACTTACAACTTGTTCCCGGCCCGCTTCCCGGCCGGTGACTGCAGCCTGAAGCATAGCCGGCCCGCCGGCGGCGTGCACGGTTATAAAAGTGGCGCCGGCAGCTGTCATGTTCTTGACCCGCTCGAACGCCACATTGGGCGTATCGTGGATTTTAGGATCCAGCATGGTGTACATGCCCATGCTTTCAATGATATCCACAGCGCTGGCCGTACCCACAATGTCAGCCAGAGAATTAACCTGTGCCATTGACACAGAGTCTTTAACGTCATGCATTATGGTTTTAGCGGTCTCCCAGTTTGACCCGCCTACTCCTACGATCAAACGGTCATTGGGCGTTTCGATACTGGTACGAAATGCGTTTTCAGCCATTATTTTCCCGTTCTCCCACCGCCTTTATTTACCTGTAATTATACGCTACGCCGGCTGGGCGATACTAACTGGCGTCGCGGCGCAGAAACAGCCACCAGGCGACCAGATAGCCGGCAATCAGATAAGCCGAGAATACCAGCGCGCCTTGAGCCGGCGTTAAGGCGGTACCGGTATGCACCTGCTCAAGCGCGGTAAGCGGCAGGTATTTGCTGTTTTCCTTGACCACGATGCTGAGCAGCCCCTCGACGGTAGACGGCAAAATCAACAGCGTTGCCACCGCGCCAAGCACGTGCCTAAACAACAGCCCGAAGAGTAATCCCAGCCATGTCCAGGCCAGCATATAAAAAGTTGTCCGCCAGATGGTGTCGACAAAATAAAATTCCTGACTGCCGAGACCGGCTCCATTAACGGCCGCGCCCCACCAGGTCATGACCACCGCGAAAACGGAGGCCAAGGCATGAAAAGCCAAGGCCAGGCAGCTTACAACCAGCAACTTGGCCAGCAGGACCTTACTGCGCCGGTTAATTGACGTAAAGCTATGGGCTATGGTGTTGTAGCGGTATTCGTGAGTAATGTTCAGGCTGGCGATAATGGCTACGAAAATGGCCGTAAAGTTGACGCCGTCCAGGACGGCCTGTGTCAGCCGCGGATTAAAGGTGCCGATCATTCGATAGCCCAAAGCGTAGAAACTGAATACTCCGAGCATCAGCAGAGCCGCGGCCAGCAGGACATAGGTTGAGCGAATCGATAAAACCTTTTTGATTTCCGCTTTGATGGCCGGTCTCATCGCCGCCTCCTTAACAGGCCGGACCGCCGAACCGGTTCAGCCGACTGATACTCCTGAGCGGCGGCGGTAATTTCCAGGAACGCCTCTTCCAGCGAGGCGGTTTGCGGCGTCAGTTCCAGCACCGGCGTACCGATCTCAAAAGCCAGTTTGCCGATATCGTCGGTCCTGACGTTGCTGACCCTAAGCCCGCCGTTGACTTTTTGGTAGTCCAGTTTCCGGCCCCTTAGCGCCCGCTCCAGCGCGGCCTGCTTTCTGGCCCGCACAAAGACGCCGTGGCCCTTGGCCTTGTTCAGAAAATCCTTAACCGAGCCGCTGGTAATGAGCCGGCCCCTGCCAATCACCACTAAATCATCGGCCATCAGCGACATTTCACTAAGCAGGTGCGATGACACCAGCACGCCGTAACCCGGCCGGGCGGCGTAATCTTTCAGAAACTGCCGCAGCCAATGAATACCTTCCGGGTCAAGACCGTTGGCCGGCTCGTCCAGGATCAGGTACTTGGGTTCGCCTAAGATGGCGGCGGCCAGACCGAGCCGCTGACTCATGCCCAGGGAGAATTTGCCCGGCGCTTTACCGGCCACGTTTCTTAAGCCGACGATGTCCAGGACCTCGTCCACCCTGCGGGGCGCAATATCGCCGGCGGCGGCCAGAACCTTAAGGTGATCACGGGCCTTGCGGGTCGGGTGAAAGGCTTTGGCCTCCAGCAGGATGCCGACCGTTTTGGAGGGCTGCTGAAATTCGTGCAGGAACTTGCCGTCAAAGGTGGTCCGGCCCCGGCCGTTGTCCAGGCCGAGCATCAAGCGCATGGTGGTCGATTTACCGGCGCCGTTCGGCCCCAGGAAACCGGTGACCCGGCCGGTCTTAACGTTGAAAGAAACGTCGTCGACGGCTTGGGTTTTCCCGTATTTTTTGCTGAGGTGCCTGGCTTCTATCATCCGGATTCTACACTACCATAATTTCCCGCTCCAGACACCACCTGGGGGCGGTTGCCGGTCGCTTTTTCAGGCTTCGCGGGCGGCTTTTAGGGCCTTGGCCCACCAGAGCAGCTCTTCAAACTGGGACTTGACTTCGCCAAACAGATAATCGGTGTTGACCTGTCCGTCATCGCTTACCGAATTCCACGGTTCGCGCAGCATGACCTGGGGCCGGATATCAGCCATATACAGCTCGCCGGCCACTTGACGTAGCTGCTCGGCTGCCCGGGCACCGCCCATACTGCCGTAGCTGACCAGAGCCACCGGCTTGCGATGCCATTCGGCAAAGACATAATCAATCGCGTTCTTGAGCGGCGCCGGCATACCGTGATTGTACTCGGCTGTCACCCAGACGAAGCCGTCGTACGAGGCAATGGTTTCGGCCCATTTTTTAGTATGCTCTTTCTCGTATTTGCCGGCCGAAGGCGGGACAGCCTCGTCCAGAAAGGGCAGATTTACTTCCGCCAGATCAATCAGGTCGACTTCGGCCTGGCCGGTGTCTTTAACCTGATTTAAATACCACTCAGCAACTTTACGGCCCACCCGGCCGGGGCGGGTACTGCCTATAATTACGGCAATTTTCATGAAGCTCCTCCTTTTTTAACAAAACTGATATTTGATTTTGCTTACTATATAAAGTATATCTACTTACTATATAAAGTAAAGTTTCATAAAAAGTGTATACTTTGTGACAAATGAAGCGCTTCGTTATAAAAAATTCGGCCGACTGCCTGAGCGCCGCTCTGGAAATACTGGGGGACAAATGGACGCCGCTGTTAGTGCGCGAACTTACCGCCTGCCCTAAGTGCTTCTCCGAGCTGGAACTCAGCCTTACCGGCATCAGCCCCCGTACGCTCAGCCAGCGGCTGGACAAGCTGGAAGCCGAGGGCATAGTTACCAGACGCCTGTACAACGACCGGCCGCCGCGTTACCGCTACGCTCTGACAGAGAAGGGGAACGACCTGAGGGTAATCCTCAATTCAATGGCCGCCTGGGGCGGTAAATATCCGGCCTAATTTGCCTGGGTCAGCAAGCTTAAGAGTTCGTCGGTGCTGTCCGCGGACATGAGTTTTTCGCGCAGCTCTTTGGCGCCGTCAAAGTCACTGACATAGATTTTGCAGAATTTATTAAGGGTGTGGATCTTGCGCTCGTTGTTTGGCCAGGTAGCGGCAAACCGCTCGACATGGCGGCGATACAGGTCGAGGCGTTGCTGTCTGGTGTAGCCCTCCCAAGGTGATTTTTCAGCGAAAACAAAAGGATCCTGGAATACGCCGCGGCCGATCATGATGCCGTCCAATCCGTAGCGCCCGGCCAGCTCCAGACCCTGTTGGCGCGACAGCACGTCGCCGTTGCCGATTATCTTGATGCCTGGCGCCAGCTTGTCCCGCAGCTCCCTTATCCTGCCCAAAACCTCCCAGTCGGCCGGGACTTTGCTCATTTGTTTTTTGGTCCGGCCGTGTACGGTAAGCGCCGCAATCTCCTGACCAAGCAGCAGCTCGTGCCAGCTTAGATCCACCTCGTTAAAGCCCAGCCGGGTTTTAACGGAGACGGGCAGGGAAGAGCTGCCCTCTTTGGTCGCCTCAATTATCGCTACCGCCCCTGCCCTGTTCTCCGGCAGAATGAAAGCCGAACAGGCACCGTTTCGGACCACGTTTTTGTCGGGGCAGCCGAAGTTAAGGTCAACCCCGTCAAAGCCCATATCGGCTACTTCCCTGGCCGATTTATAGAAATTTTCCGGCACCAGACCCCACAGCTGAGCGATTATCGGCCGTTCTTTGCCGGTAAACTTCAGCCGCTTGAGCGTGGCTTCCCGTCCCTTGCTCTGCAGCGCATCGACATTGACGAATTCCGTGAAGTACAAATCCGGCGGCGCGCACTCGCCGACAATCCGGCGAAACACCGTGTCGGTCACGTCATCCATCGGCGCCAACACAAAAAAGGGCTTAGGCAGTTTATCGTACATGGTCATATCTTAAATTCAGGCGGTTATTTTATCACGGGCTCGATTCGTCCAAATCGCGGTCGGAGTCGAATGATTCGAGCCGGGCAGCCAGCCGTCCCGCCGCTTCGCTTATTTTTTCTATCCGGTCGCCGAACAGTCGCGCCCGCTGCTCACCATAGAGATGGGCCACCCTGAGCATTCGCTGCCAGTTACCTACCCTTTTCGCCCCCGTAAAGAACAGCCGGTAATCAACCGTCCGTGTCGCATAGTCCGCCTGTTCGTCGGTCCAGTTTTTCTCGCGGCCCATAACCTCTAAAATCCGCTTGAAAGTCACTTCCCGTACGAAGGCGACCTTATTGCGCAGATCGACCGCTCTGTCGTGCGCGTAACCGGGCATGCGGGCTTTTCGGTTCAAATCATCGATTACGGCCTGTTCGCTTTTGACGCCGTCAAGAGTTCTCGCCATTTGCGGTAAGCGGTGCTCCAGAGCGTGATAAGCCGACCTCAGCGCCTTGGCATTCCGCCAGCCGATTCTTGGATTCAGCCGGTTGGCTTCGTGCGTCTTATTGCTGATGCTGGCCGTAAAAGTCTCCGGCGAACGGACTATTCTGGTATATTCTTCGCTGCTGAGCGCCACGCCATCCACCACATAATTGCCCCTTTGGCTTCGGTCGGGCAGCAGGTACGGCAAAAAGTTATTCGGATTGGCCGCGTCAACCATTTCCGGAGTTATATCCGAATAATTCGCCGCGTCCAGGCCGAAAAAGTACGGCATCACCACCCGGCCAAAAGCAATACGCCTATCCCCGCGGATAAGCTCCGGCATCGGCGAAGGCGGCGGTTCCACCTCCACCAGAGCCGGCTGTCTTGGATCAATTGCGTGTCTTCTTGCCATTACAAGCTTTACATTATATGGCAAAGACTTTCGGGGTTCAATTAACTATTTATCAGTAACCTACCGTGTAGCGCCGCCCGTTTCGATCTTCGCGGATATGCTGGCAAGGTATAACTTCCAGACAGTCCCCGCACACGGCTGCACCGGTATTCCTGACGGTCTCAGTAAGCTCCTCCGGAGATAAGGAGGCAGCTGCCTCTTTGATATAAGACTCGGTGACATCTTCCGGCACGACGTAGCCCAGATCAGCCGCTACTTCCGGGTCCACTCCCCTGGCCACGCCGCCAGGGCCGTAGTACGTCTCGTAAGCCGATCGGATAATGTCGCTTCTTCTAGCCATAATCGCGTATTATAACACGCTTATGATTATTTTACAAGACCTCGGGTTTGGCGTCTGGCCTGGTAGCCGTAGATGATTGCTAAAAGCAGCGTCAGGCCGTAAAACCACCACACGCCGACAAACCAGCCGCTTTGTAATTCGCCGCCCAGCCGCAGCCCGTGCAGGAATACCGCCACCATGGCCACGTCGCTGGCGTATTGAACGAAGCGCCACCACGGCCTCTTGCCCCACCAACGATGAAACTCAAACGCCATAAACGCCAGCCAGGCGGCGGCGCCCAAGAGGATCGCCCCATACAGGGCCGGACCAATGTATTGCCGGTAACTGCCCGGCGGCAAGCCCAAACCCGCCCGCCACAGCTGCCAGGCCAGAATAGCCGGGTGCAGGATCAGCGCCAGCAGCACCACAAACGAAGTAACGCGAAAGTACTTCTTAAGAACCGTTTTGTCCTGGCCGGAATAACGCCGAAGAGCGCCCATGATGTAGTGCGTCCACATCAGACTGAACGCCAGCAGGCCGAACAGCGGAAACCACCCGTAGGCGTTTAGCCGGTCGAACTGCCAGTTAAACCGCTGCCCCCAGGCCACTATGGCCAAAACCGTTACTGCGCCGCTGAGTCCCCAAGCTATAGATTGGAGGCGTCGCGGCGAAATGGTAGTCATGACTTTAGAATAGCACCTATTAAAACCAGCGAGTATCTACAAAGGTGAGATTAAGCGAACAGCTGCCGGAGCGTCCGGTTAATAACATAAATGAGGCGAGGACTTGTAGGTCGAGTGGGATTGCAGGCAAGCTCACGGCTAAAAGAGCGCCCCTGAGGCTATCCATGCGGGCGGTTATTCCCAGCGGAAGACGCGAAAAGCGATAATGTAAATTATGACGCCCCAGGCGGCCACAATGCCCAGCTCGACACCGAGGTCAAGCACGGTCTTACCCTCGGTCAGGATCAGCCGGATGCTGTCAACCACTGGAGTCAGCGGGATGAACTTGGTGATGGTTTGCAGCCATTCCGGCATCAGGAAAGTCGGGAAGAACACGCCGGACAGGAACATCATCGGGAAAGTTATGATGTTGGCCAGCGGTGCCGCCTGGTTCTCGTTCTTGGCCCAGCCGCCAACCGCCAGACCGATACCGAACAGCACGGCCACACCCAGGACCACCACGACGGCCAGACTTAAGTAATCCCCGCGCATATTCAGGTCGAATACCGTCAGCGCCACAACGAACATCACGGCTACCGACATCAGTCCGACAATGGCATTGGAGATAACGTTGCCGAGGAAGTACTGCCAAACCCGGATGGTTGTGGTGCTGTAACGCCGCAATACGCCGCGCTGCTTGAGCCGCGGGAAAACGGCCGTCGGACCGAAGATGCCCATCGATAGGATGGTAAAGCCCAGCAGGCCCGAGAAAGTGTAGTCAAACTGAGTCAGCCCCTGGGTAGCGGTCGATTCGGTGACCGCCGAAAACGGCGTCTCGTTATCGACAAACTGCTCGTTGATTCCCTGGAATACGCTGTCCAGAATCGAACCGAGAGCCTGGCCGGCCTGCTCGTTATTCTGGTCGTAAAGCACCTTGGCTTCACCGCTCGGGTAACGGCCGTTCCTCACCTCGCCAAAGTCTTCCGGCAGGATGATGGTGGCGCTGATTTCGCTGCGGTTCATCTTCTCCCGGGCCAGGTCCATGTCAGTTACTTCTTCATCGACTTCCAGCACGTCCAGCTCTTTGATCTGCTCGACAAAGTTCGCGGCAAACTCGGTTTCGGACTGGTTGATGACCGCGACGTTGAATGAAATATCATCGCTGTCACCGCCGAAAATCCCGCCGAAGACAAACAGGAAGATCAAAGGAAAGATAAATACGAAGAAAATGCCGACCTTGTCCCGAAACAGCCGTTTTACATCGATCCGGACGAAGGTTCTTATATAATTAAGCGATTGCTTGAAGCCCATGTCTACTCCCTTAGATCCTTTCCGGTTAGATCGATAAAGACGTCTTCAAGGTTGGCCTGCTCGACGTGCTGCTCTTTCTTGAAGCCCTTCTTCAGCAAATTCTTAATCAGGTTTTTGGGCGTATCTAGGGCAATGATTTTACCGTTGTCCATGACGGCCACCCGGTCACACAGCAGCTCGGCCTCGTCCATGTAATGAGTGGTCATGATAACCGTCACGCCGCGCTTGCGCACGTCGCGGACCAGCCCCCACAAATTGCGTCGGGCTTGCGGATCCAGCCCAGTGGTCGGCTCGTCAAGGAAAAACAGCTTTGGCCCGTGGACAAGCGCGGTCGCAATACTGAAACGCTGCCGCTGACCGCCGGACAGATTCTCGACGTAGCTGTCGGCCTTATCCAGCAATTGCACGTCCTCTAAAAACTTATGCGGATCGACCTGGTCACCGTACATGGCGGCAAAGAATTCAATCAGCTCGGTCAGCTTGGTCTTTTCCTCAAACGAAGGAGTTTGCGGCTGGACGCCAATGAGCGCCTTGATGCTTTCCGGATTCTCGGCCACGTTGATGCCGTCCAGATAAGCTTCGCCGCCGTCGATGGGGCGCAGCGCCTCCAGCATTTCCAGTGTCGTCGTCTTGCCGGCGCCGTTCGGCCCCAAAATACCGAAGATTTCGCCGCGTTTGACTTCAAAGCTTATACCGTTGACGGCCGGTTTGCCGTCATAGATCTTAGTAAGCTCCGTAACCTTAAGAATATCGTTGTTCTTTTTAGCCATCCTGTTAGTTTACTGCCACTTTTTAGCAAAAATCAAGACTTTAAGGCCGACTTTTTTGCCATGATGGCCTTGATAACGTCTAAAAAAACAAATTAAATAAAATACCGCCCGGGTGCTTATACCCTGGGCGGTAGGTTTGTTCGCTTATCTGTTTAAATAAGCTGTTATTTGCGCTTTACAGTCAAAAAGCCGTTGCGCGGGTTTTCGTTAACAACGAAGCCGTCCGGCAGGTCAGTGCCTTCAGGTCGCTGGTCTTTGCTGAAGTAGTAAATAGTCTGCTCTTTGCCCCCACGAAGAGTTACCTTCTTTGAGTTCAGGTAGTAGGTAACACCCTTGCTGTTAGTGTGCTTGTATGCCATTTACTTCTGTCTCCCTCTTTAGACTTAACTAATGGTACTCCTAACATACTCTGGTGCGAATTTGTTTGTCAACTAGTTTTACCCTCTTGGGGACAATAATGAGTGAAATGGTCTTGCTTAAAATTAAGCTTATGCATTACACTAGGGCAGTACCAAAGTTAAATTAAAAGGTGGAACTAACGCATGGATTTTATGCAACGCGGCGGGCGTCCCGCTAGCACCAACAACCAATCTGTAGCTCCAAACCCTAGCGCTACCGACAACAAAGCTTCTAAGAAGAACGGCAAAGCAAGCGGAGGTATGAAGCTCGCGTTTATCGCGCTCCTCTTCTCCTGTACGATTTTGATCGTCGCGCTGGTATTATCGCTATTCTTCGGTAAGCCAGGCGAGGCACGCTTTGTTAAAGAAGACAAGACTCAGGCCGTCTTTCTGCAAAACGGTCAAGTTTACTTCGGTAAGATTAACGACCTCAACCGTCAGTTCGTCAAGTTGAGCGACATTTACTACCTGCAGGTTCAGCAGCAGGTTCAGCCGGAGCAGGGCGAGCAGCAGCAGGCTCAGGACAACAATGTTTCCCTGGTCAAGCTTGGCTGTGAATTGCACGGACCGGAAGACCAGATGATTATCAACCGCGAACAGGTCGTTTTCTGGGAGAACCTGAAAGACGACGGTTCGGTAGTAGAAGCTATCAACCAGTACAAGGAAGCTAACCCGAACGGGGTCAACTGTGACCAGCAAACGCAGCAAAACAGTGGTGGCGCTGGTGGCACAACCCAGACTCAAGCTGAAGAAGAGCAGTAGTCTTTAAAAAAGCAGCAAGCGCTTTTAATAAGCCCCGGGAGAAATCCCCGGGGCTTTTAGTTTTTTAAAAGCGTCCCGTGGCCCTGACAGGGCGGCCTTGGTGAGGACGGGCTGTAGCTTTGACGGGCACAGAGGCTAGCCCGCCCCCTTGGGAGACATTTGCCAGCGACTATCCCTGCCGGCTTTTATAACTTAAAGATGGGACCGTAGCTGCGCCCGGATAATCCACTCCAGCAGCCAGCGAATTATGAAAGCCAGACCGAACGCCACTGCCGCCACCAGGCTCCAGCCGGCCAGATCCGGCGACCAGCGCGGACTGGCAAAATCAAATTTGTAGAGCGCCTCCGGGATGGGCTCCTCCACCGCCCCGTTATGGTCGGCGATATACTCCTGAATGCACGGGATCCGGCCAGCCCCGAAATAGCCGCTCGGAAAACGGCGTTCACAATCCCGCTGTGCCTGGGTGTACAGGTTGCCGTTGACTTCAGCGACCCGCTGGCGCTCGGCCTCGACCAGACGATCATACCGGTACTTGAGCTGAATCGGCGGCCGGATGGCGAAGTCGCCGCTGGCCAGGTTGGTGTTCATGTGGCCGTGAACGTGCTCGCGCAGCCGCCGCAGCGCCTCCTCAACGTTTTTGTTGTCTTTATCAGCCTGAATCACCTCGTCCCGCAGGCGGATCATTGTCATGTTGTTGTCACGCAGCGCTACGACTGCCACCACGCCGCTGACGATAGCCAGGCCCAAGAACAGCCAGTGGTTCAGCGGGCGCAGCAGGCGCCAGAAGTGGTACAAGCGACGTTTATGCATACTTCTTAGCATACTCCAATGACTTGAAGCGCTGCGCCATTATCAGCAGCGAGGCTCCGGCGGCGATAATGAACCCGATTACCATAACGCTTCGGGTATCCCATAAACCGGCCAGCACGTAAAGCTCCACCCACACCAGAAACTTGGCAAAACTGGCAAAGGCCTCGACCGACGCGATATAGGCGATACGCTGACCGCTCATCTCGTCGGCCGTATCGTACATGCCTTTGTGGTAGGGGATGTAGTAGCCCGGGACCAGTGCGGCACTGGCGGTGTTAACGCCCAGAGCCACCCCCAGCGAGCCTACGAAAGGCCGCAGCAAGCTGGTCGCCGCCGTCGCCACCGCGGCCAGATTCAATACCAGCTTCCCCCGGCCCTTATCAACCAGGCTGCCGATAAGGTATGCCCCGCTGACCGAAACCAGCAGGCCGGCTGTTGAGACCGCCCCCAGCTCCAGATACGTCCGGCTGCCCAGCGCGTACAAGGCAATAAACAACGGCCACAACACCGTAAGCAGATTGTGTTCTATCGACAATCCGGCGCAGGACAGCAGCTCCGGTTTCATCGAGTTAACGGGGAGATTTTTGAAATCAACCCGCTGCCGGGTTTTAGTCGGTTCGGCCGTCCGGAACAAAGGGACAAGACCGATAAACAAGAGCGTCACCGCCGCTAAAAAGATGTACTGGCTGCCGAAAATCGTCGCCACCGCGCCTGCGACCACCGGCCCGAGAGCCGAGCCCAGCCGCTCTACGATAATCAGATAGCCCAGTTCCTTGCCGCCATGAGCGCTGTGTTTGACTTTGGAAAAATCGGTGTGGAACGCCACCAGAAACAGGCTGTTACTGACTCCCCACACCACGGCCGGGGCAATCAATGGCCAGGCAACTTCTCTAATGGTCAGCAGTAACAGCAGATTAACAGCCTGCAGCATGTAGCTGACCAGCATGGTGTGTTTGGGACCGATCCGGCCGACCAGATGACCGCTCAAAATATCCATGACCGTCCGGCTCATAAAGAAAAATACGTAAAACAAACAAACTTCAGCGAACGAATAGCCGGAGCTGATCAGGTAAATCGGAACGAAAATACCCGTCAGACTCAGCGCCAGGTCGCGGAACATCATGCTGATATACAGCTCGTTCAGCTCATCGAAGCTGCTCAGCCGCCAGGAGTGCTTGCTTTTCAGTAGTCGTTTCAGGGTTTGTCGGAGCATATTTTTGTTATTTACTTTGGCTTAAGTGTACCATAGAGGCATGCACATTTTCTTCAGTGGAATCGGCGGCGCGGGCATCGGACCGCTGGCCCTGATCGCCAAACAGGCCGGCTTTAAAATCTCCGGTTCGGACAAACAGGACTCGTCCTATCTGGCCTATCTGCGCGGCAAAGGCATCACCGATATCCACGTCGGCCAAAGCTACCAGGCCATCGCCGACGTTCATGCCCAACGACCGATCGACTGGTTCGTTTATACCTCGGCGCTGCCGCTTGAAAACTCCGACGCGCCGGAGCTCAAATTCTGCCAGGAACAGGGTATCAAAACCAGCCGGCGCGATGAGTTGACTAATTTGATCCTGGAAGAAAAGCGCCTCAAGCTAATCGCCATCGCCGGCACGCATGGCAAGACCACCACTACGGCGATGGTCGTCTGGCTGTTCAAGCAGCTTGGCCTGCCGGTCAGTTATCTGGTGGGAGCTAAAATGTCGTTTGGCGACATGGGGCAGTATCAGGAGGGTTCCGAGTATTTCGTCTACGAGTGTGACGAGTTTGACCGTAATTTCCTGGCTTTTGAGCCGCACGTCAGCCTGATCAGCGGCGTTTCCTGGGATCATCACGAGATTTATCCGACGCGCGAGGATTACCAGATCGCCTTCAGGGAGTTTATCAGCCAGAGTGAGCACACCGTCATTTGGCAAAATGACGCTGACTATCTGGGACTCGGCGCAAACGATGACGGCCTGGACACCCAGGACCCGGCTAACCCCCTCATTGAAGACATTGGGCTCAGCGGGTTATATAACCGGCTTGATGCCTGGCTGGCAATCCGGGCGGTCAACCTGCTCACCGCCGCGCCGGTTGATGAGCTTATCGGACACATGAACAGGTTCCCCGGCCTGCAGCGGCGAATGGAGGAGATTGCGCCCGGGCTGTACAGCGATTACGCCCATACGCCGGAAAAAGTCCGCGGCGCCATGAGCGTGGCGCTGGAAATGGCCGAAGCCGCCGGCAAGAAAGTCGTGGCTATCTATGAACCGCTGACCAACCGCCGTCAACACTATATGATGGATGATTACGGTGACTGCTTTAACGGGGCTGACAAGGTTTACTGGATTCCGACTTACCTGGCCCGGGAAATTCCCGACCAACGCGTCATCCCGCCGGAAGAACTTATCTCCCATCTGGACGATCCCTCGATTGCCGAAGCCCGCGAGCGGGACGATGAGCTGGAGAAAACCATCAGATCGCACTTAAAAGCCGGCGATATGGTCGTCGCCATGGCCGGCGGCGGCGGCGGGTCGCTCGACGACTGGCTGCGGCAGCGCTTCGGTTCTTAGCTTGCAGCGGCGGTCCTCCTCAAGAAGCTTATGCTATAGTTGGTGTTAAATGGATCAGCTCCTGAGCAAACACAGAAAACGGCTTCACTTCGCCCCAAAACCCCGGCGTTTAACCAGCGTGGTGATGATGCTGATCATCATCACCGGTGTAATGAGCTCCTTGTTTGCCGGTATCAGCGCCGACTTGAATAACCGTGAATATCTGCGCGGCCGGGCTCAGACCATTGCCGGCGCGCTGCCCAGCCGCTCAATCGCCTTTTTAGAGGGCCGTGACAGTGATGCCGACACGGTTGACTATCGCGATCTCAAGCAGCGCCTGGAGCGGCTTAAAGCCGACAACCCCGACCTCAGCTTTGTGTACCTCATGGACCAACGGGACGATCAGGTGGTCTTTCTGGTCGATTCGTCGCCCGTCGACCACCCTGACTATTCGCCGCCGGGTCAGGTCTACGACGAAGCCTCCTCGCGGCTTAGAAGCGCTTTTAATTCAAGCGAACCGGTTATCGAGGGGCCGTCGCGCGACCGGTGGGGCATCTGGCTGTCGGCATTTGCGCCGGTCATTGACCCGGCTACCGGCCAGACCGTCGCGGTGGTCGGTATCGATACGCCGGCCACCAGCTACTACTTCAATATCCTGATTTACGCCCTGGTACCGCTGTGCCTGGCCGCCATCCCGCTGGCCGGCCTCATCCGTGACCGCAAATTGGCCGACAAGGAATGGGAGATGGCCCAGCTTAAGAACCAGTTCGTCTCCATCGCTTCGCATGAGCTGCGATCACCGCTGACCGGGCTGCTGTGGGCGATTCAGTCGCTGCTTAAAACCGGCGACAAAAACATGACCGGGCGGCAAAAGGCTTTGCTCACCGATATGTTCAAAAG
>CAZMXN010000002.1:25928-61847 GCA_964570275.1 uncultured Candidatus Saccharibacteria bacterium
CTGTGGGTATCGCGGCTGGTGGCCGAAGACCACGGCGGCCGGATCTGGCTGGAATCCGAGGTAGACAAAGGCACGACCGTTTACGTGGCGCTGCCCAAATATAAACTGGCCGGCAGCCGGCAGGCTACTTTAGCGAATTGACGATTTGCTGCGCGATGGCATCCGGTGTCAGTTGAGTTTTAGACAAGTACACCGTTACGCCGGCGCTCAGAGCCTGGTTGACCGACTCGGTGGTCTCGTCCGTCGACAGGACCACTACCGGAACCTGCTTGCCCCAGTCATCCGTTCTCAGCTCTTCAATCATTTGCAGACCGTCCATGCCCGGCATCCGGACGTCGGCCAAAATCAAGTCCGGCCGGGCTTCGAGCGCCTTGTCCAGCCCTTCCTGACCGCCGCCGGCTTCGACCGTCTGCAGTCCGGCATCTTTCAGCGCCTGAACCAGGCTTTGGCGGATTAACCGGTCGTCATCGACCACGAGTACTGTTTTCATAATCTAATAATAGGTCCCGACGCCGGCGTACGCAACTATTTCCAGCCGTATTCGCAGTAGTGCTCACCAGCTGCGATTCGTTCAAGAGCAAAACGCACCGACGGGATCACATTTTCAGGCAGATTATTAAGATCAAACCAGGACAGCTCGCTATGGACGTGCGGTTCGGCGTTGCAGGGTTCGCCCTGCCATTCATCGGCTTCAAAAAAGACATCAACCCAGGTCATGGCTTCATCCCCTTCTTGGCGATGCATGGTCAGCACATGCCGGAGCGCCGACAGTTTGACGGCAATGCCAATTTCTTCCCGGGCCTCACGAACCGCGGCCTGGCTGTAGGCTTCATTCTGTTCGACTTTGCCGGACGGCAAGCCATAGTAGCCGTTCATCCATTTGGTGTTAGACCGGAGTACAAACGCAATTTTGCCGCGGCGTCTCACCAGCACGTAGCTGGCGATAAACGGCGTGGCGGTATCGTACTTCACCGGTTGTCGCCTTGGCCCTTGATAACGCCGCGTTGCTTGCGGCTGACCAGTTTGTCCAGATTGCGCTGCATGATATCGCCGAAGGACAGACCGAGGCTGTCAGCCAGGACGGCGATGTACCAGACCACGTCGCCCAGTTCTTTGGCCAGCTCAGCCAGATCCTCATCAGCAACTTTCCCGTCTTTGTAGGCGACGATCTTCTTCCACTTCTCTATCACCTCGCCGGCCTCACCGGCGACACCCATCACCCAGACCGTCTTGTCCATCAGCGGATCGGGGTGATTGTGAGCGGTTTCCAGCGCCTGTTTCTGGTATTCGTCAAAAGTCATACAATCTCCGGACTCCTGTTAAATAACTTTTTGTCATCTCTTAACAATCTTCACTTCATTGTACAGGATTGTCATTCGGGTATAGATTTAATATAATTTGATAACAAATCGCTGAAGTATGCAATGAGTAATACCTACCGTTCTCCAGTTGTAGCCGCTGAGCGTCCACTCAGCTCATCAGAAGTCGTTCCCGCCTTATCCGACCGCGAATTAAAGGCATTATTCCGCGACGGCTGGAGCCGCGTAGGTGTCGTCGCTCTAATTCTTGATGAAGATGGCAATGCGTTGCTGCTCGAGCATACCGCCTCCGACAAGACGACTGACGGTATGTGGGGAAGCTTGGGCGAAACATCACTGGCACGCTATCACGGAGATGAGTGGGAGCTGGAGCCGCCAATGAACACACTGCTGCGCGGCATATCCGAAGAACTGGGGCTGAACGTGCCCGTCAGTGAGCTCCGGCGACCTTCAAAAGTTCCCTTTTTTACCATGGCTTGGCCGGTAGGAGTGGATAATCCGACCGAGCAAGCATTTGCGATTTGTCCGATCGTCGTGGTAAGCAATCAGCTAAGGCAGCAAATCACTGAGGCGCCGTTGAGTGAAGAGATCACATCAGCAACTTTCGTACCCCTACGCGATGTCGTGCAAAATAAGTTCAATTTGCGGCCCGGTGCCAGTCTCTGGGCTGAGCGGGCTGCCGATGTCGTCATAGCCAACAGCAATTGTTATCTGGAAAAAATCGAGCCGCCGGCTGCATTTATCGAAGCTAGCTACCGGGTACAGGACGCCATATTGCCTGAAATGTACGGAGCCGCGGATGCAACTGTCGCTCATTAAACTAGGCGGCAGCCTTATAACTGACAAGTCCAAGCCGTTAAGTTTGCGGCAACAGGCGTTGGCCGGCATCACCCGGGAAGTCGGTGATCTGTTTCGGTCAAAACCGCAGCTTGGCTGGTTAATTGGCAACGGGGCCGGCTCTTTCGGCCACTATATGGTTAGGAAGGTAGGCTACAGCGCCAAGCCGGCCGACCCGGCTGCTTTCGCGGCAGTTCACAACTCGGTAACGAGGCTGAATCAGCATGTCGTTGAAGCCCTAATTAAAGCCGGTGTGCCTGCAATCGGGTTGCCGGCAGCTTCGCTCATAAAAGATGCCGGCGAAAAAACGCTTGTCAATCATGGAGCCATACATGACCTGCTGCGCCTGAAGCTGGTTCCGGTTATGTTCGGCGATGTGATAATTGATAGCGAGAAGGGTTCGCGGGTCATCTCCACCGAGGAGATACTTGACGTAGTCGCCCGGGAGCTTGTCGCCATTTACAATTACAAAATTAACAGCTGCGTTTATGCCACTTCGGTTGGCGGCGTCTTAAACGAAAAACAAGAGGTGTTGACTACACTAAAGTCGACACAGCAACTCAGTAATTTAGGCCGGACCGAGGGGTTTGATGTGACGGGCGGAATGGCCCAGAAAGTAGCCGCCGGTTTCCGGGCGCTTGATTATGCAGAGTATGTAGCGATCGTTAACGGACAGGAGCGCGGTCAACTCAGCCAAGCCATCAATCACCGGCCGGCCGGAACCAGGCTGGTCAATTAAAGGCCGAGGTTTTCATCGGACAATTCGGATTCGTCAAAGTCGGTTTGATCCACCGCCTCGAGGCTCTCGTCAATGGCCTGACTGGCTTCGTCAAGCGCCTGCTCCGGGGTCACGGTTTCCTGGATACTGCTATCGGCCGCCGGCGCCGCTGTTTCGGCCGCGTCATCCCGGGAACGCATATACAGGAAAACCGCCGCGGCGATCAAGCCCACTACCACGATAACCGCTATAACGATGGCCAGGACCGGTGTGGACGAGGTCGACTTGGGCTTATTCGGGGTCTCGGACGAGGCTGCTGCCTGGTCCGACTGATCGCTGTCAGCTGGAGCGGCCGGCGTGTCAGAATCGGCCGGAGCTTCGGTTGGAGCGGTCGGGGTTACAGTCGGTTCCGGCGTAGGCGTGTCAGCCGGCGGGGCATCCGTTACGGCCGGTGCTGACTCCGGCTCGGCGACCGTCGGCGGCATGACTTCCGGAGCCGGTTGCGGTTCAGCCGGAGTCTCGACCGGTTGATCCGGCGGTTGCGGCTGAGTATCGGGATTGTTTTTAAGCATCGGGTCCATTACTGATCTCCTCCTGTCTGGCTGGCGCCCAAGTCGGCCCGCAGCGCGGTTAAGGTAGCTTTAATAACTTCGCTCAGGTGGCGGCGGATTGACTGGGTGTCCGAAGCCAGCTCGGACCGGGCTTCCCGGGCTTCCTCGAGCGAGGCCTGGAAACCGGCCGGGTCATCGGCACAGGTCATTTCAGACAGGTCGGCCAGCGCTTGCTGGTAGGTCGTCATGTCGGTTGTAAACTCGGCCACCAGGGCGTCGTACTCAACCCGCTGCTCGCTCAAGTCTGCCGTGTCGACCCCGGCATCGGTCAGCCGGTTTACGACGGCCGTAAGCTTCTCGCCCACCAGAGCGTACAAGTTAGCCCGGTTGGCAGCCGCTGTCTCCACCCGTTGCCGGACAGCCGTCAACTTGGTTTGGGCGGCAGCGCAGCGGGTTCTTAGTCGCTGCTGCTGAGCCGTCGTCAATTCGACCTCCCGGGCCGACTTACGGGCTTCCAGCCGTTCCTCAAGCGTTGAGGCCGGCTCAGCCTGACCGTCGTCATCTGTCTGAGCCTGGGTCGTCATCATTAGCTGCGGGCCGTCGCCGGTACTGGCCGGCGAGGTGCCGTCTTCACGGGCAATGGCCCCGGCCGGCAAAGCCACCAGCAGCGGCATCAGCAAGACGGCGATTAGGGTTGTTATTAGGCTACGTTTCATGTTGTTCTCCTCTTTGAAGCTATTCTAGCACAAGCATAATCCGGTAGCGCCATGGACTTGCCTGGATATTGCCCGGCCGTTGTATTACGCTTGCTTATATGCTTGACCGCGCTATCCGCTGGCTGAAGCGTTCGCTGATTTTACTGCCCGGCCTGGCCGTGGCGTACTTCGCCGCCCGCGAACTGTATCCGGTGTTTAACGCCCGGGTACCGGCTGATATTGCCATTCTGATAACCTACATCATCACGGCTTACGGCTTGATTCCGGCGGCGCTGCGCGTCTTTCGCCTGCTGGTCCGGCCCAAACATCTGCCTTACTACAGCGTTACGCCGGACGGGTTGGCCTGCGATCCTATTAACATCGGCCTGATCGGCACCAGCCAGGAGGTGGTTAAGGCGATGGAGGCGATCGGCTGGCACCGGGCTGAGCGGCGGACGCCGCGCACCATGCTCAAAATGGCCGTGGCGATTGTGCTGCGCCGGCACTACCCAAGGGCACCTTTTAGTAACTTGTATCTGTTTGGCCGCAAGCAGGATCTGGGCTTCCAGCTGCCGCTCGACAACAATCCGCTGCATCGCCATCATGTCCGCTTCTGGGCGGTGGCTCAGACAGCCGACAAGCGACACGAACACACTTCGTTCTGGCAGCAACACGTCGATGTGATGCGGTCCGACCGGCTCCTGTGGCTGGGGGCCGCCTCGTTGGACGCCGGCCTGGCTTTTGTCCGCCACACCGGCCAGATCACCCACATGATCCACCATGACACCAACGCCGAACGGGAGCTGATTATCAGATCGCTGAAAAAGCAGGGTCTGGTGACGCGGTTAAAATCGGTCCAGATCGGCGCGCCGTACCGGCTGATCAACCGGGTCTGGCGCGGCTACATGCACTCCGACGGCCGGATAACCATCGCCGACCTGAAAGAGTCCGGACACTAGCCTGTGAGCTTGTCGATTTCGGCCGCGAGCTCGCGGTCTTTATCGGTAATCCGACCTTCGCTGTGGGTTGTCAGCCGGATAACCGCCCGGCCCCAGCCCAGCTCAATGTCCGGGTGGTGATTGGCGGCCTCGGCCAGCTCGCCGACCCTGGTGACAAACAAAAGCGCCGACTTAAAATCGTCGAATTCAAATTCCCTGACCAGTTGATTATCAAGCTCTTGCCACATCGTCCTTGCAGTATAGCGCAGCAAAGCCTGATGCTTCTGCGAGAATTAAAACAAAGGCGTCTTTAAAGATCACTAAGAGCGGCGGGCTTGAAGGGCAGGCTGCTGGTGGTGCGCGGCGGTGCTAGTAGTAGTACCAGCGATCCAGCCCGCCGGTATTGGTAACATCACGTACTTTCTTCGGATCACCGCCCCGGAGGCTCATAACGTAATCGGCCGTTTCGCTGGAGTTACTGACTCTAAATACAACGAAGTCATTGTTAAGCCAATAAATCGGCGTCCTTAGACCGCTTTGTTCGTGCACGGTCAGATCGGCCCGGCTGGCGGTGTCATAGCGCAGCAACACGCCCTTGCCGTCCCGGTCTTCGGTCCAGAGGCTGCCGGCCCGGTCCGGGCTGTCGGTGTACAATCGGGAACGCATCGCGCTGGGCGGGCCGTCCAGCGGCCGGGCCACCGCCTCGCTTAAAGCGTGCTCGTACCAATTCTGTCCCACGGAGATGCTCAGGCTGTCATAGGCCGTCCGGAACAGATTCCAAACCTCGGCGTCGATGATTGTCTCGCGGCCGCTGCCGTCGGCCTTAACCCGAAACAGTCCGATTTCGCCAGTCTCCAGATAAGCCGCCGACGGCGCGTAATAAATCATTCCGTCAGCCGCCAGAACATCGTTGAAGTAATTGCTGCTGGCCAGCGTCCGGCTCTCGCCGGTTTCGTAATCATAGGAGATCAGCCGGTGCCGCTCCGGGTCGGCTTTGCTGGCGCCGTCAATAATGCGGACGTAGACCAGCTGCGGGCCGATCCAGTCGACCAGCTGAAAGCGCTCCGATTTACCCAGGTCCGTAGTTTCACCGCTGGCAACATCAATCAGCGTCAGCGAACTGAGCAGGTAGCCGTCATCATTGCGGTCGCCGCTGCGGGTTGAGACCAGAGCCGCCAGGTCCTCGCCGGGATGCTGAATCAGCACCATGTCGTCGCGTTCGCTGCCGCTGCCGGCCAGCAGTAATTCCTCGTTCCGGCCGTCGGCATCAATTTTATAAACGTCATAGCGGCCGCTGCGTTTGGACACAAACACATGCTTCTTGGCCGGCACCATGGCGACGACCTGTTCATCCTGGGCGTCCGGGGTAATTGTCAGGCTTTCGGTCCGGTATGAGTCCAGGACGAAGTCCACCGTGAACTCAGCGTCGTCTTCCGGTTCGAGCGTCAGAACGATTTTACCCTCGTCATTGGAAAACGCGCTGGCTTCGCCGCTGACGGCCTCGACTTTGGTTAACGGCGTCTCGGCCAGAAAATCCCTGACCATGAAGCTGTACTGCGCCCCGACCGGGGTCAAGCCGAATTCACCTAAAGGGTTGCTGCCCCAGCCGATGGTGATTTTATGACTCAGCGGCGCGAAAGCTCGTTTTTGCACCACCAGGTCAGTCCGGCCCAGTTTAAGTTTGACGAAGCGGGCCACACCGTCCTGGTCGGTCCGGGCGGTCTGGCCGGCCAGATTGACTTCGATGTTCTTCAGGGGCAGCTGAGTCTGATCGTCCAGAATAACCAGCGAGGCGCTGCCGCGAACGCCGGCCGCGTTAAGCACGAAATACCGGCTGGCCGGAACGAGCCCGACAATCACCAGCAGGGCTGCCGTGCCGGCCAAAAGACTGCGGTAAACCACCGGTTTCCGCAACCAGCCAACCAGTCGCTGCCAGCGGCTGCGCGGCTTGCCGCTGAAGGCCGCGGCCAGTTTTTCATCCTCGGATTTTAATACTTCATCACTGTCGGACGCCGCTATATCGTTAATCGCCTGTTCGGTCAGTTTGTCGCTGAACTCCTCCGGCCCGGCCGTCTCCGGGCTGTCGGCAGCGGCTGCGCGAGCTGCTTCGGCGGCCGGTGACGTCTCACCGCCGGCCAGCTTGTCGATCATCGGTGCCAGGTCTTTGTCAGCATGCGGTTTGATCACCACCACCTGCGGCGGGCCTGTCTCGTCCTTAATCTCAACCGGCGCTTTGTCAGGCCGGCCTAAACTGGGCTCGGCCTCCAACGCCGGCGGGCCCATTAGCTGTTCGACGTGTTCTTCAATGGCTTTTTCGTCAGCTGACAGCTGGGCATCCTGTTGATTGTCCGGGTTTTGTTTAACCATAATCGTTACCTACGGTTAGTCTAGCAGAAATCGGCCATCCGCCGTAGGGCTTTTAGAGAAGTCTCAGGATCCTTTCGTCTGTGACCCGCGCACCATAAACGACAGAAAGCCGAGAATAGTGGCGATGCCCATACCGGCGATGGCGACCTGCAGCCAGGGGAAGCTGCTCTCCGTCCCGGTGGTCGAGTCTTCGCTTTCGGTTAATAAGTTATTGGCCGCTGTCAGTTGCTGGATGGCGTTCTGACTCTTGGGAACGTTCAAACTGTCCTGAGGGGTCGTACCACCGCTGGTCTGGGCCGATAAAACATTTGAATTGGTCGGCTGCAGGCCGGGAACAGCACCCTGGAGGTTCGGCCCGCCGCTTTGCCTGAACAAATTTGGCTGATTGCCGGGTAAATTCTGGCCGGTGATGGTTTGGGCGTCAGCCGTCGGGGCGGCCAACGGCAGGACGCTGAGTACCGCCATGACAACCAGCGCCGTCCGGACGCTTTTGAGTGTCAGTTTAATAAAAACCCCGCCTGTTAGCCTTAACACAAAGTTAACTATAGCATTTTAGGCTACTGCCCCAAAACAAGTCGCTTGGGAGGCAAGTCCAAGCGCCGTCCGCAACGCGCAGGGTCAATTTAACGGCCCGGGCTGGAGACGGCTGAAAAACCAGTACGGTCTTTCGGCTACCCCGCTGCCGGCGCAATAAACCGCCTCCACCCGGCCGTGCAGCTTGAAGTCGGCCGCCCGCACGACCTCCACGCTGGCCGTATTGCCGACGGCCACGTAGGCCAGCAGCCCCTTTGTCCGGTCTTCCTTAAAAAGCTGCTCAGCCAGGCGGCTAAGCGAGCGGCGGGCATAGCCTTGGCCGGTATGTTCCGCGCCCAGCCAGTAGCCGACCTCATGGAGCTGCGTATCGGGCACCGGCAACAGACTGATCACCCCGGCCAAAGCCGGCCGGCCGGTGCAGTTCGCCCAGATGCCGAAGCGCCACCGCCCGGCGTCGCTCAAACTGTCCCGGACACAGTTAACCGTTGGATATTTGTCAGCAATCTGTTCACCAAACCGGCTGAGGTGCGGGCGGTTGTCGTCAACCAGCCTGAACATGGCTTCGGCGTCATCAGCGGTCAGCTGTCTGAGCTGCAGACCATCGGCCACCTGAAGCTCCGGCGGCCCGGCCGGCCTGGGAATGCCCGAAAAGGGTTCAACCATATCTTCTTATTATATCACGTTTATTGCAGTTTTGTCAAGAAAGCAGCACCTTGTCCAGCTCCGGTTTGACCAGTCCGGCGATAAGTTCGTGGCCGTAGCCATTCGGATGGAGCCCGTCAGCAAGCAGACTCTGTTTTTCGTTCTCCGCCTGAAACGTTTCAAAAACCTGCACCTGCGGGCAATTCTTTTCGATGCAGAATTTACGCATTTCGCCTTCAAGCTGCAAAATACGCTGATTGCTCCATGACTTACCGCTCGTACTGTATATCCACGGATTGCAGAGTTTGTCATCAACCGGATTCATGCCCACAAACAAGATCCGTTCGCTGTACTGGCTAGCCGTGCCATAAAGCATCTCCAATCCCTCACGATATTCTTCTAGAGTAAGCACCGCCTCGCCATTCCTGGTCACCGCATCGTTCATACCGATAGAAATTACGATGACAAATTCTTCGTCAGGATATCGCCGGGCTTCAATTTCATAGGGCATGCGCTTCACAAGACCGGCCGTCGTGTCGCCGCTGATGCCCAAATTAAAAACCGTCGCGTAGTCACCGGCCAGATTCTGCAGCGCCTGCTGATCATAGTGTCGCCGCAGCCGTTGGACCCAGCCGCCGGCCTCAGCGTCCCAGTAGCCTTGCGTAATGCTGTCGCCGAAAACCAATATTCTCATAAGTTGTATCCTACTGCGGCCTGGCCTCAATCGGAACGATAATTCTTGCATTCGCCGTTTAAAATGTGCTGGCCGCAGGCAATGCCCAGCTGCGCGCCCTCAATCAGTAATCTCAGCGGCGGGTGCTCGTCAAAATGAACTCTGCTTAGATAATCGGCCACGGCCGTTAAGATCAGGTCTTCGGTGTTAGCCCCGGTGGGGTAAGACTCCAGCACGTAATCCCGGCCGACATGAAACGGTCCGTGCAGCGACCAGACTACCAGGTTGCCGACCCGCATAGCCGGATTGGCGCGGGCCGGGCAAGCCTCGCAGATTCCTCTCCAGGCCTCCGGTCTGATTGCCGGCATGTGTCCTCCCTGCTATCAAGTTACAAAGAGCCCTTATAAAGTACGGCCCGAGGGGCCCAAGGCGCTGTGAAAAAACTAGCTGGCAGCCGGCGGCAACAGGGAGTCGATTAAAGCCATGCGGACATACAGACCGTTTTCGGACTGGCGAAAGTAGGCAGCCCGGGGGTCACCGTCGACCGAGCGATCAATCTCGCCGTTGCGCGGCAGCGGGTGCATGATAACGGCGTCTTTCGGCATGGCTTGCAGAGCCGCCTGGTCGATAACGTAGTTGCTGACAATGCCGGGGTCGCTCAAACGCTCTTTTTGCAGCCTGGTCCAGTAGACGATATCGGCGCCGTGCAGCGCGGTAAACATATCGTCGGTTTCCTCGTAGGGCACGCTCTGCTCGTCCAGGTGCTGCTTGATATCATCACCGATTTTAAGCTCCGGGGTGGAGACGAAGCGGAGACGGTTGCCTTTGTACTTGGCCAGCATCTGGGCCAGGGAGCGCACCGTCCGGCCGTGCGCCAGATCACCGCCGATAACAACGCTTAGGTTATCGAGCCGGCCCTTCTCATTCTGGATGGTATAGAGATCCAGCAGGGCCTGAGTCGGGTGCTCGCCCTTGCCGTCGCCGGCATTTATAACCGGTACGCGGCTGACAGCAGCCGCCTGGTCGGCCGCCCCGGTTTCGGCGTGCCGCATGATGATCAGGTCGGCATAACCGTCGACGACCTGGATGGTGTCTTCAATTGCTTCGCCCTTGATGGCCGAGGAGAATTCTCCGGCGTTTTCGGTACTGACCAGCTCCATGCCCAGGCGCTGAACGGCCGACTCGAAACTAAGCCGCGTCCGGGTCGAGGGTTCGTAAAATAAAGTTGCGGCAAAGTAGCCTACATGTTTGGCGGCCAGCTCCCGGCGAGTGCCGTAATCTTGTGACGCTTCTCTAAGCTGATCGGCATGTTCGAAAAGACAACTCAACTCCTCCGGGCTAAATTGTCTCGCCGACAAAACATGGTTCATTAAAACCTAATTGTACGGCTAGTGGTTGCCGCTGGCAATGTTTTAGGCCCGGGTTATACTTACTAAATTATGTTAGCCAGTGACGATTCGGTTAAGCAGGCAGCGGCGCACCTAAGCCGGCACGACCCGGTGCTGGCACCGGTAATTACCGCTTCGCCGTTGTGCAGCATCCGGCCGCACCGGGATTATTACCGCGAGCTGGTTCAATCAATTATCGGCCAGCAGCTTAGCGTGAAAGCGGCGGCAACCATCGAAGCCCGTTTTGTCGCGCTGTTTGACGGCAACTTCCCTGGACCGGAGCAAATCCTAGGTATGGATGTCGACCGGCTGCGCTCGGTTGGCTTCAGCCGGCCAAAAGCCGCTTACGTATTGGACCTGGCGCAGCACGTCGTTGACGGCCGGGTCAAGTTCGACCACCTCGACGCCTTGTCAAATGAAGAGATAATCAAAGAGCTGACTGATGTTAAGGGCATCGGCGAGTGGACGGCGCAGATGTTTCTGATGTTCTGCATGGGCCGGCTGGATGTACTGCCGGTTGGCGATCTGGGCATTAAAAACGGCACCCGCCAGCTTTACGGCCTGGACCACTCGCCCGCGCCCGAAGAGATCAAAGCAATCGCTGCAAAATACAACTGGCACCCGTACGAATCCGTCGCCGCCTGGTACGTCTGGCAATCGCTGGACAACGCGCCAAAGCTTTAGCCCAGCAGCAGCTCCAGCGCCGCGATCAGCATAAACACCGCGAAAACGTAGTTTATAAACCGGTTGCCCTTTTTGACCGCCAGGTGTACTCCCAGCCGGGCACCGATAAAAGCTCCCGCCGAACCGACCGCCACCAATTCCCAGACGATCAGCCCCGAAGACAACAAGCCCACGACGATGAAGCCGTTTAGCAGCAGCTGCGAAAACCGCTTTGTCACCGTCGCTTCCAGCGCCGTCATGCCCATCACGCCCATCAGCACCAGGTTCACCAGCATGCCCAAACCACCGCTGAAAATGCCCTGGATAAACATCGTTATGGCCAGCAGTACCCAGCCCAGGCCTTTGCGCCGGCTGGAGACGACTTTCCGTTCCCGGCCGACTTTGGTAAAGAAAACCAATGGGAGCATGGCCAGCAGCAGTGCCCCGAGGGCGGTCCGGTAGACCTCGCCTTCCAGCCGGACAATGGCCAGCGGCGCCACCAGACCGACTACCGCCGCCAGGGCCATGATTGCCAGAACCATGTTGCGGGAATGCAGCCTTTCCCGGCGCAGACGCTGCAGAGTGGCGACTGTCATAGCCAGGCCGGAAAATTTGCCCGAAGCAACCGCCTCGGCCGGACTCAGGCCAAATAAAATCGCCAGCGGCGTCATGACAAAGCCGCCCCCGCCGCCGGCGATGCCGCCGAACACACCCACCACCAGACTGACCAGGCCGTAAATTACCAGCTCGACTGTCGTCACCATGTTTGTTTTCTCTTAAGCTCCCGTTACCAGCCGATTACAGCAAGCCTTAGGGCGTCAGCCGGTTAATGTCGCGGGGGAACAGAGTCGCTTCCTTGACGTTATTAAGACCAATGGTTTTCTGAACCAGCCGGTCGATACCGAAGCCGCAGCCGCCGTGCCGCGGCAGACCGAACTTGAAAGCCTGCAGATAGTACTTAAAGCCCGGATGCTCCGGATCAATGCCGGCGGCTTTGATCTGCTCGATCATCTTGTGGTAGTCATTTTCGCGTAAAGGCACGGTCGCGAGTTCCACGCCGCGGAACAACAGGTCGCCCCAGGCCACCGTGCCATCCTCCAGAAACTTGTGATAAAACTTGCCGGCTTCTTTCGGGAAGTTGGTGGCGTAGACCAGGTCGCTGCCCAGGTTTTTGCGAGCATGCTCGGAAATCCAGCGCTCCTCGTCGGGCGTCAGGTCCTTTTCGCCGGTGGTATCGGTTTTAGTGGCCTTGGTGTACATGTCATGAATCTCGGCGATGGTAAAGCGCGGGACGGGGCCGTCCGGCAGCACCAGCTCCGGTGCGTTCAGGCTCTTTAAGTCAGCCGCGTGCTCGTCGTAGACACGCCTAAGTACGTGCCTGGTCATGTCGGCGACCAGGTCAAGCACCTCGTCATGGCTGTCAACAAAGCCCATTTCGATATCGAGCATGGTCAGTTCGGTCAGGTGGCGGGTGGTGGCGCTCGGTTCGGCCCGGTAACTGTGGCCGATCTCAAACACCCGCTCGAACACGCCGACCATCATTTGCTTGTAAAACTGCGGGCTTTGCGCCAGCGTCGCTTCCTGATCGAAGTAGTCCAGTTTGAAGACCTCGGCGCCGCCCTCGGTCGCGGCGGCAATCAGTTTCGGCGTGTCGATCTCGACAAATTCCCGCTCGGTCAGAAAGTCGCGAATGTAGCGCATCAGGCCGGCTCTGATCTTGAAGATTTTTTGCTCCTGTAAATTGCGCAGATTCAACACCCGGTACTCGAACAGGGTGTCGAGGTTGTCAGCCCGGTGGTCAATCGGCTTGTCGATTTCGATCGGCGGCTCTTCCGTTACCGGTACCTCAACCGTCAGCACCGGCTCATGAACTTCCGCCCCGCCCGGCGCCCGCTCGTCGGCCACGACCGTACCGGTTACGCTCAGCACGGTCCCGATTTGCATACCGCGCAGCTTTTCCATCTCGGCGTCAGCCTTAACCAGCACCTGGATGATCCCGGAGCGGTCCCGGACATTAATAAAGTTCAACCCGCCCAGTTTGCGCTTCTTGTGCAGCCATCCTTCGATAGTGACTTGTTTGCCGGCTTGGCCAGCCAGTTCGCGGGCTAGTGTTCTCATCTGTTTTACTCTACAAGATTATCCGGGTTTTCGCCAACCCGTTCGGCCGCTTCCGCCGCCGCCTGCAGCTCGGCGACGGCGCGCAGGTCGTCATATTTGTCAAACTCGTCAACGATGCGGCGGCCGATAACCTGCTCCAGTACGTCCTCGATGGTAATCAGGCCGACGACTTCCGCGAAGGAGTTAACCACGATAAAAACATGGTGTTTGGTCTTTAAAAAAGCCTCCAGCACATGGACGAGCGGCCTTTCCTCGTTAACGTAATAGACGGCGCTGGTCATGACGCTCTTTACAAGGCCGCCGGACTTTTTGCCGACCAGGTCCTTGATCAATAATGTGCCGATAATGTCATCCGGGCCGTCGCCGGTGACCGGAAAGCGCGAGAAGCCGCTGTCGTGCAATTCACCCATCAATACCGGACCAATGGTTTCCTCGGCCGCCACTGTTCGCATCATCCGGCGCGGCGTCATGACATCGCGAATAATCCGGTCGCCGAAACTAAGCGCATGCCAGGCAATCCTCAGCTCCTCTTCGTCAATCCGGTTATAGGGCTGCACCAGCTGGTTCTGGATGAGCTCCAGCAGGTCTTCTTTTTCGTATAAGCCGGTGTGGACGGTCACCGGCCGGTGACGGCGGAGAAAATCGGCCACTCGCGACACCAGCGGATGCAGCCGCTCCATAAACCAGCCAAACAACGGTGCGCTGCGTAGCGCCACCTTCCGCCCCGGGCCGCTCAGCCGGGCTGACGGCATCCAGGCAAAGCCAAACCACACCACGCTGACCACGCCTAAGAAAGCCAGCCAGCCGGGCAGCTCCCGCACAATGATCAAAAAGAATCCGGCCGCGCTCAAACCAACCAGTCCCCAGAGCACAACGTTCAGACTGGCACCGTAAGCCGAAGCCCGGTACAGCCCCGTGGCGTACGGATCGCCCTGCCTGGCCCGCCGCTTCAGTTCTTTGGCCGGAATGTCGCCGTAAGCTTTACGCAGCGAAATGGCCTGCAAAGTCAGCAAACCAAGGACGATTCCAAACAGTAATGCCATGGCCTAATCTTAGCACGCTCCTTGAGGCCGCTGCACGCTTAGGTGTATGATAAGACCATACGGCCTTTTGGCGGGAGCTTAGGGCAGCTCCCTTAGGGGGCCAAGGTGAAGTGAATTTAAGTTAAATGGAGACTTTAGGAATGAGTAAAGGATTTATCGGAGCGCTGGTGGCAATTGTCGTTATCCTGGGCGGGATTTTCTTTCTGACGCAGGACAAGGCCAGCAGCCCGGGCACGGACGACACCGGCAACGGCGCGGTCCAGACCTCCAACCACACCCAGGGCGAGGGTACAACCGGCGTTACTTTGGTGGAATATGGTGATTTTCAATGTCCGGCCTGCGCCAGCTACTACCCCATCGTTAAAGAAATCAAAGAAGCTTACGGCGACCGGATTACCTTTCAGTTCGTCCACTTCCCGCTAACTCAGATCCATCCCAACGCCATGGCCGCTCACCGGGCCGCCGAAGCCGCCGGCCTGCAGGGCAGATTCTGGGAAATGCACGATATGATTTACGAGCAGCAGCAGGCCTGGTCACTGGTTAACAACGCCGTTTCGATCTTCGAGGGCTACGCCGAGCAGCTGGGGCTGGATATGGATAAATATCGGGCTGATGTCAGCAGCGCCGCCGTCGCCGCGACCATTAACGCCGACGTCCGGGCCGCTCAGGCGATTGGTGCCACTTCCACGCCGACTTTTACCATTAACGGCGAGGTTGTCGAGCAGAATCCGCGTAACGTCGACGAGTTTAAGGCTTTGATCGACGACGCCATCGCCGGTAGCGGCGACGAGCAGCCGGCGGCCCAGCCAGCCTCGGAAGAATAAGGCCTGATAACTCCTTAAAAGCCAAAGCAAAAGCCTCGCCTGTCGTAATCAGGCAAGGCTTTTTTGGTTTTTAAAGGATCAGTTTTTGCTTTTAGTAGTGCAGAAACTGCTGCCAGGCTGGACGGCGGGTTTTCTGCTCGGCCGCGTCGCCGTCGTTGCTCCTTTTCCTTAAAAGTTTGACCATTTTGTCCTCCACCACGAGCAATAACCGCCGCGCTCGTAAACTGCCCGCAGCGACTACCCTCGTGCTTAACACGTTTTAATTTTTAATTTTTATTTCTTCCAAGGTAGTAGAGCCTACCCTTTGAAGTAAACATAGCTTCTCATGGCGCCTGGGCTGTTGTCAAGCCCGGCTTTTTGGCCGGGGCTCAGCCGGCGTCTGCTTGGCTTTATTGCGCTGGCCGGGAACGCTGATAAACCGGTTGAAATTGGGCAGCCGATACAGGCTCCGCCGCCGTTCGTGTTCGGCCTCGATTGACTTGTGCAGCTTTTGCATCAGGGGCGTACTGGCCTGCTTGGCCCGCAGTTCCTGGAACTCGACATCAAGCTGATTAAGTTCGTCATCAGACAGTGTTTCCAGATCAACGAAGGCGTCACGGGCCGACCGCGTCGCCCGGATCAGTTCATCCAGTTTAAGCTGCATGGCCTTGCCGTCCCGGTTCTGGGTGTTCTGAATTAAAAAGACCATCAGAAACGTCACGATGGTCGTACCGGTGTTAATCACCAGCTGCCAGGTGTCCGAAAAGCCGAACATCGGCCCGGTGACCGCCCAGGCGATTACAGCCGTCACGGCCAGCAGAAAGGTCGTGGCACTGCCCGCCCAGTTGGATACTTTGGTTGAGATTTTCCGGAAGGTGTCTTTCATAAATTGCCTGATTGGCTGCCCTTATTGTAGAGTATTAATAAGCGGAAGCAATAACAAAAATGCATAGTCAGATTTTTACCGAGCTGAGTTTAGTAGTGGCTATCGGCGCCCTGGTGGCGCTGGTCATGCGTCTGCTGCGGCAGCCGCTGATTATCGGCCACATCATTACCGGCCTGCTGGCCGGTCCGCTGCTATTTGATCTGACCGGCCAGGAAGCCGCCTTTGCCGGTTTCAGCAGCCTGGGCGTGGCGCTGCTTTTGTTCAGCGTCGGACTCGAGCTAAGCACCAAAGTATTTGCGCGTCTCGGCAAGGCCGTCTTTGTCACCGCCGGCACGCAAGTCACGATCACCGGAGTTGTGGGTGTTATGACAGCCCGCCTGCTGGGTTTCGAGGGGCTTGAGGCCTTAATCATCGGGATTGGTCTGGCGCTGAGCAGCACGATAATCATCGTCAAACTGCTGGGTGATAAGAAAGAAACCACCCGGCTGTACGCCCAGATTGCCATCGGCGTGCTGATCCTCCAGGACATCATCGCCACCGGTGTGAAAATCGGCCTGGCGCCGCAAGCCCACAGCGGCGGCGATCAAGCCGGTATCCTGGGTCTGTTCGCCAAGGTCGCCGGCGTGGTTCTGCTGCTGGCCCTGGCCAGCCGGTTTGTGATCCCGCGGCTGACGCGGCTGATTGAAAGCTCCCGGGAGCTGCTCCTGCTGTTCTCGCTTGGCTGGGGACTTGGCTTTGCCAGTCTGTTCGAGCAGGTCGGCTTTTCGATTGAAATCGGCGCGCTGTTTGCCGGCATCAGCCTGGCCGGCATGCCTTACGGCCACGAAATGGTGTCGCGGCTTAAGCCCCTGCGCGACTTTTTCCTGGTGATATTTTTCATCACGCTCGGTCAATCGCTGACCGCCGACCTGCTTGGCCGGGCCATCGGACCGGCCCTCGTCTTAAGCGCCGTTGTCCTGCTGCTCAAGCCGCTGACCGTCATGCTGCCGCTGGGGCTGCTCGGCTACACCCGGCGGACCAGCTTCAAGACCGCCATCGCCAACACCCAGATCAGCGAGTTCTCGCTGGTGCTGATGGCGTCGGCCTTTGGCTCCGGCCTGGTCGGCCGGCTGCCGGTGACCGTTTTAACCTTAACGGCGCTGATCACCTTCGCCGTCTCGGCCTATCTCATCAAGTACGATGACAAACTCTACACCCAACTCGAGCGTCACCTGCGCCTGTTCGAGAGGAAAGTCACGATCTACGGCCAGCGTGATGCCCGCCACAGCTATCCGATCGTCCTGTTCGGCTACCACAAAGGCGGTCCGGAATTCATGAAAACGTTTAAGCGCATGGACAAGCGCTTCGTGGTGGTCGACTACGACCCCGAGGTCATGGACCTATTGGAGCGCCAGCACATGCACTCGATTTACGGCGACGCCACCGATCCGGAGCTGCTGGAGGAAATCAGTCTCGACAAAGCCAAACTGGTTGTCTCGACCATTAGCGATTTCAAAGCCAACACGTTCCTGGCTCACTGGCTCAACGTCCATAACGCCGGCGCGGTGTTTATCTGTCCGGCCGATAATTTCGAGCAGGCCGCCGAGCTGTATGGCCTGGGCGTATCCTACGTCATGATGCCGCACTTTATCGGCAGTGAGAAAATCAGCGCCTTTATTCGACGGAATGGTTTTAACAAGACCGAGTTCAAGCGCTATCGTCAGAAGCACCTCGACTACGTCCGGACTCATTTTGAGCTGGCCGAGGGCGCATAGAGCTTATTGGCCTCGATGTACTTAAGCACCGCTAGCGGCACGCCGGACGCGGCCTCGCCCCGGCGCAGCTGGCGTCGGATCAGGCTGGAGCTGACACCGGCCGCGCCGACGTCGAACAATTCATAATCAGGCCGGAGGCTGGTGGCTTCTGCCAGGACTTGTAAACGCCGGTCGATCTCATCGGCCGACATCCTCTCATCACTGCCGCGCAAACCGATCGCCAGCGTGACGGTGCTGATCAGCTTTTCAACATTCGGCCAGGCCGCCAGATGGCGCAGCACGTCATCGCCCATCAGCAAAAACAGCCGGGCGCCGCTGAAGCGTTCCGTCAACACCGGCAGGGTTTTGTCGACGCTGAAACGCGTCTGCTCCAGCATGATCTGGCCGAACCGGGACTCTTCGGCAATCGCCAGACGGATCATTTCCCGGCGGTGCTCCAGCGCCTTGACGCCCTGTTTGCGGCGCGGCCGGGGTTCGGCCATGAAAAAGACTTTATCCAGCCCGCAGACGTCAGCCGCCCGGCCGGCCAGCGTCAAGTGACCGGCGTGGACCGGGTCAAAGGTCCCGGCGTAAATCCCGACTTTGGCGGCTTTATCGGCCGGCATTAATTGGCTCTGGCCAGCAGCACCACGAATAATATGCCGGCGAAGTTAAGACAGAAAGTCACCAGCAAAAACTGCCATTCCTTAATCTTGGACAGGCCGAGCAGGCTGATGCCGATCTCGTCCGGACCCGGTGAGGCGATAAAGATGGCGCCTAAAATCGGCAGCAACCAGCTGAAGTATGGCGTGTAAAACAGTTTGGAGATCCGGTGCGTGGTCACTTTTTGAAACAGCGGCGCCAGCTCGTCAAAAACGTTGTCCCGCATGTAGCGGAACAGTATGAAGTCACCGACCATCATGCCGGCCCCGGCCACGACCGCAATCTCGACCGGATGCAGTTTATCGGCCAGATTGAACAGCACCACGCCGGCCGGCGCGGCCGTGAAAACCGACACGAACAGCATCCCGACGATGAACGCGCCGATGTAACCGGATGAACCCATGGCGGCAATGACCTCCTTGACGGTGTCGGTCGTCGCCAGTACGAAGAACGCAAACAGGCTGATAATCAGCAGCGTCGTGTTCTTGTAGCGCCAGTGGCGCCAGCGCTTGCGCCAGCCGAGCTGATGCACGTGCAGTCGATGCACGTGGCGTTTGTACTTGCGGCGGGCGCGGCGGGTCATGTGGCCCAGGTCGTGATGTTCGGTCAGGATTTGCTGAACCGTTCGTTTATTGCGCCGGCGGCGGGCCCGAACTCTAGATCTCACTTGGTATACCCTCGCAGCATTTGGTTGGAAGATGACAGCTTGGACAGACAAAGTGGCCGTGGACCGGCTCGATCGGATAATGGCCGCAGGCGTCACAGAACAGTTCGGCGGGCCGGTCTTTTAAGACCTCCTGGTAGATGGCTTGTTCTTCGTCGGTCATAACTATATTCTACCTGCTTACGGTAATTTTGCACTCCGGACAGCTGATTGTCGTCGGCGTCAGGATGGCGTCAACCAGCGCCTTGCAAAACGGGCAGGTCACGCAGGGCATGAGGTTCGGATTATCAGCCGCTATCCGGTCGTGATCGATGTCGCACAGTCCGTCACAGTCGGCTTTCTGATGCTCGTATTGGTCTTTGGTGAGATTCGTCATTTCTTCTTCCGGCAGCCGCAGGCGCCAATAATATGGGTTTTGGTAACTTTGGTCTTGACGTTTTTCTCGCCGCACAGCGGACATTTTTTGGAAATAAAATCACAGTCCTCGTCAGCTTCCGGCTGATTGGTGGCGGCGGTTTCGTTATTGTCCGGCGAGCCAACCATTCGGCCGGCCGCCGGACAGGAGCTGGACCTGGCGGTCGCCTGAGCCTGCTGCATGGCTTTGTCCCGGGCCTCGTAATCACCGCAAACGGCCGCCAGACGGGCAATTTCGATGTGCGACGCGGCCGCCGAGCCGAAGACCCGCGGGTCAATCGAGGTATCGGCTACGGCCTGTTCGACCATGTGCTTTTCCGACAGGTGATGCAGCCGGTCGGTGGCCTGAACCGGAGAGGCGATGCTGCCGGCTTCAGCCAGCAGTTCCGCTACTATCTGACGGACTTTCGGCTCAAAAGACAGCTCGCGGCGGCGGCAAAGCTTTAAATATTCCAGGTAATCCTGAGCCGGCCTGGCCTCGCCGAAAAACGTGCCGCCGGCGGCTTCGTCGTACATTTTAACCAGATCAATCGCGCCATTTGGCAGCAGGCTGTTATGAACCAGCAGTGGCGTGTCTATAATTTCGGCCGGGGTTTTGCCGGACAGGTCGGTTCCCAGACGCGCCCCCAGTTTTACTACCGTGGCCGCATCGTGCAGCGGCTCGCCCGGAGCGGCAATGCCGGCAACGAACGCGCTCTCGGTAATCAGCCCGTCGCCCCGCTTGGCGGTCAGCTGCAGCGCGCAGCTCATCGTGTCGGTGAAGAAGCCGGCTTCCGGCAGATCTTCGGCCCGGGAAATGACCACAAAGCTGTAGTCTTCAAAGAAACCCGCCCTATGCAGCTCTTCTATCCGAAAAGCGTTACGCGTCTCGGCCTCGGTCCGTTTCCGCATAATCGGACGCTCGGCCGCGTAGCGCAGGCTGTTGGCCTGGATGGATTGGGCGGTCTGACCGAATTGCACGATCCGGCCTTCGGCCGTTACCGTCAGCGGCACCGGACTTGAGACATGGCCGGTTTTGGTGGTCCGTTCAATTACGTCAGTCCTGACGTTGGTTTCAACCAGCGAGCGGGCGGTCCGGTCGCCGGCGGCCGCCAGCTGGATCGCTTCGTGCAGTGATTCGATCGCCGGCGCCGCGGCAGACAGCTCGGCCGACTGACAGCTGTTTAAAGCCACCGACCCGATAAATTGCGCCGCCCGCTCCCTGATTGGTAAATCAATCAGCATTTCCGGCACTACCAGTGCCTCGGGCACTTCAAACTTCAGCGACTCAAAGTCGGCTTCCGGTGACTTAACGCGCTCCAGCACGGCTGCGGCGGCCATAAAAAAATCCCTCTCGCTCTCACGAGCAACGAGGGGGCCTCTAAAAAGACGCTTGCTCCTGCTCGGGAGACTTAAATTTGCTGTATCGGACTATCACCAGACATTTTGGACTTGAGTACGAGATTCAATTTCTCTCTGAGAAGTGGAGCGAGCCGTATAAGTAATACGGTGAAGTGAACCTCGCAGGAGAAAATTGGATATCGTGCCAAGAAGCGAGCGGTGTCTCATGCTCCGCATGAGAGCAGGCTCGCTGGTCCAAGTGTCTGGAACCGTTGCGGCACAGTGCGGGAATTACACCCGCTTCCAGCAGTTTTTATTGTTAACTATTGCCCTAACGTCTAGTAGTATAGCGCATATTGCTCACGCTATATGTAGTAGTTTTTACGGCTAATACGCTATACCTAGCGTAGGCTGAGCAGTAACACCGCTACACCTAGTGCTATGCGGTAATAGGCAAAGATGTTAATCGAGTGCCTCTGGAGAAACCGAAGCAGAAACCGGATCGCCAGTATGCCGCTTATAAACGAGGTGCCAATGCCGGCTAAAAGTACCGCGGCGCTATGGTCAAAGACGAGGGTATCGCCGGAGAAAAACAGGACTTTTAAGATGGCCCCGAAAGTGATCGGGATGGCCAGCAGGAACGCGAAGCGGGTCGCCGCTACCCGATCCAGCCCGGTGAATAAGCCGGCGGTTATGGTGCTGCCGGAACGCGAGACGCCGGGCACGAGCGCCAGAGCCTGAGCGCAACCCACGACCATGGCTTGCCCGAAACCTATCTTTTCCAGCCTGGTTTTCCGCCGGCCGACCTTTTCCGCCAGCAACATTAAAACGGCCACGATTATAAGGTTAATGCCAACAAGCGTCGGCGAGCGAAAAGTGGTCGCCGCCAGATCCTGCAACACCAGCCCGACGATTACCGCCGGGACCGTAGCGGCCGCCAGCAGCCACACCAGCCGGCGGTCCCGGCCGCCGCTTAGAAACCCCTTGGCCAGCCGAACGATATCCTGATAAAAAAAGACGACTAGCGCCAGCAGTGTCCCGGTGTGCAGGGCGACGTCAAACAGTAAGCCGCCCTCGCCGGTTGCCAGCCACTCCTGCACAACCACCAGATGGCCCGAGCTTGACACCGGGATAAATTCCGTCAGACCCTGGACGATCCCGAGAATGACAGCTTTCAGTACGTTCACCTTATCCAGTATAGCTAAACCGGTGCGCCGGCGCACGCGCGCTGGACGCCTGATCAGCTCAATGAGACTATATAGCTATGAAATCTACACAAAACGTTATTGATATCTCGGGTCTAACCAAAAAGTTCGGTAACTTCCGGGCGCTGGACGGCCTTGACCTGACCGTCGCGGCCGGCGAAGTCCATGGCCTGCTCGGCCCGAACGGCTCGGGCAAATCCACCACCATCCGCATCCTGCTCGGGCTGCTCGAGCAGACGAGTGGTTCGGTGAGCCTGCTTGGCGGCCACCCCAAGAAAGACGCTGTAAACCTGCACCGCCGGCTGGCCTACGTGCCGGGCGACGTCAACCTGTGGCCAAACCTGACCGGCGGCGAATCGATTGACCTGCTCGGCGAGCTGCGCGGCGGACTTGATCAGAAACGCCGGGCTGAGCTGCTGAAACGCTTTGATCTCGACCCGCGCAAAAAATTCCGAACTTACTCAAAAGGTAATCGCCAGAAAGTCGCCCTGGTGGCTGCCCTGGCCTCAGATGTTGAGCTCTACATCCTGGACGAACCAACCAGCGGGCTGGATCCGCTCATGGAGGCCGTCTTTCAGGACTGCATCAAGGACCTTAAAAAAGCCGGCAAAACCGTATTGCTGTCCAGCCATATCCTGGCCGAAGTCGAAGCGCTGTGTGACCGCGTCACCATCATCCGCGAAGGCAAGACCGTCCAGACCGGCACGCTTGACGACTTACGCCACCTGCACCGCACGACCGTCAAAGCCAGGACTGAGCGGCCGGCCAAAGGCTTCAAGAAGGTGGCCGGCGTGCACAACCTTAAAGTCAGCAATCATTCGCTTGAGTTCGAAGTTGACAGCGACCACCTGGACGCGGCCCTCGAGCAATTGACCAGGCTCAACGTCCGCGCCCTCACCAGCCACCCGCCGTCACTCGAAGAACTCTTCCTGCTTCATTACAGCAATAATGGAAAAGCCCAGAAATGACAGGTGACAGCTTATCGGTCCTGGACATGTGCAGCCCTGCATCCATAAAATTTCTGAAAATTGACAAATGTAAAATGACAAATGCCCCCGAAGGAGGCGCGTAATGCACGCTTTTACCGGAACCGGCCGTTTAATCCGCCTGGCGCTGCGGCTGGACCGAATAAAACTGCCGGTTGTCATCCTGGCACTGCTGGGCATACTATGGCCGTCGGTGGCCTCGATCATTGAGATCTACGCCCCCAGCGCGGAAGAACGTATGGTTTACGCGGCGACCACGGCGCCAAGCATTGTGTCGCGCGTATTCGGCGGGCCGGTCAGCGGGCCCGATATCGGCGCCATCGTGATGAATGAGATGTTCCTGTTCACGGCCGTTGCCGTCGCTTTCATGTGCTCACTGACTGTCGTCCGGCACACCCGGCAAAATGAAGAAACCGGCCGGGCCGAACTTATTGAGTCGGGGGTGGTCAGCCGCCATGCGCCGCTTGTCGCCGCCCTGGTGGTGGCGTGCGGCGCCAGCCTGGTTTTCGGTCTGTTATTCAGCCTGACGATGATCGCCAACGACCTGCCGGTGAGCGGATCGATCGGCGCCGGCGTCGCTATGTCTCTGGTCGGCGTTACATTCGCGGCCGTGGCGGCCGTGGCGGCCCAACTGGCTGACAGCGCCCGCGGCGCCAACGGCTTGGCAGCGCTGGCCATCGGCGTCGCCTTCCTGCTGCGGGCCATCGGCGACGGCACCGGCAAGCTGGTTGGCAACGGCATGGCGGTTGAGAGCACCTTTCCGTCCTGGTTATCCCCTTTCGGCTGGGCCCAGCAGGTGCATGCCTACACCGAAGCCAACTGGTGGCTGTTCGGTTTGTTCGCGGTCTTGATCGTAAGCCTCATCGGCCTGGCGGTCAGCCTTATGTCCCGCCGCGATATCGGTCTCGGTATGATTTCGACCCGTCCCGGACCTGACCGGGCCGCGCCTGGGCTGCTCAGCCCGTTCGGGTTGGCCCGCCGCCTGCAGTTCGGAATCCTGCGCGGCTGGGCGGTGGCGGTATTCGTCCTGAGCGTTACTTACGGCGTGGTCATAAAGGAATTTGAAAACCTGCTGACCGAGAACGAGGAGCTGCGGGCGGCCTTCGAGCAATTCCCCGGCTCACCGTCTGACGCGTTCATTGGTGTAATGGTCAACTTCATGGCCATTACCATCGCCGGCTACGCCGTTCAGGCCCTGATGCGCATGCGGGCCGAGGAAGCCAGCGGACAACTGGAATCGATCTTGGGTACCGGCGTCAGCCGCAGCCGCTGGCTGTTGAGTCATGTCGGCTACGTGCTGATGGGCGTGGCGATTCTGGCTCTGATAACCGGGTTCAGCATGGGCGGCGCCTTCGTGTTGTCGACCGGTGAACCCTGGTCGGAAATGATGAGTATAGTCAGCGCAGCGCTGGTGCAGTCAACCGCTGTGTTTAGCATCGTCGGACTCGTCATCGCGGTCTTCGCGTTCAAACCGGGCTGGAGCGTACCGCTGGCCTGGGGCGGCTTCAGCGCCTGCCTGATAGTTATGCAGCTTGGTGTCATTTTGAAACTGCCGCAATGGGTTCAGAATCTGTCGCCTTTCGGCCATTTGCCGGCCATGCCGGCCGAACCGTTCGCCTGGGCACCGGTCATCGGCCTGCTGATTGCCGCCGGCCTGCTCGGCGGTCTGGGGCTGTATGCTTTCCGCAAACGCGATATCGTCACTACTTAGGGCTTGACTGTAGTTTGGGCTTAAGGGCAGACAGCCGCGGAATGAAACTCTGGGCGGCGCCTTCCAGTCCCAACACCCGAAGAGCGCCAATCAGCACATACAGCTCGTCAAGCTGCGCCTGAGGCACCGTCGCCGCCTGCTCAGCCCGCGTCAGGAAGTAATCAACTTTCTCAACCAGCCACTTTTCCTCGCCCGGTTTGATCTCGTTGCTGCCCAGTTTTGCCGGTTGCGGCCGGGCGGCAACCGGTTCCAATGAGCGGGCCGAATAGTCCCGCTTGCGCAAATGGCCGCGTTTAATCAGGTTGTTGATGTGCAGCGCGACCGTAGCCACGGAGTTGTAGTTCAGACCGTTCATGATCTCGCGGTAACTGGGGCTGTAACCATGCTCGGCGATAAAAGCCTCGATAAAGCCCAGCAGCTCGCGCTGCTTTTTGGTCGGCCGGATCTTGGCGGGTGCCTCTTCCATCACTTCCGGACTCCGCCCAGATGGCTTTTAGGCACCGTTGCCGGATGCGGCGCCGAGTGCAAAGCCACGTAAGTGCGGCTGCGGCGGGGCGCGGGCTTGGCGCGGGCTGTCCGTCTGGCCTTGGCAAACACCCACAATTTAAACAGCAGATAGTTCCACACCGTGAAGAAACCGGCGCTGATAAACTGGCCAATGTAAGGCGTGACGCCCAGTTCGCGCAAACCGCCGACAATGCCTAAGTCAATCAAAAAGTTGGCGAACATCAGGGCGTAGAATTTCTGAGCCGACACTTCGACCTGCCGCCGACTGACGCGCTTGGCGCCAAACACCCAAAAACGTTGCAGCACAAAGTTAACGCTGGCGCCAAAGGCATAGGACAGCACCCGGGCCGGCCAGAACGGCACATGAAAACCGATATCCAGCAGGGCATAAGCGCCATAGCCGCTCCAGAACTGGGCGCCGCCGCCCACCATGTATTCGGCAAATCGCCTGGCTTCCTTTTGCTGTTTCTTTTTTATCCGCAGTCGCATTTTTTCGGTTTACTTCTTTCCTGACAGTATAGCACCCCGGTGATACAATACCTTTAAAGAATTATGAACCGGATAATTACCCCTGGCAACATCGGATACCGACCCGCGGCAAACCTGGCCATAAGCAAACTTAACGCCGGCCCGGCCCGGAAGACGGCCAAAGCGGTATGAAGAACAACGCCTCGTTCGTCTTTTCGCTGCTGCTGGTAGTCGGCGATTTCGTTGCCCTGCTGGCAGCTTTCAGCATCGCCTACGTTCTGAGAGTCAAGCTCGACCCGCGGCCGCTGCTGGAGCAAATTACGGCCTTTGAATACCTGCGGGCGACCTTGACCGTGCTGCCGTTCTGGGTCCTGATACACAGCTTCATCGGCCTGTACAACCAGGAGGTTTACGAGAAACGCTTCGTTGAAATCGGCCGGCTGCTGGTCGGGTCGTTCACTGGCATCCTTATGGTCATCGGTTATGATTTTGTCTTTAAGAGCGATCTGATTCCGGCCCGGCTGGTGCCGGTTTACGGCGTGGCTCTGGGCTTCGGGCTGCTGGTGCTGTTCCGTTCGGCCGTCCGGCTGCTCAGGCGGACGCTTTACAAGTACAACATCGGCATCAGCAATATTCTGATAGTCGGCGACACCAAGGCCAGCGAGGATATTGTCAATTCGATCAAAGACACCAAAAACAGCGGCCAGCAGGTGCTGGCGGTGGTTGGCCGGCCGGTTGGCGGCTTTAATCATTACCAGTCCTTTCATGAAGCGATCAGCCGGCTGCGGCGGCCGGTGCACGCCGTCATTCAAACTGAGCTGTACAAAAACCAGGACCGCAACAACGAGATTCTGCAGCACTGTCAGGCCAACCATGTTTCCTACCGGTTCGTGCCGGGTAACAGCGACCTGTTCGTCGGCAATATCCAGGTGGAGCTGTTTGCCGGTTTGCCGGTGGTGGCTGTCCACCAGACGGCGCTGATTGGCTGGGGCCGGATAGTCAAACGGCTGTTTGATCTGCTGGTTTCGGCACTGCTCATTGTGCTATTGGCGCCGGTCTTTATTGTCATCGCCCTGTTGCAAAAACTGTCCGACCCGCGCAGCCCGGTGTTTTTCCGCCAGGTCCGCTTAACGCGCTTTAACCGCGAGTTTAAGGTTTTTAAATTCCGCACGCTGAAGCGCGACTATAACGGCTTACTGCCGGAGGAAGGCTTCGCCCGACTGGGCCAACCGGAGCTGGCCGAGAAGTTTCGCCAAAACGGCGACTTCCTGCCCAACGATCCCCGGCTGACCCGGCTGGGCCTGATTTTGCGCAAAACCAGCCTGGACGAATTGCCGCAGCTGTTTAATGTGCTTAAAGGGGATCTGAGTCTGGTCGGACCGCGGGCGCTGGTACCGCGCGAACTGAACGCTTACGAGAAAAGGCACGCCATTTTAAGCGTCAAGTCCGGCATGACCGGCCTGGCGCAGATTTCCGGCCGGCGGGACATCAGCTTCGAAGAACGCCGCAAACTCGACGTTTATTATGTCCAGAACTGGAGCTTCTGGTTCGATATCGTCATCCTGCTTCGAACCATCCGTGTAGTATTAACCGGCTCAGGATCGAAGTAGCGATGCTACATATTTGCCATTTTTCATTTATCATTTATCAATGACGGACTACGACCAAAAACGGCTTCAACTCGAACAGAGAACAGTCATGTTCAGTGTTCTTATTGTCAAAGCTTTAGGTAAACACAGCAGGATACCCGAATTACGACCTGTAGTTGACCAAATAATCCGTTCTGCGACGAGCGTTGGGGCTAATTACGCCGAAGCAAACAATGCCAGTTCAAAGAAAGACTTCACCAATAAGATATTTATAGCCAAAAAGGAAATCGCAGAGACAAGGTACTGGCTGCGCGTCATAAAAGAATTGATTGATGAGGACATACAAGAACTTGAAGAGGAGGCAAAGCAACTAAACCTTATTCTTCAGAAAATCATTTCGACAATCAAAAATGGAGCTGAAAATGGCAAATGAAAAATGGCAAATGAAAAATTCGCAGTCGCCGCGAGTTGCGATTGTCCACGACTGGCTGATTGCGGGCGGCGCCGAACGGGTCGTGCTGGAGCTGCACCGCATGTATCCGGACGCACCGATCTACACCTCGTATTGCTCCAAACGCTGGCGGCGCGAACTGGACGGCATGGTCCGGACCGGCTTTTTGCAGTATTGGCCGTTTTCCAAGCTGCGCAAATTCGTGCCTTTTTTAAGAGCATGGTGGTTTGGCTGGCTGGATCTTCGGGAGTACGACCTGGTTATCAGCTCTTCCGGCGCCGAAGCCAAGGGTATCCGGCGGCTTAAGCCGGGCGCCAAACATGTCGCCTACATTCACGCGCCGACACATTATTACTGGAGCCGCTACGAAGCCTATTTAAAGAATCCCGGTTTCGGCCGGTTTGACTGGCTGGCCCGAATCGGACTTAAGCTGCTGGTTGGCCCCCTGCGCCGCTGGGATCTTAAGGCTGCCGGCCGGCCGGACCTGCTGATTGCCAACTCCACGCACACTCAGCAGCAAATCAGGAAATATTACCATCGGGACGCCGACGTCATCTTCCCGCCGGTTGATGTTGAACGCTTCACTATCGAGCACGAGCGACATGGCGTACCCAACGTCCGCAGGGGCTTCGTCATAACCGGCCGGCAAACACCTTATAAGCGCATTGATCTGGCAGTCCGGGCCTGCAGCGAGCTTGGTGTCCCCCTGATCGTTATCGGCAAAGGCCCGGAGCACCGTCGGCTTAAGAAAATGGCCGGTAAGACCATAACGTTTTTGACCCGGGTTACCGACCATGAGTTGCCGCATTATCTGCAATCGGCCGAGGCATTTGTCTTTCCGGGGCTTGACGATTTCGGAATCGCGCCGGTTGAAGCCATGGCTGCCGGCACACCGGTCATTGCCTTTCGCGCCGGCGGCGCGCTGGATTATGTCGTGCCGGGCAAAACCGGCGAATTCTTTGATGACCAAACTGTCGGGTCGCTGACGTCCGTCCTGCAAGCTTTCAATTCAAACAAATATTCGTCCAGTGAGATAAAAACTCACGCTTTCCGGTTCGGACCCAAACAATTCCAGAAAAATTTGCATCAAGCGATAAAGTCCATACTAAAATAGAAACCTGGCCGTCAGTCCTTGCTGACCCGGTCAGCTTATTTTGATTGTTGCGAAAGGAGCCTTAGGTATGTGCGGAATCGTTGGTTGCGTCGGACACGAAGGGGCCGCAAGTTATGTCGTAGACGGGCTGGAAACACTTAAGTATCGTGGGTATGATTCAGCCGGAGTGGCAATGGCGGCCGAAAAGCGACTTGAAGTTTATAAAGTTCTGGGCGAACCGGCCGGGCTGCTGACCGAATTACCGGAGGAAGCTGCCGAGGTGACGACTGCCATCGGCCATACCCGCTGGGCAACTCATGGCCGGGTTTCCCTGCCCAACACCCACCCTCACACCAACCAGGCCGGCACCATTGCGGTAGTACACAACGGCACGATCGAGAACCATCACGAGTTGCGCAAGCAGCTGGAGAGTGAGGGAATTTCCTTTAGCTCCGAAACCGATACCGAGGTTATCCCGCATTTGCTCGACTACTTTATTGATCAGGGCATGGAGCCGGGCGAAGCCTTTACCACCACCATGCGCCAATTGGTCGGCGCTTACGCTGTGTTGGGCATGTTTGCTGATCAACCGGAAACGCTGTACGCCGCCCGGTTGGCCAGTCCGCTGGTCGTAGCCGGCCGCGGCAGCGAACATTTCGCTGCTTCCGATCAAAGCGTGCTGGTCGGCAGAACCGACCGGGCCGTTTTCGCTGATGACCATGAGATATTCGAGCTTTCGGACAAGGGTTACAGGAGTTGGGATCTGCGTAAGGGCATGCTGACTACCCGGTCACAGCAGCCCCTGAGCGAGGCCATCGAAAGGGCGACAAAGGGCGAGTTTCCGCACTTCATGCTAAAAGAAATTCATGATTCGCCCGAAACGGTCCGGGCTGCGCTATCCGGCCGAGTCAAGCCAGATGAGCGACTGGTCAAACTCGGCGGCTTGGAGAGTCCGCATATTCAGGAAAAGCTGCGCCGCCTGGAAAGGCTCATAGTCGTTGCCTGTGGTACGTCTTATCACGCCGGGCTCATCGGCGAGCGGTTGATTGAAGAAGTAGCCGGCCTGCCCGTCGAAGTACAGCTGGCTTCGGAGTTCAAATACCGTCAGGAACCCTACCCCAGCGACACGGCCGTCCTGGCCATTTCGCAATCCGGCGAAACGGCCGACACCTTGGCAGCCCTGCACAAAGCCCGCGACTACGGCTTGTTGACTCTTGGCATTAACAACACACCGGGTTCGTCCATCGACCGCGACACCGATGCCGGACTGCACTGCCGGGCCGGCCAGGAAGTATCGGTTGCCAGCACCAAAGCCTTTGTTTCGCAGGTAACGGTTCTGGCTGAGCTGGCTCTATCGCTGGGGCGCCAGAGCAATGAACTACGGCAGCCGCTTATGGATGAACTGATCGCCTTGCCGGCCAAATTGGAAGCCATTCTTCAGGATCAGTCAGCTATCCAGGCAGCGGCGAAGAAGTACGCCAGAGCTCGAAACTTTCTCTACATCGGCCGCGGCTACGAGCACGTCAGTGCCCTGGAAGGTGCCCTCAAACTCAAGGAGATCTCCTACATTCACGCCGAGGGCTGCAGTGCCGGCGAAATGAAGCACGGCACACTGGCCCTCATCGACGAAGACTTTCCGACCATGGCTATTGCCACCAACAGTCCGGTTTACGAAAAAACCGTCTCCAACATCCAGGAGATCAAAGCCCGCGGCGGCCCGGTCATCGCGCTTGCGACTGAAGGCAATCAATCTATCGGTGAAATCGTCGATGACGTTCTGTTCGTGCCCAAAAGCCTGGAGCAAACCCAGCCCATCTTAAACGCCGTGGTGCTGCAGTTATTCGCCTATCATGTTGCCGTCGAGAAGGGTGAGAACGTGGACCAGCCGCGCAATCTCGCCAAATCGGTTACCGTCGAGTAAACTACCCCTATATGCAGAAAGTACTTGTCACCGGTGGAGCCGGATATATCGGTAGTCACACCGCCTTGGAACTGCTGGGCAGTGGACTCGAGGTTGTCATTGCCGACAATTATGCAAACAGTAGTCCCGAAGCTGTCAGACGCCTGTCCGCGCTTGCCGGCCGCGAAGTCACAGTTGAAGAAGTTGACCTTTGTGATGATGCGGCACTGGAAGCCGTTTTCAAACGACACGAGTTTGACGCCGTTATCCACTTTGCCGGGCTAAAGGCTGTCGGCGAATCGGTTGAGAAGCCGCTTGAGTACTACCACACCAACCTACTGTCTACACTGAATTTATGCCAGTCGATGCAACGACACAACGTCAATCAGCTCGTGTTCAGCTCCTCAGCTACCGTGTACGGTGATCCTGACCACGTACCGATCACCGAAGATGCGCCCATCCGGGCCACCAACCCGTACGGGCAGACCAAGGTGATGATTGAGCAAATCCTTAGAGATATGGCAGCGGCCAATAAAAATTTTCGTGTCATTTGCCTGCGCTACTTTAACCCGGTGGGCGCTCATGAAAGCGGCCGCATTGGTGAAGACCCGAACGGTATTCCAAATAACCTCCTGCCTTTCGTTGCTCAGGTTGCGGTGGGCAAGCTTGACAGTGTTAGAGTTTTTGGCAACGATTACGACACGCCCGACGGTACAGGTGTTCGGGATTACATTCATGTGTCCGACTTGGCCAAGGGTCATGTGGCTGCCTTGAATCACATGCCAGCACCGGGTACCTGGCGCGCTTACAACCTCGGTACCGGCCGCGGTATTTCAGTGCTTGAGGCAATCAGGGCTTTCGAGCAAGCCAGCGGCAAGGCCATTCCTTATGAAATTGTCGGCCGGCGCCCGGGCGACATTGCCGCCTGCTATGCGGATCCAAGCCGGGCTCAGACTGACCTGGAGTGGAAAGCCGTAAGATCGTTTGAGCAGGCCTGCGCCGACGCTTGGCGCTGGCAGTCACAAAACCCGAACGGCTTCAGCGCCTAGCCTTCGTGGCCGGTGGCTTGATTGATGCGGGTTGATGAGTCGCGTTTGACGACTTCGTCGCTGCCGACACCAAAGACCATCTTGATATCAAGCTCCTTGCAGACTTCGCTTTCCGGCACCATCCGGTAACCGTCGCGATCACCGCCGTTAGCAAACACCAGTTTGTCTTCCGGATATTTGACGGCGACTTCCCGGAGAGTCTTTATCACTGACGGGTCGGTGTCCACCGACAGCACCACTTCATCGACCGCTCTAAGCGCCGACATCAGACGCAGACGGTTCATTTCGTCCAAAATAACCTTCCCTTTTTTGAGCACCTGTTGCTTGTCGTTGTTGACGATAACTATCAGGTAGTCGCCCAAGCTTTTGGCGGCTTCGATCATGTCCAGGTGGCCGCCGTGGAGCGGGTTAAAGTACCCGCTGACAATAACTCTTTTCATATTATGCAGCCTTTTGCTCGACTCGATTACTAACCGGCGGTGATTTGACACCCAGAACGCTGACAATTCCCTCGAGAGCATAGGCTGTATCCTCCCAGGACCGAACGGCAATACAATCAATTCCCATCTCTTCAACGGCGTAGTCGTTACCGCCCGGCAATAGTTTGTCGCCCATGAATAGAATGTCTGCTTTCTTCAGCCCGGTGGCCACCATTAATTTTTCCATACCGTAAGCTTTGTCTATGCCCGGTTTGGTTACGTCAATGGACGTAGCTCCAGCCGCCCGAACGCTAAACTCAGGCAACTTTTCGGCCACGATATCACGAATACGCATTTTTTTCGTGCCATCCGGGTCCCATTCTTCTTTAATACGGACGCCATCCTCCCCCAATTCCGCCACAATCTCCTGTCCGAGAATTGACAGTGTTATCTGGCTATCGCGATCCTCGATAGTGTCGCCGTAGGTTTTTTCCTCCTTATAACCGGACTCTTCCAGACCCTCTTCCAGCGCCTTAATGATCTTTTCTTTTTGAGCCGGCGTGAAATCCTCGGCATACTGAAGTCTCCACTCATCTTTTTCAAACCGGTAATAGCGTGTCCCGCTTGTCGGCATGAGATGTAGCTTTGCCAGCAGCTCCGGATCGGTTGTAATCTGCGTCAAAAATTGCCGCTCGAACAACTGGTACTTACCGCCGGAAATAACGCACACCTGAAAATTTTCAAGCAACAGGTTAAACAGCACCACCATACGGGGATGAAAATGCGATTTACTAGGCGCCAACGTTCCGTCCAGATCAAAGGCAATAAGTTTCTTCATTAAGTTTCATTCTAGCAGATACACCGCTTATACCATGCCCGCGCCACAGTTCCCCAGTAAACTATTGTTAAAAATACCGGTGACTGGTTAGTCTACAAACTACAACGCGCTAGGCCGAAATTAGTTATACAATATAACTACGGGATCCCGTAGTGAGTCCTTGATTGAATTATGCTCTACGTCTACCTGCTACAATCAAATGCACGAATGTATATCGGTAAAACTACAGATTTGAAACGCAGGCTAACTGAACATAATTCCGGTCAAAATGTTTCAACAAAAGCTTACCGTCCGTGGGAACTCATATTTTACGAAGCGTATATAAATCCGCACGATGCAACAAGAAGGGAGCGCTACCTGAAGACAACACAAGGCCACCAAGCAATCCGACGAATGCTCAAGCAGCACTTCGCAGGCATTGACACAAAACATTTTGACTATCAAGGATCTACTACGGGATGAAATTACTAGTCACAGGCGGAGCCGGTTTCATTGGGGCGAACTTCGTGCACTATGTGCTTGGCAACCGGCCGGATTACCAAGTGACGGTTATTGACAAGCTGACCTACGCCGGCAACGCCGCCAGCCTGGAGCGGATTTTGGACAAAATCGAGTTTGTCACCGGTGATATCTGCAACGAGCAGCTGATTGACGAGCTGGTCGGTAAATCTGACGCCGTGGTTCACTTCGCCGCCGAATCGCACAACGATAACTCACTCAACAATCCCTGGCCTTTCGTGGAGAGTAACCTGATTGGCACTTTCCGGGTGCTCGAAGCGGTCCGCAGTCACCAAAAGCGCCTGCACCACATCAGCACCGATGAAGTTTACGGCGACCTGGCGCTCGACGATCCGGCCAAATTCACGCCGGAAACCCCTTACAATCCATCCAGCCCCTACTCGTCCACCAAGGCCGGCTCGGACCACCTGGTCCGCGCCTGGGTACGCAGCTTTGGCGTGCAAGCCACTATTTCCAACTGTTCGAACAACTACGGCTCCTACCAGCACGTCGAGAAATTCATTCCCCGCCAGATTACCGAAATCCTGGAGGGCCGCAAGCCCAAACTGTACGGCAGCGGCCAGAACGTCCGCGACTGGATCCATGTCGATGACCACAACGATGCCGTGCTGACGATTTTGGAAAAGGGCCAGGCTGGCGAAACCTATCTCATTGGCGCCAACGGCGAGAAGAGTAACCAGGAAGTCGTAGAGCTTATTTTGAAGCTCATGGGCAAAGACCCGAGTGATTACGAGCACGTTGCCGACCGCCCCGGCCACGACCTGCGCTACGCCATCGACAACTCCAAGCTGGTCAGCGAATTGAGCTGGCAGCCGCGTTATACCAACTTCGAGGACGGTCTTAAGGCTACGATTGACTGGTACCAGCAAAACAAAGCCTGGTGGCAGCCGCAAAAAGCCGAAACGGAAGCCAGGTATAAGAAAGCAGGCCACTAGGTGCGCGAGCTAAATGAGCAAAAATTCTGCGGCTGGTGCGGTTCGGAGGTCAGGTATATTGCCGAGTGGGCCAGCGAATGCACCGGCTGCGGGTACAAGAACTACCTTAGCCCCAAGCCCTGCAGTAATATTGTCGTCGTGAAGGACGGTAAGGTCCTCATGGTCAGGCGGGCCATTGAGCCTCATATGAGCAAGTACGATCTGCCCGGCGGCTTTGCGGAATTCGGTGACGTGTCCATGGAGGAGGCGAGCCTGCGTGAATTCGAGGAAGAAACCGGATTGTCACGGGCCCACGTTAGTGACCTCGCCTACCTTGGATCCAGAAAATCACCGCCCTATAACTGGCAGAATACGAACATCCAAAATTTGAGTTTTTTCTACGTCTGCACGCTCAATGATGACGCGCCGGAGACACAACTTGACTCGTCAGAGAACTCGGAGGTTCTGTGGGTGGGCGCAACAGATTTGCCAAACATAGATTTCGCGTGGGATATTGATAAGGAGCTGTTAGAGAAATATTTTGAGGAGCATGCATGACTGAGCTGAAGGTAACGGAATCGCTAATCCCGGGACTGTTCGTCGTTGACCTGGTGCTGCACGGCGACAACCGCGGCTGGTTCAAGGAGAATTATCAGAAGGCCAAAATGGAGGCTCTGGGCCTGCCGGCATTTGATATCGTCCAGAATAATTTCAGCTACAACGAGGCGATTGGTGTCACCCGTGGCCTGCACGCCGAACCGTGGGAAAAGTTCATTTCAGTCGCCAACGGCAAGGTATTCGGTGCATGGGTTGATCTGCGCACCGGCCCGAGTTACGGCACGGTCTTCACGACAGAGATAACACCGGACAAGGCAATCTTCGTTCCGCGCGGGGTGGCAAACGGCTACCAGACGCTCGAAGAAAAAGTCACCTACACCTATCTCGTCAATGCCCATTGGTCCCCCGAAGCCAGATATGCCGCAGTTCACCTGTTCGACCCTGCCCTCGGTATTGAGTGGCCCATTCGAAAGGCTGAGGCAATCGTCTCGGACAAGGACAGGAGCAACCCTTTACTTCAAGATGTAACCCCCATGGATATTTAGCAGATGGCTAGCAGCATTTTACAGATAACAGATAACATTTTGCAGAAATTTAACAGATATCAGATTCCAGACATGTTTCTGCGTTTCCGTCTGTTCAACGCAACCTGTTCAATTTCTGTTATCTGCTGTCTGCTTCGTGCTACCTATTCGCTTTCCCTGCAACCTGTAAAATTGAAAGTAGAGTTTTAATTATGGATG
>CAZMXN010000002.1:61947-73603 GCA_964570275.1 uncultured Candidatus Saccharibacteria bacterium
GAGTACTACGCCGGCAAAGAGGGTATTGCCCCGCGGCCGCTGCAGAGCACCCTGGGTCTTGGCAAAATCAAAGCGACCGGGCTGTCCCTGCCCGACTGGCGCGAAGACTTAGAGAAGTACATCCAGAAAGAATTGGCAGATGACAGGTAACATTTTGCAGAAATTTAACAGATATCAGGTTTCAAAGATACTTCTACAGCCCAGTCTGCTTAATGTAACCTGCTCAATTTCTGCCATCTGTTCTCTGCACCCTGTAAAATTCAGAAAGAGTATTTTAGCATATGGCAGAGACTAGGGAGCAGGCTCGGCACGAAATGCTCGAAAAGCGAATGCTGGCGTTTGCAGCAGGTGTAATTCGTGAGCTCAATCAGCGCCAGGATCTGCCGCGATCAATTATAGACCAGCTCACACGCTCATCAGCCAGTATTGGAGCCAATTATGCCGAGGCTTGTAATGCAGCTTCTAAACAGGACTTCAGAAACAAAATTTTCATCGCGAAAAAAGAGGCGGCCGAAACCAGATACTGGCTTGACTTGTGTATAGAGCTTACTGCACCAGAAACCTGGGTTGACTTGCGCCAAGAGTCACATGAGTTGCTTGTAATTCTACAGTCTGTCATTAATACTTTGGGTAACGGGTCTACTAGGTGACATCTGCTCTATGTAAAACAAGGAACGGAGTTTCAGTAATCATGGAGTCTATAATGAAACCAGCGAAAGGAAGGTCTGCTAAATGACATCTGCTAAATTTCTGCTAATTGACATCTGCTCTCTGCAAAATAAGGATCAGGGGTTTGTCTTATGAGGGGTATTATCCTGGCCGGCGGAAGCGGCACCCGGCTCTATCCAATTACCATGGCTGTCAGCAAACAGCTGATACCGATTTACGACAAGCCGATGATTTATTACCCGCTCAGCACGCTCATGAGCGCCGGTATACGGGATATTTTAATCATCTCGACCCCGCATGATTTGCCGCGGTTCGAACAGCTTTTGGGCAGCGGCGAGCAAATCGGCTGCAACTTCACTTACAAGGTTCAGGATCAGCCGCGCGGTCTGGCCGATGCCTTTATAGTGGGGGCCGATTTTATTGGCGATGACAAAGTCGCCATGGTCCTGGGCGACAATATTTTCTACGGATCGGATCTGGAAACCAAACTGGAGGCCGCGGCCGATCCGGACGGCGGCGTGATTTTCGGCTACCAGGTGGCCGACCCGGAACGCTACGGTGTCGTCGAGTTCGATGCCCAAAATAACGTCAAGTCAATCGAGGAAAAGCCGTCCAACCCTAAATCCAATTACGCCATTCCCGGGTTGTACTTCTTTGATAACGACGTCGTTGAGCTAGCTAAAAACGTCAAGCCGAGCGCCCGCGGCGAAATCGAAATTACCGAGATACACAATGCGTATCTGCGCCAGGGCAAACTGACGGTCGTGCTGCTCGACCGTGGCACTGCCTGGCTTGACACCGGTACATTTGCTAGTATGAATCAAGCCGCGCAGTTCGTGCAGGTCATTGAGGAGCGGCAGGGCATGAAAATCGGCTGTATTGAGGAAGTGGCTTACCGCCAGGGCTTTATCGACAAACAGCAGTTACAAAAGCTGGCCGAACCCCTCCACAAAAGCGGCTACGGCAAGTACTTGTTAAGAATCCTTGGAGATTAGTTATGGCCAAATCAGAACAAAAGACCATAACGATAATCGGTGCCGGCTATGTCGGGCTGCCGACCGCGGCGCTTTTTGCCTATGTCGGCCACAAGGTCTATGTTTTAGATGTTAACGAGAAACGGCTGGCAGCGATTCGCAAGGGCAAATCGTTTTTTTATGAACAGGGGCTGGACCCGATAGTCAGCGAAACGGTAACATCAAAACGTCTTATTCCCACCAACTCCTATGAACAGTCCGTACCCGCAAGCGACATAATTTTTTCCTGCGTGGGCACACCCGACAATCCGGACGGCAGCTCGAACCTCAGCTACGTCTTCGGAGCCGCCGAAAGCGCCTTAAAGCTCATGCGGGACGGTGCTATTTATGTACAGAAAAGCACCGTGCCGGTTGGCACCGGACGAGAGATTATCGATTTGTTCGAGAACCACGGGCGACCAAGCCTGGCTTACTTGTCCAACCCGGAATTCCTGCGCGAAGGCACGGCGTTAAGCGATTCACTATTCTTCGACCGTATTGTTGTCGGCGGCGAAAATGCTGCAGCTATCAATGCCGTTATGGACCTTTATAAATCCGTTGAAGCGAGGCGACTGAAAATTGCCGAGGTTGCCGGGATCAAGCCCGAAAAACGAAGCGGCAGCTATATTAAAACTAACCTGGATAGTGCCGAACTCATCAAAGTAACGGCCAATGCTTTTCTGGCGCTAAAAATCTCTTTTGCCAACTCGATTGCCCGGCTGGCTGATGTCACCGGCGCCGATATTACGGAGGTTATGGACGCTGTCGGCGCGGACCGCCGCATCGGCCGGGCGTTCTTGAATGCCGGACGCGGCTACGGCGGTGGCTGTTTCCCCAAAGACGTCAGCGGGCTGATCAGCAGCGCAGCCGAACACGGAGTCGATCTTGCCATTATGACGGCAGCCACGGAAGTGAACGAAAGCATGCCGGGCTACATCGCCAACAAAGCGCAGGAAGCTCTAGGCGACGAACTTGAGGGCAAAAAAGTGGCTGTACTTGGCTTGGCCTTTAAGGCTGGCACCAGCGATGCCCGTCGTTCGCCCGGAGTCAAACTGGCCAACATTCTCGACCACAGCGGCGCCCGGGTTACGGCTTATGACCCGGAGGCGAATGACGAGGCTCAAGAGGATTTACGTAAAGGCATACGAATTTGCGGGTCGTTAGAGGAGGCCGTAAAAGCTACTGACGCGGTTTTCATCACTACCGACTGGGCAGAATTCGTCAACATTGATTTGGAGAAACTTCGAAAGTCTATGTCCGGCAATGTGCTTATAGACAGTGTGAACTCCTGCAGTCCAGACGAGGTAAGTAAGGCAGGCTTATACTACGTCGGCGTTGGAAGATAGTTCATAAACTGCTGAGTAACTCCAGCAATTGTTTTTCTTGTAACCGTCTTGGGTTATTTTTCATTCGCTGCGGGTTGAAGCCGTTGTCTACTATAAACTTGACGCCTCCCTTATCAATTCCGAGTTTACCCAAACTTCTCTCGAGTCTTGTCTCATCCATGATGCTTTCAAGCTTTGTTCTGGCTTGAGTGGAGCTTTCGACGCCATAAATCCTAAACAGCTCTGTCATGCGCTTCTTTACGAACTCAACACCGCGCTTGTCCTGTACGTCAGCCTCAGTTACACCTGAGTTAAACTCCATGAAACTCGGCAGCGTCAAGGCGACAGCATGACCATGAGGCACGCCAAAACGACTTGTTATAGGATAAGAAATGGCATGGCATGCAGTTGTTTGAGCTATATTAATGGCTTTGCCCGCCAGATTGGCGCCTTTCAGCATTGCCGCCCGGTCTCCTTCGGTAGCCTCCTTCACCACGGGCACTATGGACGGTAGCAGCAGCGCTAATGCCTCCCGGCTATAATTCCTTGATTCTTCGGTGGAGTTGACCGACCAGTAAGCTTCCGTGGCCTGAGCGATAGCGTCCATACCGGTAGCGGCTGTTATTTGCGGCGGCAGGCCGGCTGTCAGGGATGGGTCCAAGACTACGATGTCCGCCACGGCGTCTGGATGCGAGAGTGAGAACTTCGTACCATCAACGTATACGACCGCGAAGTGCGTAGCTTCCGAGCCGGTACCGGCAGTCGTCGGCGCGGCTATGAAACGGCCAGTTAAGCCCTCTTTGGCCGAGTTTTCACGAACCATGCGCTCATACTCAGTCGACTTTTGGGACGAAAGAATCCTTATAGATTTCGCCACGTCTATTACGCTGCCCCCGCCCACGGCCAGAATGGTCTCAGCACCACTGTCTTTGAACAGCTCTATGCCGCGCTGAATATCGTCAAGCTTGGGGTTGATTTCAAATTCACTGAAACGTACCACCCCGCTGTGGTTGAGTACCTGATCAAGAACACTCCGGGCCCCACTGGTCTCATAGGATCTACGTCCCGTTACCAGAAACACGCGCTCGTCAACCGGCATGTATTCTCCCAGGTTTTCGAGACGATCGAGCGTAATCTGCGACATCGCGTTAATTTTCCTGCACGAATTTCATGAAAGCATCACGGTTTTGTTTTGGTGTGGTTGTCGGTCGGCCAAGGTCTTCGCGCGCGCCTTTATTGACTCTCAGTTCAACAAATATCGGGCCGGTCAGCTGTCTGGCTTTTTGGAGTGCCGATTTAATATCTTCTGGATCGTCGGCCCTTAGGGTGTGAGCGTAGCCCACAGATTCGGCAGCTTTTGGCATATCTATATTGAAGCCAACTGTCGGCTGTCCGCCCACTGAGTCATGCGAGCCGTTATTTATGACTATATGCACAAAATTCTCCGGCCTTTTAGTACCTATAACAGCCAGGGCACCCATATGCATAAGCATGGCGCCATCGCCATCAAGACAATAAACCCGCCGGTTGGGCCTTTGTTCAGCGATACCAAGTGCAATGCTCGAAGCGTGCCCCATGCCGCCGACTGTCAAAAAGTCACGACTATGGTCGTGACCTAATTCTTCACGATATTCAAATACTTCCCGTGATGTCTTACCGGTAGTTGAAACCACTATGTCGCTCGGCTCCAGGCTGTCAATGATCAGCTTGACAGCGCCTTCGCGGTCCAGAGGGAAATCAGTTTCTTGTGGATTTTTGAGTTTGTACTTGGCAAACGTATCTTTGGAGACAACCAGGGCATACGGATGTTCTTTAGCCTTTGCTTCAGCGACGGCTTTACTGACTTGCTCCAGTGCCTCGTCCTTATCGGTCGACAAGACGGCATGGGGAATGCCCATGGCCTCGAGTAAATCGAGTGTCACCTTGCCCTGTTTGACGTGCTGCGGCTCATCTTTGACACCCGGCTCCCCGCGCCAGCCGATCATCAGCAACATCGGTGTACCGTAAACTTCTTTATCCGCCAGTGAAAGCACAGGATTGACAACATTCCCCTGGCCAGAATTCTGCATGTAGATAAGAGGCAGCTTGCCGGTTGCCAGGTAGTACCCAATACCTATAGCCACGGCAGTGCCTTCATTGGCGGCGATGGTATGATTCTCGCCGGCGTGATCTTCCAGATAGGCACCGAAGGCACTTAGCAACGAATCCGGTACTCCGGCGAAGTAGCCGACTCCGGCTTCGGTCAGCTCCCGGTAAAATTCAGCGCAATCCAATTGCTTTTCTGATTCCGCCATGATTATTTCGTACCTGGTATTAGTTCTAAAATGTCCTTGATAGACATACAGTATTCGTCTGCTTCTTTAGAGCGACCGTTCTCCAGAATTGAGTTTGCAACTTTTTGCATAGCCGGATAGGCAGCTCGGAGCAAGTGGTTGGCATGAATCACTATATCTGCACCCCACTCACCTAACTCTTCTTCGGTAAACTGACTGTAAGACGTCGGTACCATCACTAATGGCCGTCGGTCTTTGAACTTGTTGTAGGCGTCGGCGAATGCCTTGATATCTTTGCCGTCTTTTTCCTTTGAGTGAATCATTATGCCGCTGGCACCAGCCTTTATATAGGCTTCGGCTCGTTTTAAGGCATCTTCTACTCCGGCATCCAGTATTAGGCTCTCGATACGAGCAATAATCATGAACTCGTCCGTAGTTCGGGCATTTATGCCTTGGCTGATTTTATCGCTGAACTCTTCTATACTCGCCTGCGTTTGGGCGACTTCATTACCGAATAGCGAGTTCTTTTTAAGCCCTACCTTGTCCTCGATTATCACCGCTGACACGCCCAGACGTTCCAGTGTGCGAACAGAATAAACAAAATGTTCTACCAACCCGCCGGTATCACCGTCCAGTATGATCGGCTTGGTCGTAACCTCGATAATCTCATTGATGGTGTTTAGCCTTGACGTAGAGTCAACCAGCTCAATGTCCGGTTTTCCTTTAACCGTAGAGTCAGTAAGGCTGCTGATCCACATGGCATCAAACTGGCGCGGGTTGCCGTTCTTATCAGTAACTACAGTATTTTCAGCAATCAGACCGGTTAAGCCGTTGTGCGCTTCTATGACACTTATTACGTCTTTTACTTCCAAAAGCCGCCTAAGCTGCCGGCGCCGCGCACCCGCTGTTATGCCGACCTCTTTCCGTGAATTAATAAGTAACGTAGACGAGACTCCTTCCGTGTATTCAGGCTCCACCAGCTCGCCGCCCCATTGTTTCAGAGTATCAATAACTTGCTGGCGAGTACGCTTTTGTACACCCTGTCGCCAGTCAGTCCCGTGGACAACATAGTCCGGCTTATATTTTTTGAGGTTCGGCCTGTAGTCAAGGGTCTCCTGAGGAACTACTTTGCTTACGCCCTTAAGATTCTCAACCACAGTCTTGCGCTGTTTAAAGTCCATGTACGGCAGCCTTTTATAGCTGGCGATAGCCTCGTCGGTCAAAACCCCGACTGTAACTTCACCCAGCTCTGCAGCTCTCTTAATAATATTCAGATGCCCCGGATGAATTAAATCCGCGCTCATGCCTACATAAACTGTTTTCTTGCTTGCCATTAAAGGTTCGCTCCTTGCTTTTTATAAGTACCTGCACGGCACACCGTGCAAGCATAGAATTAGACCACGTAGTTGACCATTATACTACTGGTGACCGATTATTCACTAATCTGAACAATTGTTACTTACGTTTAGCTTTGAGTTTTTCCGCTATATAGTCAGCAGCAACTTTACCGCTGTGACCGACATTGTATATCCACTTATCTCTGAGCTGGAAGGCTTTCTTGGCAAACTTCTGCGGATTTTTCAGATTTTTATTGATTTCATCGACTACCTTGCCAAGACTATCTTCGGGTATGACAGCACCGATATCATGACGTATCCAATCTTCCAGCGTCTCAAGGCCAAGCTCTTCGTATTTGGGATTATTAACTTTTCTGGGGGTATCTATGGAATAAACCGGTTTGCCTTGGGAAAAGGCGTATTCCAGGGCTATGCCGGACCATTCGGTAATCAGCGCGTCCGATTCCAGCAGTGAATTTGAGACCCTCATGTTCGTTTCATAAGTAAAGTTTTCTTCGTTCTCAAAAGCTTTCTTCAGGTCATTCAGTTTGTCCTGAGCGTGCCACTGCGACATAGGATGTGGCCGATAAATTACTTCCATACCGGCGTCCAGAAGTGTGCGAACCAGCGGAATCGCACAGCGGTCGGTTATTGAGTTGGGGCCCCAGGACGAACCAACTAATATCAGCGGTTTTTCGTGCTTTGACTGCTTATAGCCCTTTACTTCTTCAATCAGCTTATCCAGGCGCCCGTAGCCATGAGGCACAAGAGTCTTTTGCGGCAAGTCTTTTTGCTTTTCGCGCGTCCGGATTTCTTTGTCATGGTGCGGCCCCACCGTAAAGATCGTGTCGTAGTTATCAAAAGCGGCTTCACGATACAGGGCCTGAGTGCTGGCCATGGAATGAAACACGTACATATAGTGCACATCATTGACTGAGCGCTTCAGATGAAATGTCTCTATGTCCGGCAGACTGGTGACAAGCAGCTCACAGTCAAAGGTTTTAAACAGGATGGTCAGCGCCGTACCTTGGCCGACGTAAAACGATGCGAACAAATCATTACGGACTTTCAGTTGGGGGTCTTCATTATCCGAAGTGAGGTAGCTCACGAAGACGCCGTGCTTTTCGTTTAGCGATTCGACAATCGGTCCCAGATAATTCCAATCGGCTTTGCTCTCGGCATAAAACACCACTCGGCGTTTGTTGGCTGATAAAGATTTATACTCTTTGATCTGCGTTTGCAGAAACTGGATATCTTTTAGTTTTTGCAGCAACCCCATGTTTGCATAGTTTACTACGTCATACGACCGTTTCAAAAACCTAGTTAACTATTTCGGTAACGTCAGTCATCCGGTATTCATTCTTCTTGTTGTCGGAAAAGTATGACTTGTCAGGCAGTAGCTCCAGGTCCTGGCCGAAATACTGGCTCAATATAACCCTGAAACTATTAACCGGTGTAATGTTCTGATAAAGCTTGGCGTAATTCTTATCCGGGAAATAGTAGGCATTCAGTATGCCCATGCGTTCCTTTATCCCGTCAATATCAAGTTTGGCAGTGTTGGTTTCTTCAAAATCTTTTCGCTCTAACATACTGGCAGGTCCATGGTCTGAAGCTAAAATAATAATAGGTGGCTTATCGGATGTATTTAGGATATCTTCTATCATTTTTAATGTTAGTCCATTGATATAATGTGTTTGGTCGGCAAACCCCTTACGGTCCGAGTATCCATCATGAAGTAACTCTAGTTCAGTTTGGCCCTCGACTAGGCCATTTCTATCGAATAGGTATGGAGGATGCGGAGAGTTTATATGAGTGAAGGTCAAAGTCGGCTCTTCGATTTTCGCAACTTTTTGTGTCCTTTCAAACGCATCAATAATATCTGTCGCCAAGCCTTCCTTGAGAGTACTGGAAATTAGCGGTTTCAATGCAGTTGTCTGCAGGTAAACCAGAGCGAATTCATCTAGCTTTATTCCTAGAACTTTTGACTCGTTCGATGACTCACCTTCAATTTCTATATCAGAGTAAGGACTTTTGCTAGTCCAGCCCCACCCAGAACTTATATTTACATATTTGTATCCTAGTGACTGAAATTTCGGAACAACATCATTCTTTCTGGTCAAGTCCTTTAAGGGCAAACGATTTGTAGATGTCTCACCTAACTCATCAGTCAGGTAGTTCATATATTTCATATTTAAAGTTGATGGTATAGAAAAATGGGTGTGTGCGTAATTTGAATTTGATTTTTCCGCTACATAGAAATCTTTTTGATGCAGGGCCCTAATGAAAGGCTCATTATCGTATTCAAAATTGTCTCGAAGATAATCAGACCTGCCGTAGCTATCAAGAAGTATGTAATAGATATCCGGTAGATATTCCAAAGAAGAGTGAATACTGCCGTCAGCCGTCAGGTTCTCTGGCTGACCATCCGTATTGTCGGTGGCTTGGGCTTGAAAAATTGGAATAACGGCCAGCGCTATCATTACGACTGACACTAAATTTAAGCTTCCGTTGATTCTTTTGGCGTTTTCGGTAGGTATTTTTCGTAACAACCACCATCCGATCACCACCATAAGTAAACAGCCTAGCAGTAGCAGCTTGGTAGGACCTAATATTAGCGGCGGTATTTTTACGGCAAAATCGCCCAACTGGTCATGAATTCTTCCAAACGTAAAAAAACACAGTAAAAAAACCAGGGCGAGCAAGCTAGCCTTTTGACGATCTCGGGTCAACACTAGAGAAGCTACCCAAGCCATTACACCTATAAGGGCATTGAAAACTAGAAAAGTTATGACATTAAAATCACCGGCTTTAATTTCAGCAGCATTAGAACCATAGAAAGACACTAGCGGGAAAAGAGCAAACAGTAAGGGATAAACAAAAAACCCGTAACTGTTTAATAAGGATTTAACTCTTTTCAAACCAATTCCTGACCAACCTAGCCTAAGCGTCAAAAAGCGTCAGCGGAGACAGATCTACTCCTTGCCGGCTTTTTTGCCCTTGCTGAATATGCTGGTGATCTTGGTCCAGTAGGTCTTCAGTATTACACCGATGCCGACCACGGCGCCAACTATAACCTGCAAAATCATGCTGCCCGTGCCTGGATCCAAATACGCGAATAAGTCCATTTATTGTTGCCCTCTTTACTAACCTAGGTCTCCATTCTACGTCTAAGTAAAACAATTATCAAGCGGGTAGTGCTATAATAATGTGCCCCTAAGCTAATGCTTATGGCGGATTGTAATACGCACCTAAATATGTTACTCTGGAGTTCGTTAATGAACAAAACAAATAAAACAAAAAATAAAATAATTACTTTTCGACGCCGGGCTGTTATCACATCATTGATCGTCGTTATCTTGGCGTTTGGCGGATTTTATCTGCTCCAACGCCTACGGAACGAGGGTCAAACTACCGAAAACACCCAAGCGACAGCCGACGATGACTACATTAATTTGGATCCCGCCACCGAAGAAGACAAAAAGGCAGCCGAACGCAACAAGCAGGATATCCTGGAAAATCAGCAAACCAATAGACCTGCGGGAGACAAGTATGAAGTGGTGCCGGTAATCACGTTCGCCGGCGAACGTGACGGCAGCATAGAGGTGCGGTCATACGTTTCAGAAGTCTATGAATCCGACGGTATCTGCACGATAACCTTCACTAAAGGTAGTGAGAAAATTTCACGAGATGTTGAAGGCATGAAGGACGCCACCTACACCCGTTGCGATCGGGTAGTCGTACCGAGGGAAGATTTCACTGCCGGCACATGGAATCTCGTCGTAAGCTACACCTCTCCCTCTGCCGAAGGATCATCTAAGACTCAAGAGATATTAGTAGAATGAATCGCCGACTTATTAATCTATCTTTGGCTATTTCTTTACTGGCCGGAGTTTTAGCAGCTCCATTTGCGGCTTCAAACCATAGCGTCTCCGCTTTAAGCGGATCCAGCTTTAAAGCCGGAAACATAATCAGCGATTCGAATTTCTTCAACTCTGAATCAATGTCGGCGGAAAAAATCCAACAATTCTTAGAGTCAAAGGTGCCGGCTTGTGACACTAACGGCTCAAAACCTTATGCCGGAACTACCCGCGCAGCCTACAGCACTTCACGGGGCTACCCGCCCCCCTACACTTGCCTAAAGAGCTACCGGCAAGATGTGCCCGCTCGAAACCCCGAAGATCTGCTATGTAACGGTATTTCAGCAGCCAGCAGCCAAAAAGCTTCACAGATTATATATAATGTTGCCCAAAGCTGCGGCGTCAGCGCCAAAGTACTGATAGTACTGCTGGAGAAAGAGCAGTCGCTGGTAACCGACGACTGGCCTTGGAGTATCCAGTACCGTAGCGCTACCGGCTATGGCTGTCCGGATACCGCGCCTTGCGACAGTGAGTACTACGGATTCTTTAACCAGGTCTATCACGCCGCCCGTGTATACAAGTACTACGCCAAGTACCCTGATTCATTCAACCACCTGGCTGGCGAAAGAAACTATGTCCGCTACCACCCTAACTCCAGCTGCGGCGGCACTAACGTAGTATTAAGCAACCAGGCGACAGCCGGCTTATACAATTACACGCCTTATCAACCCAACAGCGCTGCTCTCAGTAACCTGTATGGTACTGGCAATAGCTGTAGTGCCTACGGCAACAGGAATTTCTGGCGCATCTACAACGATTGGTTCGGCAGCACCCTGACAGAGCCTCTGCCCCTTACTGTCGTACCGGGTGACTTCGGCGGCAGCAGAGCATCAGAGATAGGCTTCAAGAGAGGAGCACGCTACTACTATGATATTGATCGTGACGGTGTAGCCGAGGTCAGTTTCGGCATCGGCCGGCCTGGAGACAAGTTGATCGTCGGTGACTGGGATGGTGACGGCAAAGACAACATAGGCTTAAAACGTGGCAACAGATATTACCTGGACACTGACGGTCTGGATAACAAGGCTAATATATATCTTGGTATCGGACGGGATAGTGATGAAGTAATCGTCGGTGACTGGGATGGTGACGGCAAAGACAACATAGGCTTAAAACGTGGCA
>CAZMXN010000002.1:73703-101031 GCA_964570275.1 uncultured Candidatus Saccharibacteria bacterium
ATCGTCGGTGACTGGGATGGTGACGGCAAAGACAACATAGGCTTAAAACGTGGCAACAGATATTACCTGGACACTGACGGTCTGGATAACAAGGCTAATATATACGTGGGGATAGGGCGAGATAGCGATCAGGCCATTATAGGCGATTGGGACGGTGATGGTACCGATGATCTGGGTCTGTTGCGCTATAATCGCCTCTACTTCGATATCGACAACGATGGCTCAGCCGACGAAACGTTTACACTCAACTACTTCTAGGTATTATCTTGTCACGCAGTTTCATAACCAAACCATGAAGACGCCTATTTCGCTTGATCAGCTTCTTAATGTTGCGCGTACCGGGTACTCCTGCCCTGATACCGGCCACTTGGCCGAATAGCTTGGCCTCCTCGGCGAGCGCCTGATCAATGTAATCAGTGACTGCTTGCTTATAATCAGGGTAACGGCTCCTTATTATCTGGTTATTCGTTTCTAGCAGTTGCCTTTTTGTCTCAATTGAGAAGCTGCGAGCCTCCAGATGAAATACGTAAGCCCGATTGCTTATGGCGCATTGCCAGCCATGCTTTTTAACACGTTGGCAAAAGTCCACCTCTTCGCCGTAACCCTTGCCAAACACCTCGTCAAACAAACCGTAGTCTTCTATCAACTTACGCCTGATAAGCATACAGAAACCGTGAGCGGTCGGCGCCAGACTGTAACGCGGAAACCTGTGGTTGTATTTTCGGAACAGTTCGTATGATTCGTGCCGGTCAATACCCTTTTGGGCGATTGCCTCCAGAGGAATTGTGCATATGGTGGCGTTATTGGATCTAGGTGAAATCGTGGCAACCCTCGGCGCGTCCACCATCACCGCCAGCATTTCATCCAAAAAGCCTTCTGTAACTTTCGTGTCGCTATTTAGTAACAGTATGTCGTTGTCGGTCTTGTCCAGTTCAGACACTGCCCGGTTACAGGTTTTTATAAAGCCCAGGTTTTTATCGTTCCGCTGATATATGAAGCCGTCTCTCCCGTCAATGGCCGAAAGAATGTTCTTTTCCATCAGCTCTACTTCCGGCCCGCAATCATTGACCAGCATCACCCTGTGTACCCTAGTATCGACAAACTGCTTCAAGGATTCGATGCACTCCCTCAGCGACGGCCAGTCACCATACACCGGAACTACGATGGTTACAGCTTTGTTCATGCGACTATCTGCCTGCCAGACTGGTCACTTTAAGGTAAAGCGCCTTCAGTCTTGCCCGTATGCGGATTTTTAGCAGGCGCTTTAAAGAGATTACTTTGGAGTCTTCTATGTACTGTTGTGCAACCAGCGGGTAATCAAGCCAGCGCCTGGCGAAGTTCAATGGCTGTTTGTCACGATGTTTGCTCGCCAAAAGCTTGTCGATTGCAGCCGCAAAATGGTCGATATTGTACTGCCCTGACATCATTTGCCTAGCCCGCTTCTTAGCAGCCGCGCCGTGGCGTCTAACTAGTGTACTATCCTCGGCATATTTAAGCACCTGGGCTATAAGACTTTTGGTATTTCCCTTTTTATACAGTTGGCCGTTAACACCGTCTTTGATTAATTCCGGCGTAGCCCCGGTATTAGCTCCCACTACCGGTAGCCCCATAACCATATATTCAAAGGTCACCCGGCCAAAAGCTTCTTGACGGGAAGCCATCACGCCAATATCGGCGTACTTTATTATTGCAAGCGGGTTGGACTGGTGCCCCATAAGATGCACCTTGTCACTAATACCGTAGTTTTCAATAACCTGATTTAACGCTTCGGCATCCTTGGGATCGGCGGGCGTGCCAATAACGCACAGCTCGGTGTTATAACCCCTTTTGTTCAGCTCGCCCACAGCTTTGGCCGCCTCTTCCTGGCCCTTAGAGGGCGCAATCCGACCTGTAATAACCAACTTCAAGCTATCTTCGAATTTATACGGATTGTTGTTTTCCTGCAGGCTTTTTTGTTCCAGGTACTCAATATCAAAAGGCATATAAAGCGGTCTGACTTCCAGGGTTTTGATGTACTGTTTTACATAGTTAGCCAGGGTTTCCGAATTAGTGATTACCATGTCTGAAAGCGTTTCAATATCCTGCATCATTCTTTCCCTGCCCAGCTCAAATACGTGCTGATGGTCAATGTCGCCGTATTCACGCACGAACCAGACATGTGGGATTCTCCGAAAGTAGGCTGCAATCGCGGCCCACGGAGCCACAATCGTATTAGTCATTACCAGGTCCGGTTGTATTTTTTCTATTATTTTCTCTATGTCTTTAACAGCTTGAGCGTTGTAGCGGGCATTGCGGAAAACGTCTTCAGCCCGCTTCGAGGGAGTGCGTTGCGACCAGTTAGTGTAGTAAAGGGCATGGTAGCTCCATCCTCGTTTCTTAAGTTCCGGCACCATGCTGTTGAGGGGCTTGCGAATTATAAAATGAGGCTCTACATCATAGTGCTTAGTCCAATAATCAAACACATCTATCATTGAACGCTCGGCGCCACCAAGTTCAGAGCTATGAGATATTATTAGTACTTTCATTGATTGCCCTGTCGCATAAATTTCTTAAGTTTGCGCCATAAGCGCACAGGTAGTTTGATTATATTAGCCACAAAAACGTAGTACTTTCTTAATCTCCAGTATCTTGAACTGGTAATTTGATTTAAGCTTTTCCGCAAACGTAATTCAGCTTCTTTTGAGCTTTTTAGTTCGGCCATGAGCTTGGCTTCGGTTTTACCCCATTTCTGAGCTTCAGTTCGTAAAAATGTCAGCTCAGAGAAGTAGGCAAATTGTTGGTTAGCTTGTTCAGTCGAATGCTGCCTATACTCGAGTACTGTCCCTGTTGCTTTCTGAGACTTCCAGCTCTTTTCCAGAATTTTACTAAAGAGCTGTCGGTCTTCATGACCGCCATCTCTCGAGTCATAGCCTCCTACTTCTAAATAAGCCTGCTTTTTATACATTGAGGAGCCATGAATAAAGTTTCGTCCGTCATATATGTTTGTATCATATTTACGGCCCTTAAAACCGGGGAATTCTACTTCAAATGCACCATATTCATGTTTGTGCACTCGGAAGTATTTATTAAAGTCCTTGGACTTAATCTCGGCCCTGTTACCAAAAAGCAAAAAATCTGTATAAGCTATAGCGACATCCGGAGATTTATTTAATACCGAGAAGCAGGACTCAATATAATTGCTTTGCATTCGGTTGTCGGCACCAAGAAAACATATGTAATCACCCTCAGCTAAATCTACAAGCTTTCGAAAATGCTTTTCTATACCCATATTGTCTTTGTTCAAGTTAACTTTTATAAGTCCGGGGTAGCTTTTTTCGTAGGCTCTCATAATTACAGCCGTATGGTCTGTGGAAGCGTCATCGGACAAAATAATTTCATCGGGCAAATATGTTTGCCTTAATACCGACTCGATGGCTTCGACCAAAAAATGAGCATAGTTATAACAGGGAATTATTACGCTCACTTTTGGTGCTTTAAAATTGGTATTTTCGGTTACAATTTGACGGGGCCAGATAGTTTTATCAGCATAGGTGCCGTTTTCACATGCCAGACCACCAACATATTCTTCACCCACAATTTGTTTGGAACGCTCGTCAAATTCACCGTGTGCGTAAGCAAACCACTTGAAGCCGTTTTTATCTATTTTTCTGAATTTTTTGGGTAATATGATTTCTCTTTTGAGTTCGGAGTCAGGAATGGCTTTGATCTTCCTATGAGTCTTGGTGTGCCACTGCAGTCGCCCTCCCATCTCTACAAGTTGCTTTAGTTGAGAGATATCCGCGAATTGTGAGTCTGGCTCGACTGTGTCAAAGTCATTACCTTTACCTATGTAGTCCTCGGTTATAAAAAGCTCGAATGGATAGCCGAACTTCTCTAGTATGGGGGCAGCGTACTGCAATACATCCGTATACACTCCATCAAATGTGATAACGACTTGGTTCTCGTCTTCGGGATCGTAGTCATCTAGGTATACAAACCTTTTGCCGGATAGCTGGACTAACTGCCTATAAAAGGTATTGGCTGTAACCCACCATTGCGTCTTGGCTTCTGCATCGATTTTATGGTAGAGCAAGATCATATTTTCTTGTATATCTCCATCTTATGGATATATTCACGGTAAGAATAGGTAAATGATCGTAGTTGGGGGAAAGGGAATCGGCTCTTGTACCATTGGTCTATATGCACCGAAACCAGAAAACCATTTTTCGCTAAAAGTTTTTCAACAATGCTATAAATTGAGGTATTGGAGTCGGCAATATATTGCTTATACATAACACCGGTAATTAAAATTAAATTAAATTGCCGTTGATTGATTACCGGATTTAGCGGCAAATCATACATATTACATGCAATGTACTGTGTCTTAGTATTATTTGAGTACTTGATTGCCTGTTCGATAGCATTTGTCGAGATATCAGTACCGATCACCTGTTGTCCGGGTAAGTCACGCGTGATAAAACCATGTCCACACCCAATATCTAGCACCCTTTCCGGAAGCGGTAACTTTTCTAATTCCGAAAGCAGTATGGCTTTTCTATCCTTGTCGGCGGGGTTAGTCTCATATCCCCAAGGATCTTTTTTTCGGAAAAACTTCTCTAGGTCTTTGGTTGGCTGTACCGTACCCATTAGCCCGTCCTCCAGCTATGTTTTGAAATGATCACGCCTCTCGATGAAAGTTCCGGCGCACCGGTGATTTCAAATTTTAATACTTCCCATGCTTTATCATAGGGCACCGCCTCTGACTCGCCAAACAACACTATATAGACCAGGTAGCTCCCGTTTCTCAGCTGAGGCTTACTGACCCTAAATTCTATCGTTCCCATTTTGCGGGGGGATAGTTCTTGTTTATCGAGTTGCGTACTGGCACCTATTACTCGATCAGCATGATCCTCATACCGACCGTTATATATTCCGATAGACATATTAAAAACGCTCACGGGCATATTTAGTTTATAGTCCACACAAATTACAATGTCTTCGCCGTACTTGAATTTTGCCGTATTCCCGCTTTCATTTTTAGCGTAAACCTTCTTTATCTCTGCTGTTTGTTTTTTGTTATTGCTTAGTTGCTTTTCATGGTCTTTGCTAACTTTCTCAACCTCTTTATCCATAAGTAGGCTCTGATAATGGTCAACTACATTACGAATTTTCCCCTCCATAGCCACCACACCGTCATTAATTAATACGCCGCGATCACAAAATCGTAACAGCGCTTCGCTATCATGACTAACCAACACTACTGTCTTGCCTTCTTTTTTTAACTTAGAGAAGTAGCCATAACATTTCTGCTGGAATGAAGCGTCACCTACGGCAAGAACTTCGTCTAGAAGCAAAACATCCCCCTTGGCCTGAATGGCAATAGAAAAGGCAAGTCGAACCTGCATACCTGATGAGTAATTCTTAAGCTTCTGGTCCATAAACTGCTCCAGCTCGGCAAATTCGACGATGTCATCATACATATGTTCCATTTGCTTTCTACTAAACCCAAGTAAGGCGCCGTTCAAAAACACGTTATCGCGGCCACTGAGTTCCGGGTTAAAACCGACACCTAACTCAATAAACGGCACTAGCTTGCCATTAATTTTTATACTGCCGCCACTGGGCGTATATACACCGGCCATGCATTTTAAAAGGGTACTCTTGCCGCTTCCATTTCGCCCGACGATGCCAAAGAATTCACCTTTTTTAACCTCAAAACTAACGCCTTTCAGGGCCCGCTGGGTTTCGTAGCTTTTGCGTTTGAAGCTGCTTAGAAACAGGCCTTTGAGGGATTTATGCTTTTCGTGCGGTAACTTAAAGGTTTTGCTGACAGCATCTACGCTAATAGCGATATCAGATTTAGCGGTCGTCATTTAAATTTCCTCTGCAAAGTGTTTAGAGTTCTTCCTGAAATAGGTGGCGCTTATAAGCAGCGTGACAGTGATTAAGGCAAGGGGTACAAGGCTTACCAGAGGGTTTGAATATAAATCACTGATTTGCAGGGTGTCTCCGTGAGTAATGACGGCTCGAGAGTCTTGGATAATTTGCGTAATAGGATTGAGTATCAGGAGGCTTTTAACCGTTTCAGACGATATGATTGATAGCGGAAAGATAATAGCACTGGCATAAAACAAAGCCTGCTTAACAACATCCCAGATATGTTCGATATCCCGGAACTTCACATAAAGCGCCGAGAGAAAAAAGCCTACAGATACAGAAACTATAATCAGCTCTATCAGCAGTAACGGGAAGATTATCACCGTCCGGATTGACAGCGGCGTATTATTGGCGAACAGCACAAAAACAAACACGACAACCAGGTTCAAAAGCATGTTTATGAATGCAGACGATATAGAGGCTATGGGTATCATGTAGCGGGGGATGTTGATTTTTCGGATTAAGCTGCCCCTGCCCACGACCGACTTAAGAGCAGAAGAGGTTGCTTCATTAAAAAAGTTCCACAAGACTATGCCCAGCAGTAAAGATATAGGGTAATTAGGCACGCCCCTTCCTATTCTTAGGAACTGGGTAAAGACAATGTACATGATGACAAACAGCATCATCGGCTTTAATAGCGACCATACATAGCCTAGAACTGAACCCTGGTAGCGCAGTTTGAAGTCGGACCTAATCATCTCGCTGAGCAGGATGCGATTGCGTTTAGAAAATAGTCGATTTAGCATGGATAGTCTGAGGAGTATTATAAGATACATATACCTGTTATGAAAATGAAAGTCGCCGTAATTATCCCAAATCTCAATGGTGCAGCAGTGATTGGCGAGTGCCTGGACTCACTGCAAGCTCAAAGCTATCCGCGGGATATATTTTTGGTGGATAACGGCTCTACTGACAATTCGGTTGCTTTGATCGAATCGGACTTTCCTGATGTCAACGTGATAAAATTGCCGCGCAACGAAGGTTTTTCCGGCGGTGTTAACGCCGGGTTTAAAGCCGCCTTGTCTCGGGATTACGACGCAGTAGTGGCGTTTAATAACGATGCTGTCGCAGATTCAAAATGGCTGGAAAATTTAGTAAATACAATGCAGTCCGACAGCCGAATCGGCATAGTCGGCCCGAAGCAGCTACTGATGGACGAGTCGCATATTGACGCCGCCGGCCTGGAGTATTCAATATGGGGCATGCCGTTTCCGCGAGGGCGCAACCAGCGCGACCAGGGGCAGTTTGACAAAACCGAGCCGACTTTTGCGGCTACCGGGGGAGCAACTCTCTACCGCGTTGAAATGCTTAAAGATATAGGCCTGTTCGATGACGAGTTTTTCGCCTACCTTGAAGATGTAGACCTGAGTTTCAGAGCCAGGCTAGCCGGTTGGGAAATTATGTACGAACCGGCTGCCGTCATCTGCCACCACGTCGGCAATACCAGTTCCGCTCTGGGTTCTTTTACCCGCTATCATGCCACTAAGAACTTTTACCTGCTATACGTTAAGAATCTGCCTGGATTTTTGTATTGGAAGTACCTGCCGCTTTTTTTGGTGGAAGCACTCATGCTGGCTACCTCCAGTCTTTTAAAGGGAGGCTTCCTGGCGCACGCCAAAGGCGCCTTAAAGGCCTTGTGGCTGACGCCCCACATAATCCGTGAACGTCGCCGTATTCAGCGGTCCCGTAAAATCAAACCGGCCGAAATTGACAGGCTGCTCTACAAATACCGACCTCCGAAATCACCTAGACTTTAGACTTTTTAATGGCTGCGGTAAGCTCGGTTTCGCCTTGTTTTAGGATATACCTTTGTTGGAAGTAACCGATTATGCCTGCCACCATCCAGTACAACGCCAGTGCCGACGGCAAGGTGTAGGTAAACCAGAATATAAACGCCGGTATAAGGTACTTAAGCGAGTTGCCGAATAGCGCCTGGAATTCCGACTGACCCATCTTGTCGCCGCCCGCTTTTGACTCCCGGAGTATCCGGCGTAAACTGCGTGCGTCCTTATCCTCTGGTAGCGTCTGTTTACCCATGAAATATTGCGCCACAGTACTGCCGACTACAAGGATGAACCCCGGCCAGTAAAAGCCGGCAAGACCGCTGGCCGGCCTTGACAGATCAACCAGTCCAAACAGGGTAAAGTCGAATTTACTTATGTCAGCGGCTAGCTCTTTCATGGTTCCCAGATTCCTCAGCCAGTCGTACGCACTGGACAGAATTACGCTGTTGTCATCGGCGATGTGACGAAGACCGGTGTAAAGACCGATCAGCACGATGATTTGTACGGTCAGCACGCCAAGGCTGGAAAAAGGGCTGATTTTGCGCTCTTTGTAAAGCTCCATGGTCAGCTGAGCTGCTTTTTGCTTGTCGCCTTTGGAAGCTTTTTTTATCGCGTCGATCTCCGGCTGAAGTTCCCGCATGGCTTTTGAGTGATGCAGCTGCTTGCGGACCAGTGGATGCATAATAAATCGCACCAGCAAGGTGAACAATATCAGCGCCAGCCCGAAATTATGGCCAGGGAGTATGGCGTATAGGAAAATTAAGGCGTTCAGTACAGGTTCAACTATGAAAGTTTCAAACATTTTTCCTCTTTCTTATCTTGCTATGATAGCACGTCGGCCTTCTGATTTAGTGTCTGTTCGGTTCCAGCCGATAGCTAGGCCCGCCAGGCCCCACCAGGTGTAAGCGACCGTTTCGTTGGACCAGATATGTACCAGTAAGTTGGTAAAAGCCAGACCGATAAACGCCGCGAATAGGCCGAGCGCAGCCGGACTTTGGCCGATGGCCGCCAGGACTCTGGCGCCCACCATTACCAGAATCGCTAAGAAAATTAGCAGGCCGAGCACACCGATCTCATTGGCAATCTGCAGATAATAGTTTTCATTGAGCACTGTTCCCTGCACCTCGTTTTTGATTGAGGCCAGTCCGGCTGTACCCGGCCCAGAGCCGACAGGGTTGGCGACGATATCCTCGACAGACTCCTGCCAGAAGCGAAGCCGCAACTCGTTGGGGTCCTCCAGCACTGTACTTTCGTCGGCATGAAAAATAACATTCTTAACAAAGTAGGTATTACGGGCCGCGATCAGCCCGCCGGCCAGCGCCAGAATTAGCACCAATCCGCTGATCGCCCATGGCTTATAGGGTTTAAACCGCGACTTTTGGCCGAAAGCCAAACCAGCAGCCAGGACACACATAGCAAGAGCGAAGCCCGCCCAGGCGCTGCGAGAAAATGTCAACAGCAAGCAAAGAGCAGCGAGCAGAAGAATACCAAGCGGCAACAATTTCCGATCACCGCGAAATTTATACGCATAAACAGCCGCTATAGAAGCGATAATTATTAAGTACGAGCCGAGCGAATTGGGATCCCGTACGGTTGACATTACTCGTTCCAGGTCCGGCTTATCATCAATGAAAAAGGCCGGCAGGACACCGTTTTCGCGTGAATAGCCAACACGGCTAAGCGCGTCATCGGGCAGAACCGTATACTGCACAACTCCGAACAACGCCACCAGAACACCAACACCCATGACTGTCTTTAGAGCAATCCGCCGCACGTGCTGCCCATCAAATAGGTGTGTAAGCAGCCAGCCATAGAGAAAGAAAATCAGAAACCGGGTGTTGTAGACCACACCCAGGATCTCGGCATCGGCATCGGTCGGCTTAAATAATGCCAGTGTCAATGTCAGGACGACGTAGGCCACAATCAGCCAAACCAGCTTGTCGCGAAGCAGTGGCTTAAACCATTTCTGTGAAGCACTGGCCGCCAGCGCCAGCAAAAGACCTGCCACCAAAACAACGTCTTTAGCCACTTTGGCGGCCGGCAAAACTCCAAGCGCCGAACCGACAGCCGTCGATATAAAAATATGCAGAGGCATATACGCAAGCAGCCCGTAAAATAAATAGAGAGATAGCCGTTTTGCGCGATTCACCTTATAATTGTACGAGATATGTCCGGAAAACACATTGTCATTGACGCCCGGGGACGCCAATCCAGCTCCGGCCGCTATGTCGACAGACTGATCGAGCATCTGCAGGACATCGACCGCGACAATCACTACACCGTGCTGCTTGACCCGGCCGACCCTTGGCAGCCCTCAGCCAGCAATTTTCAGGCCGAGAGCTGCAAGTACAAAAAATTCACCTTCAACCTGCTGGAACAATTTACCTTCACGTCTTTCTTGAATGATCTGGAGCCGGATCTGGTCCATTTCTGGATGACGCCGCAGGAGCCATTGCTTTATACCGGCCCGCGGGTGACCACCACGCACGATCTGACAATGTTGCGCTTCGCCAGGGCCGGGCAGCTGCCGGAGTGGCTGCACGGCATCCGCATGGCCGGTTACCGTTTCCTGCTCAAACAAAGCCTTAAAAAGGCCGACAAAGTTATTACGCCCACCCGGTTCGTGGCTGATGATGTGGCTGAAAATTACCCTTTCACCAGAGACAAGCTGGTAGTCACCCACGAAGCCAGCGAGCCGCCGCTGGCGGGCAAGGAGCAAGCGCCCGCTCACAAGCTTGACGAGTTTATTTTGTACGTCGGCACGGCCTTTCCTCACAAGAACCTGCAACGGTTGGTTGACGCGTTCGGCGCCCTCAACGAAGCCGACCCGGACCTGCAGCTGGTGTTGGTCGGCAAGAAGGAGCAGTACTATGAGGAGCTTGAGGACTACATCGCTGAGAAGCCCTACGCCAATAAGATTATTACCGCCGGCTTTGTCAGCGACCTGGAGCTTAAGTGGTACTACACCCACGCTGCCGCCTACGTTTTCCCTTCGCTTAGCGAGGGCTTCGGCCTGCCCGGACTGGAAGCCATGGTTCACGGCTGCCCGGTGGTCAGCAGCAACGCTACCTGCCTACCGGAAGTTTACGGCGATGCCGCGCTTTATTTTGATCCGTTAGATCCGATCGATATGGCCGAAAAGATCGCGCAGGTCCTGGTCGACACCAAGCTGCGCCGACAGCTTATGGAGAGAGGCCGAAAGCAGGCAACCAAGTATTCCTGGCGGCGCATGGCCGAAGAGACCCTGAAAGTTTATAAAGAAATCGTCGAAGATTAGGCTACAATACCAGCAATGAAGAAAACCGCCGCCAACAACAAAAAACCCGGTGCGCTGGGGTCCAAAGACAAAAAAGTCTTATTGGTGATAGCGGTTGTAATTCTGGCCATCATCGGATTTTTTGGCTATCGGCAATTCGCCATAGTCCAGGAAAAGCGCCATTTCGAACAGGCTTACGAGGACATAGAAAAGCTGCGACAGGAAATCGCCGCCGAACTGGGAGAGCCGACGGCCGTAGAGCAGGAAAAAAGCTGCGGTTACTCAAGCGCAAAGTTTAGTAAGGGTCGGCTTGGTTGCGCTGTTAGCAAAAGCTTTGCTTACGTTGCAGATTCCGATGAATTTAATAGTCGCTTTCAGAGCACGCAAAATGTTATAGCAAAGAGTGAAGTTTTTTCAGTGGGCTCCGGAGGCGACGATACGCTGGGCTATGCAGATGAATCAATAGGAAGTATAGGGAAAACGTTTAGTTTATCGAGTAAGCACAACATGAACTGCTTTGTTTCTTACTTTTTTGCTAAACCGCCAAACCCAAGGCTTAAGATTGAAGCCGCTACCGATCGTTATAATTTTTCTGTACGTATCAGCTGCTCTAAAGAGGCTGGGTTCGAGCATTATCCATTAACAAACTAGACAAATACTCTTGGCCGTGTTATAAACACAACATTAGTTTATAAGGGACGGCTCGTGGCTGCTCGGCGACTGAAACGACTTGCTGCATCTTTACTGCTCTTAAGCCTACTGGCGATGCCTTTTGCGAATGCCGTAAGATCAGGCGCAAACTCAAACCCAGTTTCTCCCTGGTTACGCGAAGGCGAAGTCGCCCTGACCGAACTCTCGGGAATCGGCACCAGAGAGAGAACCGATACTGTCTGGCACAACCGGAACTGCCGCAAACAAAAAATGATTACCCAGAAAGGACTGTGGTTCCCCCTGCCGCAGAAAGAAATAAGCAATATCGAATGCGTGGTAGACACCTTATATGGTGCGCTGGACGAGAATTATCTGCCGCCTGGCGCAACGTTGGCAGGCAAGCTCAAGGACTTTAACGGCGGTACGCTTAGGTTACTGCCGGTGCCTAATACTTTTCAGTTATTGCGATTCACGGGCAACTCATCTTACAGACAAGTAGATATCTACAGCTATGCTCCCGGCGCAATTGAAAGACATTCGCCCCCGGGTGCCACTAAAAACATTGAGTATCGGCTGACGGGCGCACCTGATCGGCAGTTACGCGATGCCAGCGGGCAACTGGTTAGGCTGCGGTTCGACACGGTGGCTTTTTCGGCCAACAGTAAGTGGCTGGTGGGCGAAACCTCATTTGGATTCGTTCGAGTTAGTTTGGAGACGTTCGAGGTGGTTCCGTTTGGAACCGGCTTCAACTACAATATCGGCCGTGCGCCCACACCCCAAACCGCCGTGTCTAACGATGGTCGTTATGCCGCCGTGGGATCCTCCCAACACCCCCGGCTGGATGTCTACGATATAGAAGCCTGCCCGCCGACGCCAACCAGCATCACCGCACGCGACTGCCCAAAAAACAAAGTATGGTGGGAATTGCAGGCAAAATATCCCGGTTTGAGAGGGCCAAGCTATATCCGGTTTTCCGGCAGCCATACGATAACGTTTTATATGTCATTCCCGGAAGATCCGTCCGGCACCTCCCGCTGGATGAGCGCCACCGCCCCAGGAGAGAATCCGGCCGGCTATGAGTACCTGGCTCTTGGAGATTCATTTGCATCCGGCGAGGGCGCCTTTAACTACAAGTCGTTTACCGATATCGAGAATAACAAATGCCATCTCTCACTGTCCTCTTACCCCTACTTGATGGCAACGGCAGTAAACTTGAACAGCTATGAATCAGTGGCCTGTTCCGGGGCAACCAGAATCGACATCTTGGAAACCGACCTTGATCGGTATGCAAGAGACCCACAGGCTAGAGGCAAAGCCACAAAAGAATTTGATTCAGAAATTTTTACAGGATTCTTACCGGGCTATAGAGCCCAGTTGCAGTTTATCCAAAAATATAAACCCTCTGTCATAACCGTCTCCGTCGGTGGCAATGATATTGGCTTCGTCAACAAGCTTGCCCGCTGCCTGGAACCCGACACCTGTTACGATTCGTATGAGGACCGCCTGGAGATCTTCCGCCACATCAACGAGCAGCTGCATCCACTAAGCTCAACCTACGCCAAACTTAAAGAAGATGCCGCTCCGGGTGCCCGAATTTACGCCGTTGGCTATCCTATACTGGCCAAACCGGACGGTGACTGCGCCCTGAACGTACGCCTAAACACCAGAGAGTTGGAACTTGCCCGGGAGCTGGTTCGTCACCTAAACGACGTGATTGAACTGGCTGCCGCAAGCGCCGGCGTCTTTTACGTCGACACCGAAGACGCGTTTGCCGGCCACCGGCTTTGCGAAATTGATAGTTATATGTCCGCGGTGAACGGCTTAACGGCTGGTAACGACATTTTTGCCTGGCTTGGCGGCCCGATCGGCAACGAAAGCTACCACCCGAATCAGCGCGGCCACCGCATGCTAAAAGAAGTTATTCTGGAAAAGACCGTCAATCTTACCGCACCCATGCCGGCCATATTAGAGGAGGTTACACTCCCGTCCGAGACCGACCACCCACTCCTGGACGCTCAGCCAACCGGCAGGGCAATACACCGCGTTAACTACGACCACGAGCTGGGTAATGACCTCGTATACAGGGGCGGTGCCTGGAACGGCATGATCAACGGACTCAAGTACTCCCTAATCCCACTTAACACCTATGGTGTGTTTATGCAGTCGGAGCCGACGCGATTGGGTGAGTTCCAAACCGACGCCGCTGGCAACATCGAATTCGAGGTGTCTATTCCCGAAGGCACGCCACCCGGCTTTCACACTATTCACGTTTATCCCACCAACATTGAAGGCGAGACCATCAACATCCAGAAAATCATTTACGTGGCCGCTTCGGAAGATGATTTTGACGGCGACGGCATACCAAACTCCGATGAAGCCTGCCTGTACGGCGAAGCTGGCGGGGAAGACGCCGACCAGGACAGTATCGACGACGCCTGCGACGGTTTTATCGACTTGCCGCCGCCTGAACCCGTCCAGGAAGAGGACCAAACAAATAGCGAACATATCGGGGAAGACTTAAATCTCACTGAACCGCCAATCAGCAACCCGGCATCCGAAGCCAGCCCGCATCAGGAACCGCTAACCAGCTTGGATCGCGAGTCGGGTGGCCAGTCTGTGGCGATCACTACCGTAGCCTCAACCACTGCCGGCTCTAATCCCGCATCGCAGGCCGATGACACGCCCCAACCAGGCAGCCCGCTGGTCACGACCGAAGTACTCAGCGATACCAGCCCGGACGATCATAATGAGACAAGCAAAGACAGCCCTGTAGTGCTGGGCCAACAAACGCCGGAACCGGCCGCCTCCAACAGCCTGTTGTTGTGGACAGCGCTGTTAGGCGCGGCTGGCGTGTTTATCCTCGGTATTTTGTATTACGTTGGTAGTTCGGCTTCGCCGGAAGAAGACTGAGTTGATTTAAGCAGACGAGCAGGTATTCAAACTCTGAAAAGTGCCCTACCCTATCTTCTTATTATACCACACTTGTCAAGATTTGTCTAGGCTTCTTTGGCGGCGTCTTCGGTTTCATCCACTGGTCTGAGAACAATGTGCCGGTCTCTGCCCTCCCCGACCGACTCGGTCGTTAAACCGGCATCGGCGGCAGTCTTGTGGACTACCCGCCGGTCGGCGGCGTTCATCGGCCGTAGATCCATCGGCTTACCGCTTTTCTTGACTTCGTTGATCCAGTTCTGAGCGGTATCGGCCAGTCTTTCGGCCCGCTGTTTTTTGTAGTCGGCAACATCGACATTTACCCGCACGACTTCATGGCCGGCATTCTTAAGGGCGTTGCTGACCAGGAACTGCAGCGCCCGGACCGTTTCGCCGCGCTGCCCGATCAGAAAGCCGTTCAGGTGCGTGGATGGGATGTTCAGTTCGATAACTTCGTCGTCGCTGTTGGTCGCATAAACGTCGGTATTGAGGCCAAAGAAGGACAACAGGTCCTCCAGGTACTTCTTGGCAAATTGAATTGATTCTTCCATTATTTCTTCCTCCTCTTATTTTTGGAGGTTTTTTTGCGTTTTTGCTTTTTGCTGGGGGTTTTCTGTGTGGGGTTTATAATTTCGCCTTCGATGACATCAGCCCGGACCGCCGCGTCACCCGCCGCCTGAAGCTCGCTGGTGTCCTGCCTTAGGATCTTAGATTGCTGCAGATAGGCTACCAGACCGCTGGTCAGAAAGTACAGTGACAGTGCCGACGGAATATTGACGGTAAACAGGAAGATCAAACCCGGTATAAACAACTGCATGTTGCGCCCGACCGCGGCGCTTACCTCGGACTGGTCAGCCTGTTTGCCCTCACCGGCGTCTTTGAGTATCTTGCGCAGACTGCGGGCTTCTTTATCCTGCGGCATTAACTGCCGGCTTTGCACGTATTGGAAGACCGCGCTGAGCGTGACGATGATCATGGCCGGCCAGTAAATGTTGCCGCCTTCCAGAGCCGAGCGGGTCAGATCGACTACACCGAACAGGCTGCCGTCAAACAGATTGATGTTGGCGGCCAACTCTTTCATGGAGCCAAGTTCGCGAATAAACGGATAGGCGAAATCGACAATTTGCTGCGGATCGTTGACGATGCGGTTGATGCCGCTGTAAAGCGCGATCAGGATCGGAAACTGCACCAGCAGAATTCCGAATGAAGCGTAGGGGTTAATCCGGCGCTCTTTATAGAGCTCCATCATCATTAATGCTTCCTGCTGACGGTTGCCCTTGGCGGCTTTTTTGATGCGCTTGAGTTCAGGCTGAAGCTCGCGCATAGCCTTGGTGTGATGGAGCTGCTTTTTGACCAGCGGCCACATCAGCAGGCGGACCAGAATGGTAAAGAGTATTATCGCAACGCCGAAGTTGTGCCCCGGCAGTAGCGCAAAAATCAGCACAAGCAGGTTAAATATCGGCTGGGTTATGAGCAGTGTAAACATTTAGTTAGGTTTCTCCCCGAGAGGAATTTTCCTCGCTCAGTCTACTATAACAGGGACGCTGGCAAATTCGAAGCATTACCGCTCCGGCGGCCCGGGCGCGGTTCGCGGCATGGACGGTTCATCAATAATGCCCGCCTGGCCGAGCAACTGAGTAACGGCCGCGTCGAGCTTGTCCGAGTCGGCCGTGGCCGCTGTGTCATGAAAAACCGTAATGACCATGTCGTAGGCATCATTGATTTTCGGCGTCAGCAGGCGAACCCTTTCATACAGCCGCCGCCTGATGCGATTGCGCACTACGGCCGAGCGGCTGACTTTACGGCTGACCACCACCGCCACCCGGAAACGGCGCCGCCGCGGATTGGGCAGATATTTTATGGCGAACAGCGGACCACGAACGGTCCTGCCGTTCTGGTAGACGCGCCGCAGGCTGTTGTGTCCGTGGAAGCGATATTGCCGGGAGATCATCAAATAAAGTATAGAGTTAAAAAGCCTTGAAGTCATAAAGTAGCCGGACAAAGGCGCCGGCTGACTTTAAATTTTTGACTTTAATCGGCCTGGATAGGCTTTTTAAGCAGACAGCTTGGCGCGGCCTTTGTTGCGGCGGCGCTTGAGCACCGAGCGGCCGGCCCGGGACGCCATGCGTCCCAGAAAACCGTGTTCGCGGGCGCGCTTGCGCTTCTTGGGCTGATAAGTTCGTTTTGGCATAAATTATATTTTACCACAAATTTACCGCTCTTTCCCACCCCTTACCCGCTCTTTTGACTGTCGGTTGCTTTGCCGGGCTGCCGCACTCCATTTAACGTGCCGAAAACCGCTGCTCCCCCAGGAACGTAGAATTAACAATATTTTCCCACCAAATCGCGGCAGTTTTCCACTCCTTATTCAAGCTTTTCCACAGTAATACCAGAGGTGGTTGCGGGTTGTGCATAACCCTACTCCTGGCGGTGTGTTTTTGTCGGCTTCGAGCCGTTTGCGGTTGGCGAGTTGTGGAAAAGTCGGTATCATTTCCTGTACAGTATCTATCAAATTCTTAGGTCAAGGACTGAAAATGAGGGGAACGATGCAAGACACCAGCCTGTGGCAAGCGGTACTCGGCGAGATCGAGCTAACCGTCTCGCGGGCCAGTTACGTGACCTGGTTTAAAAACACCCGTCTATTAAAACACAAAGACAACATCGTGACCATCGGGGTTGCCAATGTTTTTATCAAGCAGCAGCTGGAGCGCAAATTCAACCAGCTGATAACCGACGTTCTGGCTAAGAACGGCATCAAGCCGGAGCGGGTCGATTATAAGATTTACTCGTCAACCCCCTCCCGAACCGTGGACGAGCCGGTGGTTCTTAAAAACACCGGTGGCGGCTCATCGCCGCAAACCAAGGCCGCCAAACCCTCCAGCACTCTCACCCACACCTACCGGCAGGGTTTAAATGAGCGCTATACCTTTGATAACTTCATCGTCGGCTCGGCAAACGAGCTGGCCTACGCCGCCTGTCAGGCCATTGCCGCTACACCCGGGCTCAAATACAATCCGCTGTTTTTGTACGGCGGCGTCGGTATCGGCAAAACCCACCTCATCCAAGCCGTCGGCAACGCCGTGCTGGCCAACAACCCCAAAGCCCATATTGTGTATGTTTCCACCGAGCAATTCGTCCAGGAATTCTTAGACGCTATCCGGTTCAAGAAGAATACCGACTTCGCCGGTTACTACCGGAGTGCCGATGTTTTAATTGTGGACGACATTCAGTTTATTGCCGGCAAAGAAAAAACCCAGGAAGAATTCTTTCACACCTTCAACGCTCTGCATCAGGCCAATAAACAGATTATTGTCAGCAGCGATAAACCGCCGAGCGACATACCGACCCTGACCGACCGGCTGCGTTCCCGCTTCGCCTGGGGCATGTCGATTGATATGCAGACGCCGGATTTTGAAACCCGCTGCGCCATTCTGCAAACCAAAGCCACCGGCCATGGTGTCCAGCTTTCGCCCGATGTCGTCGAATACCTGGCCAACAATATCACCACCAATATCCGCGAACTGGAGGGTGCCCTAAATCAGCTGCTGGCTTTCTGCGAGGTTCGTTCGCTCCAGCCGGACATAACGGTTGTAACCGGCCTGTTTGGCGCCTACAAAACCCGGCCGCGGCATTTGAGTGCCCGGCAAATCGTTGAGCGAACAGCCCGGCACTTCCATGTTTCGGTCGATGACCTGCTGGGGCCAAAGCGCGACAAAGAGATCGTCGTACCCAGGCAGATTGCTATGTATATATTACGCAGCGAGCTGCACTTAAGCTTCCCGAAAATTGCCCGCGAGCTGGGTCGGAAAGACCACACCACGGCTATTCATTCGGTGGAAAAGATCGAAAAGGGCCTGGCGTTCGACAACGACATTAAAGCCGCCGTCACCGAGATCAAGGAGCGCCTGTATGCGTAAGGCGGAAGTTGGAAAATGGAAAATGGAAAATGGAAAATGGAAAATACGAGGTGGGGGGTCGGGGGTTGTTTTGGGCCGCACTATTGCCGGTACTTTAGTCGCCGCGCTTTGGGGAAAGCCTGCGGATAAGTTTGTGGCTGGCCCTGGGTTTAAACCCCGGTTTTCTGCACAGCCGGTTGGGAGCCGATTGAGTGTGGGTATAAGCGGCTGTTTTGTAACCAGGTTTTACTGCTCTTGTGCACAATTTTTACTCGGCTTTATGGCTTATTTTACCCCTGTTACTTTGGGTTTATGCCCCGTTTCCACATCGCCAATAACTATAACTACTAATTTAAATAGGAAATAGTAATGAAGCCTGCCGGATTGCCAAATAACCGCCCCACCATAAACCAGCCCAACCTAAAAGTAAGCGATAAAAGGAGCCTTTAACCCATGAAACTTCAAGTCACTCAAGAGAACCTGTCCCGCGCTCTTAACAACGTGGCCCGCGTTGCCAATAGCCGCAACACCCTGCCGATTCTGGCCAACGTCGTGCTCACAACCGTCGGCAACCGGCTCAGTATTGCCGCTACCAATCTGGATATTGCCATCACTCACTACATTGGCTCCAAAGTCACCCAGGAAGGCTCCATTACCGTGCCTGCCCGGCTAATGCAGGACTTTGTATCCAGCCTGCCCAGTGGCGTGATCGATCTGGAACTGGAAGAGCATAAACTCCACATCTCCACCGACAAATACAATTCGGTGATCAACGGCATCTCGGCCGAGGAGTTCCCGGTCATGCCGTCACTAACCGAAGGCGAGAGCTGGACGGTGCCTGGTCAGACACTCAAAAAAGCGCTGCAGCAGGTGGTGTTCGCGGCTTCCGGCGACAATGCCCGGCCCATCCTGACCGGGGTGTACATCCACACCTTTGAAGGTAAACTCTACATGGTAGCCACTGATAGTTCCCGTCTGGCCGAGAAAGAACTCACTAAACTCAAAAAAGATGTCAGCCTGCTTGTGCCGGCAACTTCACTGCAGGACCTGCTCAGAATCATGACGGATGAGGTTGAGGAAGTTGAGGTTATGCACGACGAACAGCAGGTGTTGTTCAGGGCCGGTGACGTTGAGTTGGTTACCCGGCTGATTGAAGGCAACTTCCCGGATTACCGCAAGCTGATACCAGCCACCTTTACAACCCAGGCCACTCTCAAGCGGGCCGAGCTGACTAATATCACCAAAGTATCCAGCCTGTTTGCCCGGGAAAGCGCCGGCAGTATTACCATCAAGGTTGGCGAGAAAGATTCCCTGGTCAGCATCCGGTCAATTGCCTCTCAGCTTGGCGAAAACACCGCCAGCGCGGCGGCTAAGGTTACGGGCGACGGCGAAATTGCCCTCAACTCGCGTTATCTGCTCGACGCGTTGCACGTCCTGGGAGCCGAGGAAACCGATTTTTGTTTCAATGGCAAACTGGAGCCGATTTTAGTCAGGGATTCCGGCGACAGCGGCTACAAACACATAATCATGCCCCTCAAAAGCTAGAACCTTTAACCCAATACCTGTAACCTTGAATTATGTTTACTGACATCAGGTTGCAGAATTTTCGCTCCTACCAGGACGCCTCGTTCGACCTTGGTGCGGGCGTTAATATCGTCGTCGGGCCCAATGCCAGCGGTAAAACCAATCTGCTTGAAGCGATCCTGGTGGTTGCTGACGGCAGCTCTTATCGGGCCAAAGACGGTGCCCTGGTGCGTTTTGAGGCCGATTGGGCCCGGCTCGACGTCCATACGCCCAATGGGCAGCGAACCGTAAAACTGACGCGCACAAGCGACCGGGTAACCAAAAAATTCGAACTTGACGACGTGGCTTTCAGTCGTCTAAGTCTCAACAAAACCATACCGGTGGTGGTGTTTGAGCCGAATGATCTCCAGCTGCTAAACGGCCAACCGGCCGCCCGCCGGGATTATATAGACGACTTGGCGGAGCGCCTGGTGGTGGGCTATAAAGACCTGCGCCAGCGCTACAGGCGTGCCCTGCAGCAGCGCAATAGCCTGCTCAAAAAGGCACCGGCGCAAATCTCCAATCAATTGTTTGCCTGGAATATTCGCCTGAGCGAACTGGGCGGCAACGTTTACGACGCCCGCCGGCAGGTGCTCGACAGGCTCAGCGAGCGGATTTCCGAAACCTATAGCGAGATTGCCAAGAAGCCTTTCGACATAACCCTGAGTTATCAATCGGCCTGCACGTCGTCCAATTACGGCAGCAGCCTTTTAAAACGCCTGGAGAAGCAAAGCGAGCTCGATATGCTCCGGGGCTTTACCGGCAGCGGGCCGCATCGCGACGATGTCCTGGTGGAGATTGGCGGGCAGCCCGCCCAGGAGGCGGCTTCGCGGGGCGAGGTTCGCACGCTCGTGCTGGCCCTTAAAATAATTGAACTGCAGCTGCTCGAAGCCGCCCGGGAACAAAAGCCGTTGCTGCTGCTGGACGACGTTTTCAGTGAGCTTGACGGCAAGCGCCGCCGCGCCCTCACCCGGCATTTGCGCAACTACCAGACCTTTATTACTACTACCGACGCCGACGTAGTCATTAAGCATTTCGCCGAGGACTGCAACGTCATAGCAATTCAACCGCCAGGCTATCACTAGAATGCTCGATATTCAGTCGATTGGTACTGCGATTTATTAATTTCAACCAGAATATCTCGCGGTATGTCGGGATAAAGGGGCGCACTTACAATAATCGAGGGCGTGGTACGAACAACCCACGATCCTTCTTCTTTTTCGAGTACAACATGGAAATAGTCTTCAGTTACATTGCTGACAATTACTGCTGATGCCCACTGTCCGGTTTTATGCAAACGCGGTTGTATAGTAGTGAACTGATTTGAGTTATAGCCATCGACCTGGCTCGTAACGGCCTGAACTATAGGATCTCTTTCCGGCAACAGTGCACGCTCCAAGGCCTCTGGTGTAAGTGTTGGGTCGACTATTATTTCAGCACCCTCATCAACCGTGAAGCTCTCTTTGTATTCAGTGTAGTCTTCTGAGTCACGGGAAACGGCTATATAGTTTCCGGGCCGAAGCTTTATTTCTCCGCTGGAATTAATGGTAGTAACAGAGTCCCCGACAGGTTCGTGGGCGTGTCCGTGTTCATCGACAGAGCCACCTCTATAGATCGCAATTGTCATTGGGGCTGGAGCTGTGAAAGTCACCGTAACCGTGCGCGGCCGTATGGAGTACTGCCAGAGCCCGCCGCTGATTAAAACAGCGACAACCATTACTCCAATGACAGTACGGAGTACTTTTTTATTCATCTCTACTCCACGGCATAACCGCCAAATTAACAAACTCAATTTCATAATCGGTCGGTTCATAGCCGAAGTCCCGGATACGTTCTATTGCCAGCACCCGGGTGCCGGCAGAATCAGCTGTAACTTGAATTACAACGCGGTTTGGGTCTTGTGCAGAGAGTCGATAATCGATATCAAACAATACTCCACGATAGGGTAAGACGGAAATTAGAGGGTTATGTTCGCGGATCTCAGTACCCGCTTCCCGTGCTTCCTCACCTCCGATATCCTCAATCTGGCGGTACAGATCAGCATTACGAGCTGCCCAGGCTTGTGCATCTTGAGAAACTGGGGTTAAAGCGACGAGGACGGTTTCAAATTCACCTGCCCTGACTGCCACTTCTTGCGTGTTTGATTCAAATCCATCACGACTTACTGTAACGGTATGGTCACCGGGCTCTAGGCCAATTCTACCGACTTTATAGTTTTTGTCACCAATGCGAACAGTCGCATTTGAAGGAACGGCTTTTATTTCTATGCCGTTCGATGGATTTCCCCAAAACAGGGCAACACCGAGCACTATGACTAATACAAACAGAGATAGGGGTAGTACAAGGCTTTTAAATGAAGGGTATGGTTTGTTTTGCATGACGCTAACCCTTAGTGTACGGGATTGGCCTTTCGGTACCAATTTATATTGCTTGCCAATATGGCCTCCCTGCCCGCCATTGGCGCCCGCCAACCTCCACCACGGCTACTGTATGAAGCCGATGCAATTTTTGATCCAAACCCAGGGATATCGCCGACAAAAACAAACGTATGCGTCTTGCCGGCGTTGATCGCAACATCGCCGGGTTGGAGGTCTGCAGTGCTCTGTACGTTTTCTAGTTTTTGCCAATTGTCTCTTACCCAAGGGTACTGACCTCCTGCAACATTTGAGGCGCCATCAGCTGTTTTACCGCCGTAGTTATATCGAGGTTCGAAGCCGCTATCGATCAAGAGACGTGTTACAAAACCGCCGCAGTCTACACCAGGGTATATGCCGCCACCGACATACATGCCGTTATTTTGAGCTTGAGTAACTGCTTCAGCGTAAGCGGGTTTCTTGTTGGTGTACGGCGGAGCATGATATTCGGGCCATGCGTACGCGAGCGTTGTGGCCGAAAGATCACCATACGATGCTCCTGCGTCAACGCAGTCACTGGAACCATCGCTTGATGCGGGGACGGCTGCCTTTACGCCGTTTACAATACCGTCCGCATAGGCCTGTTTTCGAGCCTCCGAGATACTATTTTCGTCGGTAAGATCATAGCCGATCTCGTTGTAAACCCAGGGTACATTGGTTGACCAAAGCTGTACCAGTGAGATGTTGCCGCGGGCAGGAAGGTCGCTGCGCCCTAGCGAATTACTTTGTGTGGTTTGATTCGGATCAGTCGTAACGGTGTGACCTTCTGTTTCGGTTCGAGCTTCCGCCATAAGGTTTGCATAGCGTTCGCTCAGGGCAGCAACCTCTTCATTATCGAACGTAACCCGTTCGCCACTTCCGTCACTGTTCTCGCGGTAGGTGCCGACTCGTTGTGGCCAGACCTCATTAATTTCGCCGAGCGTGGTGTGGATGCTGATGGCCATATCGGCATTGGCGGCATTATCAACGCGGTCACGTTTACTGATGGATTGCTCTACTTCGGTGCGGAGCATAATCACGCTGTAACCGTCTTGTTCAAGTGCAGTTTTGACGCGGTTGGCAACCTCAAGCACATCGGCTCGTTCAGGATGGTTTGTGGACTCCCTGTCTTTGAGGCCAGTCACTGGATCGGTGTACTCAGGAACTGCGCCTCCGTGTCCCGGATCAAGCGCAATCACAGATGGCCTACCGACGCCAGTACTGCCATCTACCGTTCCGGCAAGCTGGTCGTAAACCTGCCAGGCGTAGAATATGCGGCTTCCTTCTTCATTTCTGTCCCCAAGGTGCTGTACGTTGGTGAGCGGGGCGGTGCTTGTACTTCCTCCAATTGTTGCAATCTCAAAAAAGCGCCCCCAATACCAGGTGGCGTGGTCGACGTCATTGTATTGTCTGATGCCCTCAATCACGCCCATATCAGTCGCTTCATGCCAGGCGTACTCAAGTTGTGTTGCAAAGTCGAGAGGATCCTTTTCATTAGCATTTGCCCATTCTACAAGGCGTGGCCATCTAACCCTCGCGTCCCATTGCGCAATGCCGCGATAGCCGCTTGGACTCACAATAGTAGGGTCTATCTCGGGCGTTGATTCAGCCATGAGGTTACCGACTATACCCGCCGCCTGCTCGTCTGTTAGGCCTTGCCCGACAAGATACGTGAAGGCGCGTTCCGGGTTGGCGCCATTTACTGGAACGAAGGCACCCGTGGCAGACCCGCCGACGGAGCAACTATTTGCCCGATAGTTATATTCTCGTATACCGGAATCAAACAGCCTCCTTTGCTCTGCCCAGTTTGCGGCAACTGGAGTAGTGCTGAGGTAAAAAGCGACAAACGCAGTAAACAACCAGTACAGAACCGACCGTATAAGCTTACCAATTCGCTCAATCAACCTTAGGGTGTTTTGCACTGTCATGGATTCACCTAGGGATATACCTGTAATCTGTACTCATTTTTTATATCAACATGGAAATGGTCAGAGTGCCCGTCAATACACTTCACAGTTCCTTCAATCCCTTTGGTTTGTGCGTAGGTAAGGATTTCACTGATTGAGCCATCACCTGACGGCGGACACCACCAGATATTGCGAAGCATGCCGGTATCCGCCCATAATTTACCGAGCAGCACGGTAGCCTCGCTGCTGTACGTTCCCTTCTCTGGTTTGTTATGGCTTGCTGCCTGTATTTCGCCGGCTGCACTATGGTCAACAGCTGTGCCCCACCGGTGAGAAACGCTCGGCTGGTTAAGTGGCGTGTTCATGTTGCCTACTTTCATCTTTGACCTGCCCTCCATAGCTTCGTTGTATGCCAGTGCGACACTGTAGGTCGCGCAAATAACCGCTCGGCTACCCCAACGCTTTGAATCAACGGCGTACACACTGTATTCGCCGTTCGGGGCATCCGGCATCCGGTAGTACCCAGCCTCGCTCGGATGCGGCTCCAGCACTGCCGGGCACTGTACGTCTCCTAAGGTCGCCCCGGTTGATACGTCAGGAGTCTCTTGGCCAAAACCGACACGCTGACAAGTGCCCTGGTCGCCCTCATAGCAGTCGATTAGGGACACGATCGACGTATCAAACACAAACAACATAGTTCGTACCCAGTTTTCATCACTCATGTCGCCACAGTCGGCGTTTAGATAGGTCTCTTCGTTCGGGTTTACTTCTGCTTCCGGCACGGCATCCCATCCGTTCGTTGTTTTGGTGATGTTTGATCCAAAACAAACAAACGCGCGGTTAATATAATCTTCGCCTGTGTCGTTGTCAAATACCGCAGTAATGGCATCAGCGTTTTCGTAAGGGTCCTGGTAGGCTGGGTTGTCGAGTACCTCTTGTGGTATACCGTAGAGCGGAAACGCCCAATCGTAGGCTGCTTCTTCCTGCGCCAGGGCCTTGGGCGTAAGGCTGGAGGCGAGCCGTGAAATAACGGTATTCGGGTTTATGAAGCTGGCAACTGTCGTGGATACATCTTGTATGGTGGTACCGCTTGCGTTGCGGACGGCTGCGGCCATAACTGACCGGTAATCATTAGCATCAAAAATACGTGCAAATAAACTTCTTTGCTGGAATTCCCTGGTCTCGCGTTCATCCAAGTCATCGAGTGCTGCTACCGTGTTGGTGTTGTCAAGGGGAACGCCACCCATAGCCCGCGCTGTCATACCGGCGCCTGCCCACGCAGCATGTGCAAGTAAGTTGCCACCCTTAGGTCCACCAAAGAATTTAACCGGATCCTCGGTTAAGTGATCGATGGCCAAGTTCTGTAAAAACGCGACAGCGGCGCCAGTCGCGACGGCCGAAGCCGTCCCAATGGCTGCGCGCGCGCCCCACCCGGGTCCGGGAACTGCAAGGAGCGCCAGGCCAGCCACCAGCTGCACAAGCCTACCTGCCGTGCTACAAGCCGCGCCGGTTGCCCCGCTATCCGCTAACGTATCCAGTATGCCAACGCCGGTCGTATCACTTGCGAATGCCTGTTTGTATTCCACGTCGATATCCTGGCCTTGGCCTACTCCACCATAGGTAAGCGCGTTTAAGGATTTTGCTTCCCATATCGTGTTTCCCTCGTCATCCTTGAGGGCCTCCACAACATCGCCCATTGCGACAAGGTCGACGTCATGACCGGCTTGGACTTGGGAACCGACTGCCTGCTTATCCATAGCCTCTACCACTGATGGAATAACAATAGCGCCATAGTTTACAATCGGAATAGCATTAGCGACGTCTCTAATATCACAGGCTGCACCCGTTAAGAACAGGGCTGCGCTCACCGCTCTGGCATGACCACTCAGTTTATCACGAACCCTCCCCATCTGTTCGCTGTACTTTGGCGGCAACCGACTTTGTTTTTTACTTTGCGCTCGCGTCCTTTCACGGGCTAGCCGTTCCAGCCGGGTTTGTACTCTGTTCTCCGTGCTTGCCCTGGCTCGATCAAGGGGCTTAAAAAGCGAAGGCAAATTAAAAAATTTAGAAACCACACGTTTATTCATTGCCCCGAGTATTCTTCCGTCATCTAATAGTTTGAGGCTGGTGAATGCAAGACTGCGTGATGCCTTAGTGTCAAGATCCCCCATCTGTATACGAAACCGTCCACCATTGTTTCCGTTAATTTGATGAACTTGAGACTCCGGTATGTCATAAAAGCGTGCAATGGCTGATCTGCTTTCAGCTAAGGTCGACTTGTTAAATTCAGGATTATTGCCGGCATCAATCGTGAGACCACGAGGTTTACCCGTCAGCGTGCCCTCTCTGTCGAAAGTAATACCTCGTTCAGCCAGTTGAGATTCCACGTTATGGAAGCGACGACTGCCAAATATGGACACACGTGATTCTCCTACATCACCGGTTCGTGTAGCACGCGTACTAATAAACAGCTTGCCCATCCTGTTGGCTATGGCTGAATTGTTAATCCGATTTGGTTTGCCCAGAATCTGGCCGAGCTGTATGAGCTGGGCTGGCCCTTGAACAATTCCAAAGAATGCAAGTATACCCGCAACCACCAACCCCGAACCGCCGCCGATTAATGCATTGCGCCGTGTAACCACTCGAGAGCGTAGGCTTTTTCGAGTCGGTGTGTTCTTGTAGCCCCCACCGATTTGGTACGGGTCATTCGTTTTAGACAAAGACGATTCTTTATTTTCCGGCACAGAAGGATTAAACCTGTCTGCGGACTTTTCGGCATCGGTCAGTTCAGCGGGCGATAGTGTGTCTGAAGAGCCCGCATCAGCAGAAGGATTAAACCGACTGTTGTCAGCGAGCACCTGGTCAATATCATCAAGAGTACGATCGGCGCCTGCCGCGATTGAACGACTCTCTGGATCGCCGTGGTTGTGCTGCAAGGGTGATGACGGATCATTGCCCGGCTGGTCGTAGGCGTCTCTTCGGCGTTTTGGTGGTTGATAGAATGTTTGTTCCGGCATGGTGTCTATAATTCAAG
>CAZMXN010000003.1:0-19848 GCA_964570275.1 uncultured Candidatus Saccharibacteria bacterium
GAGCGTTGGTTTCCGGTACCAAAGGTCGTAGGTTCGAATCCTGCCGGGTGTACCAATCAGGATTTAATTAGTAGACGTCAGAACGGCGTCTACTTTCATATATACTTCTTGTTGTGACTGAACTCGCACAAATTATCGGTGATTACCCTGCTTTTCTTGATGACATTTTAGACCGAGTCGAAACTGAGGGGTTTGACTTTGCGGATTTTGTTCAGATAGACCACATGTGCTATCGCACAACCTCCCTTGAGAATTATGAAGACAAAAAGACAGAATTGGCATCTGTTGCAAAACTGCTTGGCGAGGCCTTAATAAATGGACGGCCTATTTCGACATTCCGTCTTAATACGCCGGTTATTCATTCGCCTTGGAGAATAGACGCAATCGAATTGCCTGCGCCAAAAGCCGGGAGCGAACATCAAGAAGGTCTTGAACATGTAGAGTTTGTTCTATATGACGACATTCCAACTTTTTTGAAAAAATACGAAGGCAAGCCTTTTGAGATGCGCGCTGCAGATAGGGGTATCAATCCTGAAATCGGCTTGCAGCTTGGTGAACTGTCTGTTAAGTTTCATTTGCTTAATTTGCCTACTGTGGTTTATCTCGAACACAAATTAGGTATGAACGATATTAGAGACGGTCAATAAGTCTTTCGTTTTAACTTTGTTAATAATGCCGTACTACGAGAATGCCTCACCTTGCGTGGGGCTTTTGCGTGACCCTGACAAGAGACGAGAACCGTCGAGCGAACAAGGGGCTTACGAGTTAACCAAAAAGGCCGAAAAAAGTCGCGCGTACGGGCTAGCTTTTCGGAATGATCACCGTGAACTCGGTGCCTTTCTTGACAGCTGACTTGACGCTGATGGTGCCGTCGTGAAGGTCGATGATTTGTTTTATCAGATAAAGGCCGATGCCGGTGCCGCCGGCCAGGACCGACAACGGATTGTCGATACGCGTGAATTTCTTGAACAATTTGTCTAAATCCGCCGGACTTATGCCAACGCCGGTATCTTTGACACGCAGAACCACCTCGTGTGTTGACGCCGTTAAATCAACCGTAACCTTGCCCTTGGTAGGTGTGTATTTGCTGGCGTTGGACAACAGGTTCTCAATGACCATTCTGAAGTACGATCTATCCACCCGCGCCCGAACAGATTTTTTGGGTGCCTGGTAGGACACGGTCTGCTGGCGGCTTTCGATGGTTTCCAGCTGCTCTTTAATAACTTCCTTAATCAGCTGGCCGATGTCAGTCGGCTGTTTTTTGAGCATGAGTGAACTGGACTCGGTCTGGGCGACGTGCAGCAAATCGTTAACCACGGCTATCTGCCGCTCATTGCTCTCATATGCCATGTTGATAAATTCCATCTGCTCCTTGGTCAGCTTGCCGGCGTAGCCTTCCCTAAGCAGGCCGATGTAGTTCTTGACGGCGGTAGCGGGGGTACGCAGCTGGTGCGAGGCGATGGAAATAAAGTCGCTCTTCATTTTATCGACTTCCAGTTCTTCGGTTATGTCTCGGAAGACCTCAATCGCGCCGATCGGTCGGTCGTTGAGCAATATCGGCGACACGTTGATGTAAACCGGCAGCAGACTGCCGTCTTTACACCGGTAGAATGAGCGGCTGGACACTGGAGAGCCGGATATGATGGCCCGGGCAATCGGGCGCTCCAGGTATTCAATTGGCTCGCCCTTTTCATTGGTGGCCACGACGGTGCCGGGGAACCAGGAGCCGATAAGCTCGTCTTTTTCCCAGCCCAGCAAATGCAGGGCGACCCGGTTGATGTTGCTGATCTTGCCTTCCTGGTCAATCGCGACGGCTCCGTCACCGATACTGGCGAATAGAGCGTCGGCTTGTGCCTTGTGCTCGGCCAGCTCGGCTTGGGTTTCGCGGTATCGCTGTGACGGTTTGGTCGGTTTGCTCATGGCTTACCTGACGGACGGATTAATTTTCGCAAACTTTCGGTAAAGTCTTCGACAATTTTGCGGTCCGCGGTCAGCAGGGCAATCGACAGGCGCAGCCAGTCAATCAGTTTATCCAGATCATCTTGGGTTAAGTCCTCCGGCGATTTGTTCAGATGGGTTTGAATGTGCCGGGCGATAAAGCGCTCAGCGGTCGGACCCAGGTATTCAGCACTGACCTCAACGGCCTGCCGATAAAGCGAGTTTTGCTTATCTTTCGGCACCGCGGCTAAACTTCCTCAATTTTCTTCAGGTTTTTGGCGCCAAGGGCAATCAGCACAAAACCGGTGCCGATCATGACAAGAAGCAGCAAAATGATCAGCAGAATGGACCGGAGCGTGGAATCGGTCAGCAGCGAACTTAGTGCCGACAGATACTGCAGGACAACCGTTGACACCACGACGCCGCCAATGCCATATGTCAGCAGCCGCAGCGTCCGCTTGTACAGCAAGCCGGAAATATTGGATTGATAAAACCTTAGCAGCATGACCGATCGAAGGCCGGCGAACCAGACCACCAGATAAGGCAGGGCAATGGTAGTCAGGATCAGCCACTTTGGCAGCTGGTAGGTGTTGGAAAGTTCGGCACCGGATGTGGTGCTGCGAATCGGGTTTTGCAACACAAGGTAGACGTAAGTGGCACCGAGCAATCCGTACAGTGCGGCGATGCTGAAAGTGTTTGGCAATGGCGTGACGGTTGCTTTTCGCTTGGTTCTGACCAGCTTGGCCAGGCAATCGGTGCCTTTGTGAATAAAGTAGAACGCTCCCAGTGCCATGGCAATGGTCAGGTAATTGCTGACGATGGTGGCAGCCGGTGACTCCTCTGGCGCGCTGCTGGCTACCCGGAAGATTACGCTGACAATTGAAGTTAACGGCAGCCCGAAAGCCAGCACGCCAAGACCATTGGCAATGTGCATGAATGCTTTGCCGTCGCGCCCGCCGCTGACCAACGCGGCATAATCTTTAAACTTGGCAAAGCCATAAAACGCAGCCAGCCAGATAGCCATTAGCGGCAGGGATATCGCCAGATTGATGAGGCGGCCTTGAGTTTCGGTGAGGTCATATTGCGTTAAAGTGGCGTCGTCAAAAGGAGATATCACGGACAGTACGACATAAACTGTCACCAGCAGAACATATATCGCCATGATTTTACGCATGCTCATTCCTCAGTGTCTCCTTAGTCAACAGTCAGAATTATAGAGTGTATCACCTGTAAAATAAACCACCGAACAGATAGTATAAGGCATCTATCTGTTACAATATGGTTTGCCCGGTTTTTCAAACAGTTGTGTACACGCGCACCCGTAGCGGAAGCGTAATTAGAGCATCTGTCTTCGGAACAAGGTGAGAATTGCCAGTGGCAATTCGCAGGGCCGGAAGCCCGGCGTGGCTGGGCAGCCACCCGAGCTGAGGCGGGGTCGCAACCGATTGGCTGCTTGCAGACAGTAGGATTGTGACCGGAGACCCCGCAAGCACTTACTTAGTTTATAATTCAGTGATACGCACCGGTAGCTCAGCGGATTAGAGCACTTGTCTTCGGAACAAGGGGTCGGGGGTTCGAATCCCTCCCGGTGTACCAAGCAAAGACCGTCCTTTTGGGCGGTTTTTGCTTGGTTTATTGTGATGGCTTGAACACTCGACGCCAAGGGTCGGGGTGAGAACTGCCAGTGGCAGTTCGCAAGGGAGTCAACTCTTGCAAACTGGTTTGCAAAGATGTTGCGACGGGCTCGCTGGAAGCGAGTCGAATCCCTCCCGGTGTACCACACGAGACTCAATTAGCAGGCGTCGGAACGGCGTCTATTTTTGTTATAGTTGAGACAATGATCGAAGTAATACACTATCAAAATGAATCATACGAATCGCCATTCGAACCTCTTATTTCCGATTCGCTAGACGAAGTCAGTAAACTGCTACCTAATTTACCGGAAAACATTCAAATATATTTCTCCGACTATGGGATACTTGAGGAAACCGGAATCGGAGGTTATGCATATTCAAGTAACATCATCACAATTTCACTTGACCCAAATTTTGATGATAGGGAAAAGCAAGAAGCCAACATGCGACCAACCGTGTTCCATGAGTCTTTTCATCTTAGTCAAAGGTTTACTGGAGAAGACGGCCCATTTTCTGCAATAGACAATGCGCTCTACGAGGGTATGGCCACGGTGTTCGAGCGCGAACACACTGGAGTATTCGAACCGTATGGCGATTATAGGCAAATCTCAATAGAAATGTTAAAGCAGTGGGCAGCAGAACTGAGAAAACTGAGTGCAGAAGTTTTTGCGGATGAAGATGTTTATTCGAAATGGAAGTTTTATCACCCCGAATTAAAAGAACGATGGATTGCATACAGAACCGGAACATGGATAGTGGATGAAGTATTGAAGAAAAAAGGATTAACAATATTGGATTTAAGAACCAAAAAAGCCGCCGATGTATTAAGCATGTACGACGAATAAGGTTCTAACTTCGTTAATAGTGCTGCACCATTCGCTTTATGCTTGCAACTACACAGTAGATGACTGATACTGGGCTTTTATGCCAAACCCTGATTTTGCAGAGGATAGACTACCGGAAGACGAGTTAATGCACCGGGCACGCCACTTAGAGGAAGTATCAAGAAAGCTCTTTATGGCTGTGTGGCGACAAATAATAATGGAAGAAATTCCAGAACGGGGTCCCGTGGCGGATGCAGCGTTAGAGTTGCGGGATGCACTGAACCCACATTGGCCAAGTAATTCTGATTGGCTTCCTGAACCACTGGCTACCGAACGCAGACAAGGCTACCCCGGGCTGCATTAGCGGCCATAGTTGTTAACAGGCCTGGTTAGCTGGCGACGTTGCTGCTAATATATCTGTTAAGGACAACTAAAACAAAAAGAGGTCTCCATGGCGAAATCCAGGAAAAATCAAACCGACTACACCAAGTCATTGCTGATTGGGGCATCCGTCCTGCTGGCGGGCGTTTCACTCATTTTGGGAATCGCGCTTTACCGCGCTGACAACGCGGCTTCCGGCAATGAGACGACGCCTATAAATGTCAGCTTGGGACCGCTGGAGTACTCCGTTCAAAACGGCACGGCCGTGGAGCGGGACGACCCGACGATTAACAGTCTTCGGGAGTTCCTGAATCAAGAGTCGCAAACCAGTTTGTCGCTTGGTTGCGAAACCGTCTATCATAATGTCACGGCTTACAACAAAGCGGAGACGCAGGTGCTGCTTAACTACGGCTGCGGCTATCCGAACGCTAATATGTTCGCCGTCCGCGATGGCGATGATGGCTGGAGAACTATCTCGCCAACCAATCAGTTCGATACATTCGGCATCCCTAAGTGTGAACACGTCGAGGCTAACGGGATAGATAAAGAAATCGCGCCGGTTTGCGTAGATGGCTGGGGGCAGACGGCGGAAGAAGTCCAATACAAGGCGCGCTAACGCGATCTGACCGGCCCCTGGCTGCAAATAAATGGAGTACCTTAGGGTTACCTTGGGCTTTTGATGTGAGGCGGACGGGTGGTAAAAGGTGTAAACTGGATGGGCAGCTTTGGAGGCGTGAAGTGATTAGTAATTTTGCCGAGGCGCATCGGGCGCTTAGTGATTATATTCCGAAAGACGGGCCGAAACCCCGGCCTTATTCGCTGGACAAGATGCGCCGGCTGATGGAATTTTTGGGTAACCCGCAGGATAGCCTGCGCATAATCCACGTAGCCGGCACCTCCGGCAAGACCTCGACTTGTTATTTTGTCGCCAGCTGTCTGACGGCTGCCGGGCACAAAGTCGGCCTGACGGTGTCGCCGCATGTCGATGAGATTAACGAACGGGTGCAGATTAACCTGAAACCGCTGGATGAAGCTGATTTTTGCCAGTCGCTCGACAACTTTATTGAGCTGGTCGGGAAAAGCGGCGTGGAGCCGTCATATTTCGAGCTTTTGATAGCCTTTGCCTATTACGAATTCGCCCGCCGGAAGGTTGATTACGCGGTGATTGAAACTGGTTTGGGCGGCCTGCTGGACGGTACCAATATCGTTGGCCGGCGCGACAAAGTCTGCACAATAACCGATATTGGACTTGATCATACCGAGGTGCTGGGCGACAGTCTGGCGGAAATCGCCACACAAAAAGCCGGCATCATTCAGCCCGGTAATGTTGTGTTCGCTTTTAGACAGGATGAGGCAGTGATGGAGGTTCTGGAGACGGCCTGCGCCAAACAGCGGGGCCGGCTGCAAGTGGTCGAAGAGGCAGCGGATGAGCCGGCGGTTGCCGAACTGCTCTTATTCCAACGTCATAATTGGCAGCTGGCCAGGCGGGTTGTCGAGCATGTACTGGCACGCGACAAGCAGCCGCCCATGACCCAAAATCAGCTGCTTGAAGCCATGGGGATTCAAGTCCCGGCCCGGATGGAAGCCGTACGGCGCGGCGACAAAACGGTCGTGTTCGACGGCGCCCACAATCCCCAAAAGCTTAGAGTCCTGGCGGTCAGCATGCTCGATAAATACCCCGGGCAGGACGTTGCGGCTTTAGTGAGCTTCAGCCGGGAAAAGCAGCTGCCGGCGGCCCTCGAACAAATCACCGCCCTGGCCAGGCATATTATTGTCACCCGGTTCGCCGTCGGCCAGGACGCGCCGCGGCGGGCGGTTGATCCAAAGAGAGTGGCCGCCGAGTGCCGCCGTCTCGGCTTCGAAGCGGTTGAGGTGGTTGACGATCCGCGGCAAGCCACTCAAGCTCTGCTGGCCAGGCCGGAAGCGGTGTTGCTGGTGACGGGATCGTTTTATTTGCTTAATCACGTCCGGCCGGCAATACTGAAATCATGATTCGCTTTATCGCAGCCATTGACCAAAACCGCGGTATGGCCGATGACCGCGGCATTCCGTGGCAGGGCAAACTGCCGACGGACATCGCCTTTTTTCGGGCCAAGACCCGGCACGGCACGGTACTGATGGGCTTTAACACCTACCAAGAGTTTGCGGCGCCGCTATCGGATCGGGAAAACTACGTCGCCTCGGCCCGCCAGAAGCATTTAAGAGAAGGCTTCAAGCTCGTTCGGGATGCCCGGGAATTTCTTGAAAATAATCGGAAAGACGTCTGGGTGATTGGCGGGGCCGGCCTGTTTGCATCCACCCTCGACCTGGCTGACGAACTCTACATCACGCAGCTGGAAGCTAAATTCCCATGCACCAAGTTTTTTCCGGAATTTAAAAGCAAGTTTGAGCTTATCAAAAGCGAAAAGCCGCTCACTGAGAGCGGCATAACTTTTCGCTTTGAAATTTACGGCAGACGGTCTGTCTAGGCGACAGGAGCGGCCGGTGCTTGCGGCGGAACGGTGGTGTTGGCACCGGATTGGCCGCCCGGGCCTACGTATGTGGCATCGCCAAAAGCCAGCATCGGGTAGCCGACAAACGGCAACAGGATCAGAAGCGCGGCGTAGGCCGGGTCCTTGCCAAACGACTTAGCCAGTTCGATCGACAGAATTATGCTTACGACGATCGCAGCGATTGCGCCGAGTACCGGTACCCAGGCTATCAGGAATACCAGACTCCACCAGCCCGGCTTGCCGGCGATCTCAGCCAGGGTCCAGGCGTTATAAACCGGAATCAATGAAATCCAGCCTGCGCGGCCGGCTTTGGTAAAGATCTTCCATGAGCTGACGAGCATAAGCACGGCGAACGCCAGCCAAAAGATCAGAAACGCGCCGCCAAATATAGCCAGAGCGCTGGAGTCTGTCTCGGTTGTTTGTAGACCGGTTGTTTGTGCTAATAGATTTAGCATTATCCCTCCTGTTTGTTGATACTAAGCCGAATTATAATACTTCGTAGACCAAAACACTACAAAATCGGACGAGAACATTTGCAACAACAGGGGTGATGTGATAAAGTCATCGTGTCGTTTACCTAAAATGGTTAACTCGGGCCATTAGCTCAAGCACGGTTACCGTATCATTCGATACGGCCATGTCGAATGACATGGGAGCATAATTAACAAACTATGTACTACGTCTATTTTTTAAGAATGAGTAATGGGCAGGTATATACTGGTTCGACTAAAGACCTCAAGCAGCGAATGCACGAGCACAACAGGGGTAACGTTAAAACAACCGGTAAGTATTTGCCCGTTAGACTGATAGGCTATGAAGCGTATCAATTAAAGTCTGACGCGCAAAGACGAGAAAAATATCTCAAGACCACAGAAGGCAAAAAGCTGCTCAAGAGGCAGTACAGAGATATACTTAACAGTGCGGGCCATTAGCTCAGCTGGTTAGAGCAGCGGCCTCTTAAGCCGCGTGTCCTGGGTTCGAGTCCCAGATGGCCCTCCAATTTTAGAACCCCTCGGAAGAGGGGTTTTGAAATTGGATTGTTATTTGGTTCTGGGCTCATGACACGCGCAGCGTGTCATGGGTGAAAATTGCCAGCGGCAATTTGCAAGGCAATCTTCACTTGCAAACTTGTTTGCAAAGCAGAAGTTGCGGGGTCGCCGAAGGTGACCGAGTCCCAGATGGCCCTCCACGAAAGAACCGTCCTTTTTGGGCGGTTTTTTCGTGGCTGCCACCGGGCACGAGAACCCAGACTTTTGCCCAATAAGGCAAAAGTGGGTTCGGCGTAGTGAACGAAGTTCAGAAAAGCGCCGTAGGCATTTTTCTGACGAGTGAACGGAGAAGGCCGAAGGCCGCTGTCCCAGGCCTGTGCGCCGTAGCCTTGGCGAAGGAGTATGGCTCTCCAAGCATGAACGTTTTGCTATAATGCCCCCGATGCCTTTTCTAAAAAACACCTAACAAGAAAACAACAGATAAAGCTTGTCGACCACTTGATGAGTGGTGCTGCCGTTGCCCACCCCCTGTTGGCCGTGCCGCAAGTCATTCAAATTTACGCCACACAGGACGTAAGCGGCGTTTCGATTTGGACATGGATGGGCTTTATGACGCTTGGGGTGGTGTTTTTAGCTTATGGAATCCTGCACAAAATAAAGCCGTTTATCGTTACGCAAATACTATGGTTCATCATAGATTTCTTAATAGTCTTCGGCGTGTTCCTGTATAACTAGTTGCGTTTTAGTTTGGTCGCCTGGACGACCAGGGCCAGTCCTTTTTATGCGGCACCCTTTTGGAGTACCGAGAGCCCAAACTGGTATCATAGGGTCTATGGTAAAGGTTTCGGCTGCTGAAGACTGCGGCAACGCCCCCAAGAAACAATTCGTCAAAGATTTTCTTATCGCCAGTGCCCAGGCCGATTTTAAGGCCGTGGCTGAAATGTTGAGAGATGACGCTAATTTAGAAATTATCAACTACGTCACAGTCAGCGGCAAGGATACCGTAATCAAGCAGCTGCAGGCCGACGCGGCGCAGGGTGCGGTCGAGGAGCTGGTGATTCATAACATTCTGAGCCACGGCGATCGCTGCGCCGCCAATGGCGTTTTGAAGTTCAAAGACGGCAGCCGTGTTGCCTTTTGCAACATGTATGTATTTAACAGCCATGCCAGGGACGCCAGGCTCAAAGAAATAACCGTTTACTCCCTGGTACTGGCTTAAGCAGGGTCAGTCAAAAATCCGTACCTGCCTACCGGGGATTACTTAATACGCTATAATAAGCCGTAAGCATGTTGCGTGAACTGCGTAAACAATCCGGATTTACATTGGTCGAGCTGCTGGTCGCCATTTTGGTGCTGGGGCTGGTAACCGGCGGCATCGTCAGCTTGTTCGGCAGCATCCAGCGGATCCAGGTGGCGACGAGCTATCACGAAACAGCCACCAAGGCGGCCGAGGACCAGATCGAAAAACTGCGCAATAATCACTTCAATCAGTTGACACCGGGCGAAGACATTGACTTCAGCGACAACCTGCCGGAAGTGCTGCCGGATGACAGTAGCGGCGTCGTCGAGGTCAGCGAACCGATACCGGGACTGCGGCGGGTTGACGTCACGGTCAGTTATGTGCACAGCGGCCAAACCAAAAGCGTCAAGCTCAGCTCCATGATCGGCGAGATAGGAATCACCCAATGAGCCGACGTTTAAACAGCCGGGGTTTCACTTTGGTCGAATCGATCATCGCCCTCGTCGTGTCCAGCGCGATAATCACCGTCCTGGTGGTATTTACCATCAGCAGCATCACTAACTTCAGTACCGCGACCACCCGCGCCTATTTGCTTGATCAGGCACAGCTCGGTCTCGACGTGATCAAAAACGACATCCGCCTGTCGGCTTCGGCCGACCAGGCCAATCGCCATCCGGACAATCACGCTCCCGACGCGCCGGACGATTTATTCAGCTGGCAGGGCGATAACCAGACGCTGATCCTGGCCACGGCCGTGGAAGACGAAGCCGGCAACATCCTGTTTGCCGACCCGTCCGAGTACATCAGCCACAAGAACAACAGCATTTATTATCTCGACGGCGACTCGCTGTATAAGCGCGTTCTGGCGGCCGATGTCGAGGGCAATAAAGCTGTCACCACCTGTCCGCCGGCCGCGGCCAGCAGCTCCTGTCCGGCCGATCGGCTGATTCTGGAAAATGTTGACAGCTTGACGTTGAGTTACCGTGACGGCGAGGACAACGCAGTCGCGCCGGCAAATGCCCGGTCGGTCGAAGTAGCGGTAACGCTGCGGCAGACAAAATTCGGCCGCGACATAGAAGTCAGCTATCAATCAAGGATGGTATTTAGAAATGATTAAAACCAAACTTCTCAAACTCAAGCCCGAGCAACGCGGCTCACTGCTGGCCGGCATTTTGATTGTGGCGGTAGTCTTTACCACCATCGCGCTGTCGCTGATGACCTTCACGACCAGCCAGTACACTCGTACCACCCGGAACACCTTCGCGGCCAACGCGGCGCTGGTCGCCGAGGCCGGTATTGAAGAAGCCCTGATACAGCTGAACCAGGACGGTGACTTCAACGGCTACGCCAATGAGCAGATCTTCTTTGATGAGGCCGGTCAGGGCCGGGGTACGTACACGGTTTCGGTCGAAGACTCGCCGTCAACCAATGCCAAGATCATAACGGCCACCGGCCGGGTATACCGCCACGGCGACAGCGGCGAAGAAGTCAGCAGCCGCAGCGTCAAGGTCACGGTGGTCGGCACGACTTCCGAGGGCTATTCCGTGCACAGCGGTCCCGGCGGTCTGATCCTGGGCGGCAGCGCCAATATTACCAACTCGGACGTCTATGTGAACGGAACAATCACAATGACCGGCGCGGCGCGCATCGGCACCCAGAACCAGCCGCTTAACGTCAACGTGGCGCACATGACCTGCCCGACGGGCAGCAATCCCGGCCCGACCTACCCGGTCGTCTGCAGTTCCGGCAACCCGATTTCCATGGCCTGGAGCACTTATATTTACGGCACGGTCTGCGCTACCAACCAGACGAATCTGGGGCCAAACCCCAGCGGTAACATCCGTCCCGGCAACGGCGGCGAAGGTCTGAAGCTGGGCTGCGTCGCCCCGCCGGCCTCGATGCCGACTTATGATCGGACCGCGCACATCGCTGCCATGACCACCACGGCCCAGGCCAACAACATTGATTACAACTGCAGCCAGTGGAAAAACCCGGTCGGCTTCGTCCGGACCTGGCCGGCCAGGCTGCGGCTAAACGGCAACGTCAGCATTGCCAGCAGCTGTGAACTGACAATAACCGGCGACGTTTACATAACCGGCAACCTGGACATCGGCGGCGCGGCCCGCATCCGGATCGCCGATTCGGTCGGTACCGACCGGCCGGTCATCGTGGTTGACGGCAACATAACTGCCGGCGGCTCAGCGGTAATGATCACCAACTCCAGCGGTACGGGCGCTCATTTCATCAGTTTCAAGACCAACGCGCCCTGTAATCCTAACTGCACCGGCCTGACCGGCACCCAGCTTAAGAATTCGCAGAACTACACGACGGTCAACGTGGCCGGCGCCGGCAATTTCCCGGGTACGATTTTCCACTCCTACTGGGGCAAAATCATTCTTGGCGGCAGCGGCAACATGGGTTCGGCCGTTGGCCAGACCATCGACCTAAGCGGCGCCGGCACGGTCACTTTCGGCACGGCTCTGTCATCCGGCGATACAACCTGGACCGTCACCAGCTACCAGCAGGTTTTTGACTAGTCAGGCGTGGTTTTGGAAGCGGGCCCGCAAACCGCTCAGGCGGTTGGCGAGATCATGCCGGTACTCAAAAGCGCCATAGCCGACTGCGAAGACAGCGGCCAGGATGAAAATGCCGTTATTAAGCGGGGCGGCTGACGAATCGGTGTCAGGCGGGGCGGTGCTCGCCCCGGCCACGGCGGCTATACGCCGGCAGCGGTTGGTTTCCGGATTGCGCTCATAGCCCTCATCACAAGGGGCCAGTTCAGTGTTGGCAGCGGTAACTTTGCGGCAGCGATTGGTTTCGGGGTTGCGTTCATAACCCTCACGGCAAGGGGTGAGCGAAGCGGTAGCTGTGGCGATAGTGCGGCAGCGGTTGGTTTCCGGATTGCGCTCCTGACCGGCCCGGCATGGGGTTAGATTGGCCGCGGCTGTCTCGATATTACGACAGCGGTTGGTCTCCGGATTCCGGTATTTGCCGGGCGGGCAGGGGGCCGGCCCTTCCTCGTCAGCGGTTTCCGGCTCAGCCGGTGATGGCAGGTTGGCCGCCCCAGGCGTAGGCACGGACGTAATCTGCCACTGACCGTCAATCAGGGCGTAGGCGATGTCGTCGCCCAGGGACGGATACTCCACGATCTCGTCAACGGAAGTCAGCAGGGCTACCTGACCGTTGCCGTTAAGCAGTTTATCGGTTAGCGGCACCACCAGGTAGCCGCCCGGCTCCAGCTTGTCATCGGCGCTGAAACTATAGCTCGATAATTTATCTGTGCTTAGGGAGCAGTTTTCGAGTGAAACAGGCTCGGCACCGGCATTGAACAGTTCGATAAACTCGCCGCCGTCCGCCTCCAACCCGGCCGGGTTGGACAGAATTTCTGACAGAAAAACCGTGTCCAGATCACAGGTGACCGGCGGAACTTCCAGCTCGGGCGCCTGGTTGACCGCCCCGGGCGTCGGCCCGGCCGGCAGCCACTCGTTGTCAACCAGTGACCAGGACTCTCCCTTAAGCGCCTTGTCGTAAGTCACGCCGTCAACTACCAGAAAGGCGCCATCGGCCAGCTGGTACTCGAGCGTAATCGTCGCGCCGGCGTTAGCCAGCGAAAAACCGGCCAGCGGACATACCGCAGCGTCATCGTTATCTGTTATTGCCAGGAACTCATCGGCTCCCAGCTGCCCGCAACTCAGGTCAACCAGGTACTCGGTCCCGGAGCTGGTGGTAACGACACGCAGCCAAAAGCCGGCCAGCGAATGGCTTACCGCGCCCATGTTGTGAATCTCAATGAACTCCTCTTGATCGACCCCGGGGTCCGGCAAAACTTCGCTCAAGCGGAGGCTTGGCGGCAGGGGTGTTACCGGGTCATCTTGAGCGCGAAGCGGCCGGACAGGCAGAAAGACAGTGCCCAGAAACAGGAGCGCGGTCAGTAGTCGGAAAAGGCGGGAAGTCATGACTGTATGAACTTGATAATACAATCAGATGGTCGGAATGCAAATACAAATTAAACGGGATCAGTAAAACCTGCTAACATTAAGAGCGTGAAACTGTTAAACGGCAAGGAACTGGCCGGGTTCATCAAGGAACGGCAGGCCCGTCAGGTGCGTGGTTTGCGTCAGGCGCACGGCATCGCGCCGAAGCTGGCGATTGTCCAGTGCAAAGACGATCCGGTGATAAACACCTATGTCAGGCTTAAAAAACAGTACGGCGCGGACATCCTGATTGACGTCGATGTTCATTTTATTCCCCAAGGCGAAATTGCAAAAAATTTGCAAATTCTAAATGACGATCCCGGTGTGCACGGTATTATCGTCCAGCTGCCGCTTGAAGACCCAACCCAGACCGATGAGATCGTCAACCTGGTGGCAGCCGATAAAGACGTTGATGCCCTGGGCCAGGACGCCAGGTTTGACCCGGCCACGCCTATGGCCATCATGTGGCTGCTGGCCGGCTATAATATCGACCTTAACGGCAAGCGCATCCTGCTGATTGGCCGCGGTAAGCTGGTCGGTGCCCCGCTCGAGAAGCTATTGAAAAATTCCGGACACGATGTTGAGGTGGTTGACCGCAACACCGCTGAGCTGGCCAAGTATACCGCTGAAGCCGACGTTATTATTACCGCCACCGGCAGTCCGGCGATTATCTACCCGGATATGATCAAGCCAGGCGCCGTCGTGGTTGACGCCGGCGTGGCCAGCGAGGACGGCAAGACCGTCGGCGACGTGGCCCCGGAAGTTTATGAGCGCGACGACCTGACAATAACGCCGGCCAGGGGCGGCGTCGGACCTTTAACGGTCTGCGCGCTGTTTGACAACGTCATCCGGGCGGCCCGGTCCAGAGCTGATTGAATGAAAAGCGCCGGCAAGATGAGGATAGGCGTGTTTGACTCCGGTGTCGGCGGGCAGTCAGTAGTTAACGCCATTCAAAAAGCTCTGCCGGAGGCCGAGGTAATCTATGTTGATGACAAAGCCAATGTGCCCTACGGCTCCAAGTCGCCGGATGAACTTTACGTACTGGTTTCGCCGATTATGCGGGATCTAGCCGTCCGGGTTGACGCCATTGTGGTAGCCTGTAACACCGTCACGACGACGCTGATTGAACGGCTGCGGCGCGACCTGGCCGTGCCGCTGGTCGGCATGGAACCGATGGTTAAGCCGGCCGCCGAGCAAACTGGAAGCGGTGTGATCGCTGTCTGCGCCACGCCGGCCACGCTCAAGAGTGCCCGTTACGCCTGGCTAAAGGAAACTTATGCTGATGGCGTCAAAGTTCTGGAGCCGGACTGTAGCGACTGGGCCTACATGATTGAAAACCGGCAGGTCGATCACGATAAGCTGCGCCGCCGCATTGAGGAGGTCTGCCGGGCCGGCGCCGATGTAATTGTTCTGGGCTGCACTCATTATCACTGGATCGAAGAAGACATCAAGTCAATTGCCGGCCGCTACAATGCGGCGGTGATTCAGCCGGAACAGCCGGTTATCGAGCAGCTTAAACGAGTGCTTGAACGGCCTGTTTGAACTGCATGCCGCGGTCCTTGTAATTCTTGAACATGTCAAAACTGGCACAGGCGGTGGAGAGCAGGATCACGTCACCCGGTTTGGCCTGACTGCGGGCAGTGTTGACGATTGAAGCCATGTCTTTGCCGCCGTCAACAATATCGTTGAAGCTAGCCGTGCGCAGGGCGGCTTCGATAGCCGGGCCGGTCCGGCCGATTAAAACGACGCGCCGGACGTTATTGGTCGCTACGACATGGGCCAGTTCGCTGTAGTCGGCGCCTTTGTCCGAGCCGCCTAAGATCAGTACTTTTGGTTCCGGGAAAGCCTGAACGGCGACAATGGCGGTTTCCGGCGCGGTGCCGAAAGAGTCATCGTAGTAACGCACGCCATCCAGTTCGCGGACCAGTTCCAGCCGGTGTTCCAGGCCGGAAAAGCTGGTTATGACCTGAGTCACGGCTGATTTGTCGTGTTTAATTATCTCCCAGGTGGCGGCGATGGCGGCGCAGATATTCTCCAGGTTGTGCCTGCCCAGCAGGGCGACGTCAGCGGTCCGGCCAATGGCCGTATCTTCGGCATAAATCGTTTCCCCGTCAACGTAAACACCGGTTTTGACTTGGGGAGGCAGCCCGGCTTTGGGGACTTCGTAAGCGACTTTTTTAGCCGGAGATATGCCGGAGATTTGGCGGGAATATTCGTTCAGCCGGTGATAAACGGCCAGGTCCTGGGGCGTTTGAAAGCGGAAAAGCTGCTGCTTGGCCGTGACATACTCGGCCATATCCGGATGCCAGTCCATGTGTTCGGGCGCGACCATTAAGCAGACCGCTACTTTAGGCGAGTGTTTCAGGTCAATCAGCTGGAAATTGGCCAGCTCTAAAACCACCCAGTCATCTGATTGGATATCATTTTGCAGCATGTCGAGGGGCGGAATGCCGATATTACCGCCCAGATGGACGGTTTTGCCGCCGGCCTCCAGAATTTTGGTAATCAGCGTGCTGGTCGTGCCCTTGCCCTTAGTACCGGTCACGCCGATGATATTTTGGCTCGGACAGACCCGGAAAAATTCATTGGTAACGGTGGTGACTTTGTTCAGTATATTCGGCGAATCCGGGTTGGCGGCGGTTATGTCCCGGGGGTGCAGAACCGGCGTTCTGACCAGCAAGTCAAAGCGGTCGAGATTTCTTAAGTAGTCTTCGCCAAGTTGAGTTTGCGCATCGGCCGGCACCTTAACGGCCGGGTTGGCGTCGCAAATTGTCAGCTCATGACCCTGGCTCTGCCAGTAGCGATAGGCTGATTGGCCCTGCAAGCCGTAGCCAAGGATAGCGACACGCATGTCTTCTTGGATTAGTTCCCGGCCAGGGTATTTTTAACCAGCTCGGCGACCTGACGCGGTGTCATGTCGGCCTTGAGGATAAAAGCGCTGACACCGAGGCCTTTTAAGGTGTCCGGAGCTTCCTGTTCGCCCATGTTGGTCAGAATGATCACTTTCATGCCCCGCCCCCATGGCTTGGAGCGCAGTTTGGCCAGCATCTCGTCGCCGTTCATCTCCGGCATCATCAGATCAAGCAGAATAATATCCGGCCGCATCGATTCGACCAGCTCCAGCCCGAGTCTGCCGTTCTCGGCCGCTTCCACCTTGAAGCCCTCCGCCTCGAACTTAATGCGGTACATCTGTGAAATAGCCTGATCATCTTCTATGATGGCAATTTTCGGACTGCTCATAATTAAATCCTATCACACCCTTACAGGGCGGGCAGCATGGGTGATTTCAGCCAGGGTGTCCAACCCGCGTCGTAAGGCGTGAATGTCGGCACCATAAGATATTCTGACGTAACCGTGTAATCTGGAGAAAGCTCGCCCAGGAACAATTATGAGGCCACGCTCCGAGGCCATATCCACGAACTCAATGTCAGTCAGATCGTTCGGCGCCTTAATAAAGGCGAAAAAAGCACCCTGCAAACCATGAATATCGTACTCCATAGCGGCCAGCCGCTTAGCTGTCAGATCCCGCTTAACCTTATACTTGGCGGCTAACTGCGGACGGTGCTTTAAGGCTGCCAGGGCAGCGTGCTGGGCTATTGAAGAAGAAGACATAACGATGTATTGCTGTAGCTCATTGATGGCATCGATTATTTCCGGCGGACCGGTTATGTAGCCGACCCGCCAGCCGGTCATGGCGAACTCTTTCGAAAAACCATTTAAGGTAATAGTGTTGGGATAAACACTGCCAATGCTGAAATGTTTGCCGTCATAGACAAAGTGTTCGTATATCTCATCTGATATCACCAGCACATTGTGTCGCTCGGCGATATCAGCAATTTTGCGCAGAGTATCTTCGGAATAGACGGCGCCGGTCGGATTGTTGGGCGAATTGACCACGATTGCCTTAGTCCGATTGGTAATGCTGGCTTCGATGGCCGGTAGATCAGGTTGGTAAGTTGGCAGGGTCGAGACGTAGACCACATGGGCACCGACTGTGCTGGCCAGATGCGGGTAGGGCGGGTAGTAGGGATCGAGAACAATAATTTCATCGCCTGGATCAAGTATGGCCAGATATATCAACAATTGCCCGGTAGTGAGACCGGGGACGACGGTGACAGTGTCGGCCGTAGCGTGAATGCCGTTCTCGAGGTTTAACTTTTCAGCTAGTGCTTCGCGTAATTCAGGTAACCCGTTAGCCGGCAAGTAGGTGGTGTGGTCGTTTTGAATAGCGCGGATACCGGCTGCCTTGATGTGCTCGGGAGTAAGCTCTTCCGGCACCCCAATACTTAGGTCAATGGGGTTATCGAGCGCCATTTGCCTATGGACAGCCTTACGGAAATCGCTGCTGTCGAAAAATTCTAACCGGCGGGATATGAATGACATTTTTATTTTTATTAAATCTCTAGCCGCAACTGTATCAGACAAACCTCACGCTGCGCAACCTGTATCTGGTGGATACTAGATCAAGTGTGGTATCATGAACCCTAATAATCGGCAAAACAAACAACATGACGCGCTTACATCTACCACGTGGCTATCGAGACGCAGAACATCTAAACAACAACTTGCATTCCGTACCGGAAGAACGATGGCTGGCTAAAGGTCAGCGACGTGCTTTGCACCTGTTTCATGCCATGGCCAAAAGGGTGCCAGCGTATAAGGACTTTCTGAGGAGCCAGAACTTTGACCCCGCTTCAGTTAAGTCGTTTCGTGATTTCGCACGCATACCCAGCCTGGACAAAGACAATTACCTCCGCAAGTACCCCAGGGAAGCATTGTGCTGGGACGGCGACTTCGCCAATGGTTTATGGGTGATATCCACAACTTCCGGTTCAACCGGGCAGCCTTACTACTTTCCCCGCGAACGGTCGCAGGATTGGCAGTATGCCATTACCGCCGAACTGTATCTGCGCAATAATTTTGCCATCCAGAACAAGAGAACGCTGTACATTGTCGCTTTTCCTATGGGGGCCTGGATTGGCGGGCTGTTTACATATGAAGCCATTAAGATAGCCGCGGAGAATGGCGGCTATGATTTAAGCATCATTACGCCGGGCATACACAAGAAAGGGGTTATTGATGCCATTAAGCATTTGGGCGACTCCTATGATCAAATCATTATCGGCGCCTACGCCCCTTTCTTAAAAGACATCATTGACGACGGTGCTAGCGAGGGAGTGGAGTGGAACAGATATAATCTTGGATTCATTTTTTCGGCCGAGGCCTTTTCCGAAGCCTTCCGGGATTATATTTTCAGGGCAACCGGTATAAAAGACCAATTGCGGTCCACCCTTAACCACTACGGAACGGTTGATCTGGGTACGATGGCGCATGAAACGCCGGAATCAGTGATGATTCGGCGTCACTTGGTGAAAAACAATTCACTGTCATTAATTTTCCCGGAAAGTAAGCGCCAACCGACTTTTGCTCAGTACAATCCGGAGTTGTTCTATTTTGAGAGTAGTAACAGCAACCTCTACTGTACGGCCTACGGAGGGATACCGCTTGTGCGTTATGACCTTAAAGACTATGGCGGAGTTTTAACGCGCACTGAGGTACACGATAAATTGGCGCAGAGCGGGCTTGACGTAACGGCGCAGGCTCGAGCCGCCGGTATTGATAAGCTGCTCTGGAATCTGCCGTATGTTTACGTGTACGAGCGCAATGATTTCAGCATAAGCTACTACGCATTTCAGATATACCCGGACACCGTGCGCCGGGTGATTCAGAGCGACTCATATCCGATGCTAACCGGTAAATTTACGATGGTTAGTGATTACGACGCCTCGGGTAGGCAACGGCTCAATATAAACATAGAAGCTAAGTACGGGATTAAGGCAAACGACTCGCTTATCAGTAACTTGCAGGAATCATTGCACCAAGGATTAATGGAAGAAAGCTCCGAATATCGCGAAACTTTTAGAATGGTGGGTGAAGAAGTAAAACCGGTTATCATGATATGGGATTACGAAGATCCCAGGTACTTTAAGCCGGGATCTAAGCAGCAATGGGTAAAGAAATAGGGGCATTACGATGAAGATAGCAGACAACCAACCAACTGTTTTACACGAGGGCCGTTACACTGAAGCCGAGATCGAGGAGTTGCAAACAAAGGCGTGGAAATTCAAGGACATTTACCCTTCCCAGCTGCGAGAGCTGTTCGAAATAACGCATGCGGAATTGATAAACACTCCCGGTTTTGAAACAGAGCTTCGGGCATTTCTCGAAGAACGATCCAAGCCGAATGCGCTTTTGCGCGGCAACTACGTTTATTATCCGTGGTCCGGCCTGCTTTTACATATGGTGGGTGAAGAAGAGTTGCAGGTGCTCAGAACGAACCGTACCAATAATCTTATTACCAAAGATGAGCAGAAGC
>CAZMXN010000003.1:19948-24332 GCA_964570275.1 uncultured Candidatus Saccharibacteria bacterium
CAGGTGCTCAGAACGAACCGTACCAATAATCTTATTACCAAAGATGAGCAGAAGCGCCTCGGGAGTTTTAGTGCTGGTGTCGCCGGGCTTTCTTTTGGTAACGGCATTGCCCTGTCGCTTGTGTATAGCGGCGCAGCTAATAATATAAAAGTTGCTGATACCGATATTTTTGAAACCACAAATCTCAACCGCGTGCGCGTTGGATTGCCGAGCGTAGGTGAACCGAAAACAACCATTACGGCCAGGGATATTTACGAGATTAACCCTTATGCGAACGTCAAGGTCTTTGAAGACGGCTTAACCGAACAGAATCTAAAAGGTTTCTTTAATGACGAGCCAAAGCTTAATGTGGTATTCGACGTAGTTGATAACTTTGCTATGAAAGTCAGGATCCGCCTCGAGGCTAAAAAAGCGGGCATACCGGTGATCATGCTGACAAGCCTGGAGGACAGTATTCTGGTTGACGTTGAGCGGTTCGATATTGACCCGGATATGGATATCTTCCACGGGCTGCTTGGTTCGGTGACCGACGAACTTCTGACCAAGGAAATGACCGAACAAGACAAAGCTCGCTATGCAATGGCTATCGTCGGGCCGGAACACGTCTCTTACCGGAACCTACTCTCGCTTTCCGAGGTGGGCAAGAGCCTTGTTTCTCGGCCACATCTATATGGCACCGTGAGTATTGTGTGCGGCCTGGCGGCCTACATAACCAAACGGCTTGCCTTAGGCGAAGATATGCCGAGTATGCGCAAGCATGTGCAATTCCATGAAGTACTAGAAGTCATGCCCAATAAAGATGACACCCCCGAAGCCAGACAGGCGATTTTAAATAAACTAATGGGGAGCACGGAATAACCCTGAGACAAAAGGGCTTTAGCTCTACGGCATAATGGAACTCGTCGCACTCATTATCGGCACCGTTACCACTTCACTGATTGCTTTGTTTGTTTTGGCAAAGGACTATCGTAGCATCACCAACCAATTGTTCGCGTGCCTTGCGGCCGGCCTGGTGGGGTGGTCGGCCACGACCTATCTGTCGCTTCACACCTCTTCGGACGAACAGGCTTTGTTCTGGATAAGATGGATTATGTTTTTTGTAGTGCTTCAGAATACCTCGTTTATGCTGCTGGTCCGTGTTTTCCCGCGACACAGGTACAACCTCTGGAAGAGAAAGTATGTTCTGGCGGTGCTTTACTCGGTTGTGACGGCAGCCGTGGCGGTATCACCCTTCTTGTTCGTGGATTTTGATGTGGTACCGGTTCCAGGTCCCGGCATGGTGTTGTTTCTGCCGCATGCGCTCATTTTTGGGGTCGGCAGTCTGATAGCGCTGGTTCTGCGCTATCGCAAGGCATACGGCTCGGAAAAAACGCAGCTTCTGTACTTTCTGCTCGGAACTTTGCTTATGTTTACCGTGGTGCCAGTCGGCAACTTTATTCTGCCATTGGCATTTAAGGTAAATGTGCTGGTGCCCTTCAGCTCGCTGTATGCGATTGTTTTTTCGGGACTGATAGCTTACGGGATAGTGTCCAAAAGACTATTCGATATTAAGGCAGCGGTCGCGCGCAGTGTGGCGTACCTGCTGTCACTGGGTTTTATAGGCATTGTTTACGGAGCTTTCATAGTCATGCTCACCTCTGCTGTGTCTTTGCAAACCCAGAATGCGACAGTCGAGCGGGGTATATACGTAGGATTTGCTCTGTTGACTGCGCTGCTATTCGAGCCTTTAAAGAGAAACTTCGCCCGCTTTACCAACAAAATTTTCTATCAGGACGCCTACGAACCGCAACAATTTCTGGACAATCTTAACAGGGTCCTGGTGGCCAAGGTGGATATTGATCAGATTCTGACCGAAGCCGCGTCGATTATTGTCGACAACCTTAAGTCGGACGACTGCATATTCACTATTCGTAAGACAGCCTACTACCCGACGCGTACACTTGGGACAAAGTCGAAGCTGTTCGATTCTGACGATATGCAGGTACTTCATGACCATCTGCCCAAGATGCGCCAGCGGGTAATAATTCTGGAAGATTTGACGGCTGAGCAGAACGATCTCAGAAAGTTAATGGGCAAACATGACATCAGTGTGCTGGTCAGGCTGGTCACGACGGTCGAATACGAGGTCGAAGGACTGGGTTACCTTAGTTTAGGCCCCAAGAAGAGCGGCAACCCGTACAGCCGCCAGGATGAGGATATTATTCGGATAATTGCCAGCTCTCTGGCGATAGCGGTAGAGAATTCGCTCAGACTGGAGGAGATTCAGAATTTCAATGTCACACTGCAGGAAAAAGTGGACAATGCGACCAAGGAACTGCGCAAGTCCAATGAGAAGCTGCAGGCGTTGGATGAGGCCAAGGACGAATTCATCAGCATGGCGTCGCATCAGCTGAGAACACCGCTGACAAGCGTTAAGGGCTATGTCAGCATGGTCCTGGAGGGGGACGCCGGCCCGATCAAACCGGCTCAGGCCAAGTTGCTGGAACAGGCCTTTACCAGCTCGCAGCGCATGGTTTACCTGATCGCCGATCTCCTCAATGTCTCCCGTCTCAAAACCGGCAAGTTTGTGATCGAATCCAAACCGACTAACCTTGCCGAAGTGGTTGCCACCGAAGTGGACCAGCTTAAAGCCACGGCCTCCGCCCGTAACCTTAAGCTTCACTACACCAAGCCCAAGCATTGCTCTGAGCTTATCCTTGATGAGACCAAAATACGCCAGGTGATCATGAACTTTATAGACAACGCGATTTACTACACGCCCAGCGGGGGCGAAATAACGATAGAGCTCACCGAGACCGACAACTCCCTGGCATTTGCCGTAACTGACAACGGTATCGGCGTTCCCAAAAACGAACAGCACAAACTCTTCAGCAAATTTTACCGGGCCGGTAATGCCCGCCAGGCCCGCCCGGACGGCACCGGACTGGGATTATTCATGGCTAAGAAAGTCATCGTCGCCCAAGGTGGGGCGATTGTCTTCAAGAGCGAAGAGGGCAAGGGCAGCACCTTTGGCTTCAGCTTTCCGAAGGCGAAGCTGCTGGCCGCCAAGCCTGTCGCCAATCATAAATAACAGTCTGGTTTTAAGCCAAAAGCCGCTCAAAAGCGGAGAATCTAACGGATAGTCCTGCCTAGGAGATTTATTCTACTGGAATATAGTGCTTGTGCTAAAGCATTTTTTATTATAAAAGCATTGACAATATAACCTTGTTGTGATAAAGTTCTGTACGTATCAAAAGTACTCTTTTCAAAAGGGGTACGGAGGAATAAGGATAACAGAGGTAACAAAGGTTACTTCACGGAGGAAGCATATGAACGGATCTGTAGCTCGAGAGCGGTATGAGGCAGCCGAAGACTGGTTTAACGGTATTATGGCGCAAGAACTGCCCAGTGACCCCCGTTCCGTAAACCGGCTTAAAGCGCTGGCGCCTGCACTTGCCATAGTAGTTGGCATTGGTGGTGCCGGTAATATTATGATGGACCAAGAGGTCGCTGTGGCGGATGACGCTACCGAGGAAGCCAGCGAAACTGAAGCTGCTGAATCGGCTCGCTCGAGTGAAGTTGTCAGTGCAGACCCCGACGCAGTCGCTCTGGATAGCGATGAGGCTACCGCATCGGTCGAAACAGAGCCATCAATTACTATTGATGATCTGGCCGAAGCTCTTGGCGTTGACCGTGAAGAATGTCGCGACGTTGCCGGCGTAGAAGTATTAACAGACGAAAACGGCGATGAAAGCATACTGGCTGTAATCGGTGCCCTGGCGCCGGTTGGTGATGGTCAAGGCGAGCGCCGCTTTGACGATGCGATCACCACTCCGCTAAGCGGTGAAACGGCTGAAGCTCAAGTGGAAAGCCTGTATGAAAGCCTGTGCGAGAACCCGGACCATGCTGTTACTACCGCCAACTTCCTGGCTAACCACGTCGTAGTTAATGGCATGCCGCTTTCTCAACTCGAGTGGTTGCAGCCTTATGCCGGCGACCCGGCTGAGATTAACAACAAGGCAGCTGACTTGCTGGAGATCAACTCTGATAACGACCTGGTGGTTAGTGAAGAGGGCGAGCAGCTGGCCGAAAACATCATTGCTCTTCTAAACAGCATGAGCTTCGAGGGCCTGCAGACCCGTACTACTTTAGCTAACTATCATCGTCTGTTTGAGGGCGGCTTAAATCTGGGTGAGCTGTGGTCGAACGTCCGGGTAAACCCGGAACAGTACACCGGCGAATTCCTGGTATTTACAGTGGATGCTGTCGGCACCGACAAGGACGGCAACCCGCAAGCCTTTTGTGTCGAGCTTGGTTTTAACCCGGTAGATGGCCGGCCAGCTCTTCTAAGCTGTGAAGAGGCAGAGCAGCCAGCCCCGGAACAACCCGAACAGCCGGAGCGCCC
>CAZMXN010000003.1:24432-99897 GCA_964570275.1 uncultured Candidatus Saccharibacteria bacterium
GCTGTGAAGAGGCAGAGCAGCCAGCCCCGGAACAACCCGAACAGCCGGAGCGCCCAGAACGACCCGAGCAGCCGGAGCGCCCCGAACAACCCGAACAGCCGGAGCGCCCCGAACAACCCGAACAGCCGGAGCGTCCTGAACAGCCCGAACAACCTGAGCAGCCGGAAGAACCGGAAGAACCGGAACAGCCGGAAGAACCGGAAGAACCGGAACAGCCGGAAGAACCGGAAGAGCCAAAGCCTGCTTCATCTGAACAGGATGCTATCGACAGTGCAGCTTCTACCGACGATCAGGTAGATCCACCAGCAACAGAAGGCTACATTGGTGCAGCCGAAGAAGTGATTGCTGAGCAGGAAGCTACCGAAGGCGGTGAAGATGAGGATGGTGTGGTTATCGGTATCGATAACGACTTAGGCGCTGAAGTCGACACTGACGAGCATGGCGATGGCGGTGAGCACCTTGGTGGTGCCGAAGACGGCGCCTCGGTAGTAAGCACGCCCGATGAGGAAGCTCCGGCAGATCCAGGCTACAATCCGGGTGCTGACCAGGGTGGAAGTAATGGTGGTGCCCAGGACGGCCAGCCGCCGGCAACCGTTGAAGGTGGCGGCGAGGTTAACGATGGTGAAGTAATTACTGCGCCTACAAACCCGGATGAAGCTGTACAGCCAGGAAGCGGCACACCGCCCCTGCCAGGTGTTACCCCGGGAGCTTAAAAGCTAGCAAAGGATAAATGGAGATAAGTAATGAAAAGTTTTCTACAAGCTCTAAGTAAAAAGACCAAGTTCGGCCTTATCGCGCTAGCTCTGCTGTTTAGCAGTATCGCGCCAGTAGTTGCCGATCTGGTGGCAGCAGCCGGTGAAGTGCGGCTGGAAAGCTTCACGCACGCTCAGAACATCAGCAAGAACCCGGATACGCCTTATGGTGACAATACCACTCTGGCAGTTGACGAAGTAGCTAGAGTCCAGGTTTGGTATCACAACCGGGAATTGGCTGACTCCGGTAAGGTGGCCGATAATCTTCGTGTTAAGCTGAATATTCCTGAAAGCGCTGGTACTAACCACACAATTACCGGCACTACTTCAGCCGATAACGCAGATCCGGTATCGGACACTACTAGGATTTCGCTAACTACCGAACGGGCACGGCTGCAAATTGTACCGAATAGCGCAACATGGCGCTACAACAAGGGCGCCATGGACGGCCGTACAGAATGTCAGACCGGCAATGAGCGCGTACCTTCTAATGACCCGCACAATTGCTACACGACAGTTCAGCTAAGTGCTGCCGACCAGGCCGCCTTACTGAGCCCGCAGGGTCTGAAAATCCAAGAAGAACTGCTCCCCTGCTTTGCATATGAAGCAACGTTGACAGTGCAGGTCCGGGCGGTTGCAGACGTAATATCAGTCAACAAGATGGTACGGCCCTTTGGCGGTGATGAAGATGACTGGGTTAAGTCACTGGATGTTAAGCCGGGTGATCATGTTGAGTACCTGATCCAATTCGTCAACCAGGGCAACACCACTCTTAACGATGTTACCGTAGGCGATAACCTGCCCCTCTACCACGAGTTCGTTCCGGGCTACACCTACATTGATACGAGCAGTACTGACCCTGAACGAATCACTAATGACACTGAGATCATCGAAGATGGTGGCCGAAGCGTGGGAGATTACCGCCCAGGAGCTTACGCAAGCGTATGGTTCCGGGTCAAAATCCTGGAAGATGTGTACGAAAAGTGCGGACACTATCTGGTGCGCAATGTCGGTATTGTTAACGCCGCCGAACTGCCGCCGTACTACAATACCGCTGACGTCAACATTAACAATGAATGTGAAGACGAAGAGCCGGAAGAGCCGCAGTACAGTTGTGACTTACTTGAAATTCGTACAGACGCAAACCGTAAGGTTACGATAACCGAATTCGACTACACAGCCCGCAATGGTGCCGTCTTCAAAGACGCAGTCATTAGCTGGGGTGATGGCAGCTCTGATCTAACTACCAACAATGTAGTTGGCCAAACTCACACTTACAGCGGTAACGGTCCGTTTACCGTATCGGCAACCGCTCGGTTTACAGTTGATGGTCAAGAGCGGACTGCCACAAGTGCCGCCTGCCAGAAAGTAGTCAACTTCTCAACTCCGCCCGAGACGCCGGAAGAGCCGGAAGAGCCTGAGCAGCCGGAAGAGTTGCCGGTTACCGGTCCGGCCAGCGTAGCAAGCATCTTCGTGGCTACCAGCACCTTGGGTGCCCTTGGTCACCGTCTGTTCATCCGCCGTCGTCTGGGCTTGTAAATGTCCCCGACTTGTGGATAAGCACTAGCCAAAAATGTAGACATATGCTACAGTGCGGTTAGTTTGAAAGAGCACTGACTGACCGCTCGAGACACTCTCTACACTAAATCCCCCGCCAAAAAAGCGGGGGATTTTGCTTGGTGACCCCTTGACCCCCTTACTTTAAGAGCCAGCAAAAAGCCCCATCGCAAGGATGAGGCGTTTTACTGGTGACCTCACGGGGAATCGACCTACGTTCCGCAGGCCCAGAACTTCTGCCGTGACAGCATAGCTGTCAGGTGAAGGTTCTCTTGCGAAATGCCACTGGCATTTCTCACCCGATTGGGCAATCGTGGTTCGATGCACTGCAACATAACCAAAACAAAAACCCATCTTTGCAGATGGGCTCTTGTTTTGGTGACCTCACGGGGAATCGAACCCCGATTGCCAGGATGAAAACCTGGTGTCCTAACCGTTAGACGATGAGGCCAAGTCGCTGCGCTCCAATTTTCATTGAACAGTTTTCAATTTATAAATCAGAACAAACAATGTTGAGATAGTACCATAACAGATAAGAAATTGCGAATCTAACTGACGGCCGTAATTGATATATTCCGGTTACTGACGGCCGGCTGCCTGTTCGGCCAGCCGGTCAATTATCTCGCGGCTGACATCTTCGGGCGACCTGGTGCCGTCCACGGTGATCAGTAGACCCTGGCCGCGGTAATAGTCCACAACCGGCAGGGTTTTAGAGCGGAACTCAGACAGCCTGGTGCCCAGGACCTCCAGGCGGTCATCGTCGCGCTGGCCGCGGTCTTGTTGTCTCAGAGCCAGTTCCAGCCTTTGGCGCAGCTCTTCTTCCGGCACTTCCAGGTAAATTGCGGCTTTGATCGGGTGGCCCGAGTCGGCCGCAGCTTTCATAATCGTGGTTTCTTCGCCCTGCCAGCGGCCAACGGCGCTCAAAAACAGCGGTTTGCCGGCGAAGTCCGGTCTTGAAAGATAGGGCAGCAGTATCTCAAAATAAAGGTCGGTCGGAATCAGCTCGCCGGTCGATAGCAGCGCCTTGAGCCTGGTCTGATCCGGATAACTGCGCAAGATCTCGCCGCCGGCGATCACCGGTCCGCCGAGTAGTTCGGCCAGCTTGCGGGCCTGGGTATCTTTGCCGGCCAGGGGCGGTCCAAAGACATTGATTGAGCCTGCCGCCAGCCATCCGGCGATTGTTTTTACTCGGTCTTCCACAGATTTATTATAGCAACTTTAACCAATTTTTGAACTGCTCCAACAGATACGGTCCGACTCGGGGCGGCGGGTGCTGAAATGTGCCGGCGTCGAAGTTATCAAGCTAATGTTTTTCTGGGCATCACAGCCATAAGCATGTAGACTAAAAACGTATGGACAGCACCCGTCAAGCGCCCAACGTACCCGTTGCCAATTTCAAACGGACGAAGATTATTGCTACGGTCGGTCCGGCAACCGACTCGTACGAGAGCATACTGGACTTGATTAAGGCTGGCGCCAACGGGCTGCGGCTCAATTTCAGCCACGGTGATCACGAGGAGCAAGGCCGGCGCATCAAATGGATACGCAAAGCCAGCAGAGCATACGGCAAGCCGGTGGCCATCATTCAGGATTTGCAGGGCCCGAAGATCCGGCTTGGTGATTTTGACGGTATTATCAATGTCCTGGTCGGCCAAAGCCTGACCTTTAAGTACCGGGCCGATTACGAGCGCAGCGGCCATATCCCCACCCAGTACGATCTAAGCAAAAAGGTCAAACGCGGCGAACGGATTTACCTTTACGACGGCCGGATCCGCACGACCGTTACCAGTGTCAGGGAGGGCGTGGTTTATGTCCGGGCGGAAAATAGCGGCATCCTGATTAAGCGAAAGGGCATGAATCTGCCCGATACCGACTTCGGCGGTGACGTCATCACCGAAAAAGACAAAGCCGATCTGGCTTTCGGATCAGCCCAGGATATTGACTATGTGGCGCAGAGTTTCGTGCAGTCCGAGGACGACATCCACCGCTTGAGGCGCATCATGAAGAACCTCAATATGAACGCCAAGGTCATCACCAAATTCGAAACCAAAGTGGCTCTGGACCACATGGAAGCCATCGTCAAGGCAACCGACGCCATCATGGTGGCCCGCGGCGATCTGGCGGTTGAGGTGCCGGCCGAAGCCGTGCCGGTAATCCAGCGCCAGCTGATTGAACTGGGCATGCGCTATGCCAAGCCGACAATAGTCGCCACCCAAATGCTGTTTAGCATGACCGAGGCGCCGGAGCCGACCCGGGCCGAAGTCTCCGACGTCGCCACCGCGACCCTGCTTGGCGCTGACTGCGTCATGCTTTCCGACGAGACGGCCAACGGCAAATACCCGATTGACGCCGTCAGCACCATGAAGCGGATTATCCTTTATTCTCAGGAGAACGCGCCGTTCAGATTCGCGATCGACAGATCAAGCGACAAATCACGACAAAGCGCTATCAGCGGGGCGATCATTGATCTGGCGGACCGGGTTAACGCCAAAGCCATCGTCGCCGAAACCAAGTCCGGCGCCACGGCCCTGCAGATTGCCACCCGCCGGCCGCACCGGCCCGTCGTGGCGGTAACCTCTCAGCACCGGGTGGCGCAGCAGCTGGCCATCACTTACGGTACCAAGAGCTATGTGCGGCCCGACAGCAAGCAGGCCGCGACCAAGCTGACGAATTGGCTGCAGCGCAACAAGGTACTTAAAGCGGGCGACATCGTGGTGACGGCTTCCGGGCAGTATCCGGGCGTGGTTGGCACCACTGACACCATCAAGGTCCGGCTTCTCAGCTAGATTTTTTGTAAATCGCTGCCCGTCAGGCTAATATAAGCATAAGTGGATTTAAGCGTTCATTGATTCCAGGCGACCGATAATTTTAGGTATGAGCTTCAACAAGAAAACTATTCGAGATGTAGGGCTGAAAGGCAAGCGGGTATTGGTGCGCGCCGATTACAACGTGCCGCTTGACAGCAAGGGCAACATCACCGACGATTACCGGCTGAAAAAATCCCTGCCGACGCTCGAATATCTGATAAAACAAGGCAGCAAAGTCGTGATTTGTTCGCATCTCGGCCGTCCGGAAGGCAAGCCGCAAGCGGTTTATTCTCTTAAATCAGTGGCCGAACGTCTGGGCAAGCTGCTTGGCAGGAAAGTTCAGTTTATAGACGACTGTGTCGGCCAGGACGTCGAAAAGGCCGTCGCGAAACTGAAAGCAGGCGAAGTCATGCTGCTGGAAAACCTGCGGTTTTATCCGGAAGAGGAAACCAACGGCGAAAAATTCGGGCGGCAACTGGCCAGCCTGGCCGACGTATTTGTCCAGGATGGCTTTGGTGTCGTTCACCGCAAACACGCCTCGACCGACGCCGTCACCCGCTACCTGCCCAGTGTGGCCGGGCTATTGGTCGCGGCCGAAGTCGATGCCATTACGTCCGCCATGGAGAACCCCAAACGGCCGCTCATGGCCGTGCTTGGCGGCGCCAAAGTCTCGGACAAGATAAGTCTGCTTAAGCGGTTTATCGAGATCGCCGATGTCGTCGTGGTCGGCGGTGCCATGGCCAACACTTTCCTGCTGGCCGAGGGTGTTGAAATCGGCAAGAGCCTGGCCGAAGCCGACGAGGTGCCGCTGGCCCGGGAAATTATCGCCAAGGCTAAAACCAAAGCCAAAAAAGACCGCTTTATTTTTTACTTGCCGCAGGACGGTGTCGTGGCCAAACAAATGGACGGCAAAGCCAAAACCCGCATTGTTGACTGGGAGGCGCACGTTTTCGCTCAAATCGAGAATTACCCCAAGCGGCCGCCGCGGGAAAGCGCCGTCATTGCCAAAGACGAAAGTATTTACGATATCGGGCCGTTCTCGGCGGCCTTCATCGCCGGCACCATGCAGCTGGCCAGCACCGTCATCTGGAACGGCGCCATGGGTGTTACGGAGGTTGCCGGGCTGCAGGGACCGGTCGGTCCGTTCGCTCACGGCACCGAAATGATTGTCGATGCCATGCTCGGCGAGTTCGGCCACCGGCCGTACAGTCTGGTGGGCGGCGGTGACACCGTCGGCTACATCGAAGACAAGCAGCTGGTTGATCACTTTAACCATGTATCAACCGGCGGCGGCGCCAGCATGGAGCTGATGAGCGGCAAGCCGCTGCCGGGCGTTGAAGTGCTGCAGGATAAGTAACCGTGACCATCAGCGGTGTGTAATTTTATCCCTCCGGCATGCTACACTAAAAACCATAAGAAGAACGAAGAACGATGAATAAAAGAACCCTCATAGTCGGCAACTGGAAAATGCACCTCAACACCAGTCAAGCCAGCCTGCTGCTGCACCGGCTGCAGGAGCGGATTCGTATCCACCGTGACGTCGAGGTGGTATTGGCCCCCAGCATGCTGACGCTGCAACCGCTGAGCCTGCAGGTTGACCGCCGCAAATTCCGCCTAGCGGCCCAAAACGCTTATTTCGTGGACGAAGGAGCTTATACCGGCGAGGTCTCTTTCGCCATGCTGCGCGACCTTGTCCACTACGTCATTGTCGGCCACTCCGAACGCCGTCATATCTTCGGTGAAGATCTGTCAACCATCCGCCGGAAAGTATCTGCCGCCGTCCGGAACGAAATCACGCCCATTCTCTGCGTGGGCGAGACCAAGCAGGAAAGAACCGCCGGCGAAACCAACCGGGTTATCCATGATCAGCTGGTAACAGCGATTCATGATCTGACGGACGACGAGGTGGAATCACTGGTCGTGGCTTACGAGCCGGTGTGGGCTATCAGTTCCGGCGGCAATTACGCCAATCACGAGGTCGCTAAACCGGATGATGTCGCCAGGGTCGCCGCTTTGATCCGCCGCAACATCAGGCACTTATATGGCAGCAAAGCCGCCGAAGCGGTCCGGATTCTTTACGGCGGCAGCAGCAACGCCGACAACGCCTACACTTATCTGACCACGCCCGGCATAGACGGGCTGCTTCCGGGCGGCGCCAGCCTCAACTACCAGCAGTTCTCCGACATGATCCAAACAGCCTACAAGCTAAGGCGCGAACCGGAGGACGACAGTGGCGACGACAAATGACAAAGAACCAGGTAAATTATTTGATATTGCCAAGCCGGGTACCTCCAAGCCTGACGCCAGCGCCCGGCCGCTGATTGTCGGACACCGCAACATGGTGGCCGATCCGATGGTGGCGCCCAAGGCCGCTGAGCCGTCTGCCAAGAAAGAACTGAAACCAACAACCGGTGCCGGTGTCAAAATCGAGCCGATGAACGAAGTTAAACCCGAAGAACCGGCGCCGGACGCGGCAGAGCCGGAAGCCGAATCTCCGCCAGCCGATCAGCAACAACCATCCCCAGAAGAGAGCGAGCCGCCGGCCGAAGAGCTGCCGGCTGATAACCAAAAGTCCAAGGCGGAAGCAGCCGCCGAAAAGGAAGCGGCCGACCGCCAGGCTGTCGCTCAGGAGCTGATCGCCAGCGAAAAATACGTTCTGCCAATCGGCGAAGCCCGGCATGGGCACCCTGGCCGAACTTTTTTGTCTGTCCTGGCGGTGCTTGTGGTGCTGGCGGCAGCCGGCTATCTCGCGCTTGACGCCGGACTACTCGACCTTGGCCTGGAGCTGCCGTACGAATTTATTAAAGATTAAGGAGTGACGGCTATGAAACGACGATTAGGCAGCCGGGGTTTCGGGGCGGTCGAAACGATCTTAATCCTGATTATCGTAGGCATTATCGGCGGTGCGGGCTGGTACGTCTGGCGGCAGAGCCGGGCTGAATCGCCAGATGACAGCACTTCCCAAGCTACCACGCAAACCTCGGAAGCCGAGACTGACGATTCGGCAGAGCCGGAGGGCTGTGAAGCCGAACCGGGCTACGCCGTCTACACCAACTCCGGGCCGGACTTTTGTTTTGTCTATCCGGAAGACTGGGGATCGGTCACGCTGCGTGAAGGCCCGGTAGATGCCGCCTATGAACCGGAGGGCTCATATCTTGGTACCTTCAGCGCCAATGAGCACGCCAGCTTCGCGTTTATTCCGACAGACTGGGAGTACACTGGCCCGGGCCGCGACGGTCCAAGCAACGCTACCGGCTTTACTGAGTATGAGCAATTCACGGTCCACGACTCCTCGCAGCCCATCATCAGGTTTAATACCGACGAGAAATATCTGGTCGCCTACTCGACCGATTTTCATTTTCGCGGCGTCGTAATCGTCGGACAGCGGGCTTTTGAATCCACCGAAGGCTACGCCGGCGTCGAGTTTGAGCTTCATGTCATGGCGCCGGATGGCAGTGAATTCGACGGCTTTACTGATCCGCCAAGCAAACTGGTCAGCGAAGATCAGCTGGATACCATGGAAGCGGTCATCAATTCGCTCAAAGAGCTGTAATAAACACGGCAACCTCGCGTCCGATACTTTGTTAGAATAAGTTGATGTCTGAAAGCCTATTGACGGGGTTGAATCCGGAGCAGCGGCGGGCGGTTGAAACGACCGAAGGCCCGCTGCTGATTCAAGCCGGCGCCGGTTCGGGCAAGACCAAAACGCTGACTCACCGGATCGCCTATATCATTGCGACTGGCCGGGCAACACCGTATAACATCCTGGCGGTGACTTTCACCAACAAAGCCGCCCGCGAAATGCGCGAACGCGTGGCAGCGCTGCTCGGCGAAAACGCCGAGAACCGCAGTTTTATGCCGTACATGGGCACTTTTCACTCGATTTGCGTGCGCCTGCTGCGCCAGGACGGCGAGCATATAGCCGTGCCGCGCAACTTCGTGATTTTTGACGAGGGCGACCGGCTGGCGGCCATCAAACAAGTCAGCAAAGAATTGATGATTGACGAAAAAGCCTTCCCGCCGCGCGTCCTCGCCGGACTGATCAGCAGCGCCAAGAATGAGCTGATGGATCACGTCCATTATCAGGGCATGGCCAACAGCCCGGCCGAGCGCGAAGCGGCCAGAGTATTTCCGCTTTATGAGCGGGTTTTAAAAGAGGCCGGCGCGCTGGATTTCGACGACCTGATCGGCAAAGCTGTTACTTTGCTTGAAACCAATCCGGCCATTCGCGAAAAATGGCAGAGCCAGTTCAAATACATCATGATTGACGAGTATCAGGACACCAACTCGGCCCAGTATAAGCTGGTCAAGCTGCTGACCGGTCCAACCCGCAACATCGCGGTCGTCGGTGATGATTGGCAAAGCATTTACTCATGGCGCGGCGCTGATTTCCGCAATATCCTGAACTTTGAGCGCGATTATCCCGGCTGCACGGTCATCAAGCTCGAGCAAAACTATCGCAGCACCAAAGCCATCCTGGACGCCGCTCATGCCATCATCACCAAGAACCAGCAGCGGTCCGACAAGCAGCTCTGGACCGACACCGGGGGCGGTTTGCCGGTGCAAATGGTTCAGGTCGGCAGCGAGCGGGCCGAGGGCGAAGCCATCATCCGCCGCATCCGTAACGGAGTTGACTCCGGCTTGCGCCGCTACAATCACTTTGCTGTCCTGTACCGGACCAACGCTCAGAGCCGCTCACTGGAGGAGGCCCTGATCCGCTACGGCGTGCCGTACCGGATTGTCGGCGGCCAGCGCTTCTATGACCGCAAAGAGATCAAGGACATCATGGCCTATCTGCGCTTTATTTATCAGCCGGCCGACCGGGTCAGCTTCGAGCGCATCGTCAACGTGCCGACCCGTGGCGTCGGTGCCAAGTCGCTCAGCAATTTCTACGTTTGGCAGCAGGCCGCCGGTTTGGGGCTGTATGAAGGTTTAGGCCGGGCCTCCGAGTGCGATGCCATTACGCCCCGGGCCCGCAAGGGCTTGACGGATCTGTACCAGCTGGTCGCCGCTTCCCGGGAATTGCTCGAAACCACGCCGCTGCCGGCTCTGCTCGACTCGCTGATCCGCCGGATTGATTATTACGCCTACCTCAGCGACGGCACGCCGCAAGGCGAGTCGCGAACCGAGAACGTCCGTGAACTGCTCAGCGTGGCCCGGTCGTATCAGGAGATGGGTCTGGAGGGATTTTTGGAAGAGGTGTCGCTGATCAGCGATCTCGATTCGGCTGAGTTTGGCGGCAACGCCGTCACCCTCATGACGCTGCACGCCGCCAAAGGTCTGGAGTTCCCGGTGGTCTTTATGACGGGCATGGAGGAGTCGATTTTTCCGCACTCGCGCGCGCTGTACGATGCCCACGAAATGGAGGAAGAGCGCCGGCTGTGCTACGTCGGCATGACCCGGGCCCGCGAAGAGCTGTACATGATTTACGCGTCCGGCCGGATGCTTTACGGCGGCTTGCAGCACAATCCGCCCAGCCGGTTCCTGAGCGAAATCGACAGTGAATTTGAGCAAAGCAGCGCCGAGTTCAGCGGTAGCGGCGGCTTGCTTGGCTTTGGGTCACCCGGGTTCGACCCGCCTAAATCCGCCCGGCCGACAAGCGACGAGCCCAGGTACGCGCCGGACCTTAACGAAGGCGACGGCGTCAAACACCAGGTGTTCGGCGTCGGCACGGTGCTGGAGCTTGACGGTGACAATGCCGTCATCTACTTCAAGGGCAAAGGCACCAAAAAGCTCAATGTCAGCTTCGCACCGCTGGAAAAACTTTGACCTATGCCTGAGACTAACGGCTGGCGACCTGTAAACCCGGCTCGTTACCGGCCGGAACGATCTCTGTTGCTGTACAATAGGGACAGTGAAAAAGCTTTGGGTTAAATTCGGCGTGGCGGCGTTTTGGCTGAGTTGGCCGCTGTTATTCATTTATCTGTTTCGCAGCCGCCGGACCCGCATACTGGTGGTCTCCGGCAACAAGGTGCTGGTACTTAAGAACTGGCTGAGCAATGGCGGTTGGATTTTGCCGGGCGGGGGATTGCATGGCGGCGAGGAGCCGCGGGCCGGCGCGGCCCGGGAGTTGCTGGAGGAGACCGGCATCAAAATCGTCCCCGAACAGCTTAAGGAGCTCAACACCGGCCGCTTCACCCACGGCGGTCTGCGGTTTACTTATCACTCTTTCGTCGTTGAGCTGAGTGAATCGCTGCCGCCTAAACCCCAGCGTTTCGAAGTGGTGCTGGCCACCTGGATGGACTGGCGGGAGTTACTGGCCGACAAGCGAGTCTCGCCGGAAGCCCGCCAGATTCTGGAGAGCTGGTTTGCGGCTTGAGCCCGCTGCTCTGTCATCAAGGTCAAAAATGAAGCGACACGCCCACTTAAACGTTCGACGATGTTATAATAAAGAGTTGTCCGGGAGGCGAAAGCTGCGATCTCAATACCTAGTAATAACCCGCCTTGGACAGCGAATATATGGCGATATGAACACCAGGCATAATTTTTCGGAATCTCCGCTCAAAAACGGCGGCCGGCAAGCACTGCTGGCAGGGAGGAGTTTGATATGAGCGCCAAGGGCCGGCAGGCGTCCAAGCGCAACTTTTTAGATCGGCTAAGGCCCCGGTTTGATTTCGCCTACCACCCCTTCGTTCTGCCGGTGGTGCTATTTTTTGCCCTGCTCATTTTAAGCAGCATGGCGTTCGTGCACTTGAGCGGCGAGACCATCGGCGCGGCCGACTCCCGCGTAGTCCGCTTTAGCCTGGACGGTGAAACCCGGTCGCTGCCGACCCGGGCGGCCACGGTCGGCGAGCTGCTGGAGCGCCTGGAAGTGGAGCTCACCGAACACGACATCGTCGAGCCGGCGCTGGACACACCGATTATCGAAAACGATTTTGTCGTCAACGTCTACAAAGCCAAGCCGGTTACGGTTATTGACGAGGAGAACAACCGGCGGGTGACACTGTTGTCGGCCCACCCGACACCCCGGCTGATCGCTGAAAACGCCGGGCTGAAGCTCTTCCCGGAGGATCGGGTCGAAGTGGAGTTGCCGGAAGACAATCTGAAAGAAGGCGTACTGGGTCCGCAAGTGGTGGTGGACCGGGCCGAGACCGTTTACGTCAACCTTTACGGCAACCCCATAACGTTCAGAACCCACGCCAAAACGGTCCGGGAAGTGCTTGAGGAGAAAGACATCAAGCCCCTGCCGGACGACACCATTGAGCCGGACCTGGACGTGGCGATCGGCCGCAACGCCCGCATCTTTGTCATTCCGGTCGGCAAAGAAATCATCAGCCGCGAAGAAGAAATACCGGCCCCGGTGGAGACGGTCAATGATCCTAATCTGCCGATGGGGACAGTCGAGGTCAGGGAAGAAGGCTCGCCCGGCCGCCGGCTGGTCACCCGCATTGTCGATAAGGGTGATCCGGGGGACGTTTCGCAGACCATTCAGTCGGTTGTGGCCGTCGAGCCGGTCGCCAGAGTGGTGGTGCGCGGCACCAAGGTGGTTTACAGCAACCCGTCGGATAATGTCGAGTTAGGCCGGCAAATCGCCGCCGACTTAGGCTATTCTGACCAGTTCAGCTGCATCTACAATATATTCCAGCGCGAGTCCAAGTGGAGTCACACGGCTCACAACCGCAGCTCCGGCGCTTACGGTATCCCGCAGGCACTGCCCGGCAGCAAGATGGGTCCGGGCTGGCAGCACGACGCGGCTGTCCAGATACGGTGGGGGATCAACTACATGGTCAACCGCTACGGCAGCCCCTGCGCCGCCCAGCGCTTCTGGGAAGTCAACCACTGGTACTAAACCCCGAAGCATTAACTGATCCGAATTACCGCTTTTAAAGCGAGCTTTTTCGCGTTCCCATCGCCCCGGCTTTTGCTACACTGATTGTATGATTACGCAGTTTGACGGCTATAACTACATCGTGCGGCTCGACAAAGGCGAGAAGCTGGTTGAGCAACTGACCCGTTTCGTCGTTGACAATCAGCTTACCGGCGGTTGGGTATTGGCCCTGGGCGGCCTCGCTTGGGCGGAGCTCGGCTTTTATGACCTGTCAGCTCAGCAGTATGAATGGCAGCGGCTGGACGAACTGCTGGAGTTGACCTCGCTGCAGGGCAACATCGCCTGGCAGGATGGCAAACCGGTACTGCATCTGCACGCTACGGTCAGTGATGCCTCGATGCATGCGCGGGGCGGGCACCTAAGAGAGGCCGAAGTTGCCGGCACGCTGGAGGTATTCGTTCATGTCTGGAACAAGGGCGAATTGAAGCGCGCCCCGGACGCCGAAGTCGGGTTGAGCACCCTGGATTTATGAGCGAACTGCCTTGGGCGAAGAAGAGCCTGGGACAGCACTGGCTGGAAGATACGGCCACCCTGGTCGCCATGTGCGAAGCCGCCGAGTTGGGACCTAAGGACACGGTGCTGGAGATCGGACCGGGCGTCGGCACGCTGACCCGCGAGCTGGTGCAGCGGGCGGACAGAGTTATCGCCGTTGAGTTTGACGAATCGCTGGCAAAAACGCTGCCGCTGACTGTGCAGGCAACCAATCTTGAAGTTGTCCACGCCGATATTTTAAGTTTTGACCTCTCAAAGCTGCCGCCGGGCTATAAAGTGGCCGCCAACATCCCCTATTATCTGACCAGCAAGTTGCTGCGCCGCCTGAGCGAAGCGGCCAACCCGCCTGAGGTTATGGCGTTGTTGGTCCAAAAAGAGGTCGCTGAGCGGATTGCGGCGCTGCCCGGTGACCTGTCGCTGCTGGGTGTCAGCGTCCAGTATTTCTACGAAGCGGTGCTTGGGCCGGTGGTGCCGGCAATATTGTTTACGCCGCCGCCAAAGGTCGATTCCCAAATTGTCAAGCTGACCCGTCATCAAAAGCCGCTCTTCGCTGACGTCAACGAGCAGCTGTTTTTCCGTCTGGTCAAAGCCGGCTTCAGCGCCCGCCGCAAGAAACTGCGCAGTTCCTTAAGCGGCGGACTCGGCATCAGCAAAAAGGAAGCTGTGGGTCTGTTGGAAAAGGCCTACATCGACCCCGACCTGCGTGCCCAGGCGCTGTCACTGGAGCAGTGGTACATGCTCTATCAGCAGGCCAGGTTACTGGGCATTTTCGACCCGCCAACCGCGCTGCCAAGTATTGACAAAACATAAACGCTTGTGCTATAGTAATGCTACGCCTCACGAGAGGCGTACAACCGTAATTAACAATTATTTCCGTCACTGTGACATTTGATATTGGTCAAGTATTACAGGGGCTGAAATTATGCTCGACGTTGTACCTTATCGGTTAGATCAGCAGGTCGCTTGTCAGCGTTATAGGCAAAAATTGTAAATGCAAACGTATTTACTCGCGTAAAGAACGCAGTTGCTAGTGCTTTTGCACTGCCTCAGCTTTCTTTCGCAACAGTTCGAGTTTAATTACTTCGAACCGCGCCTGACAGGACATCAGATACTGCCATCGCGCGCCATATCATCTGGTTGCGTCTGGTAACCGATCCGTAGCCGGACTATAGACAAACGGATCAACCTGCAAAACCTTTTGGCCGTTTCATATGTTTTGCAGTAATTCAAACGACCTAAACCTGTAGACGACTAACCAAGATAAGACTTCGGACGCGGGGGCAGTACCCGCCAGCTCCACCATTCTACTTCGCTAAAGCTTCGTAGAATTTTAGTTCAATATAATGTCCTCCATAGCTTCAGCACCGGAGGGCTTTTTTCTTGGTTTATAGCCTGTAGACTAGACATTCCAGGGTCGGACCCTGGAAATAGGGAAATTGTGGTGTAATAAGTTTTTGAAGTTGGCTTGTCGGGGTTACATTGTGTCTTGGGTTAAAAAATCCGCCAGACGGCGAAACTGATGCTCAGGAGGACGACGACCGAGGCGACGATGTTAGCAGCCGGGATGAGGATATCGTCGCCGTTGATTCGCTTTTGTTCGAGCGACTTGTTGAGCAGCAGGCTGCCGAGCAGGGTTACCAGCACCACCAGGGCAAAAATGGCGAAAATCAAAGCACTATAGCGGTAAATAAACACGCGGGTTAGCTCAAAATCCTGCAGCCAGGCCAGAAACAGACTCAGTCCGGCGACACCGAGCGTATTAATTGGGACGACTAAAAGCAGTGTCAGGTAAAGTTTGCGTCTGGCTTCCGGCGAAGTTTCCGGATCGCTGAGGTGCGCCGTGATTATAGAAGCCAGGTCGCCGGACATGGCGCCCAAGACCGGCAAAGCCAATAGCAGTGGCGTGACTGGCAGCAGATCCTTATGAACATATTGCAACCAGATGCCGCCAATCAGTCCTATCGAAGCGCCAACCACACTGGTGCGGATTGAAGCAAGCACGCTGCCGTGAGGCATTGGCAGGTGTTTCACGACATTACCCGCGATACCAGCACAATGGCCACCAGCGTAAAGGTGTGGAAGATGGTTGTCTCAATCGGCGGGGCTACGTCATCGGGGTTGGCCCGGAGTCGGCGGGCCAGGAACATAACGCCTGTCATGAACGGAAAGCCGACCAGACCGGTTATCCCGCCGACGGCCACAGCCAGGGTTAACGTGCGGAGAAAGCCGGCCTCGAACAGGAACACGCCGATTATACCGGCCAGGCTACCAATGCAGGCGCTGGCGGCGAGCGCTACGATCAGAGATTTCAAGACCGCCAGACACACGGCTTTGATTTTTGAACCTTCGATAGTATCAATCTCATGATGCAGGCTGGCCGTTAAGACGGCAGCGCTGGATGACAGCAGCTCGGCCAGCACCGGATAGAGCAGGAAGGTCGTGCCGACCAGCAGCAGGGCGGATTGATTCTGGCTGATATAGACACCAACGCCCATGGTAATAACCAGCGTAAATAACTGCCCCAGCATGATCTGTTTGGGGCTGACGTCGTGCAGCCGGCGTTTTTGAGCGTACAGGGTGCGCCAGTACGCGCTCCAGCTCTCGACATGGCTCAGCGGCACTTTGTCAATGTTAGTAATATCAGTAGTGTCTGTGTTAACCGGCATAAATTTTGTCTTATCATACCACCCCCTCCCCTCCTACAGAAACCATTCCAGGGTCGGACCCTGGAAATGAGGAAAATGTGGTGTAGTAGGTTTTTGTGGAGGCTTGGCAGGGCGTTGTTCGGGGTTTATATTTTGAGTTGTTGATTTGTTATCTTGCCTGGGGGTGACTATTTGCCTAGGGGCGTATATTTGTCTGGGAGGTATATTTGTCTGGGGTTTGTATTTCGCTTAGGGTTTACTTTTCAGCGGGGGCGGGTCAAAATCAATAGCATTATGCAGGGTAATGTCAAAGAGGGAGCAAATGAGCAGTAAAGGCCGACTTAACCTAAGTCTTGATTTTCGGTTAATAACTATAATTCTGTTGGTTGTGATCGCGGCCATGCTGGCCCTGTGGCGGCCGTGGTCGGATGGCGGTGTTTCCGACCGCACTATTGAGGTTACGGGTGAAGCGACGGTGTCCGCCGTGCCGGACGAGTATGTCTTTTATCCGGTGTATCAGTTCCGGCATGAGGATCAGCAGGCGGCGATTGATGAGATGAGCGCCAAAAGCGACGAGCTGGTGGCTGACCTTGAGGAGCTGGGCGTAAGCGAAAACCAGATCAAGACTTCGGCTAACGGCTACGACCGGGGCGTGACGTTTCCGGAAGCAGACGGCGATACGCGCACTACCTACACGCTGACACTGACCGTTACGGTTAGTGATTCCGAGATGGCGCAGAAGGTTCAGGACTATCTGACCGGCACCGGACCGACCGGCGCAGTCTCACCCCAGGCAACATTCAGCGATGACCGGCGCAAAGAGCTGGAGGCGCAGGCCCGGGACGAGGCGACCAAAGACGCCCGCGCCAAGGCTGACCAGTCGGCCGCTAATCTTGGCTTTAAAGTCGGCAGCGTTAAGTCGGTAACCGACGGCGCCGGTTTCGGTGGCGTCCAACCGCTGATCGGCCGGGCCGAAATCGCCAGCGATTCATCGGCTCGCCTTGAGGTACGTCCCGGCGAGCAGGAGCTGAACTACACGGTTACCGTGACTTACTACGTTCGATAAGCAGCTGATACGGGTCATCCGGCAATGGCGTTTCCTCATAACCGCCCTGCAGGGCGATGTGGCCGGCCGGAATAGTCAGCCGGTTGGCGGCTTCCTGAGTGGCGGGCGGCCGCGGCCCGGTGTCAAAATCGGGGTTAGTACTTCGAGGTGATTCATCCATAACGCGCTGCTCTACATTCCTAAGTTATATAATAGCAAGATCTAAAACAGATCAAGCTGGCTGATTTCTGTCGGCAAAAAGCCTTCCGGATGCTTGAAGCCGGCTTCCCATTTGGTGCCTTTCTGGTAGCCGAGGTCTTTCATGAGCCTGGTTGGGGCGTTTCGTAAGTGCAGCGGCACAGGCAGGTCCGGGTGTTGGCGGGCCGCGGCCTGGGCGCGGTTCATGGCGTCGGTAACCACCCGCGATTTTTTGCACTTTGCGAGTACGGTGGCGCAGTGAAACAGATTATACTGGCACTCCGGCATGCCGATGCGCTCGACAGCCTGGAAAGTGGCCACGGCCAGGTTCAGGGCGGGCGAGGCGGCAATGCCGACGTCCTCGCTGGCAAAAATTACCATGCGGCGGGCGATGAATTTGGGATCCTCGCCGGCTTGCAGCATGCGGGCGAGATAGTACAGAGCCGCATTGGCGTCGGAGCCGCGCAGCGACTTAATAAAAGCGCTGATGACGTTGTAGTGCGTTTCGCCGCCTTTATCATAGCCGGGGACGCGTTTTTGGGCGGCCGTTTCGATGATCTCTGGTGTGATTTTATCTTGAGTGAGCTGCAGGGCCAGCTCCAGATTGCCCAGGGCTACCCGGGCGTCACCGCCGGACAGTTCGGCCAGCAGGTCAATGCTTTTAGCCGGCAGGCGCCGGGCGGTAAGTTTCTCGGCTTTGGCAGCGGCTTTAATTATTTTGATAATATCGGCTTTGCTGAGCGGCTGGAGGACCAGGACGCGCGAGCGGCTGAGCAGGGGGTTAATGACTTCGAAGCTGGGGTTTTCGGTCGTGGCGCCAATGAGCACAATGGTGCCGTTTTCTACATGAGGCAGGAAAGCATCCTGTTGGGCCTTGTTGAAACGGTGAATTTCGTCGACGAACAGCACGGTGGTCATGCCGAGACGCTGGTTTTGCCGGGCATGCTCGATCACCTTAACGACGTCGGCCTTGCCGGCCGTGACGGCACTCAGCTCAATGAAGTCCGCGCCGGTTTCATTGGCGATAATCCGGGCCAGGGTGGTTTTGCCGCTGCCTGGTGGCCCCCACAAAATCAGACTGGTCGGCTGCTTTTTGGCGATCAGCTCGCGGATGATCCGCCCGCTTGCCACCAGGTGTTCCTGGCCGACGACGTCGTCAAGAGTTTGCGGCCGCATGCGTTCGGCCAACGGTGTTGCCTGCATACCTCTAGTATACCCGGTAAGTTGCTTTGGCAGCGGTTTTTAGGCCGGCCGATTATGTCCTTTAGACGTCGTTAGTGTCGGCCCGGCGGCGGATAATGTAGGCAACTATGCCTACGATACCGACAATCGGTATCCACAAGTACCAGCAGAGTCCCAGGATTTTCGAACAGCTGCCGGAAACCAGATTCTCGGTTACGGCTGCGGCAATGTCGCTGCCGGTGGTAGCCGCCAGCGGCGTAACGGTTTCGTCATCGGCGGTTGTTAAGCCAAGCGACTCCTCGGCGTTGTTGGTGTCCGGAGTGCCGCCGGTACCACCGGTGCCGCCATCGGTTGTGCCGCCGGTATCGCCAGTTGACAAACCGTTCACTTCACCTCCGCCCGCTCCACCGGATGGTTCTGCAAAATCAACCACCACTTCATCGGTCGAGTTGTTGCCGGCGCTGTCGGTGGTAGTCAGCTGGAAAGTGTAGGCGCCGAATTGATCGACAGTGACCGTCGGATTTGCGGCTGTGGAATCGCTGAAAGTAGCCGTACCCGGTCCGGCGGTTTGCGCCCAGGCATAGGTCGCGCCGGCGTCGTCGGAACTGCCGTTCAGCGCAGCCGACTGACCAGTCACAGATTGGTCAGGTCCGGCCACAGCCGACGGCGGCGTGTTGTCGACAATGAAACTCCAAAGCGCACTCCAGAGGCTGGTATTACCGGCGTGGTCGATAGCGCGCACCTGCCATGTGTAAGCGCCATCCGGCAAAACAATGTTCGGCAAATTGTTAGCTGCGGTAGTTACAGTCGCTGCCAAATCGCTTCGAGTGTACTCAAACATGTGTACGTCCGTAGAGCCGTTGGCGTCCCATGTAAAGGTTAAAGGCGATGACGCAGACGCGTTTAGTACGCTACCGTCTGCTGGACCTTGGAGAATAGGCGTGTTCGGTGCGATTGAATCGTAGTAGTAGTGAACCGGGGCGCTCCAGTCACTGGCGTTACCGGCAGCATCAACTGCCTGAACCCTAATAGTTACGCCACCTTGCTCGGCATCTGACGGTACGTGGTTGCGCCATGTAGTAGTGCCTGGAACAGTTCGGTATGGGCCACCTGCGAAGCCGTGTCCATCGTCATATATGTACTCTATCCGGTAGTAGTCGATGCCGTTTGTATCGCTGGAAGCTGTCCATTGATTGAGAATCGGTGTGCTTGAGAAGTATTGCTCATTTGCAGGCGTGGTTATTGTCGGGGCAGTAGGCGCCGCAGTGTCAACGACCACGTCGTTGTAATGGTACTTCCAGTTGCCGACTGCGTCGAAGGCCTGGACTTTAAGACGGTAGAAGCCATCACTCAAGCCGGATACATCAAAATGCCAGTTGGTAGTACCGGATGCAGTACCGCTGTCAATGTTCCCGACATGGGTTCCGCCTAAAGCACTAATCTCAGTGACTGTGTAATTTACTTTTACCACCGAAGTCTGGTTGTCTGACGCTGTACCTTCAACAGTGAAGCTGCTGCCAGCAAACGATTTGTCGGCTGGAGTTACCACCTGAACGGAAGGTTTAGTGTTGTCGGTAAAGAAGTGGTTGTAGATATCGGAACGGCCATTACCAACCACATCCTTAGTGAATAGCCTTAAGTTATATTGACCGTCATCAAGCGTGCTGGTGTCCAGCGTTATGGTGAGGGTGCCGCTATTAGCGTCGCCGCTATAGCTAATGGTGCCGGTGCCTGCAATCACGCTGCTGGCTCCGGTTTTGACATTGTAGGTCCAGTTGCCGGCAATGGAATTGTCCGGTCGGCGCATTACTATTTGTTGCTGGCCCAAGCCCGCACCGTTATCCGATATATCAACTTTAATTTCTACAGTGCCATTAAGGGTGGCGCCGGTTGTCGGTGAAGTAAACTGAGCTGCTTCCGGTGCGGTAGCATCAACTATCAGCTGCCATGGGGTAGTCCAGGCGCCGAAGCTGCCATCGGCGAACTTGGCCCGCACTTGCCAGTAGTAAACGCCGCCGCCCGTAGCGGAGGCATCTATCTCCGAGCCATTAACTTCAGTGGTGTAGATGGGTGAAGTCAGTGAACCGTCAGGGTTGAGCGCATTGTTGACTGCTGACTGGTACTGATAAGCGACGGCATCGGCGACGTCTGTCCAATCCAGTATGCCGGGGCTGTTGGTCAAGGTGCCGTCGGCGGGGGATAGATGTATCGGCAGGTTGTAGAACACTACTCGGCCCAGGCTGGCCAGATCGCCTTTATCGGTAATTTTAAGTTCGGTTTCGTCGCGCTCGCTTTGCGTCATTTCGTTGCCGGTTTTGCCATCGAACCTGGCCTCGGCAGCGTTAAGGTTCTTAACCTGATAGTTAATGATGTGCATCAGGTCGTTGCCGGAAAAGCTGGTGTTGCCTAGATCGACCGGCGTATTACCAGGACCGACGATGCTGTAACCCGGTGCGCCCAGAGCCTGAACGTTAGGGTCGCTGGTACCGACAATCTCAAGGCCTTTGGTGTTGTTGGTTATATGGTTGTTGCCGGTGAAAGTAACGTTTGTGATGTTGTGGCCGAAGTTGCCGGAGCTGTTGACGTTGTAGAAGGCTATTCCGGCCCAATCGTTGTTATCGGCCGTGACGTTGTTGAAAGTGTAGTCGCGCGAGTAATTGTCGCTGGCATCGAACCGGGCGGTTATGGCGAAGCCGTTTTTGCTGTAGTTGCTGGCCGTGACATTGTTAAGCGTAACTTTCCTGGTGCTGTTGAAATCGAGACCGCCCACTCGCTTCGGCGTGGTGTCAAGCCGGCCTGAGCCGTTAAAGTTCAGGTCGGTCAGAGTTAGCCGGCTGGCTTTGTAAACCTTGAAGTGGTAGCCGACAGTACTGTCAGCAGCCGGGACGGCCAGGGTCAAATTACTTAAGTCGATGTCATTTAAACCAGTTATGTCGATGCCGTAGGACTTGGTCCCGTCGGTTTCGATGACGGTGCCGGCTTGACTTTCACCGACCAGCTTGGTGCCGTGTTTGAGAAACTTCAGGCTTTCGGTGTAGATGCCGTCAGCGACATGGATAGTGCCGCCCTCAACGATGCGACTCATGGCGTCCTGGACTTTAGTGTAGGGATTCCAGGCGGACCCTTCGTCGCCAGTATTGCCGTTGGCTGCAGGCTGGACGTAGGTGTCAGACAGAAGTTTGATGCCACCGAACTGATTTTCGACCACGGCATCATTGTTCCGTTCACTGATTTGAACAACCTTGCTGTCCGGGTATTCGTTAGTGCTGCCTGGGATAATCGCGATATCCAGCACGTTGCGATCAATCCCGGTGCCCCAGCTGTTGTTTCTGAAATTGATTACGGTGTCGGATAGGACGACCCAGCCTTTAGTGTGGGCGACATAGTTGTTCCTGATTTGGCCTGTAGCCTTGTCGTTGATGTAGGCGGGCTGGCGCACATGGACGAAGTCGTTGTTGCGAATGTCGAAGTCTTGAACGGTGCTTATTTCCAAGGCTCTTACAACGCTGCTGTCACCAATATTCCATTGGCCGGTAAAGCTGTTGCCTAAGACACTGACATTGTCAGCTTGGACTTGAATCAAGTTATGTGGACCGACGTTGTCAGTTTTCTCAAACGCGATATCGCGGACTGTCGTGCCGTCGGCGGTAATCCTGAAAACCGGGTTGGTACCTGAGGTCTGGATGGTGGCGCCGCTATAACCGCGAACAGCAAGCTGCTTGTTAATAACTATAGTAGAGGTGATAGCGTGGGTGCCGTTTAGGTGTAAGAGATCACCCGGAAAGGCCAGCGCTACCGCGTCAGCTAGCGTGTCGTAATAGAACTGCTGAGTAGCATTGAAGACCGCGTCGTGTGAAAACGATGGATTGGCAGCTTCCTTGCTGCTGACAGCTAAAATGCCGACCGACCGACGCTGACTGCTGTTGCCGCTGCTGCGGCCGTAAGTTTGCACGGCGGCCAGGCTTGGTATGTTCATTTGGTCGACCGGATCGGCGGATACACCGTCAAACAATTTAACGGTATCACCGCTGTTGTTAAGCCAGTTGCCGCCAGCGTCAACAGCCAGGTAACCGTTGGCATTGATGACTGTACCGGCCGGCAAAACCTTCTCTTGAGTGGTGGCGTTATCATCAAATCTTACTATCCAACCTGACACATCAGCGCCGGCTGGTCCGGCCAGCTCGACCCATTCGGTCGTTTCGTTGGAGCTAATCTCGTTAATATAAACCGGGCTGCTCGAAAGTGCCGTAGCGGTCGACGCCGCCAAAAACGGGAACGCCGTAAGCAGGCCGCTGACTGACAGCACTAGGCTTATAAGGCCGGCCAGAAATCGGTGAATTAAGTTACTATTAGCCACCCCGTCAAGTTTGTCGCTCATTGCTAACCTCGCCTTTGTTCACTTAGATAAGCTTAGTATAACTAGATAGTTTGCCATTTAGCAACAAATAGTTGCTGACTTATCGTCAATCGGCCAAAAAAACCTTAGAGGGCAATGTGGGTTTTGGGGAGCGGTTCTTGTAAACTAATAAGCGTATGCTTGATAAGACCAAGTCTCTTAAACATCGATTCAGCCCCGGCAAGCGCTATGTCCGGCTGGCTTCCCGGGACGTTGCCGAGGCGCGGCAGTATATAGATAAGTACTGGGAACATCTCAAGCGGTTTCACCCAAAAGACGACGAAACGCTGCTTGGCCTGCCCAAAGCCTATCTGGTGCCGGCTTACGAGGAAGGTCACCCGTTTGACTTTAACGAGATGTATTACTGGGACAGCTATTTCATGGTTCAGGGCATGTTAAAAGCCGCCGCCAACGACGATCAGAAGTCGCTGGTCGTCGGCATCCTGGAGAACTTCGAGAGTCTGATCAGGCGCTTTCGGATAATTCCCAACGCCTCCAGGACATATTTAATGGGCCGGTCGCAGCCGCCGTTTTTGACCAGCTTGATCTTTGACATTTACGAAGCTTACGGCATGGACAAGGAGTGGCTCAAAAATAAACTGACCGTTGCCCGGACTGAGTACGAAACGGTTTGGATGGGCACCAGCAAGCCACACTGGCGCCAGGTTTACGAGGGTTTAAGCCGCTACTACGACATCAACATGCTGCACGATCTGGCCGAGGCCGAAAGCGGTTGGGATATGACACCGCGCTTCGGCCGCAAGGCGCTCGATTATCTTCCGGTCGACTTAAACGCCCTGTTATACAAATACGAAAGTGACTTCGCTCAGGCGGCTGAGCTGATTGGCGACAACACCGAGGCGCATCACTGGCATGCCCAGGCCGACAGCCGCCGTCACACCATGAATCAGCTGATGTGGGACGATGCCAGGGGCCTGTACTACGATTATAATTTCGTTAAGGGCAAGCGCGGCACGGTGGCGTCGCTGGCAACTTACTATCCGCTGTGGGCCGGTCTGGTGGACGACAAACAGGCCAAAAAACTGGTGAAGAATTTGCGCCGATTCGAGGAAAAAGGCGGTCTGGCGACGACCGAAGCTTCGTCCCGGGACCAGCTCAACCAGCTGGTGGCTTTTCCGGGACAGTTTCCGACCCAGTGGGCATACCCCAACGGCTGGGCGCCGCTGCACTATGTGGTTATCAAGGGGTTGCAACGCTACGGTTACGACGCCGACGCCGAGCGGATTGCCCACAAGTGGCTCAAAACCAACCTCGACTGGTTTAACGAGCAGGGGGTATTTCTGGAGAAGTACAACGTCGTTCAGCCAACCAAGCCGCCGATGAAGGGCGTGTACCCGTCGCAGACCGGCTTTGGCTGGACCAACGCCGTGTTTGAACGCCTGTGCCAGGACTTCATAGACTAGCCGCTTGAGCTACGAGATGTTTTAATATTATTTATGAGAGTAGAGACCAAAGTCGACGGGCCGCCGGTGGCGGCGGCAACCGGACCGGCTCAGCCCGAAGCCAGGCCGGAGCGGTTAGCGGTGATAAGAGGTGACAGGTTGGTTTTGCCGGCCGGGCCTGACATCGAGGCTTATAACCAGCGGGTTCAATCAGCTTACGGTGATGCAGCGGTCGAAATCAGTGTCGTGCCACCCGATATTCTCCAGATCGGCAAAATTCCCCGTGCGATAGGACGAATAACCTCCAGAAAACTGATCAACCTTGCAGCCTGCTACCCGGGCCAGACGGTCGGACGGGAAGAAATGATCCGCCACCGGGTTTTTACCAACCGGAATGGAGTGCTGCTGACGAGACACGTCAGGATTGCCTGCGAAGGGCTTAACCCGGTAGTAATGCCCGACGGGCAGCCGCTGATCGGTGTTACCGGGCTTAAGTCGGATTCGCTGGAAGTACGGCTGGACCCGCGGGTAGTGCTGGTTGCAACGGCGCCTAGCACTGAGCCGGCCCACACATGGCCGGAACCAACCGAAAGACAAGCCAGTAGTCCTTACGGCCAGAACATAAGCTACCAGGAATATTTTCAATCGCCGGGAGAGACCACGACGGCCGAGAAGCCGGCCAAGCCGTGGGAAGCCTACGACAAGCTTTACATTACCAGCGCTGCACGCTTCATGGAGGAGCTGCAAAGCTTTTACCTGGAAGGCACGGCTATGCCGGTATTTGACCGCCTGCCCAGCAACATCGAAGCCGTCAAGTCGGCTGCCTGGCAGGCCGCCGGCGTATTCTTTGGCCGTAGCCAGACGATCAAGGATCCGGAAATAGCCCAACGGGTCAATGCATATTTTCGCTATCTCGACGCAGTTGAAGCTCTAACCAAGCTGAATCAACGGCGGCGACTCAGCCAAACGGCTGCCCGGCCAACCGGCCGCCGGATGATGCCGGTTGACGACTTCATAGAGCGGGTCGACAGGGCGCGCGAGTAATGAATGACGGCGAACCGCCGGCTCTGCCTTGCGCCGGCAAGCTGGCGTTTGACACCCGTAACCAAGCCCAGGCCGAGGCCACGGCAACACACTGGCGGCGCGGCACCAGCCTCAAACCGTACCGCTGCCGGCACTGTGATTTATGGCATCTGTCAAAGCGAATAGCTACTGACAAACTTCCTGATTAAGGGGTATACTGATAGCCATGAAATTGCTTAGCCGTTATTTTCGTTCATTGACAATGCCCGGCCGGGCATAATTTTTCTTGATTTAGTAAATTTTAACCTCAGACTTTAATAACGGGAGCCAAACAATGAAATTCTACGTAACCACCTCTATTCCGTATGTTAACGGCGAGCCGCACATCGGCTTTGCCATGGAGCTGCTGTACGCCGACGTTCTGGCCCGTTACGCCCGCCGCGAGAAAGCCGAGGTGATTTTTGCGACCGGGACTGACGAGCATGGCGGCAAAATCGCCGAAAAAGCCGCCGAGCTTAAGCTGACGCCCAAAGCCTACGTCGATCAGGTCAGCCAGCAATTCCGGGACTTAGGCAAGCTCTTAAATGTCAGCAACGACCGGTTTATCCGGACCACCGATACCGCTCATGAGCAGCGCGCCCAGATAATCTGGCGCAATCTCGAAAAAGACATCTACAAGAGCTCGTACAAGGGTCTGTACTGCACCGGCTGCGAAGCTTTCGTAACCGAGGCGGCCGCCAAGGACAATAACGGCATCTGCCCGTTGCACAACCGTCCCTACGAGGTGCTGGAAGAAGAAAATTACTTCTTCCGCCTCAGTCACTACGCTGACCAGATCCGCGGGGCCATCGAAGCGGGCGATTTCCAGATCATCCCCGAGACCCGCAAAAACGAAATCATGAGCGTGATTAAAGACGGGCTGGAGGACATCAGCATTTCCCGGCCCAAGGATAAGATCGCCTGGGGCATACCCGTACCCGGTGACGCCGGCCAGGTCATGTATGTCTGGTTCGAGGCGCTGATGAATTACATCACGGTGCTCGGCTACCCGGAGCACGCTGATTTCAAGAAGTTCTGGCCGGCCGACGTGCAGGTGATCGGCAAGGATATTCTAAGATTCCACGCCGCGATCTGGCCCGGCATGCTGCTGGCGCTCGGCCTGCCGCTACCTAAAATACTGTTCGTCCACGGCTTCGTTAACGTTGACGGCCAGAAGATGAGCAAGTCGCTCGGCAATGTCATCAAGCCGGCCGACGTGGTCGCCCGCTACGGCACCGACGCCTTCCGCTACTTCTTCCTGCGCCACATTCCGGCCTACGATGACGGTGATTTTACCTGGGATAAGTTCGAAACGGCCTACAACAACGAGCTGGCCAACGAGCTCGGTAACGCCGTCCAGCGCACCGCCGCCATGATAATGAAGTACCAGAACGGCATCATCGGCGACATCCCGGAGGCCGGCCACGACATCGGTCAGTTCCGTGAAGCGGTGGAGAGCTGCCGGTTCGATCGGGCGGTCGAGGAAATCTGGGACCAGATCCGGGGCTTCAATCAGTACGTTGAACGTCAGAAGCCCTGGGAGATCAGCAAGAGCGGCGACACGGCCCATTTGCGCGAGGTGCTGGCAGCCCAGGTTGGCGACCTGCTGCAAATCGCCGAGTTGCTGGAGCCGTTCCTGCCGGAAACGGCCGCCAGGATTCAGCATGTCTTTAAAGAGGGGGTCGTCCGGCCGGTAGAAGGCACCCTGTTCCCGAAAAACGAGTCCGTCAATGATCCTGCTGCTCAGGCATAAGGGGAGGCAGCCGGATGCGGTTTGTTGACAGCCACTGCCATATCCATGAAGTCGCGGCCGGTCAGAAAGGCGACGGCTCGGTGGCAGCGGTCTGGCAGCAGGCCGGCCTAACCGATGCCGAAGTCCTGATCAAGCGGGCCGGTGAGGCAGGGGTGGACCGGCTGATTTGCGTCGGCACTTCCCTGCCGGACAGCCGGTTGGCGGTCGAGTTCGCCAAAAGTCGGCCGGAGGTCTGGGCCAGTATCGGCATTCATCCGCATGCCGCCAAAGACTATGTCCCCTTCCCTGACAAATTGCAAAAATTTTGCAATTTGCTGGAGGAGCGTCAAACCGGCCGGATTGTGGCTGTCGGCGAATGCGGTCTGGACTATTACTACGGTCACTCCCCGCCGTCCGATCAGCAAAAATTATTGCGGCTTCAAATCGACCTGGCGCTGGAGCATAACCTGCCGCTTATCTTTCATGTCCGGGGAGAGCCGCCCGGTCAGGCCGCTGAGCCGGACAGGGCTTTTACCGACTTCTTCAAGCTGCTTGACGAGTACGCGGCGGCCGGCCAGCCGGTGCGCGGGGTGGTCCATAGCTTTACGGCCGGCCGCAAAACTCTGGACGGCGTGCTGGAGCGGGGACTGTTTGTCGGCCTTAACGGCATCATGACGTTCAGCAAAAATCCGGAACAGCTGGCGGCCGCTCGGGCGGTGCCGACGGAGCGGCTGCTGCTGGAAACCGACGCCCCGTTCTTGACTCCTAACCCCTTTCGTGGTAAAGTGTGTGAGCCTAAACACTTACGTGTAACGGCGGAGTTTTTGAGCGGTTTAAGACAGGAGCCGCTGGAGGCGTTAGCGGAGGCCACAACCCTAAGCGCCGAACAACTATTCGCCTTATGATCGGTTAATAAACTATGAGCAACTCTTATTTCACCACGCCTGAGCAGGAAACCGCGCCGCGTATCTCGCCGGAGATTTATAATTTGTACGCCGAACGGCTCAATACGGTTAGGCGGGCCGCCGAACTGGCCGGAGCTACGCCTGAAATAAAGGAGGCACGACGTTTGCAGGCCGAACGGCAGGCCGGCGAAAGCGCTTACCAGCAACTGTCGACAGAGGCTGACGCTACACCGGTACCGAATCCAGACGAGGCCGTCACTACTACGATTGACTCCGTGGATGACGCTGTCCAGGCTCTGGCGGACGAGGCTCGAAGCCAAAGCCGGCAGATTGCTGACGCTCAGGAACGCGTCCGTCAGTCGCTGGAGGGAGTGCTGTAATGCTGCGGCGCTTTCTGAACGGACTTATCAGGCGCCGGGTTGATGAGCGGCTGGGCGCGCGCCGGGCGGAGCTGTACCGCAATCTTATTCGCAAAGAAGCCAGGATTGGCGGTGAATTGTTCGGACCGGTTGCCCCGGGCGGCCGCCGCGAATTCTTTTGCCTGGATGAGCACACCTGGATCTGGCACGAGGAATGGCTGGATCAGCGCGGCCAGCGCCAGATCAAAACCACCCGCTATGATGTCCGGCCGGGCGGTATTCTCAAAGCGCAGGACGGCCAGCACTATCAGCGGATCACGCCGGACGAAGCCATGCACCTTGGCCAGGCCATCGATCTTTACGTTCAGCGGATTCGCAGCGAGCTGTATTACTTCGTGTAGATATCAAGTATCAAGTATTTAGTATCCGGTATGAAGTATTAAGTATGTGGCTGCAGCCTGTATCCGGGGGCTGATTAGCCTATACTACCTACTGACTATGAAAGAGATTTATTTAGATTACGCCGCGGCGACGCCAGTGGACCCGGCCGTGCTAAAGGCCATGCGGCCGTTTTTTGATGACCGGTTTTATAATCCGTCGGCCCTGTACCGGCCGGCGGTTCAGGCAGCCCGGGCGCTGCAAGACGCCCGGGAGCGGGTGGCCCGGTGTCTGGGTTGTCGGCCGGCCGAGGTCGTCTTTACGGCCGGCGGGACCGAAGCCAACAACCTGGCGATACGCGGCCTGCTGGAACAATTCACGGACAGTCACGCCGTGGCTACGGTTATCGAGCACGACGCCGTACTGGCGCCGCTGGAGCGGTTTGATCATACGCTGGCACCGGTCAACGACCAGGGGTTAGTTGAGCCGGCGGCCATCGCAGCGGCCATAACCGACAGGACGGTGCTGATCAGCGTAATGCAGGCCAATAACGAAGTGGGTACCGTTCAGCCGCTTAGGGATATCGCTGCGCTGATTGAGCAGGTGCGGACGGAGCGGCGGGCTTCGGGCAATGACCGGCCGCTGTATCTGCACACCGACGCCTGTCAGGCAGCGGCCTATCTGGACATCAACGTCAGCCGGCTGGGCGTTGACCTCATGACGCTTAATGCCGGCAAGATTTACGGACCCAAACAAAGCGGCGTGCTGTTTGTCAAAGGCGGCATACGGCTGACCCCGCAGATTCTCGGCGGCGGGCAGGAACGCGGGCTGCGCAGCGGTACCGAAAACCTGGCCGGCAGCGTCGGTTTCGCCACGGCGCTGGAGCTGGTCCAGGCACGGCGCAAGGAAGAGTCCCGCCGGCTCCTGGAGCTCAGAAACCTGTTTACTGAGCTTATTAAGCGGGAGGTCCCGGACGCGGTTATAAACGGTTCGCTCAAGCACCGCCTGCCGAATAACGTGCATCTGACCCTGCCCGGCCATGACAACGAGCGGCTGATGTTCGCGCTCGACGAGCAGGGTATTCGCTGCGGTCTCGGCTCGGCCTGCAGCGCCGCCAATCAGAAAGCGTCGCATGTTTTAGCGGCTCTGGGTCTGAGCGAGGAGACGGCCCGCAGCTCGCTGCGCTTTAGTCTGGGGCGGGATACTACCGAAGCAGACATCCGTACTACGGTGGCGGCTCTGAAACAGCTCATTTAAAACCGCGTCCGGTGATTGCCCTCTTTAAACCAAAAGCGCTATACTTGGTAGCAGCAAACAGGCACTGACGCGGTCATGATCCGGAACAAAATCAAACATCACCTGACACCAATGAAAATATGGGCCATAGCCGGACTGATAATTCTGGTGGTTATCAGCCGGGCCGGTCTGGTTTTCTCGCAGCCGGTGGCCCAGGGGTACACCTATGACGCCGGTCTGCAGCGGGGCATGATCGTGTCGCTGGATCCGGACGATACTTCCAGGCTGCTTGCCGCCACCTCAGCCAATCTGGAGCATCTGCACGGCGTGGTGATAGACGCCAACGATTCGCCGGTGAAATTGACCGCTGAAGGCCGGCAGACTTTCGTAACCATTGCCGGACGCCACGAAGTGCTGGTCAGTGATCAGAACGGCCAGATCAACCCCGGTGACGGTATTTCCGTATCCAGTCTGGCCGGAATCGGCATGAAAGCCGATCGCAGCCAGGCCATAATTATCGGGAAGGCCGTCAATGGCAGTGAGGGCGGCGGCGAGCCGTTGGGCCGGACGGAAGTCGATACGCCGGAAGGCCGGCGGACGGTTGCTTTGAGCCGGGTACTGGTTGAGGTGGGCGTGGCCGCCAATCCGAACGGCCGGCCGGTTCAAAACGACATCACCGACTTTTTCAGTCAGGTCAGCGAAGCCATTGCCCAGAAACCGGTCAGTCCCTGGCGCACTTACGTGGCACTGTTGATACTGATTGGCACGACCGGCATCTCCGGAAGCATACTTTACGCCGGGGTGCGCAGCGCCATAATTTCCATCGGCCGCAACCCCTTGTCCAAAAAATCCATCGTCCGCAGCCTGGTGCAAGTGGTGCTGACCGGCTTTATCATTTTCATAAGCGGCTTCGGTGCGGTATATTTATTACTAAGATTATGATGATTCGACTGCAAAGAGGGTTTTAAGAATGAATTCCAGGGTGGGCAACAACTGATGACGGACGGCTGGATACTGATAATTGTTATCGGCGGCCTGCTGGCCGGATTGGCGGCATTCATCTGGGTGGCGCTTCGGCTTGGCAAGGGCGGCCGCGGCAGCATCGCCTCGTCGCATGATGATCTGCTGAGTAAGGCGTCGGTCGATGTCGAAAGCGTGTTTAATAACGAGTTCCGGGAAGAGCTGCGTAACCGCGGCCGGCTGCATTTTGAGAAGATTATCGGCGAAAACGCCATGTTCCTGCAGCAGGACCTGCGCCTGACGACCTCGCAGCTTAATGACTATATGAAGCAGGAGATCGCCAAGACCCTGCAGGAGGAATTTACCAAATACGAGGAATCGATCGCCGATGCCAAGCAGATTGCCGTCAGCTCCATCGAGAAGACCCAGGCCGTAATCGAGCAGCACCGGCAGATGCTCAGCGAACAGCTGGAGGAACAGATCACCGCCCAGAAAGCTCAGGTCATGGAGCATTTTGTCCAGAACATGGCGGAGATCATCAATCACTACATCCTTGATGCCATCGGGACGCAAATTGATCTGACCGATCAGCTGGAATACATCCTGGCCGAGCTGGAAAAGAATAAGGAAGCTATACTGGAAGACGTCAAGAATGGAGCGTAAAAAGACCGAGACCAAACAAAAGGACTTCGTGTTGCCGGTAAGCGTAGTCGGCAGTGCCGAGCTGTCGGGTCTGCTCAGGGAAATGAGTGACCTGGAGGATTTTTTAGTTGAGGCGGCGGTGCGCAAGGCCGGCTCCAGCGTGGTGCTGCCTAAGACCGGGCGGCTGGCCGAAGTCAGCAAGGAAAACGGCATAAATCTGCTGGACAAAGACCAGCGCCTGGAGCTGACCGCCAAACTGGAGGAGATGCAGACCAAGGCACCGGTGATACATATAAGTTTTGCGTCGGATCCGCCGCTCAACTTCACCTACAAGCTGGTGCAGTGGTTCCGTACCAGGATCCATCCCTACGCTCTGGTGCAGGTGGGCCTGCAGCCGACCATTGCCGCCGGCTGTGTGCTCAGAACGCCGAATAAGTATTTTGATATGAGTTTGCGGCAGCATTTGAAGTCGGCTTATCCGTCGCTGCTTAAATGGCTTGAGGTTCCCGGTGAGACGAAATAGCTGGCATGTTTTTGGCTGTGACTATGGCCCGTCGCCTGGCAGCGGGGAGGTGGTCTGATGCCGGCCAAAATCCGCTCCGACAGCCAGCATTTCAAGAAGCTCGTCGAGTCCGGCCGGCCGATCGGCGAAGTGGTTGCGGTTGACCGCTACCTGGTGCGGGTCCGCGGCCTGCAGCCGGTGTCGGTCCGCGGCCTGGTGATGTTCGAGGACGGCTCCAAGGGCTTCGTTCAGTATATTGACGAGAATTTCGTATCGATCCTGCATCTGGGCGCGCAGTATTTGTCGGTCGGCATGATCGCTGTCGTGCAGCATGAGGAGCTGGTCTGCAAGGTTGGCAAGGATTTTATCGGCCGGGTCGTTTCGGTGACCGGCGAGCCGCTGGACGGCAAGGGACCGATTGCCGCCGATGCCGTCTGGCCGGTGTTCCACGACGCCCCCAAGCTGTTTGAAAGAGAGCAGCTCAATGATCAGCTGGAGACCGGTGTAACTTCTATCGACGCCCTGTTCCCGATTGTCCGCGGCCAGCGTATTGCCATCTTAGGCGACAGCAAGTCCGGCAAAAGCACCCTGGCGACGCAGTTGACCATCAACCAGAAGAACTCCGATCTGGTAGCGGTTTACGTGCTGATCGCCAAGCGGCGCAGCGACGTTGACACCCTGCTGACCCGCCTGGAGCAAAACGACGCCCTGAAAAACGCCATCGTCGTCGTGTCGACGATGTTCGACTCGCTGATTATGAGCTATCTGGCGCCGTATGTAGGCTGCGCTCTGGCCGAGTATTTCTGGCAGGCGCTGGACCGGGACGCGGTGATAATTTACGACGATCTGACCAGCCACGCCCAGGTTTACCGGGAGGTCTCGCTGCTGGCCGGGGTCAGTCCGGGCCGCGATTCCTATCCGGGTGATATGTTCTACGCGCACTCCAGTCTGCTGGAGCGGGCCGGCCGGCTGAACCGCAATCACAAGACGCTGACCAGTCTGCCGCTGGTTCTGGCTCACGGCGGCGACATCACGGCGTATCTGCCGACAAACATCATGTCCATTACCGACGGGCAGTGGATTCTCGATATGGAAACCTTCCGCAGCGGTTTGCGCCCGGCGCTCAACGTCGGTCTTAGCGTCACTCGTGTCGGCGGCCGTGGTCACAACGAGCGCCAGCACAAGTTCTCGTCGCTGACGCTGCAGGCTCTGGCGGCTTACCGGCAGGCTCAGGAGTTCTCGCACTTCGGATCGGAAATGGCCTTGGCGACCGGCAAGGATTTGCAGCTGGGCCAACGCATCATTGAAATGATGACTCAGGGGCCGGGCGAGTACTTCTCGCTGGTCGCGCAGCAGATGATGATGGATATCGTGCTCAGTCAGGCCGAGGGCGAGATTGTCGATGTGAAGATGCTCAAAAAGAGCGCCAATGAATACGCCGCCAAAGTCAAAAACGACGCCGATTACGAAAAAGTCCGCGATGAACTTAAACGCAGTTCGCTGCTGGAGCTGAAGAAATGAGACAACTCCAGGAAATCGCCAAAGAAGCCCAAACCGTCAAGACGATGACCGATCTGACCGGCGCATTCGAGGGTATCGCCAGCATGCGCATCGCCCAGATCAAAAACAAGGTGCTGCAGGCTCAGGACTTTTTCAAGGAACTCTGGAATATCTACAGTCAGCTGAGGGTGGACAGTCTGTTCCGTTTCGGCCGCAGCCAATCGGACACCGAAGTGATCGACAAAGAGCTGCTGATTGTCATTACCGCCGAAGGCGGCTTTAGCGGTGACATTGACCAGAAGCTCATTCGCTGGATGCTGGAAGATTATGATGCCGCCAAGCATGACATCATTGTTCTCGGGCACCACGGCGCCGTCCAGCTGGTCCACGCCGGCGTCAAGTTCAAGAAGTATTTCAAACTGCCGGAAAAGGACGAAAACATTAACGTCACGCCGATCATCAAAGAAGTCCAGCAGTACCGCAGCAGCACGGTGTTTTACCAGACGTATGTGTCGCTGATGGTGCAGGACATCAAGCGGATCGAGCTCAGCAGCGCCGTCCAGGAACAGGGTAAAAAACTCGATGAAGGCGAGGAAATCATCAGCGAGGCCAACTACATTTTCGAACCGAGCACCTACGCCGTGGTTGACCACCTGGAGCGCTCGATGATGCAAATTACCCTGAGCCAGGTTATTTTTGAGTCCAAGCTGGCCCAGTACGCGTCCCGCTTCCGGGCGATGTCGGCGGCCCACGAAAAGGCCGATGAATCCCTCGGCGATATCCGGCTTTTGTACAACCGCACCAAACGGGGCCTTAAGGACGAGCGTCTGAAAGAAATAATCAACAGTATCCGGAAGGTGAAACGAGTATGAACAAAGGCATCATACGGGCCGTACGCGACCTGGTCGTAAGAATCGAATTCGAGGCTGATCTGCCGGAGATCGGCGAAATTCTGCTGGTCGACAACGAACAGAAAACGCCGCTTTTGATCGAGCGGCTGCTGCCCAACAACGTCGTTTTGGGTTTGAACGTCCGGTCTGACCGCAATATTCAGAAAGGTCAGAAAGCCGAGCGGACCGGTCACGGCATGGAGATTCCGGCCAGCGAGAAAACCATCGGCCGTATCCTGGATGCTTTGGGCGATCCGCTGGACGACCAGCCGCCTCTGGAGGGCAGCGACATCCGGCGCAAAAATATCCTCCAGGTTCCCAGCCGGACGACCAACTTCACGGCTGCTCAACCGGAGATCCTGGAAACCGGCATCAAGGTCATTGACTTCTTCACGCCGTTTGTCAAGGGACGCAAAATCGGTATTATCGGCGGTGCCGGTGTCGGTAAAACGGTGCTGACGATGGAGCTTATTCACAACGTCGCCAAAAGCGGCGGCGGACTGTCGTTCTTCACCGGTATTGGTGAGCGCATCAGGGAGGGTCACGAACTTTACGAGACGCTCAAAGAGCGCGATCTGCTCAAGAACACCTGTATGCTGTTCGGGCAAATGGATGAAAACCCGGTCAAGCGCGCGCTGATCGGCGTGTCGTCCGTGGCTCTGGCCGAATACTTCCGCGACGAACACAAGAAAGACATTCTGTTCTTTGCCGACAACATGTACCGCTACGTTCAGGCCCGGAACGAGGTGGCGACGATCCTGGACCAGATTCCGGCGGAAGGCGGCTACCAGCCGACCATCTTCTCGGACATCAAGACGCTGCAGGACCGCCTAAGCTCCAATGAAAACGGCTCGATTACGGCCGTACAGACGATTTACGTGCCGGCGGACGACCTGTCCGACCCGGCCGTGCAGATGATTCAACACGAGGTTGACTCGACCATCGTGCTGTCGCGTAAGGTGGCCGAGCAGGGCATCCGCCCGGCCGTTGACCTCATCCGGACCACCTCGTCTCTTTTGTCGCCGGAAGTCGTCGGCGACCGCCATTACGTTCTCAGCGTCCAGGTGCAGGCTTTGCTGCAAAAGTACGAATCGCTCAAAGGCATCATCGCCATTATCGGCGAGAACGAGCTGAGCCCGGCGGACCGGGCCGACTACGCCAAGGCCAAAAAGCTGATCAAGCATTTCTCGCAGAATATGCATGTTACCGAAGACCTGACCGGCGTGCCCGGCGAGTTCTACAGCCGCGAGGAAACCCTAAAAGGCATTGAAGAGATAATCGTCTGATGGCTGATCCCAAAGCGTCCGCGCCGGCCGAAGGAGTTCGAACCAAAGACGGCAAACCGGTGATGCACGTTAAGGTCTACTCGCCGTTTCAAACTTATTTTGATGACGACGCCTACAGCATTACCGGCGCCAACCAGACCGGGCCGTTTGACGTGCTGCCGATGCACCACAACTTCATGACCCTGCTTATCCCTTGCGATCTGTTAATCCAGGCCCCGGACGGTGAAAAACAAATCAAAATCACCCGCGGCATTATGCACGTCAAGACCGACAAAGTGGTTGTCTTTCTGGACGTTTAAGCTAGTCGATGGCTACAAAATCGAAACTGAATGAGGCGCCGGCCGGCGGCGCGCTGGTGCTGCAGACACTGAAGCTGCTGGTGTTGCGGTTGATGTAGTAGTTGAGCCCGGCGGCGGCTGAACCGACCGGCGTAATGACGACGTGCGGTGTGCCGGCAAAAGCGTTGGCGAAGCGGACGGTGATGAAGCAGCCGGCGCCCGGATTGCTGCCGGTGTTGATGGTGACGGTGCCGGCCGTGTCGGTGCCGCTAACCGAGCTGGTGCCGCCCGAACCCAGCGCGGAACCGTCCGTTTTGGTCGGCGTCGAACCGCCGGCATCGATATGGCGGTTGATCTGCAGATCGCGGTTGATCTGCAGGGTGTCTATGGTGATTTGCGGCGCCGAGATGGGGCCGGAGAATGTGCCGCCGCCGGTGACAGTAAGACCGTTTTGCACGGCCAGCGTACCCTCGACCGAGGCATTGCTGGCTACCTGCAAACTGTTGGCCTGCACCTGATCGAAACTGCTGGTGCCCGAAACGGTGATGCCCGGCAGGGTCATGGTGCCGCCGACCCGGATCGAACCGGCGACGTCCAGACTGTCCTGGATTAAAACTTTACCGGCGAAAATGGCGTTTGACTCAATGCTGAGGGTGAATTTCGGATCACCGATCACGGCGTCGCTGCCGCGCAGCTCTTCCAGAGTCTCCTCGGTAAGTTCCTGGGTGATGATTTGAGCTTCCTCCTGCTGGCGGTTGCGCTGGTAGGCGACGATGCTGGCCACGACGGCCAGCAGGACCAGGAGACCGAAAATCAGCAGATAGATGTTGAGGTTGCGGAGCAGACCGTGGGCCCGCAGGCTGAACTTGTTAGGCTTTTTTGGTGCCTCGGCCGGCGGCTGATTGGGATTGTCGGCCGGCGGTGCGGCGACGGCGCCGTCTTCATTGGCGGCTTCGGGCGCCGGGCCGGCGCTGTCGGCCGAATTACTGCCGCTATCCACCACGGTGCCGGAAGCTTCCAGCGAGTTATCGCCTTCCAGCTGCGGTGCTGCCTGTTTCTCGGGATCATTATCCATCTTTTTATCTAAAAAGCCCGTTTCTCGGTAATGCTTACTTCTTTAGGCCTATGTTACCATAAAGCTAAAGCCATCAGCTAACTTGTAAGAAGCAACCAAAATGCGCAAGTACCACTATCAGACCAGCCTCCCCAAGCAATGGCGGCGCTGGCGCCGGGTGCATCGGACTTTTTTAATCCTGCTCGGTCTGCTGCTGCTGACGGCCGGGATTTTGTGGTGGTTTTACGGACATTATCTGCAGGATATTTCGCCTTTGAGTCAGCAAGGTGACCGGGAGCAGACGGTTTACCTGGGGCCGGAGCTTAAAACGGTCGAAGCCGATGAGTTTATTTTTAAATCCGTCCACGATTGGGAGCTGGAAGCCGATGAATCGGCGCCGCCGGAAAGGTACGTTTACCGCAGCAGGCGCGACGGACTGGTAATCAAGGAACTGACGGTTTACCGCGGCCGCGTGCCGGCCGATTTGGCGGTGACCATGCTGGTGCCGGCTACCACCGACGGCACCAAAATCTCGCCCGGCAAAGCCTCGCCCCGTTGTCCGGTTTCCGATGAGATCGTGCCAAAGCCGATCCGGCAGACTTACCGGGGGGTGGATTACTGGTGTGATACGGCACCGAGCGGCCGCGGCATCGGGGTCGCTCAGACCGGCCAGGGCTATGGTTTTCAGTTGTCCGGAGGGACGTTCGGGTTTCTGTATAAAGACTTAAGCGGCATTAACCTGCCTGATCCGATGGCCTTTTACGAGATTCTTAAAAATTTCGAGGCCAAATAGCTTTTCCGGCTGTTTACGCCGCTTGCTGCGGCTCGGACAGGAGGGGTATACTGCAGCATAAGAATAATTATGTTGAGCAGAATAAAGACACTGATGCTGGTGGGATTGGTAAGCGGGCTGGTGCTGGCGGCCGGCGGTTCGCTGGTGCTGGCCCAATCGTCATCCAATAATTACCGGGTTGAGGAGACTTTCTTCGGCACCGGCGGCGAACGCGAAGCCTGTTCGGGCAGTTTTTGCGCCACCCAGTCGGCCGGCGAACTGACGGTCGGCAATACGGCCGGCGGTGATTTTCAGGCTCAAGCCGGCTTCAATACCACCGATCAGCCGATGCTGGAATTTATCGTGACCGGCGGCTCGCTCAATCTCGGCACGCTGAGTACCGGCTCAACGGCCACGGGCACCATGACGTTCAGCGTTCGCAATTACTTAAGTAACGGCTATGTCGTAACGACAGTCGGCCAACCGCCGACCAACGGACCGGCCCAGATCGACCCCCTGACGTCGCCGACAGCTTCATCGGCCGGCAGTGAGCAGTTCGGCATGAACCTGACGGCCAATACCCAGCCGACGACTTTCGGCGCCAACCCGACCCACGCGCCGGACAGCAGCTTCAGTTTCGGCGCGGCGCTGCCCGGCTATAACTCTCCCAATCTGTATAAATACGTCGTGGGCGAGTCGGTGGCGGCATCGGATCGCAGCAGCGGCCAGACGATTTTCACGGTGTCCTATATCGTTAACGTCAGTCCGATTACCGAAGGCGGAATTTACGAAACCGACCAGGTTTTCGTAGTCACCGGTACCTACTAATGACGGGCTTTGAGGCCGGGCCTGTGGATAAGTCCGGTAATTTTTAGTTGCAAATTATAGCGTTAGTGTTAATAATGGAGGTTATTCTAAGTAAATAAAACCAAAATCAAACGACCTAAGGAAAACTTAATGTCAGACTACACCCAAGCGGTGACGCAGCGACAGAAACGGCTGATAGTGGCTCTAGTCTATGCCCTGTCAGTAGGTCTGACCGGACTCGGACAGGTTTTCTTTGGGATGAACGTCTTTGCCGGCCAGATGACCGAACGCCGGATTACCTTGAGTACTTCGGAGGCCGGCGCCTCCTCAACCTATGCCGTCAGCTTTAAGCCGACGGTCACCACCAACATCCTCGGTATAGTGGTTGAACTGTGCGTCGACAGCCCGATTATCGGCGTGGCTTGTGATAAGACCAACGGCGTGACCAACGTACCGGTTACCGGGCAGGTCACGGTGTCGCATAACTCCGGCAGCGAAGACTTTAACGTGCACACCAACTCGACGGCTGACGGGCTGCTGATTCTGTCCCATGCCACCGGGTTGACTTCGGTATCGACTTCGGAGGAAGTGACCTTTTCGTTCACGGCCACCAACCCGCCAACGGCCTGCGGCGGCGCCCCGTCGAATCGCTGTTCGTACTACGGCCGGCTGTTAACATACTCGGCCGAAGCCGACGCCCAAGGCTATGACGACGAAGCACCGGGCTCGTTTATCGACCAGGGCGGTATCGCGCTTAGCACCGCCAATCAGCTGACCGTTAACGCCCGGGTGCAGGAAGTCCTGCAGTTCTGTGTCGGCACCGATGACGCCAACACGGCCGGTGACGTCACCGACGACTGCAGCGATATCACCGGGACGGTGATTGACTTAGGTGTCGTGGATTCCACGCTGATTAATGAATCAGCCAATGATGCCGGCAAGGCCATGGTCAGAACCAATGCCGTCAACGGCGTGGAGATAGTCTATTATGCCGAACAGGAAAACGGCAGCGGTTCACTCAAAGTGCCGGGTGCGACCTGTGCTCCGCCGTCGCTTACCGACCAGTGTTTTAACAGCGTTGGTACGACCGAAACGGCCATTACCGCCGGGACTGAGAACTTCGGCATGACCTCTACCGGTGTCAATGTCTCGAACGGCATTACCACCAATCTGACGCGTGACACGGATTATGACGCCGATGTCGGCTATGCCTGGGATGACAGCGGTTCAACCGATATCCTGGCCTCCTCGACAACAGTTGTAGACGACGAGATGCTGGAGCTTAAGTTCGCGGCTACCGCCAGCCCGACCACCCCGACCGGCGCCTATACCGTCACCGCTACCTTCATCGCCACGGCAACGTTCTAAACGCGCCAAGCAGCCGGCGAGAAGCTGCCAATAAGCGGCCGCCAACCGAAGATTGAGAACCGGAGACTTCCCCTTGTACAGAGGCAGCCTTGCTTTTTAAAGCGGTAGCGCTAATAATTGTTTTTGAGACAAGAGCAATTTAAAAGCAAACAGGGAAGTAGGGGAAATGTTCAACGCTGGGGTCAGGAGCCGCCGTCTAACCGACGCAGCGACTGCATTTATGCTGATAGCGGCGCTGTTGGCACCAGTTTTCTACCCGCGGGCCGCGGCCGCCGAACAGCTGACGACCCGGAGCATCACCCTGGGCAGCTCGGTCGCCGGCGCTACGGATGTGACCTACACGGTCACTTTCACCCAGGCGACCTACGGAGCGGCGCTGGAAGGCATCGTGATTGATTTCTGCAGCAACAGCCCGATTGCCGGCCTGACCTGCACGACGCCCGCCGGTTTTGACGTTAATGAAAGCGGTTTGGCGGTGTCAGTCACGGGTATGGACGGCGGCACGGCCTTTACTAAACACGCCAACACCGATACCAACACCCTGATTCTGACCCGAACCAACGCCACGCTGCAGACCGCCACCAATAACATAACGGTTACGCTGGGCGCCGGCGGCGGTTCGGACGGCATTACCAACCCGTCAACGGCTTGTGGCGGCACGCCGGCCGACAAGTGTACGTTTTACGCCCGCATCATGACCTATGTCGACGACACCGCGGCGGCGGCCTACACCTCGACCAGCCCGGGCAGCTATCAGGATACGGGCAGCGTGGCGCTTAGTACGGCCAATCAGCTGACGATTACGGCCCGGGTCCAGGAAGTTCTGCAGTTCTGCGTCGGCACCGAGGACGCTGATTCCAGCAATGACTGCGCTGACATAACCGGTACGATAATCGATCTTGGTGTGGTGGACTCATCGCTGGTGGCGGCCTCGGCGGACGGCGCCGGTAAGGCCATGGTCAGAACCAATGCCGTTAACGGCGTGACAATCGGCTATTACGCCGAGCAGAATGCCGGCAGCGGCCAGCTTAAAGTCGCCGGGGCCTCCTGCGCCGGCGGGTCATCGACCGACCAGTGCTTTAACAGCGCCGGCACGACAGCCCAGGCGATTGTCGCCGGCACGGAAATGTTTGGCATGCGGGCCAATGCCGTCGATACTTCCAACGGCACGACAACCAACCTGGTACGGGACGCCGTTTATGCCTCGGCCGACTATGCCTGGGACGACTCCGGCTCACTCGATATAATCGCTTCGTCGGCCGGCTCCGGTGTCAAGGTGGTCGACGATGAGCTGGTCGAGCTGAAGTTCGCCGCCACGGCCGCCACCACTACTCCGACCGGCGCCTATACCGTTACGGCCACTTTCATCGCCACGGCAACGTTCTAAACCGCCAATCCGCCAGGGAGCCAGGCATTAGCGTATAATGGATGTTTAGAATATGCAGTCGGCAGTACGCAGAAAAATAATGGCCACGATCGGTCTGGTGACCTTACTGGTCGCGGCAGCGGCCCCGCCGGTTGCCGCCGGTAACCTGGCCAACCGGTCGCTGCGCGTCAGTACATCGGTGCCGGGCGTCGAGGCGTCGCATGAATTCCGGTTCACTTATCCGGGTACCGACCCGGTCGGATCGGTAGTGTTCGAGTATTGTCAGAACTCACCGCTGTTTGATCTGCCGTGCATTCCGCCGGCTGGCTTTGACGCTTTAGCCGGTAACCTGGGCGACCAGACCGGCGACACCGGCTTCAGTCTGCATGGCAGCACCACGGCCAACCGGATTGTTATCAGTCGCCCGCCGGCCGCCACCACCCCGGGGGAATCGCGCTATGTCTTCGCCCAGGTAATCAACCCCTCAACGCCCAGCCAGTCGGTTTACGTGCGGATTTCGACTTACGGCAGCGACGATGCCACGGGCCTGCCGGTTGATCAGGGCGCCCTGGTCTTCAGCACCGCCGGGGGATTGGGCGTCACGGCTTATGTGCCGCCTTATCTGGTGTTTTGCGTGGCCGTCAACGTCAGCGTGGACTGCTCGCAAACGGCCGGCAACTATCTGACTCTCGGTACGCTCACTGCCCGGTCGGCGGCGGCGGCTGCCAGCCAGATGGCGGCTTATACCAATGACGAGACCGGCTACGTCATCTCGGCCCTGGGCACATCCATGACTTCCGGTAATAACTTTATTCCGCCGCTGCTTAACCCCACTGCCAGCAATCCCGGTACGTCCCAGTTCGGCATCAATTTAAGGGGCAATTCGAATCCGGCCGTCGGCGAAGACCCGGACGGCAGCGGGACCGGCCTGGCCATGACCGGTTACGACTCGCCGAACCTGTTCAAATTTAACAGCGGCGATATCGTGGCCAGTTCGCTGCTGCCCACCGAATCCAACCGCTACACCGTCAGTTATCTGGTTAACGTCCCCGAAGGTCAGCCGCCGGGCATCTACACCACCACCCTGACTTACGTGGCCGTCGCCCAGTTTTAAACTTAAGCGTGGCCCGCAAAAAAATGTTTCGCTTTTATCGGCTTGTTGCTAGAATAACCATCAAGCATCAATTGCAAAATACGGAGGGTTCGCTTTTTTATGAACATGCTTAAGTCAGTCGGCCGGGCGCTGGGCTATATGCTGCTGCTCGGCTTATTTGTTGGCGGGACGACGGTGCTCGCCCAGGATTCGCAGAATCCCGGCAGCGGCCTGCAGATAACCCCTACCCGTCACGAAGTTACCATTGAACCCGGCGCGGCCAGCACCATAACCATCGGGCTTAAGAATGTGTCAGGCGGCGAGGTGGTCGCCCAGGCCATCGTTAATGATTTTGAGCCGGATGACGATACCGGCGCGCCGCGGATCAATCCGGATGTCAACGCCGAAGGGCCGACCAGCATCAAGCCGTTCCTGCAGGGCCTCGAAGATGTGCCGCTGGCGGACGACGAGACCAAAGAGGTGACCCTTACTTTGAGCCTGCCGGAAGGCGTGTCGCCGGGGGCCTACTACGGTGTTATCCGCTATCAGGCCGTGCCGGTGGAGGCGGGCGGCGAACCCGGTCAGGTCTCCCTGACGGCCAGTGTCGGTTCGATTGTTTTACTGGAAGTGCCGGGCAACATCACTAAAAGCATGCGTCTGGATGCGCTCAGAGTCGAGCGTGACGGCGCAGCCAAGTCGCTGTTTTTCCTGGACGCGCCGGACCAGGCGGTTTTGAGCGTTACCAACACCGGCAACAGCTACATCAAGCCGTTCGGCAAGATCTCGATCAGCAAATCAGGCGACGAAGTTTACAGCTACGAGCTCAACAATGTCGAACCGCGCGGTAACGTTCTGCCGGATTCGCTGCGTAATTTCCGCCACAGTGAAGACGAGTTTAAAAAGAAAGTCAGCGGTTTTGGCCGCTACACCATGGTCGCCAACATCGGTTTTGACGAGGGCAGCGAGGTGCTGACGATCACCGCGAGCTTCTGGGTAATTCCCCTGTGGTTCGTCATCACCGTTCTTGTGGTGCTGGTGCTCATCGCCGCCGCCGTATTCTACTTGCGCCGCAAGTCGCGGGCCGGCCATCCCCGCCGCGTCCGTCGCTGACCGCCTGGCGTGCAAAAGCTGCCCGCCTTCCTTTACTCTGCTCGCGCTTAAAGCTGTCCCCGTGCTAAGATAAGGATAAGCATTAAACGAGTGACATGACACTAAGCCTGCATCAAAAAATATTCCTTAGCGGCGTCCTGATTCTGACCCTGGCTATCTGCGGGCTTTGGCCGGCCCGATCGGCTAGCGCCCAGTCCACCCAGAGCGGCTCAATCGGTATCGAGGGCACCGTGCCGGGCGACCCGCCGACCCAGGGCGCGGTGATTTCCTTTCCGACAAACGGCCAGACGTTCAGCCAGACGCCGATCACGGTGAGGGGTATTTGCCCCGACGGTCTGCTGATCAAATTGTTTAAAAACAACGTGTTCGGCGGCTCGGTCGATTGCGCAAACGGCAGTTTCTCGATTGTGACCGATTTGTTTGACGGCCAGAACGACCTTGTTGCCAGGGTGTACGACGCTCTGGACCAGGCCGGTCCGGACTCGCCGACGGTGACGGTGACTTTCGATGATCCGCGGACCGTGCCGGGCCCGCGGGTGTCGCTGTCCAGCAACTACGCTAAACGCGGGGCCGATCCGGGCCAGACCCTGACCTGGCCAATCATCCTAAGCGGCGGCACCGGGCCGTATGCTATCAGCGTCGATTGGGGTGACGGCTCCGAAGCCAGCCTGATCAGCCAGCCGTTTCCCGGCAGTTTCGACCTTGAGCATGTCTACGAGGCGGCCGGTGTTTACAACATCATCATCAAAGCCACCGACGTGGACGGCTTTACGGCTTATCTGCAGGTGGTAGGGGTGGGCAACGGCCCGCTCGGTCAGACCGGTGATACGGCCGATGCCGACGCCCAGACGATTGTCCGGACGGTTATCATCTGGCAGCCGCTGGTGTTGTTTGTCATCCTGCTATTTCTGGCGTTCTGGCTGGGCCGGCGGCACAGCCTGTACGCCCTGCGCCGTCAGCTGGAAGAGAGCAGCCGGCGATAATCTGTTAAAATAGGCTGCGATATGTCAAAGAAGGTTTACGTCGGTATGAGCGGCGGGGTGGACTCGTCGGTGACAGCGGCTTTGCTGAAAGAGCAGGGACACAACGTCACGGGCGTGTTCATGAAGAACTGGACGCAGGATCTGCCCGGTTTCGACTGCCCCTGGAAAGCAGATTATCAGGACGCCAAGCGGGTGGCCGTCCAGCTAGGCATTGATTTTAAGGTTTACGATTTCCAGGATGAGTACCGCCGTAAAGTCGTCGATTATATGATTGACGAGTATAAAGCCGGCCGCACGCCCAACCCCGACATCATGTGTAACCAGGAAGTTAAGTTCAAGCTGTTTCTTGAGACGGCGCTGGAGGACGGCGCCGAATTAATCGCCACCGGGCACTATAGCCGCGTCGCGGTCGGTCCACAGCTGACAGACAACCGACATCAGTTTCAACTGCTTACTGCCCGGAATACCGATAAGGACCAGTCCTACTTTTTGTATAGGGTGCCGGAGACGGCTCTTCAAAACAGCCTGATGCCAATCGGCGAGTTTCCGACCAAGGATGAAGTCAGGACGCTGGCCAGAAAATTCAAGCTCTATACGGCCGACAAGAAAGACAGCCAGGGCATCTGTTTTGTCGGCCGGGTGGGGATTAAGGAGTTTTTGCAGCAGTTTGTCGAGACCGAAGCCGGGCCGATCATTGACCAGCACGGTGCGACGATTGGCCAACACGACGGGGCGATTTTTTACACCATCGGCCAGCGTAAAGGCCTGCACGTCGGCGGCGGCCTGCCATACTACGTCGCCGGCAAGGACATGGACAAAAACATCGTTTATGTAACGACCGATCTGTCGGACGATAAGCTCTGGCGGCAGGAGCTCAAGCTGACCGATGTTCACTGGATCAACGGGCAGCCGGATCCAAGCCGGAAGTATCAGATACGCACCAGATACCGGGCGCCACTGGTAGCGTGTACGCTAGATATAGCGCCTTCAACCGGCAATAATGACCAAACGACGCTACAGGTAGCGTTATCGGAGGCGGTGCGGGCCATAACGCCCGGCCAGTCGGCGGTGGTTTACGACGGCGAGCGGGTCTTGGGCGGCGGCATCGTCCTGTAGTTCCTGGTTATAAATGCGCATGGTCATTGACGGCTGGAGCCAAAGACCAACTCTTCTTCTGCTACAATTAGAGGATATGACAGCACAGGAGATCAGACAGGCCTATTTGAGTTTCTTTAAAGAGCGCGGGCACGCCGTGATTCCGCGGGCCCAGCTGGTGCCGCAGGATGACCCGACCACGCTGTTTACCGGCTCCGGCATGCAGCCGCTGATACCGTATTTGCTCGGCGAGCCGCATCCGGAAGGCACCCGGCTGGTCGACAGCCAGACCTGTTTAAGAGCCCAGGATATCGATGAAGTCGGCGACAACCGCCACACCACGTTTTTTGAGATGCTCGGCAACTGGAGTTTGGGCGACTACTTCAAGGCCGAACAGCTGCCGTGGTTCTTTGAGTTCCTGACCGAGGTGATCGGGCTGGACCCGAACAAGCTTTATGTTACCTGCTTTATCGGCGATGAGGCCAGCAGTATCCCTAAAGACACCGAAAGCGCCGCTATCTGGCGGGAACTGTTTAAGTCGAAAGGCGTTGAAGCCAAGGAGGTTGAGATTGGCCCCGAAGCTGACGGTTACGCCAAGGGCATGCAAGGCGGTCGGATATTCTTCTACGACGCCAGCAAGAACTGGTGGTGCCGGGCCGGCTCAATCGATGACATGCCGGTCGGCGAGCCGGGCGGTCCGGACAGCGAGGTGTTTTATGAATTCGACCACATCGAGCACGATCCGGATTATGGCGCCAACTGTCACCCCAATTGTGACTGCGGCCGCTTTATGGAGATCGGCAATTCAGTGTTCATGGAATATGTCCGCACCGACAGCGGCTTTGACAAGCTGCCCAAGCGCAACGTCGACTTCGGCGGCGGCCTGGAGCGCATTGCCGCGGCGGCCATCAACAACCCTGACGTCTTTAGGATCAGCCTGCTGGAGCCGATCATTGAGGAGCTGGAAAAGCTGTCCGGCAAAAAGTACGACAGCTATACCACCGGGATGCGGGTGATTGCCGATCACTTGCGCGGCGCGGTCTTCCTGGCCGTCGACGGCGTCAGCCCGAGCAACAAGGAGCAGGGTTACGTGATGCGCCGGCTGATGCGCCGGGCGATCCGCTTCGCTTTCGAACTGGGCGTGGAACAGAACTTCATGGAACGGATCGTGCCGGTCATTGCCGACATCTATCAGGCCGATTTTCCGGAAGTAGCCGACAAGCGCAAAGAGGTGGTGTCAATTCTTATCAAAGAGGAAAAAGCCTTCCGCCAGACGTTGCGCAAGGGGCTGAGGGAATTCGAGCGCCTGTTTGGCGCCGGCGACCAAAAGTCGAAAGCCAGAAGTCACGGCGAAGCCATTTTCCAGCTGTATGACACCTACGGCTTTCCGGTCGAGCTCAGTACCGAGGAAGCTTTCAAGCAGGGAATTGAACTGGAAGACAACTGGCGGCAGGAGTTCGAAGCCAAAATGGCCGAGCAGCGGCAGCGCAGCCAAACCGCCGCTAAAGGAACTTTCAAGGGCGGCCTTGGCGGGCACTCCGACATGCACAAGAAATACCACACCGCCACGCATCTGATGTATCGGGCGCTGCGCGAAGTCCTGGGCGACCATGTGGTCCAGCGCGGCAGCAACATCACCGATGAACGGCTGCGCTTTGATTTCAGCCATCCCGAAAAAATGACACCCGACCAAATCAAACAGGTCGAGGATATTGTCAATGAGCGTATCGGGATGGATCTTAAGGTGTCGTTTGAGGAGTTGCCAACCGACGAAGCCCTGGCCCGCGGCGCCTACGGCGCGTTTGGCGACAAGTACGGTGACACCGTCAAGGTTTACTCGATGAAGGATGACAAGGGGCGGGCTTACAGCTTTGAGATTTGCGGCGGCCCCCATGTTGAGCACACCGGCGAACTCGGTCAGGACGGTAAGCGGCTTAAAATCACCAAAGAAGAAAGCTCGTCAGCCGGCGTACGGCGAATCAAGGCGGTGCTGCGCTAGAAAAACCGCGTGGCCGCCCCCGCTATAGCATTACCGGTAACATGATATAATGCAGGGTGACAATGCTAGGCAAAATTAAACACCGGGTCAGCGGTCTATCGGCCGCCAAAAACAAAAAATCCGCCGAGCGCTACGTAGTGGCGCTGGACATCGGTACGGAGTTTGTCAAGGCGCTGATCGGCCGGGTGATCGACACGCCGGACAATCGCAAATCACAGCTCAGTATCGAAATTATTGGCGTGGGCCGGGCCCGTCAGCAACTTTCCGACATGCAGGCCGGCGCCATCGCCGATATTGCCGGCGTGGTGACGAATTGCGATAAGGCTCTGGCCGAGGCCGAGACTCAGGCCGGCGTCAGCGCCAAGTCGGCGGTGATCGGTATTGCCGGCGAACTGGTCAAGGGTACGACTTTAAGCGTGCGCTGCACCCGGAAAGATCCCAAAAAGCCGCTTGACGTCGAGGAAATCGAACAGATTATCGGTCTGGTTCAAGCAAGAGCGCTGAAAAAGGCCAAAGCCAGCCTGGCCTGGGAGCTGGGCGGTAAGGATGTCGAGGTGCAGCTGGTCAACAGTGCGCTGGTCGGTATTCAGATTGACGGCTACGAAGTGACCAATCCGGTCGGCTTCCAGGGGCGGGATGTCACCGTCCAGTTGTACACGGCGTTCGCGCCATTGATTCATATCGGCGCGCTGGAGAGAACGGCTACTGAACTCGATCTTGATCTGCTGGCCGTGGCGGCCGAACCGTTCGCCGTGGCCCGGTCGATTGTCGGCGACGACCCCAATGCCACGATGAGCGCGATTCTGATGGACGTCGGCGGCGGCACGACCGACATCGCCGTTGTCAACGACGGCGGCGTCCAGGGCACCAAGATGTTCGGCATCGGCGGCCGGGCTTATACCCGATCGGTCGAGCGGCAGCTTAACGTCAGCTTCGAAGCGGCCGAGCAGCTCAAGCTGGAACTGGCTGACAACAAAGTGCCCCGCAGCAAAGTGCCGGCCGTTGAAAAGGCTCTTAGTAAGACACTGGATGTCTGGGTGAGCGGTGTCGAGCTGGCGCTCGGCGAATTCACCAATCTCGAACATCTGCCGCACCGGGTGCTGTTGTGCGGCGGCGGCGCCAGTCTGGACCTGCTGACCGATTCACTGGCGGAAAACGACTGGTACCGGGCCCTGCCGTTTACGCGCAAGCCGGCTATCCAGCTCATCCAGCCGGAGCAGGTTGTCGGTATCATTGACAAAACCGGAACGCTCATTGATCATACATTCATAACCGCAATGGGCTTGCTTAGAGTCGGTCTCGATACCTTGCAGCAGGATGATACTTCCCGCGAAGGCCGCAACTTCAAGGAGCGCATCGACAGGATATTACGGGTATGAACAAAGACACGATTTATATAGATATCGATGACGAGATAACCAGCATCATCGACAAGGTGCAGGCTTCCAAAGAGAAGATTGTGGCGCTGGTACTGCCAAAGCGGGCCACTATGCTGCAATCCATCGTCAACATGAAACTGCTGAAGCGGTCGGCCGACACGGCTAAGAAGAAAGTGGTTCTCATTACCAGTGAGCACAGTCTGTTGCCGCTGGCCGGCGCCGTTGGGCTGCACACCGCCCGTACGCTGCAGAGCAAGCCGGCGATTCCGCCCGCGCCGGATACGGCCGGGATGGCCGCCGACCAGGCAATTACCGCCGCCGAGCTGCCACCGGCCGAGCCGGATCTGGACAAATCCAAACCCGTCGGCGAGCTGGCCGCCGGTACCGCGGCCGCCGCCGAGCTGCCGCCGGAAGAAACCATCGAAGTCGATAACCGGCCGGCCGACAAAACGACGGCTGCCGCCGCCACCGGCGCCAAAAAAGCAAAAAAGAAATTCAAAATTCCCGATTTTAAGAAATTCCGCACCCGTTTGATACTGGCCATTACCGCAGTGATTCTGCTGATTGCCGGTTGGGTGTGGGGCTTTATTATCGCGCCGCGGGCCGATATCGTCGTGACAACTGACACGACTTCGCACGATGTTAACTTCGAGTTCACGGCCTCTACCGGGGCTGAGGAGGCCGACCTGGAAAACCTGGTGGCCCGGGCCAAGTTGCTGGAGATTGAGAAATCGGAGATCGGCAAGGCACCGGCGACCGGCGAGAAGGACGTGGGCGAGAAAGCCAGCGGTGAAGTTACTCTGGAGCTGGTCAATTGCAGCTCTTCGCAAGTGAGTATTCCGGCCGGCACGGCAATTACGACCGGCAATCTGTCCTACGTAACCGAGGCGTCGGTAACTCTGCAGAGCATCGAGATAGGCGGTCAATGTCGTAACGAGGACTTTCCTAACATCTCTACCGAAACGGTTGAAGTCACGGCCGCCAAAGCCGGCGACCAATACAACGTAGCCAGCGGCCGGACGTTCAGCGTCGCCGGTTACTCATCAGTCAGCGGCACTAACGCCGCGGCCATGACCGGCGGTACCAGTAAAATCGTCAAAGTGGTTTCCGAAGATGATGTCGCCGCGGCCCAGGCCAGGATTGCCGAAGCGGTCGGCAATGTTAATCAGGAACTGCGTGACCAACTGCAGCAGGATGGCTACAAGCCGCTGCCGGAAACGGAAACCAGCAGTAAGCCGGATGTCAGCGTCAGCCCGGCGGTCGGCGAAGAAGCCAGCGAGGTAACGGTCACTTCCGTCGTGGTGTACAGCATGTACGGCCTGAGCGAGGAAGATGCCAACAAGCTGATCGAGGAAACCATCAAAGAAGACATCGACACCGAAAAGCAATCCCTGCTTGATACCGGCCTGGGCGACGCCGTCATTCGGGTCACCGAGCGGCCCTCGGACGACGTACTTAATATCAGTCTGCAGACGCTGGCTTACGCCGGTCCCGAATTTGACTTAGAGGCGCTAAGGCAGGAGTTTGCCGGCCAAAAGCGCAGCGAAATCGAATCGTCCCTAACGGCCCGGCCGGGCGTGATAGATGTCAGCATCGATTACAGCCCGTTCTGGGTCTATTCGACGCCCAGGAGCGCCAAGAAAATCCACCTCACCATTAAGCCTGCCCAAGAGGCCAATGACCAAAACACCGAATAAAACCGGAACCGTTCTGGCGCTCGACATCGGCGAAAAGCGGATCGGTGTCGCGCTTGCCAGCCTGGCGGCCCGGCTGCCCGAACCCTTGACCACTCTGACCAACGACGCGGTCGTGCTGGAAAAAATCGCCGAACTGGCCGACCGGCATCAGACCGACATGATCGTTGCCGGCCTGCCGCGCAGCCTGGAAGGCACCGAAACCGCCCAAACCCGGTCGGTGAGGGAGTTTGTCGGCCGGCTGGAAGACCGCCTGGGTCGCAGTGTATACTTAATGGACGAAGCCGGCACTTCCGCAGAGGCCGAAGCCGGACTTCGGGCCCGGCGCAAACCATACACCAAAGCAGACATTGACGCCCGGGCAGCCGCAATAATTCTGCAGGATTTCCTGAATTCGCTTAGTAAGCTATGACGTACAACATTGATTCACGACCTAAACGCAATTGGCGCCGCTGGCTTTTGATCGGCTCGCTGCTGCTGGTGCTGGTTCTGGCCGGCGCGGCGTTTTTGGTGCGGCAAAGTTATCTGGACAACCTTGATCCGGTCAGCCGCAGTGAGCAGGTCCAATTGGTTACCGTGCCCACCGGCAGCACGGTGAATGAAATCGCCAGGGACCTGCGCGACCGGAACCTGATTAAGAGCCAGTGGGCGTTTGAGTGGTATATCCGCTCTCAAGAGGTCAGCGGCCTGATCAAGGCCGGCACCTATGCCCTTAAGCCCTCCCAAAGCATTCCGGAAATCGTCGAAGTTCTGACCCAGGGGCAGATCGCTACCGACCTGGTGACTATTCTGCCGGGCAAGCGGATTGACGAAATCCGCCAGACGCTGATCAATTACGGTTTCGACCCAACGGAAGTGGACGAAGCGCTGGACCCGAGCCGGTATGAGGGGCATCCGGCCCTGACCGACAAGCCGCGTCAGGCCAACCTGGAAGGCTATATCTATCCGGAAAGCTTTCAGAAAACGGCCGAGACCCATCCGTCAGATATCATCGCCGCTTCGCTCGACGAGATGCAGAAGCGACTGACACCGGAAATCCGGGCCGGTATAGTCCGGCAGGGCCTCACCGTTCATGAGGGTGTGATTCTGGCTTCGATTATCGAGCGCGAAGTCAGGACGCCGGAGGAGCGCCGGCAGGCGGCGCAGGTGTTTCTCCGGCGGCTCAAAGAGGGTATCAAGCTGGAATCCGATGCCACGGCCAGCTACGGGGCCGTGTTGGCGGGTGAAGAGCCAAGCCTGAGCTATGATTCCGCCTACAACACCTATCTGCACACCGGTTTGCCGCCGACGCCCATCAGCAACTCCACCGAAGTTTCCATTGAAGCGGTGGCTGATCCGGCCAAAACCGATTATCTGTACTTCGTCTGCCTGCTTACCAATGACGAGCGGGTAACTTACTTCTCCCGCACTCTGGAAGAGCACGAGGCCCGGTTTGCCGACCGCCGCGGCGACCTCTGTGAATAGCTGTAAGTATTACCATTCTACCCCTGTTAATTAAGCTTCGTAACAGGGGTAAAAGATCCCTCCAAAGCTTGATTTTTGGCGCCTGCCTGTGCTAACATTGGCCTGCAACGGTTTTTGGTGCCACAGGTAAGCTAACAGGGGCGCGAAAGACAGTTGCGTTTGCAAGGTTGGCCCTCGTTAGAGGCCCGCCGGTGCAAACGAGTGTTTATGGTGTAATCCACCAGGAGCTTTCTATTCGTACTTCAACACAGGCGTTAAGCCGACAAATAACCTCACATCTTAATCCGTTCAGCCGGAAGTCACTGCTCCGGCAGCTGGTCCGTCGGCTCTTTGGCCGGTCCAGGAAGCGTACCGTCCGCTACGGTATTTTCATTACCCAGGCGCTGGCCTTAATCGCCGTTGTCGGCGTTGTTTTATACGGGTCGGAAATCGGCGGCCAGAACCTTAAGCAGAATGCCCTGATGGCCACCACGCCGGAGACGGTCGCCGCCAATCCGCTGGACCAGTTATCTTCGGCCGATGTCGCCGAGCAATTGGCCCGCCTGGGCAATTTCGAAGAGCGCATTGCCGTGATCAACCATGCCGACACCGTTAATTCGCAGCTTAACCGGGGCGTCGCCGATGAACTTATTGTGACCAAGCCGCAAGTCGTGGCCACCGAAACCCTGTCCAATAAAGACATCAAAACCTACGTTGTCAAAAACGGCGATTCGCTGGCCGATCTGGCCGCCCGGTTTGGCGTCACCAGCGATTCGATCCGCTGGTCCAATGGCCTGTCCGGCAGCTATTTGCGGCCGGGCACCAAGCTGTACATCAGCCCCATCAGCAACGGCGTAGTTTATAAAGTCAAATCCGGTGATACCGTAAAGGCGCTGGCTGAACGCTTCCGGTCCAGCGAAGAAAAGATCATTACTTTCAATGACGCCGAGATCGCCGGGCTGAAAGCCGGCGACCGCATCGTTATTCCTGACGGCTCTTTGCCGGCCCCGTCGGCACCGTCGTACACCGGGCTGGCCAGCAACCTGGGCACCCGCGGCCGCTTACTCACTTACGGCGGCAACGGCTACGATTACGGCTGGTGTACCTGGCACGTGGCTAACCGCCGGTCTCAGATCGGCCGGCCGATCCCCAACCACCTGGGCAACGCGATCAGCTGGTACAACATTGCCCGCAATGCCGGTTTACCGGTCGGCGGTGAGCCGAAAGTTGGCGCCGTCTTGTGGCACGCCAATATCGGCGGTCTGGGGCACGTAGCGTTTGTCGAAAGCCGGAATGACGACGGTTCCTTCGAGGTGTCTGATATGAATTACCCTTACTGGGGACGCGTCACGACCAGAACAATTACGCCGGACGAGTTCGGGAACTACCGCTTCATTTACTAATCGACATTTTTACTAGACCCTAACCCCTATAACCTGTACCCTTATAAACGTAATGTTTGTAGACAAAGTTGAAGTTTTGATTGCGGCCGGCAAGGGCGGCGACGGTGCCGTCAGTTTCCGGCATGAGAAATTTATCGCCCGGGGCGGCCCCGACGGTGGTGATGGCGGCAAAGGCGGCGACGTTGTCGTGTATGCCAGCAACAACCAGAACACGCTGGCCAAGTTTCGCTATCAGAAGCAGCTGCAGGCCGAGGACGGCCGGCCCGGCTTCAAGCGGCGCAAGCGCGGTAAAAGCGGCCAGGATTTGCGGGTGCCGGTGCCGGTGGGCACGGTTATTACTGACGAAAACGGCCAGGTCCTGGCCGATTTGACCGAAGAAGGCCAGGCAGCCGTGGTCGCTCATGGCGGCAAGGGCGGTTTCGGTAACGCTCACTTTGTCTCCAGCACCCGTCAGGCGCCGCGGGTGGCCGAAAAGGGTGAAGAGGGCGAAGCGCTCAAGGCGGTTTTTGAGATGAAGCTGATTGCCGACGTCGGCCTGGTCGGGCTGCCGAATGCCGGTAAGTCGACGCTGCTGGCGCGTATCAGCAACGCCCGGCCTGAAATCGCCAACTATCCGTTCACGACGCTGACGCCCAACTTGGGCATGGTGGATATTGATAAGAAAACTACCCTGTTGTTTGCCGACATTCCCGGCCTGATTGCCGGAGCCAGCGAAGGCAAGGGTCTGGGCGACGAATTCCTGCGCCACATCGAGCGCACCAGCGTGCTGGTTCATCTGATCGACGCCTATCAGGACGATGTCGCCTCCGCCTACGCCACCATCCAGCAGGAGCTTAAGAATTACCGGGTTGATCTCAGTTCCCGGCCGCAGCTGCTGGCCCTGAACAAGACCGACGGATTGGACGCTGATATTCTGGATCTGCAGAAACAAAAACTGCTGGCCGTTGTGCCCGACAAGACACCGGTGTTTGCGATTTCGGCCCAGAGCGGCCACGGGGTTAAAGAGCTGCTCTACGCCGTTAAAACCGCCGTGGCCGATTACCGGAAACGGGAAGCGGCGGCGCGGGAAGAAAGTAAAGAGCTACCGGTCCTGCGGCTAAAGGACGAGCAGGCCTGGCAGGTTAAGGCCCCGGGAGACGGCGTCTTTGTGGTCAGCGGCCAGAAAATCGAGCGGTTCGCGGCCCGGACTGATTTTTCCAATCCGCACGGGGTTCAGCGATTGCGGGACATTATGCGCAAAATGGGCATCATGCATGAGCTGGCCCGCCAGGGCATCGAGCCCGGCGACAAAGTTCGCATCAAAGACCACACCATCGAATACTAGGCTCTGATACTTGATTGACAAATATTGACAAGTATGATACAATAAGAAGATAGGCCAATATTATGTCCGAATTTACGCTTAACACGGATTCATCCGACTTCATGCCGCGCAGCAGTCACGCCAATTTCGAAGAGGACACTCCGGCTGACTATGGCCGGCCGCTTCTGCCGCTGGTGCAGTACAAGCCGGTAAGTTGTGGCAACTGTATCGGGGCCTGCTGCCGCCAGGGCCTGACCCTGTCTTTAAGTCAGGAGGAGGCTGACTTCTTAGAGGGCTCGGGTACAGAGATGGTTGAGTATCCGGGTTCACTAGCGCATAAGATTGCGGTGCGGCTGGGCGCGCACCGGCTGTACACCCTGCAAACCGACTGCGGAAATCTCGAAATTAATTTGGATAGCGGCCAGGCACTTTGCGCCGCTTATGAGGATTCGCGCCGTCCGGAGATATGTGCTAAGTTTGAGGCCGGTTCGGCGGCCTGTCGGATTATTCGGGTGGCTAAGGGTGTTGATAGTCCGGCTGAGCTTGCCCGCTACGATGCAGCCACCAGCTAAAGGGTTTGTGCAGGGCCAGTTTTTCGCTTACCATTACTGCTTAGTGGTAAGTTTTTATTTTTACGATCTGGAAACCAGCGGCTTCAACCCCCGGGATGCCCGGATTATGCAGTTTGCCGGCCAGCGGACCGATATGGAGCTTAAGCCCGTCGGCGAACCGCACAATTTCTTAATCAAAATGACCGATGACGTTGTGCCTGATCCGGACGCCGTGCTGGTTACCGGCATCACCCCGCAGGCCACGCTGACCGACGGGCTGACCGAAGCCGAATTTTTGAAGATTTTTTACGAGGAAATCGCTACTGCCGGCACCATCTTCGTCGGCTTTAACAGTATCCGGTTTGACGACGAGTTCATGCGCTTTTTGCATTACCGCAATTTTTACGACCCCTACGCCTGGCAGTGGCAGGACGGCCGCAGCCGTTGGGATTTGCTGGATGTCGTCAGGATGACGCGGGCGCTTAGGCCCGAGGGCATCAAATGGCCGGTGGACAGTGAGGGCAAGCCCAGCAACCGGCTGGAGCTGCTGACCTCGCTCAATAAACTGGAGCATTCGAGCGCGCACGATGCGCTAAGCGATGTTAAGGCCAGTATTGCCGTTGCCCGGCTGATCCGAAATAAGCAGACTAAACTGTTCGACTATCTTCTCGGTATGCGTGACAAGCAGAAGATCGCCGAACTGGTGAATGCCAATCAGCCGTTTGTGTACAGCTCGGGCAAGTACCCGGCCGAGTACGAGAAGACGACCGTGGCAATGACCTTAGGTAACCACCCCAGGAAACAAGGCGTCCTGGTCTTCGACTTGCGGCACGATCCGGCCGACTACATCAACTTACCGCCGGAGCAGCTGGTTGAATTATGGCGCTACAACCCGGACCGCGAAGCGCCGCGGCTGCCGGTCAAAACCCTGCAGTTTAACCGCTGTCCGGCCATCGCGCCGCTGGGCGTGCTTGATAAAGCCAGCCTGGACCGGCTTCATCTGGATCTCAAAATCATTGAAAAACACCGCCGAAAACTGGCTGGTGCCGGGAAATTCAGCGGGAATCTGCTAAAGGCCATAGAACTACTGAACCGGGACCAGCAAAGCAGTATGTGGAGCAAGGAAACCGAAGTTGACGGGCAGTTGTATGACGGCTTTGTGCCGGACCGCGATAAGCCGACGATGAGTGCCATCCGGGCGGCCGCGCCGGATGAGCTGGCCGGTATCGGCGAAGCTCTGCTGGACCCGCGGCTTAAGACGCTGCTGCCGCTGTATAAAGCCCGGAACTTCCCGAAGAGCTTGACCAATGAGGAGCGGCAGACCTGGGAAGCCTTTAGGACGAATCGCCTGCTGGCAGGCAAAGAAAAAAGCCGGCTGGCGGGTTATTTTAAGCGGCTGCAGGAGCTGGCGGCCCGGCCGGATCTGTCTGACGATAAGCGCTACCTGCTGGAAGAATTGCAGTTGTACGGACAATTGATTATGCCGGAGGCAGATGAGTCGGGCGGTTTTTAAGCCGGGTTTTTAAAGCGCCAGATCAAGATCGGTTAGAGCGCGGGACTGGGCCTTGTGCCGCTTAAATATCCGGTGAACCTGGACTATGCCAACCAGACCGGCAGCCAGCAGCACCACCGTATTAAAATCCAATTGATAATTAAGTCCGGGCACTTCGCCCAGGACTATGAATTCCAGCATCGCATCACCCTTTAATTAATTACATGATAAACGAAGCTGGTTTATATGTCAAAAATATTGTTTACTCTAATGCTTATTGATGCTTTTTTGGCGGCAGGAATCAGCGGCGTACCCAGGCACGGAATTGTTTGGTCAGGCGCTTGAGGCGCTGGCGGTTGGACATAAAGATAAAGAGAGCCAGCAGGCTCAGGCTGAGTGCCAGTGAGCGCAGGAAATACTTCTCGGCTTTGGTGGCGAGCAGGTAAGCGCCTGCCAGCAGGGCAACGGTCAGCACGTCGTACAGGCCCTTGACCAGCCGGTTATCCTGCGGAAAGAGTTTACGGAAAAAAGTCAGGCCGTGTTCTTTGACGAGGTTCTGCCAGCGCCGGGCCCATTCGTGGTTAACGGCCAGCAGGCTTAAGCCGAGAAGGAAAAGCGGGATACCGCCGGGGCCGGGCAGCCAGCCGGTCAGGCCGGACAGGATGATTAAAAGCACGCCCAGGATATCGGTTCCAAGCCGCCGGATTAATTCTTTCGTACGCCTTAACATTATGCGGTTAATTATACCGGTCCAACGGTTGTTTAGAAAACAATAGCGTTTTTTGGTGGCTGGCTGTTACACTACGGTTAATGATCTAAGATGAGGAGACAAAAACGTGGCAAACGGCGGCTATCGGGGTAGTTTACTAAAAATGCATAAACCCCCGGGCGACAAGCCGAGACGCAGCGGCGCCAGCTTCGAAGGCCAGCCGGCCCCGGCGCCTAAGCGACAAATGGGCATGTGGATCGGGCGGATGATTTCCGCGGCGGTGCCGGAATTTGCCAATCTGGAAAGGTACGTGCGGGAAACGGCCGAGGCTAACGCCGCCTGGCCGGTAGAGGCTGACAGAATGGCCGAAATCCTGGCCCGGCCCCGAACCGAAACACGCGGCAATTATTACATTGAACCCCGGCAGTTTACCGCCGAATACCTGTCCGGTTCGCTTGGCAGCCTGATCGTAGAGAGAGAATGCAGTGACTCGAGAGGGAATCTGATCAAGCCGAATGTAGTGAAAAGAAGACTCAGGTCAATATCCGGCCAATACGCCCAGCATATTAAAAAACGGGGCTTTGACCGCAACCGGCAGGCGCTGGATCAAAGCGGCTTGCTGGTTATACCGGCTGGCGGCGAAAGCCCCTCGCCCGATATGGACCCGGCCACCGCCCGGCTGCGGATGCACGGCGGTATCTTCGAGGTCAGCCCCAAGCTCCGGCCGTTCGGTGAGGGTAACCGGTTTGGTTTCCGTTTGAGCGGGGTGGCGGTTGACTTTCTGCGCCAGGACCGCGATAACGCCGTGGATTTCTTTCTGGACAAGTTGGGTATCAGGCAGCTTGACACCGATCTGGAAGAAATGGTTCATGATACCAGCCCGGCTGACATTGAAGTTTTCTACAATGGCATAGACGCTTCCAATCCATATGAGATACAATATCCGCAGTCGAAAGAAGATGGTGCTGGTGGGGTTTTCCCCGGGAACATGACATTTTTAGACCCGGTAATGAAAGTGGTAGACATTCCAGATGGCGACAGAACAAATAGAGATTTTCTATCGGGTCAGTGACCCCGGCGCGGGTGAGTTTCTTGGTATTCTGAATAATCACGTCGAGCGCGAGTTGCCGCGGGTGTCCGTAGGTTCAACGACTGAGATTGGCGTGGCGCTGGACGAAGAGGGCCGAACCGTCGTAGTGGAAAGGGAGCGGTCGATAGGCCGGACGGCTTTGATGCCGACAGATGCCGACGGCCGCTTCAAAATACATCTGGCGCTGGTCTCTTCCAGCCGGGAACGGGGGCTGATGCGGGCTTATTCGAACATGACTACTTACCGCCAAAAGCGGGCCCGCGGGGGTGTGGAGCCGGAACCCCTGGTGCCCTGGGGTATCAAGGGTTTAAAATCCTATCTGGCCGAGAACTACCCGATCAGGGCGCTGACGTTTTCCGATTTCAGGCTGGGCAGTTCAAAACACCTGGACCGGCCGGTCCTGCTTGAGCTCGATCCGTCGGCCGAATCAACAGAAGCTTTCATTGAGGCTCAGACTGTGGTCATGAGCGCTTTGGCTAAACTGTGTCACCCTAAAAGAGGCGATATGATCAGAGCAAATTCGTTCTGCAGGCTCGGTACTTTAAATGCCAGAAATACGCCCGAAACAACTCTAAAAGCCTTCGAAAGCAGGATGCGGTTCTGGCTGGCGGACGAACCGCAGACTTGGGCGGTTAGCGAACCGGAGGTTAGGCACCAGGTCAGCTAGCCGACTGGAATCTTTATCTGTTTTCGTGTATAATTGTTCGCTTGATGAACGAGTTTATTTCCGTTAAAGGTGCCCGGGAACACAACCTGAAAGACATCGACGTGGAGATTCCGCGCGGTAAATTGGTGGTGATTACCGGGTTGTCCGGGTCCGGTAAATCCAGCCTGGCGTTTGATACGATTTATGCCGAAGGCCAGCGCCGCTATGTCGAGTCGCTCAGCTCCTATGCCCGGCAGTTCCTGGGGCTGATGGAAAAGCCGGATGTTGATCAGATTGACGGGCTGAGCCCGGCCATCAGCATTGATCAGAAATCGACCAGTCGAAATCCGCGCAGTACGGTGGCAACTGTGACAGAAATCTATGACTATCTGCGCCTGCTGTTCGCCCGGATCGGCGTGCCGCATTGCCCGGTCTGCGGCCGGGCGGTTGAGCGGCAGACTACCCAGGCCATCGTCGATCAGGTAGCCGAATACCCGGCGGGCGCCCGGCTGATGATACTGGCGCCGGTTGTTATCGACAAAAAAGGTGCGTTCGAGCACATCCCGGAGCAGTTTCAGCGGGCCGGCTTCGCCCGGGCCCGGGTCGATGGCGTGGTCTATGCCCTGGATGAGTTCCCGGAGCTAGATAAAAACTACAAACACTCCATTGAAATTGTCGCCGACCGGCTGGTGAATGACGAAGCCTCCCGCGGCCGGCTGGCCCAGAGTGTCGAGCAGGCGCTGGATCTGGCCGACGGCAAGCTCAAGGTCTGGAACGCCGACGACGACAGCGAGCGGTCGTTCAGCCTGATGTATGCCTGTATCGATCATCCCGACGTGGCCATTCCCGAGCTGGAGCCGCGGACATTCAGCTTTAACAGCCCGCACGGCGCCTGCCCGGTGTGTACCGGGCTTGGTTCGCGTCTGGAGGTTGATCCGGAGCTGGTAATTCCGAACGGCCGGCTGACCATCGCCGAAGGCGCTATCCGGCCTTTCAACCGCTTCAACGCCGACGCCTGGTACACTAAGAAAATGCAGGCCGTGGCCGAGCGTTACGGCTTCTCGCTGCATGTGCCGACCGGTGAGCTGAAGGATGTTGATCTGGAGCGCATCCTGTACGGTACCGGCAATGAAACGTATCGGATCAAACTCGGTCCGGGCCGCTCGTTTGCCACCACCTACGAAGGGGTCATTCCCAACCTGGAGCGCCGCCACAAGGAGACCGAGAGCGATTTTATGCGCCGTGACATCGAGCGGTTTATGCAGGAGCGGCCGTGTCACGCCTGCAAGGGCCGCCGCCTCCGGCCGGAGGTTCTGGCCGTGACAGTCGCCGACCGTTCGATCATGGATATTTGCGAACTGTCAATCGACGAAGCCAACAAGCTGTTTGGCAGCATCAAGCTGAGCGAAAAAGAGAGTCAGATCGCCAAACAGATTTTCAAAGAAATCTGCGCCCGGTTGAAGTTTATGCAGGACGTCGGCTTGAATTATCTGAGCCTGGCCCGCAGCGCCGCCACACTGTCCGGCGGTGAAGCTCAGCGTATCCGCCTGGCCACGCAGATCGGTTCCGGCCTCCAGGGCGTGCTGTATGTTCTGGACGAGCCGTCGATCGGTTTGCACCAGCGCGACAACGAGCGGCTGATCAACACGCTAAAACACCTGCGCGACTTAGGCAATACGGTCATGGTGGTCGAGCACGACGAGGACACCATCCGCACGGCCGATTATCTGCTGGATATCGGACCCGGTGCCGGCGTGCACGGCGGCGAGATCGTTGCCCGGGGCACTCCGGAAGAGGTCGCCAGGGTTGAAGACAGTATCACCGGCCAGTTCCTGCGCGGCCGGCGTCAAATTGCCGTCCCGAAAAAGCGCCGTTCCGGCAACGGCAAATCGCTGCTCATAAAAGGCGCCCGCGAAAATAACCTTCAGAGCATTGACGTTGAAATACCGCTGGGCAAAATGGTGGTGGTCAGCGGCGTGTCCGGATCCGGCAAGTCCAGTTTGATCAACGATATTCTGGCCAAAGAGCTGTCGGCCCGGCTGATGCGCGCCAACATGGTGCCCGGCCGGCATGACGACATCGAAGGCATCGACAATCTTGACAAGGCGATAATCATTGACCAGTCACCGATCGGCCGGACGCCGCGGTCCAACCCGGCGACTTACACCGGCCTGTTCACGCCGATCCGCGAACTTTTCGCCAGCATGCCGGAAGCCAAGCTGCGCGGTTATTCGGCCGGCCGGTTCAGTTTCAACGTCCGCGGCGGCCGCTGTGAAAACTGCGCCGGCGACGGTATTATCAAAATCGAGATGCACTTTCTGCCGGACGTTTACGTGCCGTGCGAAGTCTGTCACGGCAAGCGCTATAACCGCGAAGCGCTGGAAATCCACTACAAAGGCAGGACCATCAGCGACGTGCTGGCAATGACCTGTGAAAGCGCGCTGGAGTTCTTCGGCAATATCCCGGCCATCGCCCGCAAGCTGCAAACCCTGGTTGACGTTGGTCTGGGCTATATCACCCTGGGACAGCCGGCAACCACGCTGTCTGGCGGTGAAGCCCAGCGCATCAAGCTGGCTACCGAACTGTCGCGGCGCTCGACCGGCCGGACATTGTACATCCTGGACGAGCCGACGACCGGTCTGCACATTGCCGACGTCGATAAGCTGCTCGGCGTGCTGCACGCCCTGGTCGACACCGGCAACAGCATGGTGATTATTGAGCACAATCTGGACGTTATAAAATCGGCCGACCATGTGATTGACATGGGTCCGGAGGGCGGCAGCGGTGGCGGCAAAGTCATCGCTACCGGTTCGCCGGAGCAAATCGCTAAAAACGCCAACTCCTACACCGGCCGGTTCTTAAAGAAAATCATCTAATCATGAAATCACCGGAGGCGGCCGACAACCGGGCACTGGTCAGCGTTTTGCTGGCCGAGGCTGAGAACCTGGCCGGCATTGTCATTAGTGGTGAAGAGCCCTGCTATCCGGAGCCGGACCAATGGGACTACGCCGACATGCTGGAGGTCTGCCTGAGCGAGGTGAGTCAGCTGATCGGACCGGTTGCCACGGCCGAGTTCTGGGACCGGCTGGTTGATAAACTGGAGCCTAAAAGCTAATCCACCCGTTTGTTGAGGAAGACGTTTCTCAGCCCGAAGCGCAGCTTTTTCAGCAGAATCCGCCGGTTGTCTGCGTCGCGCAGGATGTGCGCTGTCGAGCCGACGATGCTGAGCAGTACGATACCTAAGATGACCGGCGTGATATATTCTTCGACCCACGGAACTTTGCTGCCGAACCAATAACCGGCCAGCGTGACGCCGCCGCCCCACAGGAAGCCGCCGAAAACATTGAAGAACATGAACCGGCCGCGGGGCATTTTGCCGATGCCGGCGACCATTGGTGCGAAGGTGCGGACGATGGGTATGAACCGGGCCAGGATGATGGTTTTACCGCCATGGGCTTTATAAAAACTCTCGGCTTTTTCGATGTGCTCGTGCTTGAACAGGATACTGTCCTTGCGGCGGAAAATCCGCGGGCCGGCTCTACGGCCGATACTGTAGCCGACGTTGTCGCCGACAATCGCCGCCGTAATGACGATAAACAGCAGCCAGCCAAGCGGCAGCGTGCCTTGCGAGGCCAGGATGCCGGCACCGAATAGCAGCGTGTCGCCCGGCAAAAAGAACCCGATCAGCAGGCCGGATTCGGCGAAGACCGTAGCGCCGATGGCAATGAGACCGCCGCCTAAGATCGCTTTGTCGATGCTTATCATGCCGCTTAATCTTACCGCGGCACTACGCTTCAAGTCCAGCTTCCCCGGAAAACATGGTACAATATGGGTCTATAAACGACATTTGGAGGTATTGCTTGTGAGTAACGATTCGGTTGTGGTGGCCTTAAAGGAGCGCGATGTTTTGGGTAAAGCGGTGCGCGGCTTGCGCCGTCAGGGCGTGGTTCCGGCCGTCATTCATGACCACGGCAAGCCGTCGATTCACGTCATGGCGCCTTACTCGGAGCTGATTAAAGCTTACGAAGCGGCCGGCAAACACCAGCCGGTTGAGCTGAAGGTCGGCAATAAAAAGCACCTGGCTATGATCAAGGACGTCGACTTTGAGCCGACCAAACGCCAGCTGCGCCATGTCGTTTTTAACGCCATCAACCAAGATGAGAAAGTGGAAACCGATATCGCCATCGTGCTGGCAGAAGCCGAGATCCCGGCTGAAAAGGCCGGCCTGATGGTGCTGACCCAGCTCACCGAAGTGGCCGTGGAGGCCCTGCCGAATGATTTGCCGGAAGAATTCGTGGTCGATCCCAGCGGCCTGACGGAAGTCGGCGACAAGCTGACCGTGGCCGATTTAAAGGTGCCCGAGGGCGTGACGGTACTGACCGAACCGGAACAGACCATTGCTTATGTGGAGATGCCGAAAGACCAGATAGCCGAAGCTGACGCTGCCGCCGCCGACCTGGCGGCCGATGCGGCCAAGGACGGCGTGGACGTCGAGGCGACAGAAGAAAAGCAGCCATCAGCCGAAGACGAAGCGACCGAAGCGAAGGAAGAAGAGTAGGCACTCCTGCTGGAGATTTTTGTGGCTGCTCCTTGCGCCTTGTCCGGAGCGTGCCAGCTGCCTATTCTTCCAAAAATCCGCCGGATTGGCGTTGCCAGAGTTTGGCGTAAACGCCGCCGGCCCGGGTTAGTTCGCGGTGGCTGCCCTGTTCGACGATTTTGCCATTGTCCATAACCAGGATGCGGTCCATTTTCTGGATGGTGCTAAGCCGATGGGCGATGACGATAGCGGTGCGGCCTTCCATTAACTTCCAAAGCGCATCCTGAATCAAGGTTTCACTTTCTGAATCAAGCGCGCTGGTCGCTTCATCGAGCACCAGAATCGGCGCATTCTTGAGCATGGCCCGGGCGATGGCGACACGCTGACGCTGGCCGCCGGACAGTTTGATCCCGCGCTCGCCGACAATCGTATCGTAGCCATCGGGCAAGCCCTCAATAAACTCGGCGGCGTTGGCCTGACGGGCGACGGCCCGGACTTCCCGGTCAGTCGCGTCAACGATGCTGTAGCCGATGTTTTCGGCAATTGAGCGATGAAACAGCAACGGCTCCTGTGGTACGTAAGCAATAGAGCTTCTTAAGTCACTCTGTGCCAGCGAGGCGATATTCTGGCCGTCAATCAGGATGGCGCCGCTGTCCAGATCGGAGAAACGCAGCAGCAAACGGGTCAGCGTGGTTTTGCCGGAGCCGGAGTGCCCGACCAGACCGACTTTCTCACCGGGTTTGATGCGCAGATCCAGGTTCTTAAAAATTGCTTCGGTGGCGTCTTTGTGCTTGAAGCTGACGCCTGCAAAACGAATGTCGCCGCGGCTGATTCTGAGCGCCTCGGGTCTGGCCGGATCCTTAATTTCAATCGGCTGGCTGAGTATTCTTACCATATCATTGGCGTCGCCAATGGCGCGGTTATAGCCGCGCAAAGCCTGGTTGCTGAAATTAAACAGCTGGTTGACGATGACTGCCGTGTAGTTGAATATCAGGAAAACCGTAGCCAGATTGGCACCAAAACTCACCACACTGATAACCGCGAGCGCCAGCGATGCGGCCGAGATGGTACCGCTGGCGCCGCTGAAATACAGCATTTGCTTCTGGTGGGCGCGCATGACTTTCTTAAGTTCGTGGTGGGTCCGGCTGGTGACAGCGCGGAACGCCTGTCTTTCGCGGGCTTCGGCGGCGAAGCTCTTAATGGTCATGGCGTTAGTTATGGCGTCAGCCAGGTAGCCGGTCTGGGCACTCTCGATGGCAGCGTGCCGGCTGCCGGCTTGCCGCACCGGTGCCGAGGCCTTGAACGAAACGTAGACATAGGCGATTGACAAAACAATCAGCCCGACTACGAACCAGGGCGCCCGCGGCCACAAAATTACCGAAGTAATAACTATGCCCAAAACCAGAGGAACTGTGCCGAAGAAAGTGATATCGGCAATGCGCACGTAAGAGCTGAGCAGCTTGGTGGTTTGTGAAACCAGCGAGCCGGAAAAATTATCGGCAAAGAAGTCAGCGCCGCGGCTCATTAAGTGGTTAAAGACTTTACGGGCCAGGTCGCGCTGGACCCGGCCTTCAAGCGTCCAGACGAAAACATCAACCAGCCGCCAGAAAACCAGCCCGCCGGTAAGGGTCAGCGCGGCGTAGACAATAATTTCCGGACCGAAGCTCTGCCAGGGTTCGCCGGGCACATAATCACCGGCGCTCAGGCGCTCCAGAACTCTGGCCAACACCAAAGGGGGCAGGAAAGTGTTAACCAGCACGGTCAGCGGCAAAACCAGGAATGCCCCGATCAGAGGAATCGGGTAGGCTTTGGCCTGTCGCCAGTAAAAGGCGAAGATCTGCTTGGCGTTTTGCGGTTTGGTCTTCATTAGGACAGCGGTCTCCGTTGGCCGCGTTCGATCGGGTTATTAATTATTTTTTAGGGTGTTGGTTTTACTGGCTAACGAGCTGTCGGGTAATAGCCAGCCATACCTTTTAGCGAGGTGATCTCTCTCATTTTTGCCGGCCTTTCCCTTAGATTTGTGATAATTGCAACAATTATATCACTGTTGTCAAACGCTGACCAGTTTCTGTTAGAATATAGTCGATGCAAAAAATTATCCTGTATTACAAGTTTGTGCCGGTGAAGGACCCGGAGATGACCAGACTCTGGCAATTGGAGCTTTGTAAAAATCTTGGCTTAAAGGGCCGGATTATTGTTAGTCGGCACGGCATTAACGGTACGCTTGGCGGACCGCTTAAAGCCCTGCGCGCTTACAAAAGCGCCATGAACCAGACCGCCGTGTTCAAAGGTATAAATTATAAGTGGAGCGACGGCGGCGCGGACGATTTTCCCAAACTAAGTGTCAAGGTCCGGCCGGAAATCGTCACCTTTAAGGCGGCTGATGAGCTGCAGGTTGACGAGACCGGCGTGGTAGGCGGCGGCAAGCATCTGAAGCCCGAGGAAGTCCACCGCCTGCTTAAGGAGCGCGGCGATGAAGTGGTCTTTTTTGACGGACGGAACAAGTATGAGGCCGAGATCGGCAAGTTCAAGGACGCTGTCGTGCCGGACATTGAAACGTCACGGGATTTTATAGAAGAAATTGAAGACCCGAAATATGATGCCATCAAGGACAAGCCGATCGTCACCTACTGCACCGGCGGTATTCGCTGCGAAATCCTCAGCGCGCTCATGATAAAGCGCGGTTTCAAGGAGGTTTATCAGATCGACGGCGGCATTGTAAAGTACGGCGAAAAATTCGGTGACGACGGGATGTGGGAAGGCAAGCTGCACGTCTTTGACGGCCGGATGAAAGTGCAGTTCAGCGACCAGGCCCGGGACATCGGCCGCTGTACCCACTGCGAAGGTTCAACCAGTAATTACTTAAATTGCGCCAACGCGCAGTGCAATAAGCTGGTGCTGGTTTGTGAGAGTTGTGCCGGGCGCGATTTCTGCCAGGCCTGCGTGACTGCCCGACCGGCCGCTTCCGCTGCCGCCTAAGCGTGGGGGGCGCGACCAGCACGGTTTGTGGCGCCCGCTGCTTATGCCTGCGGCCGGTGTTCTTCCACTTAGCCGACAGTACAGATACAATTAGGGGTATGAAGAAACTGAAACGCGCGGCTGACACGCCCGACTATGTGCCGGACTACATGGCGAAGTCCCTGCTCGACGTGGATTTTGAAGCGCTTCGGGCGGCCGGGATCAAGTACGTGGCTTTTGACGCCGACTCTACGCTGGTGCACTTTCGCGGCCGGGTGTTGTCGGCTGAAACGAAGCTGTTTTTAAGGTCAAAACGCGGGCTTTTCTCGGGCTGGTGTATAGCCAGCAACCGGCTGACCAACGATCTGGTGCCGCTGGCCGAGAGCATGGACGCCCAGGTTATCCGGGCCAGTTTGTGGACGCGCAAACCGGGCCGCCGGTTTTTCGCGAAAGTCCTACAGTACCTCGGCGGCAAGCCGGCCGAAACAGCTATGATTGGCGACAAGCTGATTGCCGATATGTGGGGCGGCAAGCGGGCCGGCCTGGTGACGGTCTGGGTCGAAAAGATCGGACCGGACAGCCCGTGGGACAGATTGCTGGGGGTTAGGCGGCGCGAGAAGCGGCTGATGAGACGGCACGCTTTAGGCGAGGAGCAGGTATGAACAGCCGGCTAAAAGCCAAGCTGGACGATCTGCCCAAAGCTCCGGGCGTTTATTTTCACAAAAACGCTAAAGGCGAGATCATTTATGTCGGCAAGGCCGCGGTGCTCCGTAACCGGGTCAGGCAATACTTTCAGCAGTCGCGGACGCGCGATCCGAAAACCGAAGCCTTAGTGAGCGAAATTGCCGACACTGACTGGATGGTGGTCGACAGCGAAATCGAAGCCCTGTTTTTAGAGGCCGAAATGATCCGCCGCTACATGCCGCGTTACAACATCCTGCTGCGTGATGACAAATCAATGACCTACATCCGGATTGATTACGACAGCGATTTCCCGACGGTCACGACTACCCGCCGCCCGCTGGATGATGGCGCCCGCTATTTCGGCCCGTACTTAAGCGCCCGCAGCGTTCGACAGGCCTTAAGGTTGCTGCGGCGAATTTTCCCGTTCTCGACCCGGCGTACGCCCGGCCAGAAACGGGCCACCCTGCACTATCACCTCGGTCTGGACCCGGGTCTGGAAGAGGGCAAAACCAGCCTGGAAGACTACCGGGCCAACTTGCGCAAGCTCATGTCCATCATTGAAGGCAAGCGAAAAACCATCGAGAAAGATCTGGAGCGCGACATGAAGCGTTTAGCTAAAAACGCCCGGTTCGAGGAGGCGGCCCGGGCCCGCAACCAGCTTTTTGCCCTCCGCCGGCTCGATAATCAGGTGATCTTCAGCGACAAGGAGTTTCAGGACATCAGCAAGGACCATGCCCTAAATGAACTGGCCGAACTGCTGGGGCTTTATGAGGAAACGGCGGACAAACCCAGGCGGCGGCTGCTAAGACGGATCGAAGGCTACGATATCAGCCATATGCAGGGAACCGACGTCGTGGCCAGCATGGTGGTGTTTACCAACGGCGTCAGCAACAAGGGCGAGTACCGCAAATTCAAAACCAAAATCAACAAAAACGACGATTTCTATAACATGCACGAAACGATTACGCGCCGGCTCAGCGACCGCAACCGGCAAAAGTGGGGCCTGCCGGACCTAGTGCTGATTGACGGCGGCAAGGGTCAGCTCGACGCGGCAATCCGGGCGCGTGATGAGGCCGGTCTGACGACGATTCCGTTTATCGGGCTGGCCAAGCGGGAAGAACAGGTGGTGATACGGAAGGGGACAGGTAGCAGACAACAGATAACAGATAACAAGGAACAGACAACAGGTAACAGGCAACAAATAACAGATAACAGGGAGCAAAGAGCCATCAGCCAGGTTCCAAGTACTAAGATCCAAGATCCAAGAACTAATAACCAGGAACTAAGCACTAACAAGCCGGGCAGCAGCGTCCAGCTTGATTTGGAGGTCTTGCGCCGGCTGGGCGGCTTCGCCCAGGAAACGGGCGATTTTATCCTCTTGAATCTGCCTAAGTCGACCAACCTGGTCAAGTTATTGCAGCGCATCCGCGACGAATCGCATCGTTTCGCCGTCAGCTATCACTCGGTCCTAAAAGCCAGGCGCCAGACTGCCAGCCTGCTGGATGAGGTGCCGACGATCGGGCCGGCCACCAAGAAGAAACTGCTTAAAACGTTCGGTTCGGTTAAGGGCGTGATCCAGGCCCGTGACTGGGAGCTGGAGAAAACCATCGGTGCCAAGAAAGCAGTCATTCTGCGCCAGTACCTGCGGGCTTATAAAAAGCGTACCGACGGCTAGATCGTTCAATCGGCTGCTATACTAAACGCCAGCATGAACAAGTTGTTTGACGCCGAATTCTTTGCCGGTAACCGCCGCCGGTTACGGGCAGAACACCCCGGAACGCCGCTGGTCGTGACGGCCAGCGGTTTGCTGCAGCGAACCAACGACACCGCTTTTCCGTTCCGGCAGGACAGTAATTTCTGGTATCTGACCGGCATAGCCGAGCCGGACATTATCCTGGTGATTGACGAGGCCGGTGACTACCTGATTGTGCCGCCGCGCGACGAGACGCGAAAGATTTTCGAGGGGGATATCGACCGGCGCGCCATGTCTGAAACGTCCGGTATAGCTGAGATTTTTGATTATGAAGCCGGCTGGCAGAGACTGATCGCCAGCCTTAAGCAGACCGGCCGGGCGGCGACGACCCTGCCGCCGCCGGCCTATGTGGACAGCCACGGGCTTTACACCAACCCGGCCCGCGTCCGGCTGGTCTCCCGGCTGCACGCCGGCGTGGCTGGCCTGAAGCTGGACGATATCGGGCCGAAGCTGGCCGGGCTGCGACAAGTTAAGCAGCCTCCGGAAATCGCCGCCATCAAGCAGGCCATTTCGATCACCGAAGCCGGCCTAACAGAGATTAAATCCCGGCTTGGTGATTATAAATTTGAGTATGAAATCGAAGCTGACTTGAGCAGGTTGTTCCGGCTAAGCGGCGCCGGCGGCCATGCCTACCGGCCGATTATCGCCGCCGGAAAGAGCGCCTGCACGCTCCATTACGAGGCCAATGACCGCCAGCTGGTTGACGGATCGCAGCTGCTGCTTGATGTCGGCGCCGAGGTCAGCAACTATGCCGCCGATCTGACCCGGACCTGGGCGGTCGGTCAGCCGGATAAGCGACTCCGGGCAGTGCACCAGGCGGTTGTTAGCGTGCAGGAGCAGGTGATCGCCGCTCTAAAACCGGGACTAACGCCAAAAGCAGTCGAGGAGCTGGCCACCACCGCTACGCTTGAACAGCTGCGCCGGCTCGAGCTGGTGGGCCCAGGCGACAAATCGGCGGCGCGCCGGTATTTCCCTCATGCCGTTTCCCACTTCCTGGGGCTTGATACCCATGATGTCGGGGATTATCGCCAGCCGCTGGCGGCCGGTATGGTGCTGACGGTCGAACCCGGCATCTATATTCGCGAAGAAGGCCTTGGCGTTCGTATCGAAGACAATGTAGTCATTACCAAAACCGGCTGCGAGGTACTGTCGGCCGGCTTGTCGCGGAGCCTGGAGTAGCCTACAATAAGGTTAAGATTATGAAGAGACCGTTAACCCGTTTTTTGGTGCGCTGGTTTGTTTGCAGCCTGGGGCTGTGGGTGGCCGCCGGCCTGCTGGACGACCGGATCACCTACGACAGCCGCATCGGTGTGATCATCGTCGCCGGTTTGGTGCTGGCCATCATCAACACCATCATCAAGCCGATCATTGTGATCCTGTCGCTGCCGGCAATTTTATTCAGTCTCGGCCTGTTTATGATAGTCATTAACGGTCTGATGGTGCTGCTGGCCAGCAAACTGTATTCGTCCCTGGAGGTCGAGAGCTTCGGGACCGCCATGCTTGCCGGTGTGGTGATAGGCTTGGTAAACTATCTGGTAACCACTATTTTAGAGGAAAGATAGTTTTTGGTTAAAACGATATGAGCATACTTAATTACATCAGCATCGGTTCAATGATTCTGCTGATTCTGCTGATTCTGGTCCAGACCCGGGGAGCGTCTCTGGGAGCTGGTCTGGGCGGCGGCGGCGAGGTCAACACCGTGCGGCGTGGTTCGGACAAATCCCTGCATCAGCTCACCATCATCACCGCCATTGTCTTCGCGGCGTCGATTCTGCTGAGCATCATGGCCTGAGCCAGGGAAACTTAACGTATTTTGGATGACGGATAAGGTAGTGGCATCAAGTATAGCTAGCGACAACAATTCACACCTAAGCTGCACCTCGTCTGCCTGGAGCAAAGATGATAGATAGAGCCACCAAGCTGCGGATCCGCCGCGTCTTCCGCCGCCGTAAACGGCAGGTCGAGGACATGGGTATTCAGGCCGAGGAGAACCTGGAGCGGCATTTTATCCGGCGCCTGGGCCGGCTGGGCGGCGTGTGGCGGTTTATGCTGAGCTGGGTTCTGCTGGTGTCCATCCTGATTGTGGGAGTGCTGGTTCAGACCAGGGCGCTGGGACAGTATTATCTGGAACTGCAGCCGGCGGACGGCGGGACGTTTACCGAGGGCATCATCGGCACTTACTCCAACGCCAATCCGCTGTACGCTTCCGGCCCGGTAGACAGCGCCGTGTCAAGGCTGGTCTTTGCCGGTCTGCTGAAGTATGACGAGCAGAACCAGTTGGTCGGCGATTTGGCGGAAAGCTGGTCGATCAATGACGACGAAACCACCTATACGGTCAGGCTGCGCGAGGGGCTTAAGTGGCATGACGGCCAGCCGCTAACGGCCGAAGACGTCGTGTTCACTTATGCGACAATCCAGAATCCGGACGCCAAATCACCGCTGTTTAGCAGCTGGCAGGGGATTAAAGTGGCCGCCGTTGACGAGCGCACCATAACGTTCACCCTGCCCAATTCGCTGGCGCCGTTTCCGCACTCGCTGACCAATGGCATCGTGCCCAAACATGTTTTGGGTGGTGTGCCGCTGGAGCAGCTGCGCTCGGTGCGGTTTAACACCGTCGAGCTGGTCGGGGCCGGTCCGTTCCGGCTGCGCACCGTCGAAGTTGTGGGTACGACGCCGGAGGACCGCGAGGAACGTATCGGCCTGGTGCCGTTTACGGATTATCATTTCAGCCCGTCGACGCTTAACCGGTTCGTGATCCGGACGTTTCGTGACGAAACCCGGTTGATCAGGGATTTCGAGGAACAGGAAGTCCAGGCCATGGCCGGTTTGTCCAGCGTTCCCGACGAACTGATTGACGACACTTCGCTTCAGGAGCACAACATTCCGCTGACCGGCGGAGTGATGGCCTTTTTCCGCACCAGTCACGAGATTCTGGGCGACGTCAGAGTTCGCCGGGCGCTGGTTAGAGCGGCCGACGTGCCGGCCATTGCCGGCAGCATTGGCCATCCGGTGGCAGCATTAAACGGCCCGTTGCTCAAAGAACACATTGGCTATAATCCGGATCTGGTGCAGCTGGCGCACAGCCAGAAAGAAGCCAATAAGCTGCTGGATGAAGCCGGCTGGGTTCGTGACCCCGAGTCGGGGCTGCGCTCCAAGGATGGCAAGCCGCTCAAGTTTCAGGTGATTTCACAGGCCACCGGCGAGTACAATCATGTGACCCGGTTGCTGCGCGAACAGTGGCGGGCTGTAGGGGTTGAGGCGGATGTCCGGCTCCAGCCGGAGAGCGAACTGCAAAACAACCTGGCCTTTCACAATTACGACGTGCTGGTTTACGGGGTCGCGCTGGGCAAGGATCCGGACTCGTTTGTCTACTGGCACAGTTCGCAGGCGTCGGTCAATGCTCAGAATCGGCTCAACTTCAGTGAGTACAAATCCGACGCCGCCGACGCCGCACTGGAAGCCGGCCGGACCCGACTCGACCCGGCACTGCGGGCGGCTAAATACGAGCCGTTTCTGGAAGCCTGGCGCCGCGATGCCCCGGCTCTGGCGCTGTACCGGCCGCGGTTTCTTTATATCGCCCGGGAACCGCTTTTCGGCCTCAACTCGGAAACCATTAATGTGGCGGCCGATCGCTATGCCAACGTTCATAATTGGCGCGTTAGACAGGAGCGCGACGGCCGACAGTAGCGGGTGATCGGCCGGCCGGAGGCCAGCGCCTGACCGCCGAATGTTGATTTAGGGGTGGTTAGGTTGTAAGATTGTACGAGCCAAGCAACGTTCATTTCTTATACGCGGATGTGGCGGAATTGGTAGACGCGCTAGCTTCAGGAGCTAGTGTTCTTAGGAACGTGGAGGTTCAAGTCCTCTCATCCGCACCAATAATAATACCCGGGCATACACCCGGATATTTTTATTGGTATTGAAAAGCCTTGAACCTCCGTGGAGGTGAGGACTGCCGGTGGCAGTTCGCAAGGCCGGAAGCCCGGCGTGGCTGGGCAGCCACCCGAGCTGAGGCGGGGTCGCCGGTAAGGTGACCAAGTCCTTGTGCCAATGATCTCTTGATACCCGGTCTGTCTCGGCCGGGCGGTTTTATGCTATTATGAACACCAGCATAAACAACTTCAGAACAGGGGTAAACTTTTCATGAACAAGGTTGCACATTACTTGCAGGAGCATTTGGTTGGAGAGGTAATGACTTCGGCGGATGCGCGCAAGTATTTCGCGACAGACGGCAGTGTTTTTAAAGTAACTCCGTCAATTGTGGTCTACCCCCGTAACGAACAGGATGTTCGTAAGACCGCCCGCTTTGCCTGGCAGCTGGCCGAACGCGGCCGGACTATTCCCATCACCGCCCGAGGTGCCGGTACCGACCAGGCCGGCGGCGCGCTGGGCAGCGGCGTAATGATGGTCTTTCCGGCGCATATGAACCGCCTGGTAGAGCTGGATGCCAAAACCGGCGCGGCTACCATTGAGCCCGGCATCAACTACGCCAAACTTCAGCAGACTTTGCATACGCATGGTCGTTTTCTGCCGCCGTTCCCGTCCTCAATCGAATACTGCACCGTCGGCGGCGCCATTGCCAACAACGCGGCCGGCGAAAAAACCATCAAATACGGCAGCACGCGCGATTATACCCGCAGCCTGCGCCTGATTCTGGCCAATGGCGAGGTTATCGAGACCCGTCGCCTCAGCAAAAAGGAGCTCAGCCGCAAAATGGGGCTGTCATCGTTTGAGGGCGAGATTTATCGGTCGCTGGATGCCCTGATCGAAGAAAACGCCGAGGTCATTGAATCAATGCGGCTTAATGTCACTAAAAACTCGGCCGGCTATGACCTGGTTGATGTCAAGCGCAAAGACGGCTCATTCGACTTGACGCCGCTGATTGTCGGTTCGCAGGGCACGCTCGGTATCGTAAGCGAAGCGGTTATCGACACCGAACCGTACAATCCGCACACCACGCTTATCGCCGCGTACTTCAATGATCTCAAGCAGGCCCAGGAGGCGGTGGCCGAGCTGAACGAGCTGCCGGAAACTCCGAGCGCCATTGAGCTGGTCGATGACAACCTGCTGAACTTCATCGATCAAACCAATCCCAACCAGCTCAAAGGTGTCCTTGATAAGCCTTTCCCCAAACTGGTCATACTGATTGAATTCGACAATACCAGCGAGCGGGTCAAGAAGCGGATGACCAAAAAGGCCGTTAAAATTCTCGATAATCACGGCGCTCAGTACCAGATCGAGACCGACGATGAAGCCAAGGAGCAACTCTGGAAGCTGCGCCACAGCGCCGCCGCCGTCATCGCGCACACCGAGGGTAATTCCAAAGCCCTGCCGATCATCGAGGACGGCATCGTGCCGGTCGAGCGGTTCGGCGATTATATCGAGGGCGTTTACCGGATATTCAAGAAGTACAACTTGCGGATTGCCGTCTGGGGTCACGCCGGCAACGCCAACCTGCACATGCAGCCGTTTCTGGACTTAAGTCAAGTTGGTGACCGTCAAAAAGTCTTTAAGATCATCGACGATTACTACACCATGGTGATCGAGATGGGCGGCAGCACCAGCGGTGAGCACAGTGACGGCCGTCTGCGGGCGCCCTATCTGAAGAAACTCTACGGCGAGGCGGTTTATGAGCTGTTTAATAAGGTCAAGACTATCTTCGACCCGTACGGCATCATGAACCCGGGCGTAAAAATCAACGTCGAACTAAACGATATCAAGCCGCTGCTGCGCAACGAATACTCGATGGAACACCTCTACGGCCACATGCCCCGCAGCTAACCGCTGGCCAACCAGCCACGCTGTGTTTTTGAAACCTTGCGGCAATGCCACCGGTATTTTGTACCCCTATCCGGGTCGGGTGTTCGACTAGTTCGCGTACAAACAAAAAGCCCATCTTGTTGGATGGACTGTTTGCCTGGTGGGTGATGAGGGACTCGAACCCCCGACCCTCTCGGTGTAAACGAGATGCTCTAGCCAACTGAGCTAATCACCCTTATTGGGCTGTTTGACCCCCGTAATGCTACCATAATCGGCTCTCTTTGCCAACAGAGTAAGCTGTAGTATAGTGATAGAGCTCATTGTAAGCGCGAGTGGCGGAATTGGTATACGCGCATGCTTGAGGTGCATGTGCCGCAAGGC
>CAZMXN010000004.1:0-26399 GCA_964570275.1 uncultured Candidatus Saccharibacteria bacterium
TTAATGACGAAGCAAAAAAACGCCAGCTTTCACAATTGGTAGCACCGGCACAGGCCGTATTTGTCAGCGCCAAGCTGGAGGATGAACTGCGCGGGCTCGACCCGGTCGACCGGCAGGAAATGCTGGAAAGTTACGGTCAGGGCGAGCCGGGACTGAATCAGGTTATCCGTGCCGCCTACGACGTTTTGGGCCTGCAAAGCTATCTGACAGCCGGCGAAAAAGAGGTCCGGGCCTGGACCATTCCTAAAGGGGCCACCGCGCCGCAGGCTGCCGGGGTCATTCATGGCGATTTTGAAAAAGGCTTTATCGCCGCCCAGGTTATCGACTATGACGATCTGGTCGCCGCCGGTTCAGGAGCCGCCGCCAAAGCTGCCGGCAAGGTCCGCACCGAAGGTAAAACCTACGTTATGCAGCCCAACGACGTCGTCGAATTCAAATTTAACGTTTAGTGTTTCTTGTAAGTAACCGGTTCGTCGCCAGCATCACTCAGCTGGCTTCCCGGCGGTACAACTACCTCGCCCGGCTTATTAACCTCGGCGCCTTTTATATTCGCCAGTCTGGCTTCAATTTCGGCTAACGTCTCGTCATCATCAGGGGCGTTCGGACCACTCTGCCCGGCTACTGAACCAAGCTCATCGTTGTATGTCGGTTGACCTTTGGTTAAGCGCAGTCGGCTGATGGTACCGGCTAGACTGCCACTCCGCCATAGCCATAGGCCCAAGCCCCCAAGGAGCGTAACTCCGGCGGCTGTGGCTATCCAGAACCAGGAGAATGGCTCGTTAATTACCATCTGAAACTCCTGCACGGCAAGCGGCGAGTCGCCCTCAGCCACAGTAACGGTACTCTTGACTGCGCCTTCCGCCGAATCTACCGATATCTCATAGCTGCCGCTTGGAACTTCGGTAAAGCTCGCGACGCCCGTCTCGTCGGTAGTAGCTGACAAATCACCGAGTGCAACGGTAGCGTTTGTGATTGGATTACCTTTCTTATCGGTAACCCTTACCGCCACCAAATAGCCCGTTTTAGCCGGTTCTTCATTGGCTGTGTCCGGTTTATCGGTCTCGGTTTCGGTCTCACTATCCTTTTCATCTTCAGATGGTTCCGGGGTCGAGCCGCCGGCAGGCTTATTCTGAGGCGGCTTGTTGCTTTTATTAGGGGTTGAGGCGGGAGGTTTGGAGCCGCCGGTCGATGGAGTCTCACCGCCATTTGACGACGGGGTCTTCAACACGTACGTCCCGCCTGCTGTATTGCCGTTCCAGATGTCCACCGTGTCAGGCGAACGTATGATATGCGAGCTTGATCCGAACGTAATAGTGGTGCTGCCGGTCGCCGCTAAAGCCTTGAAAGTGACCTTGCCGACCAATTGGCTACCGGTGGTGGTGCCTGCCAGCCTGGCACAAACAATATTGACGCTACCGCCGCCGCCGGAAGTCTGGGTGCAAGTCGTGAAAGGACTGCCCGACGTACTGACGCTGACAAACTGCAGCTTGGCCGGGTTGTAAGCAAGGATCGCTTCGACGGCATTGACCGTTTCGCTGCCGCTATTTTCATAAACAGTCACAGAAAAGCTAGAGCCAACATTGTGGCTGCCGCTGGCTGGCGACAGTGAATAGCTGGCATTGCCGGCAGCCCGGGCCGGATTAAACAGCGTTCCAAGTATCACTAAAGTAGTGAGCCCTGAAATTGTACTAGGTATTGATTTGTTTTTCTTCATCTAATTTCCCCAGTTGGTTGCTAAAATCGACAGATCGAATACATTAACGACACTGTCCCCGTTTAAATCGCCATGAGCCAATAACCTGCCCCCGAGGCCGAAGTTGGTGGCCAGGATGCTCAGGTCGAAAACATCTACCTTGCCGTCGCCGTTAATATCACCTGTCTTGGGCGGCGAGTTAGCCACGCTCACGCTGACACCGGCTGACAGCTGCTCGTTGCCGGCGGCATCGTAAGCCCGGGCTGTCAGGATGTGCGAACCGTTCGCGACCTCGGTAGTGTCCCAATTAAAGCTGTAGGGCGGGCTGAAATCGGCCGATCCGTTTTGATTGCCGTCAACATAAAACCTAACCTCTGTAACGCCGACGTTGTCGTTAGCATTGACTGTCACGACAGCTGTCCCGGAAACAATGGCTCCGGCGCTCGGTGAGGTAATGGAGACCGTCGGCTTAGTGGTGTCGCCCGGCGGTTGACCGACTGTTATGTCGGCTTCATACCAGTTATTGCTATTGTCGCTCTCAGCGATCAGCCCGAGATCATCGACCTCAGCCCGCAGTGTATGAGTCCCCGGCTCTGCCAGCCAGTAAGCTAGTCCGCCGACGCCATTGTTGGCAACGAAAGTATGTTGCTGATCAGGTCCGATTGTAACACCGGTGTTGCTGCCGGACCATGTAACAACCTGATCGTTAATCAAAAAACGCAAGCCATGGTTAACCCCCAGTGTAGTAGCGCCTTCGCCATTGTTTCTGACGGTAGCGCTAAATATTACCTGGCTGCCGTTTGTGGCGCTTAGCGGTTCTACCGATTCAATTACCAAATCCGGCAAAGACGTATTGTCAACTTCAACGATAACGCCGGCGCTATCCGTCTCATTATCAGATGTATCAACCGCTCTTGCGGTTAAGGTATAGGTTCCGTCAGCCACCGTAGAGGTATTCCAGTTATAGCTGTATGGAAAGGTATCGTCTTCACCAAGCTTCGTGGAGTCTCTGTAAAACTCGACACGATCCATTGCAATATCGTCTTCAGCGATAGCCGTTATCATGATATTGCCGCTGACGGTAGCTCCATTCGTGGGCGCCGTTATGCCAGCAGTGGGCGGAGACGTGTCAGCAGCACAATTATCCCCTGTGCCGGCCGGAACGCAGCTCTCGTCGCTTAACAATAGAATGCGGTCCAGTTTTACATCGGGTTCTCTGCCTATAGCTTTCAGGGTGTGGCTGCCCGCACTCAGCGTAATGTCAGCCTTGCTTGAAGTGTTGCCGTTCTGATAGTCAACCCAGGTCCAGGTATTCGCCGGAATAGAGCTGTCGCCAATCGTCAGGCAGGTGCCACCGTCTACTTCCAGCAGATAGGAGTTGCTAGCACTATCCGGGGCCATGATGCGACTCCAGACCCGGTAAGTGTCGGGCGAGGTGACGTTAACCGTCATTGTCACAGAGCCATAGTCGTCTTCTGGCGCCGGGCAGGCCGCCGACACGCTGCGCGGCGTCACCGCCACCACTGTCAAGCCGCCCAAGACCATCCCCATGGCAATAAGCACCTGGCGCAGATGAAGTCGCAGTTTGCTTGTTATAAATTCTTTGGCTGACATGGCTGCTGCTTTAGTTCCCTTTTGGCTAGGCATATTAATTCACCGCCTGACAGGGTTCGAAGCGGTTGCCAGCCAAATCACCCTTACAGTTGTTGGACCATTCCGCAATAGAAGCGCCGTTAGTCGCGTAATAGTAATACGGCCACTCGGCCACGCTGTGATCCAGAGGCCCAAAGACATTGTCTTTGATAATGGCGTTGGTCGCACCGCCTTCCAGCCTAAGTACCACGCCGCCACCTTCCAGGAAATTGCCGATAATTTGCGGATTCGGCGCTGTAGTTACCTGGAAAAATACCGTTGCGTTTTGGTGTGTTCCATCAAAGCCGTCCAGCTCGATACGGTTATTCAGTATTCGGATATTAGCGCCGTTATAAACCTGGATGCCATCGTTGTGCGTGTTGTTTGGATAGGCGCCGATACGAGCAAGATTATGGATCCAGTTGCCGCTAATCAGCCAGTCATCGCCAGCCACCTGGACACCATCAGGATTGCCGGATAAATCGCTTCTTAGCACTTGCGAACCGTGCAGGTTTTTACTGACTTGTATAACCCCTGCCCCCGAACCCGGGTCGGTATTTGTTGAGCTGCCATTACCCCAACGCAGCGTTGAATCCGCAACGATAATCCGGTCGGTGCTGGCGTTTGGAATATAGACTATGAACCAGGTGGCCCCCTCGACAATGGAGTTAGTCAGAGTTAGGGTGCCGTCACCTTCGATATATAAGCCGCGCTTAATGTGCAGGCAGTTTAAGGTAACGTTGCTGCCGGTAACGGTAAGGTAGTTGTCGTTGTAATGAGTCCCGGCTGGAGCCTTAGCCGGCGAATCCACCACGACGGTACCGCCCGGACAATTTTCCGCCTTATAGCCGACCGAGTTAGGGCTTGGGTAAGTGGCGTCATCAGGCGGCTCAAACGCTTCAGACGCAAACTGAATATATTGCCCTCCCGACGCAGCAACATCCGAACCCACGGTTATGTTGTTGCCGCTGCCGGCTTCCGGCTCGATGGACAAATACGGGGACGCAGCCCCACTAGAAATAATCACCTGCCCAATAAGCGCAAAAATCACGGCTACCAAAATAACCTGGGCTTTGTTTAGCCGGTTACTGAGCCGCGACTTTACTGGCTTGGCCACTTGCTATTCTTTCTGGGACAACCGTAAGCGCCCTTATGAAATCCAACTATACGCCTCAAAAATCAAATTACAATAAAAAATTAAAAAATTCTGAACCCAGCCCTTAAGCGAGTTCTCCGCCAAAGATTCGCTTGCGCATAAAAAGCAGCCTGAACAAAACCACGAACGCATGCATAGCCAAAATCTGTCCGATAAACGCCGCGGTGGGCTGGATTAAACGACTTGGCGCACTCTCGTGGTTAAAAGGCTCCTGATACACCTCGACCCAATACGGCAATAAGACAGTAATGAAAAGGTTGCCAAAGTAAAACAGCGCGCCCAGAACCACAGCGCGTAGGACCAGGCGAAACAAGAACTCTTTTACGGGTGCTCGCTTGTCGGTTCCAGCTGGTCTGATATACGACGTTTCCGCCAAACTGTTGCCGATCTCAGCCGAGAAACTTCTACCTGCTAAGTACAGAAAATAAACCAGTACGCCGATCATCCCCCAAAAAACACCCACAACCACATGAGCGGCCAGCTCCAGCCCCAAGGCCCGAGCTAAAAAATCGTCCAAAATTCTCATCGCCTCGCGCCAGATGTTCAGATCAGGAGGCGCGTATAAATACTGGCTGATAATTTTAGCGTTCGCGGCAAAAACAGTGACGAGGGCAAAAAAGAAATAAGTGGCTGCTTCAACACCAGTCGGTAACAGCCATACAAGAAGTTTTTTATAATGCGGCCCGTTTGTCAAAGCAGCAGCCTTAAATTAATGACTTATCCGCCATTATTGCAATCACCAACCAGTATTGCAATGAGCTTATTGGGCTATTCTGCGGGCGATACATAATGAGTCGCCACTGCAACTGGGGTAGAATCGTCTGGTAGCCTAAACGGTCCAATGACCGATTCCCTGCTTACCTCAAGGGTGAACGGAGGGGTGCCACCGGAGTAGCTCATGACCGGAACTCGCTCGACTCTTCCAGTAACTGGTATCCCGTGCCTGCCCCGGGGATCGTCTGTGTGCGCGTATGCTGCATTAATAGCCACTAGCTCCAGCGTATGCTGATCACCTGGCATTTCCGGACTAAGCCACTGAGCAGCGATAAGTACCGAGCCATTCGCATAAACGCGTCTGATCGGATTTCTAAGCTCTATATCATGCTGGGATACGCTGCCGTCAGCCTCATTTGTTGTATAGGTATAGATAATCCCTTCGCCGGCTACGAAGTCTTGATGCCGGTTTGTTACCAGACCCTGCCACATTTCAGCCAGCGCGGCGAACCCTTCGGCAGTCGGTAGGTCACAAACCTCACCAGTGATCCTGTAGGTGCGGCCAGCGAATTCGGCTGTGTCGGGCAAGCGTTCTTGACCCAAGCCAATCGGTACTCCCACACCCTTCAGTTTATCGGCTTTGTCTGGAGGGCAAACGATCCGCTCCTCAACACGCTGTCTGGTTTCGTCAACAGATTCCGACTCTGGTGATGGTCTTACAAAGGGCATCTCCGACAATTCTGGTACTTCTATTGTCGGCTCATATATCCTGACAGCTTCGTCCAGTGGTGGCCTGTCAGTGGCTGCAGCCGCCGTTGGATTAAGTATGGTCGCCCCAACGGCCAGCCCCAGCCCCAGGCGGCCAGCATTTAACAAAGAAAGCCTGCTGATGCTTTCACGGGGTTCGGGTTTGCCGGGCAAATTTTCTGTAGCCATACCTTGTATCTGACTGCCTTAATTGAATCGCTATATTATACATCAGGGGCTTAGATAAGTCAAGCTTAAGGGTTTCGTTTCGTGTGGGGCGACTTCAGCAAGTAGAACCTTTCCCGGTTGCCCTTGCTGCCGGCCACCTGTGAATCGGCTTTGTCGACTATAACGAACAACTCCTGTACCCAGGTTTCGAAACTTTTTAAAATGTCCCGGCGCAGCTTGTCATTTTTGATAACGCCTTTGTGTTTGGCCTGATCACCGGCTTCGAACTGCGGCTTGAGCATGGCCACCAGCTCGGTGTGTCCGCTCATCAAAGCAGCGATGTGGGGTAAAACTTCCCGAAGGCTTATAAAACTGACGTCAACCAGCACCATGTCCGGCGTTTCAATGCTAACTTGGCCCGCCCCATCCCTGGTGTTGATCGGACTAAGATAAACGTCGCGAATATCGGTTTGCTCATGCAGTTCAATTTTCGGATGGTTGTGCAGCGTCGGGTGCAGTTGCTTGCTGCCTACGTCAACGGCAATAACTTTGCCGGCGCCATGCCGCAGCGCGTAATCCGTAAATCCCCCGGTACTGGAACCTACGTCCAGAACAACCTTACCTTTGAAGCTGAGCCGCAGCGCCTCGGCTACGGAAGCCAGCTTAAGTCCGGCCCGGCTGACGTACTGTTCTTCGGCAGCTAACTTTATAATGTCGGATTTACCCACCAGAAAACCAGCCTTGGTAGCCGCCTTCCCGTTCACAAACACCTTGCCGAGCTTGATATAACTCTCGGCCTGGCTGCGGCTGCTGACCCGGCCTAAGTCGACCAGCGCTTTATCAAGCCTAGTCTTTGACGCGCTCACGGTAGGCCCCCGTGGTAGTGTCAACGCTAATGACATCGCCGGTCTTAACGAAAGCCGGCACCTTGACCGTAATGCCGGTTTCCAGCGTGGCGTCCTTCAAAACGCTGCTGGTGGTATCGCCTTTAACGACGTCTTCGGTGTAAGTGACTTTGAGCGGCACGTTTTTAGGCAGCTCCACGCTGATAACCCGGCCGTCAAACAACTGCGCCTGCACCCGGTCGCCCTCCTTTAGATAGCTGGCCTGATCACCTATAATCCCGGCCGGAATCTCAAACTGCTCATAGGTGTCCTCGTCCATGAAATAAAAGGTGTTGGCGTCACTGTAGAGAAACTGGACGTTCTGGCTGGTGACGTCGGCCTGCTCAATTGAGTCGTTGCCCTTGAAAGTCTTATCCAGAACCTTGCCATCGATCAGGCTTTTGATCCGCACGTTAACGATGGAGCCGCCACGCCCCATCACTTTTTGAGCGTACTCGACCACCCGGTACGGCGTTCCTTCGTACTTAAAAATTGTTCCTTTTTTGAGATCGGTTATGCCGAATGCCATGCTGCCTCCGTGCCGTTTTGGCGGCACCTCTTTAATTATACTGTTTTCCCGGGCGACGCCTACTCCAGCCGCCCGCTTATGTATTCAATGACCGCGCCGAGCTCGGCCACGTCAATTGCCGAGAAAACGCCTTGGTTGCTAAGCTGCAGGATGAGCTGCTGCAGGCGCGCCAATCTTTCCCGGCTTTCTTTGGCGTAGCGCAGCTGCTCTTCCCGGGTCTCGGATAATTCATAGGCCTGAATGTCCAGCCGGGTATCAATCAGCTCGTTCTTGAGCGTAACGATTGATTTGCGCTCCTGCCGGTCAATGGAATACAAATCAATCGGCGCCAACTTGCCGTTAACCGCCAGTTCAAAATCCTTGATAAGCAGGTACGGCGACCGCTTCATAGGCTAGAACCAAGCGCCCTTAATTACTGGCCACGAACGGCAGCAAAGCAAGGTGCCTGGCTCGCTTAATAGCCGTAGCCAGCCGGCGCTGCTGGCTCTCGGTCAAGCCGGTTTTCTTGCGGGTTTCGATCTGGCCGAACTGGTTAACGTAGCGCTGCAGGGTCTTAAAATCCTTGTAGTCAAAATACGCTACATCGGTACGGTGCTTAAAAATCTTTGCCAAAATAATTCTCCTTTCAGTCGAATTAGGTTTTAGGTTACAGGTTAGAGGTTAGAGTGGTTTACCAATAACCTAATCACTAAAACCTCTAACCTTTTTAATTAAAACGGGATGTCGTCGAGGTTAATCGGCTCGTCGCCAATGTCTTCAACCACGACGTCTTCTTTCTTCTTGCTGGCCGGGGCCGGTGCGGTTGGGGCCTGATTGTCGCCGGAGCTTTCGCTGCGGCTGCCCAGGAACGTGACATCATTGGCCACGACCTCAACTTTACTGCGCTTTTGGCCGTCCTGCTCCCAGCTGCGGGACTGCAATCGTCCTGCTACCAGCGCCGGCCGCCCTTTGGTCAGGTACTGGGCCACCCGCTCGCCTAAAGGTCCCCAGGCGACGATATCGACGAAGTCTGTCACCTCCTGCCACTCCCCGCTGCTGTCTTTGTAGCTGCGGTTAAGCGCCAGACTGAAGCTGCAAACACTTTGCCCGTTCGGGGTTTGGCGAAGCTCCGGGTCCCGGGTCAGATTCCCCATTAATGTTACTTGGTTAAATGATCTTGCCATAGAAACGTTCTCCTTCGTCGAACAGGTATTAAGGTTGTAGTGGTTAGGTTTTAGTTATGTTTTTACTATAACCTACCGCCCCAAACCTGCAACCTATCTAGTTGTCTTCGTCTTCGTCGTCATCACCGCCTTTATCGCCGCGCTCGGCGGCTTTCTTGGCCTTTTCGGCTTTGGCGGCTTCGGCTTTGGCGATCGCCTTCAGGTCCGGCTTAACAATGAGATAACGAATGACTTCGTCGGTTATGTTAAGGGTGCCCTCTACTTTATTAACGTTTTCCGGCGGCAATTCCACCGTGTAAAACACGTAAACAGCGTGTTCCTGCTTGTTAATAGGATAGGCCAGTTTGCGCTTACCCCAGTTATCAACGTTGGTGATCTTACCTTTGTTGTCGGTAAGAATCTTCTCCACCTTCTTGGTGGCTTTGTCCAGATCAATTTCCAGATCCGGGTGGTACAATACGGCGATTTCGTATTGATTCATTCTTTCTCCTTCCGTTTGGTTAAAGCCTACGCGCACTAGAGATGGCCGTAAGCTGAAGTTGTTAACTGCCCTATTATACTGCTGTTACCCCTGTTAGTCAACTAAGCCCGGCCAGGCTCAACCTCAGTCTTTCATGCAGCTTAGGCCGATGCTGCCGCAGGCCAAGCGAAGTGAGTACGAAACGGGTAGCCCGCCGGGTCCGATCGGGCGGTATCAGTTCGGCCTCATAGGCTTCTTTGTACATTCGGCTGATCGGTTTGGCCACTTGATAGACGGCCAGTCCAAGCAACGTATCGCCTAACTGCACACGCCTGAACTCGTCATCGGTATTGAGAAACTCGTCTATAGTGCTGTCATTCACGCCATCTAAGGGTTGGCTGAGCGTATACTCCTGCAGAAATTCCTGAACCTTCTTCTGGCTACCGATTTTAATTCTGCCGCTGTGCCATAGAGCCTGTCTTTTATCAGAGCTGAGCTTGATTATCTTTGGCTGATGTCGGCCCGAAAAAGTGATAGCCGCTTCGGGGATATAGCCGGCTGCCGCCGCTGTAATTACTTTTAGCTTGTCAAGTTCGGTCGCTGGCAGCTGTGGTCCGGCATAGGTTTCATGATACTCGTGGTGGTGCAACTCGTAAGACACCCTTTGCACTCTGCAATTACGCAGGGCTTCTCCGCCTAAATTGCCCGTTAGCTCCGGCGACCGCCGCGGGTGCAAGGGGTGGTGCCAATCGGGCTCAAAACGCTCCGGCCGCATTTGCACGGTCTGAACAAGCGGCAACGGTATACCTGTTAACTCGTCTATCGGAGTTACAAGCTCTGCTGCCACAACACGTCCCCTAACTTGCCGTTTTGGTTTTGTATTAAGTTCAATATAAAAAGCCTGCGTCCTAAACGCAAGCTTTTTAATAAATAAAGTTAGCCGTAGTCAAAGGCTAGGCAGGGCTGTCTTCCTCGGGGAAGTTTTCGTCGTACAGTTCCTCGTCGGCCGCTTGAGCGCCGCGGTTAAAGACTTCGTCGGCCGAACCCACCAGTACTTCCCGCGGCCGGGCGCCATCGGCTGGGCCGACAATCCCCTGCTCTTCCATGGTTTCGATTAACCGGGCGGCCCGGGCGTAGCCGATGCGCAAGCGCCGCTGCAGCAGACTGGTGCTGGCCTTGCGGCCGTCAACGACTACCTGGACGGCGTCGCGCCACATATCGTCATCGGCATCACTGGCGCCGTAATCGGCCACCACGCCACCCTTGCCGTTGAGTTGAACCGGCTGGCTGATAACCTCGTCATCGTATTGCGGCGGTCGCTGCATCCGGATAAAATCGGTGACTTTGTTGGTTTCCTGATCGCTGATAAAGGCGCCCTGAACACGCTTGGGCTTAGGCATGTCGGCGGTGAGCAGCAGCATGTCACCCTGACCGAGCAGCTTCTCGGCGCCAATCTGATCAATGATGGTCCGGGAGTCAACCTGGCTGGCAGTCGTGAAAGCAATCCGGGCCGGCACGTTGGCTTTAATCAGGCCGGTAATGACGTCCACTGACGGCCGCTGCGTCGCCAGCACCAGGTGTATGCCGACGGCGCGGGCTTTTTGGGCTATCCGCACAATCAGGGCTTCAACGTCCCGGGCCGCCATCATCATCAGATCGGATAACTCGTCGATCACTATGACGATGTAGGGCATACCCTCTTCTTTTTTGAGCGCGTTATACTCGGCTATACTGCGCCGATTGACTTCCGCCAGAGTCCGGTAGCGCCGTTCCATTTCCGCCACCGCCCACTTAAGGGCGCTGATACATTTCTCGGCCTCGGTAATTACCGGCGCCAGCAGATGCGGCAGCTCATCATAGGGCTTGAGTTCAACCTGCTTGGGATCAACCAGAATGAGCTTGAGGTCCGACGGACTGTTGCGATACAGCAGACTGGTCAAAATCGTATTGATCATGACCGACTTACCCGATCCGGTCTGGCCGGCTACCAGCAGATGCGGCATTTTGGCCAGATCGGCCACTACCGGCGTGCCGGCGATGTCTTTACCGATGACAAACCCTAGGGGGCTGTTAATTTCCGCCCACTCGCGCGCCTGCAGCAGCGAGCTGATCCGCACCGTGGCCGATTTGATATTGGGCACTTCGACGCCCACGGCCCGCTTGCCGGGGATGGGCGCTTCAATCCGGATGGAATGCGCCGCCAGATCCAGCGCCAGGTTGTTTTCCAGGGCGGTGATCTTGGTCAGCTTAACACCGGTCGGCGGTTTGAGCGTGTACTGGGTGACCCGGGGGCCGATATTAGCCCCTTCCATATCGACATTGATATTGAAATTCGCCAGCGTTTCCCGAATAACCTCGGCATTGCCCTCGACGTCGCCGGCGTCGGCCTTGTCCTGCTTCTGAACCAGCAGATCCATGCCGGGCAATTGCCAGTCCGGATCGCTGGCTACCGTCAGAGCCTGATGGTTTTCGGCCGGAGCCAGTTTCTGCGCCGTATTCTTGAGGCTGCTCAGACGCTGCCGGTCTTCGCCGGCGCTGCGGTGCACAACCGGTACGCCTTCATTGAGTTTAAAGCCGCTCTCGGCCGCCTTGTGTTTGAGACTCTCCAGTTCGCTCTCATCCTCTTCCCGGTCACGCTTGAACAACTCCAGGACTACCCGCGGCGAGATGCCGAAAGCCCAGAAAAACGCCAGCACCACGAAGACAAACAGCATCAGCGAAGCCGGCAACTGATCGAGCACGCTTAAAATGATGTTGCCGAGCAGATTGCCCAGCCAGCCGCCATTGCTGTCGGCGGCCGCGGCGGCGTCGCTTGAAAACGCCACATGACACCAGGTTGCTGCCAGGAAAACAATCGCCAGCATGCTGGTCAACCTGTAGAGAGGAATTTGCCGGTCTTCGCTGGTAAATTTATGGATGCCGAAATAAGTAAAGGCCACCGGTGTCAGATAGGCCGCCCAGCCGAGCGCTTCGTACATCAGCTCGAACAGGCCGCGCGGCAGCGGACCGCCGGTGCCGAAACCGCCAAGCAGCAGAAAAACCGCTATCACCAGCAGGGCTACGGCGCCGGCGTATTGCCAGAATGCCGAGCTTTCACTGACTTCCGGTTCGACTCTTTTCTTGCGGGTTTGCTTTTTCTTTTTGGCCATGAGCGACTTGTATTATAAAGCTATTGTTCCGCAGGGGGAAGAGGCGGCGGGCTGCCAATATTGTGCCCCAGCTTATAGGCTTCGATCTGCTTCGAGATTCTTAGGTACAGCTCATCCGTAAGTTGGTGGGTTTTTTCTGCCTCTTTATCGACCGGAAAATGTACACCTTGCTCCTGAGATCGCTCGGCGATAATACTGACCACTTCTTCCCGCATTGCCAGCATGCCAAGCAGCCTCTGGTCCGCCCCTTCTTCTCTCCAGCCTTCACCGGCTTCACGCCGCAGCCAAGGGTTATCCATAACCCGATCGAGATATCCAGTGTCGCTAGATTCTGAGTTATTTGTCATATCTAGTATTATAGCAAAAATTACTACAATTGTCAATTTGGTTATGTTTAGCCGGACGAGCGGCCCAGGCGCCGTCCGGCCAGTAGGGCCCGACAGGGCTAGTCGATGCGGGCGTCCTGGTTGAGCAGCCGCTGCCGCATCATGGCGAACTTCTTCTGCAGGTCCTCGGCCTGGACTTTCTCCGGCTTCTGGCCGTTGCCGTTACCCTGATCGCTTGGCTTCTCGCTCTTAGCTCCGATTACGTTGACCACCGGTATGACAATCGGGCTGCGCTGGGTCTGCTCGTACAGAAAGTGCGTCACGTGCTCTTTGATTTCCTGCTTGAAGCGATCCAGATCGACCCGCTTGTAGCGTTGGGCGACCGCCCGGCGCAGTTCGGTTCGGAACTGGTTCATCAACTCTTCAGAATCGCGCATGTAGATGAAACCGCGCGAGATGATGTCCGGGCTGGTCAGCAGCTGGCCGCTCTTCTTATCGATTGTCAGCACCACGGCGACCAGGCCTTCTTCGGCCAGCAGCAGGCGGTCCTTGATGACCACGTTGCTGACGATGGCGCCGGTCTGGTCAACCAGAATCGTGCCATGCGGCACCTTACCGACAACTTTGATGCCGTCGTCACCAATGGTTATGACGTCGCCGTTTTCGGCATTGAGGCAGTTTTTGCGCGGGATGCCCTGCTCGACCGCGATTTCAATATGCCGCTGTTTGGACCGGTACGAGCCGTAAACCGGCAGGAAGTACTTCGGCCTAACCATGTCGATCATGTCCTTGTACTCCTCAATGCTGGCATGGCCCGAAACGTGCAGCGGACCGCAACCGTCAACCTCGTGGGTTTCGTGCCGGTAAACGTGAACGCCTTTGCGCATCAGGTCGTCAACCATGGCGCCGATCAGAGCGTCGTTGCCGGTCTCCGGAATTGGCGTGCTGGACAGAATCACCGTATCCTGCTCCTTGAGCTTAATGTGGCGGTGATCGCCGGTGGACATCCGCTGCAGAGCGGAGCTTGGCTCACCCTGACCGCCGGTACAGACAATGACCACGTCCTGGTCCTTAAGGCTGGGCACGTTGGCAATCGGCACAAATGTGCCTTTCGGTACCCGGACGAAGCCGTGGCGAACGGCCATTTCGAGCGTGCTCATCATGCTGCGGCCGTCCAGCGCGATCTTCTTGTTGTGGTGCACGGCGGCGTTGATGATCATCTGAATACGGTTAATGTTGGTGCTGAAGATGGCCACGAAAATCCGGCCCGGCGCGCTCTCCATGATGTCAACGAAACTTTGCTCAATGGTGCTCTCGCTGGGGGTGCGGCCCGGCCGCTCGGTGGTAGTGCTTTCACTCAAGAGAGCCAGCACGCCTTCGTCACCCAGTTGCTTAAGCCGGTCCGTGTCGGTCCGTTCGTGGTCCAGCGGATTGGGGTCAAGCCGAAAGTCACCGGTGTTAATGAGCCGGCCGACCGGCGTATCCAGCACGATACAGGTGCTGCCCGGGATGGAGTGAGTTACCCGGACCAGCTCGACAAAGAAGTTGCCGACTTTCAGCCGCTCGTGCGTGTCCTCGTTCATCATTACTGTCCGCAGTTCAAAACCCTCCGGCAACGGCAGACCGAAGTTCTGAAAAATCTCTTCGACCCGGCCGATTGAGAATTTGGATCCGTAAATCGGCGCCGGCAGTTTCGGCACGATGTGCGGCAAACCGCCGATGTGGTCCAGGTGGCCGTGAGTGATGATGTAGCCACGCAATTTGTGCTTAATGCTCTCCACATAAGCCGTATCGGCGATGCCATAGTTAATACCCGGCAAATCGACCCCTAGATCGTTACCGCAATCCATGATGACGGCGTCATTCTGGTACTCGACCAGAACCATGTTTTTAGAGCCGCCGCCGTCCATGCCGCCTAAGCCGATTATCTTCAGCTGGGGGCCGAAATCAACGAAGTTGGGCCGCTTGTCTTCTTTGGCCTGAGTATTGTTGGACGCCGAGTCCAGATACTGGCTGGCGATTCGGTGAGCGTCTTCCTGGCTGCGTTTCTGCGCCCGGATCGCCGCACCGCGCGAGGTCGACCGTCCGGTCGAAGTAGCCGCCGATTGGGGCTTTTTAGCCTGTCCCTGCCCTGACCGGTTACCGGACCGGCCGGACCTGGGCGGTCGACGGTGATTGTTTGATGTATCTTTCATATTGTTTAATCCTTTCGATTAGCGAATTTCGTTACTTAAATTTGGGCGATGACGGCCGGAATGGCCATAAAGTCATCAATCAGTGTTTGGCGCATGGCGCCGTTATAAAGTGCTGCCGCCGGATGATACAGCGGCAAAATGACTAACGGAACAGCTTCGGCTTTAGACGAGCCAAGCTCGTCTGGCGCCGATGCTTCTTGGCGCTGCGCTGTGTCACCGACTGCGGTGCTCGTGCGCCGTACTCCTTGGTACGGCTTACTGCGCTTCTCGTCGCTTCCGTGCGCAGCATCCAAGTCCGTTGTCATTTGGGATCTTGCGTGGTTCTCGGTGGCGCCTTGCAGCGCATCCATCCCTTGGCCGCCTGCAGCATCCAAGTCCGTTGTCATTTGGGTCACTTCAGAACTCTCATTATCGTTTTGCAGTGACTTTATCCTGCGCCCTATACCCTTAATCCTGATGCGTTTGGGCTGGCCGTGGACCTGACTGATTCGCAAGTCCGGCAGGAAGCAGTTCATGCTGTGCCGCCCGAGTGTTACCACTACTTTGGGCTGAATCACTTCCAGCTGGGCCTGTAAATACGGCAGAAAGGCCTTTTTCTCGGCCGGCTCGGGATCACGATTGCCCGGCGGCCGGTACTTAACGATATTGGTGATGTAAACGTCCTCGCGCTTCAGATCAATCAGTTCCAGCATTTCGCTCAAGAATCTGCCGGCGGCGCCGACGAATGGTTTGCCTTGCAGATCCTCGTTCTTGCCGGGCGCTTCGCCGATGAAGACAATGTCGGCATCCGGATGGCCGTCGCCGAATACTAGCTGGGTGGCGCCGGCCGCCAACTCCGGACAGACCTTGTCGTCTACGATGGCTTGCCTGATACGGTCAAGTTGCTGTTGCTTGGTTTCGCTCATACTTATTTCAGGCTTTGACAAGCCGGGCGGCCCGAACCAGCTGCCGGATACCAAAACCAGCCAGGAGGAAGGTCAGGCCGTACTGCTGGAGGCTGCCGGTATCGATTGCCCGGGAGGCCATCAGGTAGGCCGCCAGCAGACTGACTGCCGCCGATATGAAAACGGTCCGACGGTGGTTATTCAAGTGATGGACGGCTCGTTTCATGCTATTTCTTCCCGTTTAAATCGCGGGCGGCGGCTTTCATGCTGAGGTTGAGCCGGCCCCTTTCGTCAATCGCCATCAACTTAACGGTGACCAGGTCGCCTTCTTTGACGACATCGCTCGGCTTGTTGACGCGCTCTTCTTTCATTTCCGAGACGTGGACCAGACCGTCCTTGCCCGGCATGATCTGGACAAACGCGCCAAAGTCCATGACGCTGACTACCGGCACATTCTCGTAAATCTTGCCGACTTCCGGTTCAGCTGTCAGGTGCTGGATGAACTGAATGGCCGCATCGATGCTGACCTTATCCGGACTGGCAATCATCACCGTGCCGTCGTCCTTGATGTCAATTTCAGCGCCGGTTTCGGCGATGATTTTGTTGATGGTTTCGCCGCCCTTACCGATGACTTCGCGGATCTTGTCAGGGTTGATCCTGATTGACTCGACGCGCGGCGCGTACGGACTAAGCTCTTTGCGCGGCTCCGGCATAACCGACAGCATGTGCTCCAGAATGGCGGCCCGGCCGGCCTTGCCTTTCAGCAGGGCGTCTTTAAGGATGTTGACGCTTAAGCCGTGAACCTTGATGTCCATCTGCAGCGCGGTAATGCCCTGCGAAGTACCGGTGACTTTAAAGTCCATGTCGCCGGCAAAATCCTCAGCGTCGGCGATGTCGGTCAGGATGTACGGCTTGTCGCCGTCCAGCATCAGCCCCATGGCCACGCCGCTGACCGGCCGCTTGATCGGCACGCCGGCGTCCATCAGCGCCAGACAGCTCGAACAGGTGGCGGCCATGCTGGTGCTGCCGTTTTGACTCATAATTTCGGTGACTGACCGAATAGCGTACGGGAATTCCGCCTCGCTGGGCAAGACAGCCGTCAGCGCCCGCTCAGCCAGATAGCCGTGGCCGATCTCCCGCCGGCCGGGGCTGCCCAGGCGGCGGACTTCACCGACGGTGTAGCCAGGTGCGTTGTAGTGATGCAGATAACGGCGTTCGCCTTCCCGCTCCATCGTATCCACCATTTGGGCGTAACTTAACGGCGCCAGCGTAACAATGTTCATGGCCTGGGTCACGCCCCGGGTAAACAGACTGGAACCGTGAGCGCGCGGCAGGATATCCACCTCGCTGCTAAGCGGCCGGATTTCATCCAGCTTACGGCCGTCTGGCCGGGTCTGATGCTCGACGATACCTTTACGGACGTCCTTGTGGACGGCCATGGTGAAGGCTTCGTCGTATTCGTCGCGCTTCTCGGCGTAAACTTCCTCGCCCAACTTCTCCTCGAAGTGTTCGTGCAGCGCCCAGCGCAGCTGGTTTATCAGGTCATTACGTTCCGGGTAAGGCTTGCGCAAGCCCTCACCCAACTTGTCTTCCACCCACTCGTCAACTTCTTTCTGGACGCTCTCATCCGGCAGGACCAATTCGTATTCAAGCTTGGTCACGCCGACTTTCTCAACCAGCTGTTGCTGCAGGACAATCGCCGGCTGAATGGCGGCATGGGCGTATTCCAGCGCAGCAACCACTTCTTCTTCGCTGACTTCACTGGCGCCGGCCTCCACCATCATAATGCCGTCTTTGGTGCCGGCCACGACGAGATCAAGCTTGCCGCCGTCAAGTTCTTTAGCCGGCAGAAAGGCCTCGTATTTGCCGTTTCGCAGACCGACCCGGACACCGGCCACCGGCCCGTCAAACGGCGCGCCGGTCAACATAAAGGCTGCGCTCATGGCAATCATGGCAATGGCGTCCGGCCTGAAATCCGGATCCATGCTGAGTACCGTGGCCACACCCTGGACTTCCTGACGATAGCCCTTCGGCCACAGCGGTCGAATCGGACGGTCAATCAGGCGGCCGATCAGCACGGCGTCGTCCGACGGCCGGCCCTCCCGTTTTATAAAGCGGGAACCGCTGATTTTACCGGCGGCGTACATCTTCTCCTCGTAATCAATCGACAGCGGGAAGTAATCCATGCCGCTGATTGAGCGTTCGCTGACCATGGCGGTGCCGAGCACCACCGTATCGCCATAGCGGGCAATCACGCTGGCCGAGGTGCGGAAGCCGACCCGCCCGACCTCCAGGCTGAGCGTACGGCCGCAAAATTCGGTCTCAACTTTAATAATATCTTTGCCGAACGGATTAATGGTTTGTCCCATTTGTTTTCCTTTCCGTAGGTAACGAGGTTCAATCCGCCCTGAGCCATCGCTCAGGATGAACTGTGCTCCATCACCTACATGTTAATTAATTTTGCAGACCGGCAGGTAGCAGAAATTCAGCAGGTTACAGATAGCAGACTAAAACCTGGTAGTCCAGTCTGTTCTCTGCTCTCTGTTAAATTTCTGATAACTGTCATCTGATATCTGCTAAATGAGCTTAACGTCTAATTCCCAGCTTTTGAATGAGCTCCAGATACTGCTTGCTGTCGTGATCGGCGATGTACTTAAGCAGGCGCTTGCGCTTACCGACCATCTGGAGCAGCCCGCGGCGGGCGGCAAAATCCTTCTTGTTCGCCTTGAGATGCTCGGTCAGTTCTTTGATGCGTTCGGTCAGAATACCAACCTGGACGGCCGGCGAACCAACATCTTTCTTATTAGTCTGCAAGTCAGCAATAATCTTGCTCTTCTTCTCTGTTGAGATCATCCAAAATTCCTATTTAAGTTTACGAGATTTGATGGCGTTGGGCTTGATTATAGCATCATTGCCCCTGTTAAGGCAACAGATTATTTTTTATGGTCTCGGGCGAAGCCCTTTGAATATCAGTCGCCTGCTCAATTTTGAACTCGCCGACCTGCGTGCGGCGGAGGTTGGACATATAGGCACCGGTTTGAAGTTTGCTGCCGATGTCCTCTACCAGAGAGCGAATATAAGTACCGCTGGAGACGCTGACTGTGAACCTAACCACCGGGTAGTCATAGCCTGTAACCTCTAACCTGTTCACTCTAACCGGGCGTGGTTCAAGAACCACGTCTTTGCCGGCTCTGGCCAGTTTATATGCCCGCTGGCCATTGACCTTTATGGCCGAAAATTTAGGCGGTGTCTGCATACTATCTCCCTCAAATGTCCGAAGCACCTGCAGGAGTTCGCTCTCTTCCACCTTCCGGCTTCCACCTTCTGTCTTTTCACCTTCCTCATCACCGGTGGTACTGGTTTGGCCCAGGCGCATCTCGACTTCATACACCTTGTCGAGCTTGCTGAATTCACTTGCCCGTTTGCAGTATGAACCGATGGTCAGCACCAGCAGCCCTGTGGCGAGCGGGTCAAGCGTGCCGGTATGCCCCACTTTCGGCTTCTTTTGGCCGGTTTCGCCGCGGATAATGCCGCGCACCTTGGCGACGACGTCAAAGCTGGTCCAGTTTTTGGGTTTATCAATCAGCAGCAAACCATCCATAGCTTTAGACTATAGCAATTTTCCTTAGGAGGCACGTCAGGCGAAGATGGCCGTTTACTGGTCGCTGCCGCTAGACGGCATTGGCACCATCGGCGGCGGCACTGGCGGCGGAGTTACAGGGTCAGCCGGAGCGGCGGTGGTTTCGCGGGGTGGTTCGTTGGGAATCTGCAGTCCAGGCTGGGCCGGCGGCTGGATCGGCTGCGGTTCCTGGGCCGGCTCAGTCGTTGCCGGTTCCGGGGCCGGGTTCAACTCAACCGGTTGAGCGTTCAGGTCGGCCCGCGGTTTGGGACTTTCCTCGGCATATTTGCCGACTTCCCGGCGGGCTTCTTCGATGTACTCATTGAGCGGCCGGGTTTCCGGCTCGGCCGGCTGAGCGGCCGCTTCGGCATGCGGACTGCTAACGCTCTTCTCGATATCGCTCAGCGTTTGCTCGCCATCAGCCGGTTCCTGCGGAGTTGGACCGGCGGCCGCGCTTTTGTCACGTGATAATAGTGGCTGCTGTACGGGCGGCAGCGAGAGCGGATCGGTACTGGGCGAATAGTGGTGCGGCTGGGTATTAGCCGTCAGCGTCCCGCCCATGGTTGGCGGCTGCAAAGCCATATTCGACTCGCTGTTATTGGATTCGGCGGCGACTTCTTCCTGAATATTGCGCAGCGTGCCTTCCTGGTCGATATCGATTTTGGAAATTTCCCCTTCGCCGTCTTTGTCCTCGGGCTTTGCCGCTTCTTCGTCGGCTTCTTCCTCCTCTTCATCCTCGTCATGATCAATGGTCAGCGAGCCACTGGTCGAATCTTCGGCCGGTTCCGGAGGTGTTTCTTCGGCGGGCGGCGTTTCTTCAGGTTTCGTTTCGGGCTCTTCCGGCTCCGGGGTCTCCTCGACCGGTTCCGGCTCCGGCGGCTCGGCCTCCAGCTTTTCGGCAACCAGCTGGGGGCTGGCGCCGGCGGCCATCAGCTTACCGGAAATTGTCATGGTGTTGGGGTGGGCTTTCTCGTTACCGAAGCGATCGGTTTTGGCCACGATACCGGTCAGGAAAGCCGTCGCCATCTGCTGGTCGAGCAAGTCGCTCTTCAGCGCTTCGCTTAACTCCACCATCATTTCGCTCAGACTGCTGGACTGCGGGTTCTGCCAGTTGATGGTGCCGAGGTTGCCGTCATAAGGTTCATCGTTGACGGAAATGACGGTTGCATCGTGCAGGATCCGGCCGTGGGCGGTAATCGCCTGGTCGAGATCTTCGCGCTGCTTGACACCGATCGCAATCACGACATCGACATTGAAGTCGCCGTGGCTGAATTCCAGATCCTGCTCGGATATGCTGGTGTGATACGGCGTAATAAAAATCTTAACGAACTGGTCTTCGACCTTGTAGCGCAGCTTGTCGGCCTTGGTCTTATCCAGCGCAATGATGAAGTCGCGCAGTGAGTCGGTGTTCTTCTCAAGCGTATTTTCGGGCTGCAGGAATTCAATAGTGGAAGGCACTTCACCGCTGAAAACGGCCGTGGCATGCTTGCCAAGTTTGTTCAGAAACAGCGTCGTGCCGATACAGGCAGCCAGCTGGTCAACCGACGGGTTGGCGCTGACCGTCACCAGCACGTTATTGGCCTGCTTAAGCCGTTCCAGGATTTGAGTTTTAGCGCTTTGATCTTGTGGGTTCATGGTTTTTTTGTTTTTGATTTGATTTCTTAACGAAAGCGTAGCATAAACACTTTATTTTTGCAATCCTTTTAGTGCGCAATTAGCCCTCTTAGGGTGATACAGGGTTTACAATCAGAGACAACACCGCTATAGTTGTGTCTCGATTAGATCATCTTTAACTTTAAGTTCGTAAAAGAAGGAAGCAGTATGCCAATTATCAAGTCCGCTAAAAAGCGCGTACGGGTTGCCCGCAAAGCTACCGTGCGCAACGTCAAAACCAAGCGATCACTCAGGACCGCCCTGAAGTCATTCCACGCCGCCCTGTCCGGCGGCAAGGGCGCCGACAAGGCCCAGAGCAAAGCTCAGAGCGCCCTCGACGCCGCCACCAAGAAAGGTGTGATCCACAAAAACAAGGCCGCCCGCAAGAAGCGGCAGCTGGCCAAAGCCGCCAGGGCCGCCGGCGTCAAACCGGCAGCCGCCAAAAAGACAACGGCCAAGAAAGCGGCTCCAAAGAAGACTGTGGCGAAGAAGCCGACCGCCAAGAAAGCGGCTCCAAAGAAGACTGCTGCCAGGAAAACCGCTAAAAAATAGACGTTGGTTTTTAGAATAAAGAACCATGAGCCGCCCCGCCCCGGGGCGGTTTTTAATTTGCCTGTGTCAATATCAGCAAATAGTTTTCCATGGCTTCGTCGGCGTCAATCGGCTGGCTTTTCAGACGCCCGTCCAGCTCGGTTGCCTCGGCAACATACCGCTTTATTTGTTCAAAGCTGAGCCGGCGGGCAATGCCCATGGTCTTGCGGACAACAAATGGGTTCAAAGCGGCGTCTTTGGCTATCTCGTCTGCCTCCCGATCACCGGCCGCCTTAACTACGGCCAGGACATGCAGCTGCCAGGCGATCATACCCATAATGGCGGCCGGCTCAACGCGCTGGCGGCGCTGATCACGGTACAGCTCCAGAGTCCGTTTGCCGTTACCGGCAAAAGCCGCTTCAAGCAGCTGAAACACCGTGCTCTGCGGCGTCGGCTCGCTTAACAGCTCGATATTGGCCCGGGTGACTTTGGAATTATAGGCCAGCAGCTTGTCCAGCTCATTAGCCAGCAGCAGCTGATTCGGTCCAACCCGGTCAATTAAGTACCGGGCGTCAGCGGCCGTCAGCGCTCCCCCGGCCGCCCTGGCCCGCTCGGTCAGCCAGCCGACCAGATGATTGGCATCCATCTCGGTGAACTCTTTGAAGTCGGTCAGCTTTTTAAGCGTTTTATAATAGCTGCCGCGCTTGTCGAGTTTAGGTTCGTGCAGAATCACCTCGATCGAATCAGGCACATCGGCCAGCAGCTTGTCGATTCCGTTAGCCAGAGCCTTATTTTTGCTCAGCTCGCGGATGATAACCAGTTTTCTGGCGGCCAAAAACGGCAGGGTTTGCAGCGCGTCCTGAAGCCGGCCTTTGTCCAGGTCCTCGCCGTCAAGCCTCTCCACAGCCAGATCGCCATGCTCCGCCACAAAGCCATCTACCATCTGTTTGAGATGGGCTTTTAATTCCAGCGCGTTGCTCCCGGTCAAGGTCGTTATCACGTAGTAAGATTATACGCTACCGGCTTTACCACACTTTGCTGCCCAAAACTGGCTATAATTGAATCCGGCATGGGAAATATCATAATCGTATCGAACCGGTTGCCGGTCAGCGTCAGCAAAACCCCCGCCGGGCTGGAGTACAAAGCCAGCAGCGGCGGGCTGGTTAGCGGCCTGTCACCTTATGCAGAGCGCCGCCAGACAAAATGGATCGGCTGGCCGGGCATAGTCTCAGACGAACTGACCGAAGACGACAAAACAGCCATCACCGCCGAGCTGGCCAGCCGGCAATGCTACCCGGTCTTCCTTACCAAAAAGCAGGTCGACGAATTCTACAACGGCTACAGCAATAACGTTCTCTGGCCGCTGTTTCACAACATGTCTTTCGGCGACAACAACCGCGACAGCCACTGGCGGGCCTATCGCCAGGTCAACAAACTGTTTGCCGAAAACGTTCTGGCGCTGAGCGAACCTAAAAGCACGATTTGGGTGCATGATTACCAGCTGTTTCTGACACCCGGCTACATCCGTGAGGAGCGGCCAAGTGACGCTATCGGCTTTTTCCTGCACATCCCTTTCCCGGAGTTTGGGCAATTTAGGAAGCTGCCCCAGGCCCGCAGTCTCATCAAAGGGCTGCTGGGCGCTGATCTTATCGGCTTTCACACCAGGACATACACCGAGAATTTTCTGGACAGCTGTCAGGAATTTAAGGCCGACGTTACCGCCTCAGGCGAAATCCTTGTCGGCGACCGTCTGGTGCGAGCCACCGACTTCCCCATCGGCATCGACTACTCCAAATTCTCCGAAGCCAGCCGAACCTGGGCCGTCAAACTGGAAACCCTGAAGCTGAAACTCAAGTACCGGCGTTACAAAATCATCCTGACGGTTGACCGGCTGGACCCGTCCAAAGGCCTGGTCGAACGGCTTAAGGCTTACCGGCTGTTTTTGGAGCAGAACCCCCGAATGCACCGCAGGGTAATTATGCTGATGCTGGCCGTGCCCTCCCGTACCGAAATCGCCGCCTACCGCAAGCTCAAAAACCAGGTCGAGAAACTGGTGGCCGAAATCAATGACCGCTACGGGACGGCGCGCTGGCAGCCGGTGGTATATATGTTCAAGACGGTGCCGTTTGAAGAGCTGGCTGCCATGTACCGGGTAGCCGACGTCGCTTTCATCGCCCCTTTGCGTGATGGCATGAACGTGGTGGCCAAGGAGTATGTAGCCAGCAAGACCGGCAAAATGGGCGCGCTGATACTAAGCAGTACGGCCGGGGCCGCCGAGGAGCTGCAGAACGCCCTGATCGTTAATCCGCGCCAGTCCAAAAGCCTGGTTGAAGCCCTGCACAAAGCCCTGACGATGCGGCCGGCCGAATTAAAGAAGCGCCTGGCAGCCATGCAGTCCAACGTTTCGATCAATAACGCCCAGGCCTGGGCCGGCAACTTTATGCGTTCCCTGCAGGACTCCCAGACCGGCCGGCTGGTGCAAACCTGGCGGCTCAATCGCGCCCGGCAAAGCCAGCTGCTGGCCGACTACGGTGAGAGCCGGAGCCGGTTGCTGCTGTTGGATTACGACGGCGTGCTGGCGCCGCTTGAATCGGCGCCGCATCAGGCCAAACCGTCCAGGGCGGTTTACGAACTGCTTGAAAAGCTTGCCGCCAAGCCAGCCAATACCGTCGTCGTGATCAGCGGCCGGCCTAAAGCCGATCTGCAGCAGTGGCTCGGCGAGCTGCCGCTCAATCTGGTGGCCGAACACGGCGCCGTCGTCCGCCCGGCCGGTAAAAGCTGGCGGGCTGCGGCGGCACCGCCGGCCGGCTGGAAGAAAATTATCCTGCCGACGCTTGAGAAGTTCGCTGCCAAAACGCCCGGCGCCTGGGTCGAAGAAAAAGATTATTCACTGGTCTGGCACTATCGCCGCGCCTCAGCCTATCATGCCCAGAAAAACATCGTCATTTTAAAACGGGCGCTTAAACCCTTTGCCCGGCGCTTTAAGCTCGGCGTCTTCAGCGGTAAAAGCATTCTGGAGATCAAGAGCGCCGACGCGCACAAGGGCCTGGCAATCAGTCAGTGGCTTAAAGCCAAACCCGGTTTCGTGATGGCTATAGGCGACGACTACACCGACGAGGACATGTTTGAAGCTCTGCCGGAAACGGCTTACAGCCTGAAGGTAGGCCGCGGCCAGACGTCGGCCCGCTACCGCCTGGCTAATGTCAAAGAGGTCCAGAGCCTGCTCAAGAAACTGACCCGCTACTAGAGCTGCTGACAGCGCGGACAAATGTGCGTTCCCCGGCCTGCTACGCGGTGCTTCTCGATTGTCGTACCGCAGCGCAGGCAGGGCTGGCCTTCCCGCCGGAAAACCCGGGCGAAACCAAGGTAGGTGCCCTTTCGGCCCTCGGCATCGACGTAGTTCCGGTCACTGCTGCCGCCTTTCTCAATACTCAAACGCAGGACGGCCTGCAATTCGTCAAACAGCTTTTTCAGCTTGGCCGTGGGCACAGCGCGCACGCGCGTTGCCGGGTGTATCCTGGCCGCGAACAGCGATTCGTCGGCATAGATATTGCCGACGCCGGCCACGACCGATTGATCCAGCAAGGCGGCTTTGATAGTGGTGTTGGCCCGCCGCTTCAGCCGCTGGGTAAACTCAGCGGCTGTAAACTCGGCGCTCAGCGGCTCCGGTCCGATTTTCTTGAAGAAATCGATATTGGGCACTTCGGCCGTCGGCAGCAGCCGCATCCAGCCGAACTTCCGCTGGTCATTAAAATATAATTTGCTGTCGCCCAGGTCCAGTATGACCCGGGTGGCCTTAACCGGCAGCTCGGCGACCAGGCTGTCACTCGGATGGCCGGCGCCGAACCGGGCCGAGGCGTCGTTGGCCACAAACACCAGTTGTCCAGTCATTTTAAGGTGGATAACCAGCGAGTACCTGCTGTCCAGTTCAATCAGCAGAACTTTGGCCCGGCGCTTAACTTCCAGGATTCGGGCGCCGATCAAAAACGCTTCGACGTCCTCCTCGGAATTCGGAAACGACTTGGGAAAATCATGCCAAACACCCTTAACCCGCCGGCCCGGTAGTAAACCGGCCAGGCCGCGTTTGACTGTCTCAACCTCAGGCAGCTCAGGCATGATCTAATTGTACCAACTACGAGTAGCTGGCCTTGCTCGCTTAATATAGTGTAGTGTTTTGGTATGAAAAGAGTGTTGTTGGGAATCTTCGCGGCCACTACCCTTGCGATTACGGGCATATACGCCGTGTATGTATCCTGGACGCCACAAACGGCTCCACAGCAGACCGTCGTGACCAAACCAGCCGTCGTCATCCCTGATCCGCCCACCCCGGAAGAGCTGCTAAGGCTGGTTAACGAGGAAAGGGCTAAAGCAGGCGTTTCGCCGCTTAAAATTGATCCTAACGTGCAGAAATCGGCGCAGCTGAAGGCCGACGACTTTGCCGAACGCAATTACTACGACCACATCGTCAAAGGGACAAAATATACCCTGACCGAAGAAATGGTTATGTATGTTAATAAGTCGTGCGTCTCATCGAGCGAGAATATAGCCCACGCCCTGTTGCCCAGCAAGGGCCTTGTTGACGGATGGATGGATAGCAAACCCCACCGGGAAGCTATTTTAAGCAGCAAATACACTCTTACGGGCTTTGGCATCGCCAAGGCCGACAACGGCTGGCACTACGCCGTCCAGCACTTTTGCGTAGCCAAGTAGACACCGTACTCTCCCGCCATCATAAGGAGAGAACATGGCAGGCATCAGAGAAAGCGCCAAAAAGTTTCTTAAATATACGTTGTCGCCTAAGCGGCGGCCTGAAGCCGGATCGGTGATGGCGCTTGATCAAACTGCTGCTGTCTCATTAGTTCGCCGTTCATAGCGCGGTAAAGCATTTCCGCCTGG
>CAZMXN010000004.1:26499-51132 GCA_964570275.1 uncultured Candidatus Saccharibacteria bacterium
CTGCTGCTGTCTCATTAGTTCGCCGTTCATAGCGCGGTAAAGCATTTCCGCCTGGGCGCCGCTGAACTCCGGCCGATACCTGGAATTAACGCCCTTTAGCATGACCTCGCCCAGACTTTGGCCGATCTGCTCCAGCATGGCCCCGGAATCCTCGCAGCCCCGCAGGGCATCCAGCCGGGCCGCTAAGGCGTGAGCCGCGATTAATTCCTCATGCGTTTCCAGAGTCAGCTTGTTAACTGCGCCTTGGTTGTCACGTTCAAATTGCATATAACCTCAAATTTACTTAATTAAAAGTTGCAGCCGTAACTATATTGCTGATGGTTAAATCCTGCCAAGTGTAGAATTGTCTACACTGCCTAAATCGGTTGAATAAACCATCTGTGATATTTTTTGGCTGGTATATACTAAGTGAGTGACCAATTCCCTCGGCGATCTCCTGGCCAGGCGCAATTACGACGAGCCGCCGGAGATTCAAATCGTCAAAAACTACGTTAAGCAGCACCTGGCCGCCGATGTTGGCGTCGCCGTCAAAGATCGGCAGATTATAGTCCGGGTGCCAAACGCCGCCCTGGCCGGCGCCCTGCGCATGCACGTTTATAAACTCAACCAGCTCTGCGGCCTGGACAAAAGGATAATTATTCGAATTACTCCAGTTCGCTAAGCAACGTGAGGTCAGTAGTGAAGGTGCCGACTTTGCGCATCTGCGGTTCCTGTTTTGAATTACGGTGCGGTTTTTCGTGACCGTGCTGTGCTTCCGCTATTCGCCGCCGCTCTTCTTCCCTGGCATATATATCTTCTACTTCTTTCCGGGTCATCCATGGATATAAGAAATGGGCGGCTTCCATGTCGAAATCCGCATCCTTATGGGCATGCCCTTCCACAGAAATACTAGTCCCCGCCATTACCGCCTTTCCCACTTTGCTCTGGCTGTCAGGCGGTACATACAAGGGCTCTGCCCCGAATTGATCTATAATATAGGACTCTTGGACAGACATTTTTATTTGCCTTGCTTAAATTATACTGCCAGTAAACGCCTGGTGAACCCCGTTGTCAATACCATTAGTGTTTTGGCTGAGCGCCAACCAGGTGATTTATACTTTTTATGAGTTTTTCCAGGCCTTCATACAACACGCCGTGCATGCCGACCGCTTCCGCCCCGGCCACATTTCGCTCAATATCGTCTATAAAAATCGCTTCCGCCGGCGATACGCCAAGCTTGTTTAGAGCGTACTGAAAAATCCTGGCATCGGGTTTGAGCGCCCCGACCCGCGAAGACACCACAACTTCGTCAAAAATCTGATCCAGATGCGCCTGTCTAAACAGCGGCTCGACAAAGTCATGATGAGCATTGGTCAAAAGCGCGGTCTTAAACTGCCGGCGCAGCCCGCTGATGTAAGCCACCAGTTCGGGGTTGATCCGCTCGGCGGCATACAGCTCATTGATGCGCTCGGCCGGCGTGCCGGTGCGCTCTGACAGTTCGGCGATAAATTCCCTCCAGGTCATTTGGCCGACATTGACGGCTTTTGCCAGGCGGCCGAAGCTGCCCTCGACATTCTTGTCTTCTTTGACGAATTGCCAGTAATTGTCCGAGCTGACCACGCCGAAATAATCGAAAATAATCGCTTTAATCACCTAACTATCGTAGCGCAGGAACCGTTCAGCGGCCAGCTGGAACGCTTATCGGAACTGCTCGGTCGTAAGCGGTCCGGGCCACCAGCGGCCAGAAGCTTTCCACGGTCCGCGCAAGCTGAGTTATCGCTGATAATGGCTCCGCTTCGCTGCCGGCTTCGGCCGTAAACCAGGCCTGGCGATTATCATACAGATTGAGCATGGCCGTTTCCGGGCCCCGGTTATCGGCTTTTTTCAGCAGCAATTCGGCGTTATCGTTATAGCCCAGCCGGGCCAGCAGGTCCTGATGCCGCGAAGCCACGCTCCACTGACTGGTTTCGCCGCTAATCAAATCCAGTGTAATCACTAAATACTCGTCGCCGTCCCGGCGGCCGTAGACAATGTGCTTATCCGAGTAGCCGCACAGGAAAGGCTGGCCGGCGAACCGGCCGCCGTCTTCCAGGGCTATTTCCGGCGGATAGCCGCCGGGCTTGTCCCAGGTTTCAGGATCACCAATAGCGCTCCAGAGCAAGCGGTCATAGGCCGTACTTAGCCCTCCCGCTTCATCCCTCATGCGCAGCACCCAGCGCGCCGCCTCGCTTGGTTGGCTGTTATCTATGATGTACTCGGGAGGCTTCGGTCGATTTATATTTGAATGCGGTATTTCGGCGCTCATGTTTATTTTGGCTCCTTGGACTGAATTAATACGCCTCCACCAGCAAAAAATCAATGGTTAATGCTTATGGCTGGGGTCGGCCGGGCGACCGCTTTCGGTATAATTAGCTCGTGGTTAGTCGAGGACGCTATCGAAAGTTTCTGGATCACCGCGGCGGCGAACTGCTGGCGCTGACGGCGCGCGCGTCCAACGGCCGGTATCGGCCGCGCGGCAAAACCGCTCAGGCCGATTGCGTGGTCGGTTATTCTTTCGGGTTTCAAAAAGGCCCCGGTGATACCAGGCTGCCCGGGCCGGCCAATCAGGCGCTGGCCGATTTTGCCGCCGGCTTCAAGCTGCCGAAATTCCTTCAATCGGAAATTGACGAAGCCTGCAAACCTCACTTGACCACCACCGATGTCCGTCTGGGTCTGGCCGGCGCCAAGTACGTTGATTCATATGCGGTATTTTTAGAAAGCCAGCGCTTCCTAAAGCTGCACGGTTACTCGCGGCCGTTGCTGATCGCCCACCCATATCACGTGCCGCGGCTGGACGCCATGTACCGCCGGGCCGGCCTTAAGGCCGTCATCCCTAAAAAGCTGCCGGCCGTTTGGGATAAGCAATCGGTGCAATATTGGACCCGGTCGCCGGGCCAGTGGCGGGCCCGCGAAATCGGCGCCCTGACCTATTACCTGCTCCGCGGCTGGATTTAGCGCCTTATATCTCATGTCAAACCGTTCAGCCAGTAGATGTACGAGTAAATGCGCTGGCTATAGCAACTTGGCAGCTTTCATCCACCAGCTTCGCTGCCTGATCAGCTGTTGCCCATTTGTACTGGCTGTGCTCGAAGCTAAACTGCACTTCGCCATCAAAATCAGCCGAAACTTTATAAAAGATCAATACTAAGCTGGTATCCCCATCTATATCGCGTGGTACCCGAAAGGTGCTTAAAACTTCATGCACAGCGATGTTCCTGATATTGGGGACTTCTTCTAAGAGTTCTCGGCGCAGCGTTTCTTCTATGGTTTCATCGCCGTCAATCCGCCCGCCGGGCACCTCCCAGAAACTGCGATCGCTCCGTTCAGCTTTAAGAAGCAAGACTTTATTGTCTTTGACGACAACACCTTTTATGCCTACCTAGAACTTTTTCATTCGTTACCTATGGCTATTCATTGATTTCTTGGACTTAGCCAGTAGCGGCCGGCCGGCATCCATCCACATACCGACGGCACTTCTAGCCATAATATCAGTCAATCTGAAGCCTACCCTCATAAGCTTTTCCGTGACTACCTGTGCTTTCTGTAGTAAGTTACTGACTTGATCCTGCACATAGATCCTGTCTTCTACACGCTTTACGGCGCAGACTAAGCCTGCGTAGGCGACTGCATCTTCGGAAATAATCCTTTTTACGGCAGCTTTCACTTCTAATTCATGATGTTGCTGTTCCTGCAAGTGCTCGGCTTTCGCCGCTTCGAGTATTGCCTCAGCTTCAAAAAGAATTATTGGCGGGCCCAGCTGCTCCTCGAACTCCGGCATATCACTCATGATTAAAGGCACTATTGCACTTTAAGAGTTCTTTGTCCAGTCCGCGATGATAAGTTTGGCGCCGGCTTTTTTAACGGTGAGCTTTTGGCGCTCGCGCCAGCCTAACTCGGTAATCAGTTCCTTGGGCAGCGTTACGTAATACGTGCCGTTGGAATTCTGCAGGTTCCTGACTCCCCGCTCTTTGTGCCCTTTGTTCGCCATAAGTCACTCCTTGGTTATGCAGTAATACTAGCATTAATACTAGAATTAATTCTAGTATTATTTGAAGTTGGCCGGGCGTCCTATCACTGCACGTAATCAAGCAGCTTGGGCGAGGCGCTGTAGTAAAGCTCCCGACCTTGCCTGGCGGTATCCAGGTAGCCCTTTTCGTATAGACCCTTGAGATCTTTTTGGGCCGTCAGCCAACCCACTTCGTGAAACGTGGCGTGCTGAGTAGTGGTTATCCGGCTATCCGGCTTACCAAGCAGGTGATGAATGGCCTGCTTTTGCCGGTTGTTCAGGTCCGCATCCGGCAGCACTTTGTCAATCTCCAGCGTTTTTTCTTTGACATGCTCAAGGTGGCGATCAAACATCTCCTGCGCCTGCTGCAGCTTGCGCAGGTTATAGTCGATAAAATACGTCAGATCGTTGTTGTACTGCTCCGAGAACAGAAACGCGTCAGCGTACTGCCCCGGCGACTTTTTGATAACCGTCGAAATGGGGATGTAGCCCATTAACCAGTAGCCGTGCCGCATCAAGTACCAGTAAAACAGCGAGCGGGACAACCGGCCGTTGCCGTCACAGAAGGGGTGCAGATAAGCGAACCAGAAGTGCAGCATGATGGCTTTGATAATCGGGTGCAGGAAAGCCGGCTGGCCGGGCAGCGGCTCGTCGTTGGCAAATGCAATCAGCCGTTTCAGCTGTGCGCTTAGCTGCTTTTCATCGGGCGGCGTGTGAACAATGTATTCCTGGCTGCTTCTCACCAGCGTCACGACGACTTCGTCAGAGTCCTTCCGGAACCGGCCCTGCTTATCCTCTTCCCCCTCGCCAAACGTATGCTCCGTCATGGTGAGATGCAGATTAAGCAGCACGTCTTCCGATAAAGGATAGTTGGCGGTTTCTTCCTCGATTTTCTTTATGGTCTGATAGTTGTTGAAGATCATCCATTCGTCTTTGGAAGCCGGCCGGCGGTTTTCCACGAACATTTTCTTGGCCCGCTCCCGCGTTGTGGCTGCCCCTTCGAGCTGGCTTGAGGCAATCGCTTCTTCAATCAGTCCCTGTCGCAGGAAGCGGTTCTGGCTTTTTTTCGAAAAGCCGGCAACCGGTGAAGCCATATTGCCGCCAAGCCGCATATCGAAATCATGCAGCAACCTCTCTTGCTCGGGATATTTACCCCACCAGAACGGCCTGCCCCTGGTGTCCAGTATGGGACTTTCGGTACTGCCGACCTGCCGCAGGAGCATCAGCACCGACCAGGCCTCTTCCGGCTTCAGTTCTACCGGCAGCTTGCCTATCAAGCCGCGGGCGTATTTTTGCTTGAACTTTTCCCAGCCGATATAAGGCGAGGAGGCCGGAATATGCATATCGCTAAGTCCAACGCCATGTTCAATCAGCTGACGCATAATCTCGGACAGACGGTTGCTGTCGGGGGTGGTGTGCGGTTGGGCTACTTTATAGTGTTCCATATACTGTATCTATTTACTATATATATAGTATATGTATAGACTATATATGTCAATAGTGTAAATGGCTGGATTTACAATTCGCCCCAGTTTTTACCGATGGAGGTATCAACCGTCAGTTTGACCGGCAGTTTATGGGCGTTTTCCATGGTCTCTTTAAGCAGCTTGGCGGTGGCCTCCGCTTCGGCTGCCGGGCACTCCACCAGAATCGAGTCGTGAATCTGCAGCAGCAGCTGGCATTTAGTGTCTTTTAACTTCTTGGCGACCTCGACCATGGCCAGTTTCATGATATCGGCGGCGCTGCCCTGGAACGGCATATTAACAGCCGCCCGCATAGCGGCTTCGCGCACCATGAAGTTGCTGGCGTGGACGTCCGGCGTCGGCCGGCGTCGGCCGAAAATGGTTTCGACATAGCCCTTCTCTTTGGCCTGGGTCTTGACTGATTCTATGTAGTCGCGCAGCTTGGGCCGGACCTCGAAATACTTGTCAATGAACTGTTTGGCCTGCTCGTGCGTCATACCGGTTGCCGCTACCAGACCGTGCGGGCTCAGGCCGTACATGACGCCGAAGTTCACCACCTTGGCATCACGCCGCATGTTTTTGGTGACATCCTCCAGCTCGCGGCCATGGATTTCGGCCGCCGTGGCCGCATGGACATCGACGTCCTTGTTGAACATATCAATCAGCCGCTCATCATTCGACAGATGAGCCGCCAGACGCAATTCGAACTGGGAATAATCGGCGCTGATCAGCGCCTGGCCGTCGCCGGCCACGAAGGCTGTGCGGATGCGCTTGCCCAGCTCGGTCCGGACCGGTATGTTCTGCAAGTTGGGATCATTCGAGCTTAGACGGCCGGTCTGGGCCACCGTCAGCGCGAAAGTGGTATGCAGCCGCGAATTTTCATCAACCATCCTGGGCAGCGTATCGACATAGGTGTTTTTGAGCTTGGTCACCTCGCGGTATTGCCGGATAAAATCGATGATCGGATGGGCGCCGAGCAGCTTTTCCAGCTCGTTGGCGGCCGTCGAGTAAACGCCGGTCTTGCCCTTTTTGACGCCGGCGGTCGGCAGCTTGAGCTTGCCGTAAAGGACCTCGGACAGCTGCTGGGTCGAGCTGATGTTGAATTCCTCGTCAGCCAGTCCGTAAATTTGTTGTTCAAGGTCGCTGATGGTGTCTTCCAGTTGTTCGGCAAACAGGCGCAAGTACTGGGTATCGAGCTTGATTCCGGTGTGCTCCATACGCGCCAGTACCGGAATGACCGGCCATTCGATGTTCTCGGCCACTTTGATAAGGCCGGTCAGCTCGCTCATCTGTTCGCTCTGCAAAGCCTCGAGATCGCGGACGATACCGATGATTTCGGCCTCCATACCGATAAGATCTTCCGGCGGCAGGTCGCTGAAGTCACGGCCGCTGTAGCCCAGGTCGGACCTGGCCAGTTCGCTCAGGCTTTGCTCCCGGCGCAGGCTATTGAGCAGAAAAGCGCCAATCTGCACGTCGTGCTCGACCGGCGGCATATCAAGTCCCAGCTCCAGGAAAACCTTAAGCGTTGACTTGAGGTCGTAGCCGATCAGCGGCGTCTTAGCCAGTCCGGCCAGAAACTGCCGCAGGCTCTTTTTACTCAGCCGCTTCATGTCCAGGCTGTAGACGGTGCTCCCGTCGCTGCTGATGGCCAGGATGCGCGGTTCGCGGCCATGCGCGGCCGCGCAAAAGCTGTGGACGTACAGGTGCTTCGGCCGGCCGGGTTTTATTTCGGTCAGCTTTTTATCGGTATCAACGATAATGTTCTTCCCTTGCTTGCCGGCCGCGGGCGCCGTTTGGACGGCCGCCGGCCGGGCCGCGTCAGCGCTGACCTGCATGACATCCGGCAGCTGCCGGGCCAGCGTTCGAAACTCCAGTTTCTGCAACACTTCCAAAACGGCGTTCGGATCACAGTGCGCCACGTCCAGCTTTTTAAGGTCCAGCTCGAGCGGCGCGTCGGTCCAAATGGCACCAATTTTTTTGCTCAAGTAGGCCGAGTCCTTCCCCGCCTCCAGCTTCTTGCGCACACTTTCTTTTATCAAAGCCAGGTTGTCATAAATTTCATCCAGCGTGCCGTAAGCCTTGAGCAGTTCGGTAGCCGTCTTTTCGCCAATGCCCGGTACGCCCGGAATATTGTCGGAGGAATCGCCCTTGAGGGCTTTTAGATCCAGGAACTGGCTGGGCAGCAGGCCGTACTTGGCCGTAAAACTTTCCGGACTGTACAGCTCGATATGGCTGAGGCCTTTTTTGAGCGTGAATACTTTAACGTGCAGATCCACCAGCTGCAGCATGTCCAGATCGGAAGTTACCAGCATGGTATCAATGTCTTTGGCGGTGGCTTGGACAGCCAGCGTGCCCATGATGTCGTCAGCCTCGTAGTCGTCCAGCTCGTACAGCGGCCAGCCGAAAGCCTCCAGAAGTTCATGCAGGATCGGTATCTGGGCGTAAAAGTCCGGCGGCGCGGCTTTGCGGCCGGCCTTGTAGCCCGGATACATTTTGAGGCGTTTACGAATGTTGGTCTTGGGCTTGTCCCAGGCCACGCAGACGTAATCCGGTTTAAGCCGCCTGATGACCTCCAGCGCCATAACGGCAAAGCCATAAACTCCGCCGGTCGGCGTGCCATCCTTGGTGCTGAGATTGGGCATGGCGTAGTAACCGCGGTAAAACACGGACTTTCCGTCGATAATTGCCAGTTTTTTACGCTCCGCCATTCACCTCATTATACCGATATCTCAAACATTTCGGGGCGAAACTCCTTTTAGGGAGGGCTTTCGCTTTTAGTCAGCAGGCCGCTGCCACCCGGTTGAGGCCTAAGCCTGCCGCCTTGATAGTTTACGAACGTGACTTCTGAGAAGAGCCAGGGCAGCAACTTCATATTTACGAATTGTCTCCCGGCTGACTCTCAACCTGTCGGCAAGTTCCTGCAGGGTGCTGACCGGCCTGCCATCCAGGCCAAATCGCCTGGTCAGGACCAGCCGGTGCGTTTCATCGAGCACTTCATCGTTTTGTACCAGTCGGCGGATCCAGGCCGCTTCGTCCTGGCTGACAACTATATCTTCCGGGGTCGGTTGTTCGGCAGCTAGCAGGTCACCGAACTCACTGGAGTCAGGGTTAAAGCCGACTTTTCTATCCAGCGAGCCCAGCCGGGTGATCCGTTCAATCTCGACCAGTTTTTTAACTTCATCCGCTGTAAGATTGCTGGCGGCGGCTATTTCCTCAGTCGTAGGCTCTGTGCCGCGCTCGTGGAGCAATCGGCTGGCAGCCGCCCGGTACTTTACCAGTTGACCGTGACGGGCGGCGGATACCCGGATTAGTGATTCCTGGTTGGCGGTTCCACGCTGCATTGCCTGTCGTATCCAGTAGGTAGCGTAGGTCGAAAACTTAAAGCCGCGGCGGTAATCGAATTTTTTGACCGCTTTAATCAGGCCAGTGTTACCTTCCTGAATTAATTCTTCGAACTCCAGACCGCTGCGGCCGCCGAAATTCTTGGCTATACTCACAACCAGACGAAGGTTGGCCCGTACAAAGTGCTCGGCAGCAGCTTCGCCGTCCTTGACGGAAGCCTCCAGAATGTCTATCGTTGCCTGATCAAGCTTGCCCCTTTGGTGCTCAAGCTGGCGGCGGCTCTCTTCCCCGGCCTCGATTCGCTTAGCCAGCGCTACTTCTTCTTCAGCCGTTAACAGGTCGGTTTTGGCAAATTCCCTGAAGTAAATATCAATTGAACTACGCGGCATTTCCTGTGTTCCCGGTTTTTTAAGCCTTGGCCTGGACACGCGCACTGCCGGCTTGTTGCCAGCTGGCTGCCTGGGCCTGGCCGCGGCCCGCCGCACCGTTTTTCTTGAAACAATGTCGGAATATATTGATACTTTGTTCAACTTTGCGGCATACGCCTGTACTGTATTGGACCACCCGGTGTGCAATGCCCCTTCGCTAACGCCTAAACGCCGGGCCAGAACGCCGTATGGTACCGGTTCATGGCTATCACCGGCGAGGCCCAACCGGGCCCGCACTACTTCAATCTGACGTTCGGTGGTGTGCCGCCCTACCGTTTTGGCCCGGGAGAGACGAAAACCGTCTTCAAGCAGCTCCAGTGAGGCCAGGGCTTTATCCAGAGAGCCGTGGTGCTCAGCCACACGCTCCACGCTAACATCAAGTGCCAGGGCAAGCAGCCCCTGAAGCCGTCCCAGAACCGCCTGTTCAGCCTCCAGACGGCCGTCCATCGGTGTTTCCTGGCTTTCTTTTTCGGCAATCAACCGCAAATGACTGCCTTGGATTTCGTCCGCGTCGGCAACAGGCGGCCGTTGCGGCTGACCACTCCGATGAATCACCTCGCCTAAATACATACTGTGCGCCTATTTTATACCGGGACCACCGGCTAACAAAGCCTTAGAGGGTTTCAGTCATGGGCTTGAGAGTCTCTGACCGTCCGCCGGATCAGGGACAGATTAGTGCGCACTGACCGGGCCGGCGAGCCGGTAATCTCGGCAATCTCAGCCGGGGTACGGATTTGTCTGCCCTGCCCGTCAAAAGCCAGACGACCAAGTTCGCGGAGGTATCGCGGCATGCCCTCCAGGGCCTGCTCAATTGAACGCCCGCCCAGCTCAAGTCCCTTGCTGCGGCTATCGATCCGGGTTTTGACCCGGCCGACGATCTGGCGCATGGTTCGCTCGCTCAGCTCCAGCTCATGATCATCGAACTGCCGGCGAATCGCCTGGCGTAAAACCGAAAAGCCTTTTTCCTGAATTATCAATACGGCTTGTCGGGAAATGCCGAACTCCACCCCCAGCTCGCGCAGTGATGGAATGTAGTCGTCTTCGCCATAACCGACCCGGGCGGCGACAATCGCCTGATCCCGTTCGCTCATCTTCGATAAAGCTGACTCCACCACCAGTTTCAGTTTGCCGGCCAGGACGTCTTCCGGCTTATCGGCAACCACATCATGGAGATTGGCCTCGCTTTCGTCAGGCCCTGAAGACAGCTGTTCGTCCAGCGACTGGCCGGCCAGAGCGTGATTAATATCTCGGTAAGCCATCACCTTGTTCTCGCTAAAACCGGTGGCCGTCGCCAGCTCCGCAGCGGTCGGCGACCGGCCCAGATAATCCTTTAGTTCCCGGGCGGCTTTTTGCAGTTTTTGCAGAGAAAGCCGGACATGGGGCGGCAAAATTCCCATATGGTTCTTCTGGGCAAGAAACTCCCGGACGCGTGGCGTAATCACACTGTAGGCGTAAGTCGTGAACGCCGTGTCGAACGATCTTTCGTACGAATCGACGGCCCTGATCAGAAGTTCATTGCCCAGCTGCAGCAAATCGTCATACCGGTCCTGAGAATCGTACTTTCTAATACCGGTCGTATCATGAATAATGGCCGGCACCAGCCGCAGATTCGAGGTAATCAGCCTCTCCCTGGCCGCAGTCCCCTCTTCCAGCAGCCGGGCATGCTCAGGCTCTAACTGACTTTCGTGAGCATCAGCCAGCTCCGCCCGGACCGCCCGGGCCTGCTCGAGGACGGCAAACAGCTCGTCCTGCTCCTGCTTGAGCATTGGTTCGTGATATGCCAGCCGGTCGATATAGATATCAACCCCTCTTACCTCTTCTTCCATGCTTGAACCTCTGTTGAACTGCTAAACGCCGGGCGTCTTCCCGGCTTTTTTTGCGCCTCCAGTATCTTGACATTGGCGTCTCTTAGCTTACTAATCATTTTTGTGTCGGACAACCATTCACCGTAGACGCCCCGGTATCTGAAGCGGGCCTGCCGCAGCACATAAGGCAGTCGGTCTCCACCGGTAATCAAGCTGAACAGCAACGACTCGCGGTCGGTCAGCAAATCCGGACGCTTTTCTTCCGCCAGTTCGCGCAAACGCCGTAAGACCACCAGACCGTCAATCAGGTAGTGGTCAGGTTCAAAATCACTGGCTTTGACATCTGTAAAGTGTTTTTCCAGCGCTTTTACGGCCGGTCTACTCAAGCCGGCCAGCCGGCCCAATTGTTCAATCGCTAAATGATTTTCGGCCGTAACTTCATATAGCCGCTTTCTGGCAGCGGCATCTTCCGCTTTAGGCAAGGAGCGAACGGGTGAGCGCCGGGCGGCGGCCGCCGGCCTGGCTGCCGGTCGGACGGCCGGCCGCTGATACGACAATTGGGCTATGGCATGAGCGGCAATCCGCTGGGTGGTTTCGTGATCCAATCTCTCGACCAGGCCGCGGTAAGGTGATGCGACTTCCGATCCTACGCCCAGCCGCCAATACAGCACTGACCTGTCCAGCACCGACAGCCTCTGTCGAGTGCGCAGATTGTGCCGGTGCTCCAGCCTCATCACCGCGCCGGCCGCCTCGCTGACGGCATCGCCGTCAAACGACAGCGACACCAGCCGCTCGCTTAGCCGGGCGACTGTGCTGTCTCTCCAACGGGCCCGGGACGCGGTTTCGGTTAGCGTTAAAAGGGCACGCTCCTGATCCGGGTTTAAAACCGTTAACAGCGGCGCCTCTTCAGGCGTCACGGCACAAGCCGGCTCAGGGTCAATTACGTCTGCCACAAATCTACCTCAGTTATACCAAGGAGTATTTTACAATTTTGTGGAGATTCTTACAAATTAGCGTTTAAGTTGTCTATGGCAGTCTAGTTCTGGCGGGTGGTGAGATACTGGGCCAGGCCGCACAGAAAGCGCACACCGGGCTCAGTCCAGCGCTTCTTTTCCTGGCCGAGGGCGGCCAGCGCGGTCTCGACGTGGCGGGCGGCCTGGGCGCGGGCATAGTCCAGCGCGCCGGACTCGACCAGGATGTCCTTGCAGCGCTCAAATTCGGCCGGGCTGAGATTGCGCTTGCCGAGCATCTGCAGCAGAAAGTTTTTGTCACCGCTGCTCGCGTACTTCAGGGCAAACACCGTCATCAGCGTCCGCTTGCCTTCCCGCATGTCGTCCATCGGACTTTTGCCGCTGTCAAACTCGGTGCCGAAGGTACCCAAGATGTCGTCGGAGATCTGGAAAGCCTTGCCGGCTTCGAAAGCGTATTCGGTGATGGCATCGGTCGCGGCCGTGTCGGCCCCGGCCAGCACCATGCCGACTTGCAGCGGATTCAAGAAAGTATAATGAGCCGTCTTCCATTCCAGCACCCGCTCGACATCATCGGCGCTGGTATCGGCTTTGACTTCGTTGACGATATCATTGGTCTGGCCGTGAGCCGTGATCAACAGCGTCCGGTTAATAATGCTCAGGACTTTGAGCGCCTTTTTCGGATCGGTGGTCAGGCCGGCCAATATATCCTGAGCGGCATGAGCGCCGGTAAGCGCCGCGTTGAGGGCGATTGAGACGCCGAAGTGATTGGAGTCGCCGGCCAGTTCGTGCTGACGGTGATAGTCGGTCAACAGCGCGTGGGCCGACAAGCCGCCCCGCCGCATCTGCGATCGGTCCTGAATATCATCGATTATTAAAATATAGGCGTGCAGCATCTCGATGGCCCGGGCGGCTTCGATGATCATAGCCTTATTACGGCCGCCGGACATGGCGTAGCCGTGCATGACCAGGGCGCCGCGGAGGCGTTTGCCGCCCCGCTCCAGGACTGACAGATAGGCGTCGGCCGCCAGGCGAGCCTGATCGCCGTACTGCTCGAGTGTGCTGCGGCGCAGCTGCCGGCAATAACCGGTAATATCGGCATCGATACTGTTTTTGTACTCAGACAATTTGGCCAGAAAATCCTTGACGCCAGCCTGAGTACCAGTATCGCTTCCGGAGGTCATGGCAGTTAGTATACGCCGTGTGGGCTACAGACCAAGTTTTTGTTCGGCCTCCGACAAATAGGTCTGGAGGTCGCCGTCGTTTCGGATAATCAACCCTTGGGCTTCGGCATGGGCGCGGATGTCGCGCTTATTAAAGTCAGCGTCGGTGTCGCCGGTATGCCACTCAGCCTGTTCCCGGGCCAGAAACTCTTCTTTGCTGAGCTGGCTTTCGGCGTCGCGTTGCCGGGCTATCATACGCTCAAAGCGCAGCTTCGGGTCGGCGTCAACATAGACGACGACGCCGCCTTTGTCCAGAATCGCTTTCATTTCGCCCAGGCTGCGGACTCCGGACATGACCAGCCCTTTGCCGGCCTGACCTTTCTCATACTCTTCAAAACCAAGCTCCACCAGCACTCCCCCGCCGCGGCTGTTGCGCAGGAAAGTCGCGGTCTCGGCCAGATACGGCCGCTCGATCGAGCCGTGTCGTTTCCTGGAAAACTGACGGACCATGTCACTGGTTGAAAACCAGACAAAACCGAAATTGTCCCTAAGGTGCTTAGCCAGGGTGTCCTGCCCGCTGGCAAATGATCCTGAAATACCGACAAGTTTAGTCTTCATATTGACCGATTGTAACAGATAAAAAGCCATCACACATCGTCTACTGTTGTGCCTGATTTTCGACGCAGCACCCTGACCGTGATTTGAAGCAAGAGCATGAAAGCTTGAATAATGGCTGAAGTCATCCTCACGGAGCCGGTCACGACGACCCTCCCTGCTGTAACAGGAGAGCTATATTCTTTGATGCATAGATATACTGGAGGCGGTGGACAATAACCCAGTACAGATTTCGTTTGATTGCTGTTTGGGCTGGGAGGAGAGCAGACCGCGCAGACGATTCATTCGGCTGCCCGGCTCGATGAGAGGAGGAGTCACCTCCTCTCAATTATTTTATGTAATCGTGCAGTTTACGGGCATCGCGGTGCTTGCGCAGTTTGGCCAGCGCCTTGGCTTCGATCTGGCGGATGCGTTCACGGGTGACGCTGAATTCCTGGCCGACTTCTTCCAGGGTGTGGCTCTTGCCGTCTTCCAGGCCGAAGCGCAGTTTCAAAATCTTTTGTTCGCGTTCGGTCAGACTGCCCAGCATGTCCTTGACATGCTCTTTGAGCAGTTGGTTGGTGGCGGATTCTTCCGGGCTGATGGTGTCCTCATCTTCGATGAAATCACCGAGCACCGAATCTTCTTCGTCGTCGCGCACACTGGCGTCAAGACTGGAGATGTCCTGTTTGATCTTCATGATGTGTTCGACTTTTTCGACGTCGATCTCCATGGCCTTGGCGATCTCCTCATTGGACGGTTCGCGGTTCAGCTCCTGGGTCAGGCGGCGCTGCGTCCGAAGCAGCTTGTTAATGGTCTCGACCATGTGCACCGGGATACGGATGGTGCGAGCCTGGTCGGCGATGGCCCGGGTAATGGCCTGGCGGATCCACCAGGTCGCGTAGGTTGAAAACTTAAAGCCCTTGTCCGGGTCGAACTTTTCAACCGCCCGCAACAGGCCGGTGTTGCCCTCCTGGATCAGGTCGAGCAGGTCCAGGCCGCGGCCGACGTACCGCTTGGCGATCGACACTACCAGGCGCATGTTGGCCTCGGCCATCTTGTCTTTGGCGTCCTTGTCGCCAGCGACCACGCGTTGAGCCAGCGCCAGCTCTTCTTCGGCGGTTAACAGCGGAATCTTACCGATTTCCCGCAAATACAACCGGACTGAGTCGTCGGCAATATCGTCCAGGTAAACCTGATCGCTTAAAACCACTTCCTCCTCTTCTTCCTCGGTGGCCCACTCATCAGTGAAACTGCTGCCGTCCGGCTCGACGTTGTTTGTAACCTCGAGATTGAGGTCGGCCAGGTCGGTGTACAGGGCGTCGAGAATATCGGCGTTGTCCGGCGTCTCCGGCAACACCGCGAAAATATCGCGCTGATCTATCCGGCCGTCTTTCTTGGCCTTCTCAATCAGCTCCTGCTTGATTTGCTCCGGCGATGGCGCCGGCTCGCTAGCTTTTTTCTTCTTGGCGTTTGGTGACATAAGACTCCCTACTTCTCTTTCAGAGATTTAAGCAATGCGTCCAGCTCTTTGGCTTTTTCCAGCAAAGACCGGGTGGCCGCCGTCTCACTGGTGCGCAGAGCTTCAGTGATGGCTGCCTTTTGTTGTTGAATATATTGCTTTAGTACGCGGGCTTGCAGTCGGGCGGCTTCGTATTGAAGCTCTATATCCTCGACCGACCCATATAGTTCTTCGAACTGTAATGCTACTACCTTAACATAATCGCCGATTGGCCGCAAAGCCGGCGCTTTCTTCAGATCAGTCGCCTCCGGGTTGGCTTTTAAGAATTCAAGCAGCTGACGGGCGTCGGGCTCCTGCAGCATCTCGGGCGTTAACGGCTCCAGATAACTGCGCAGCTCCGGCCGCATTAGTGTCAGCGCCAGCAGTTGCTGTTGGCTTTTGAGCGCCTCGGCCGACCGGGGCGAAACCTTGGCGACGGCCTTGCCGGGCTTAAGCCGGCGGGCCGGTTCAGCCCGACCCTGCCCGGCCAGCTTGCTGCGCATGGCTTCCGGACTGACCCCGACGATCCCGGCGACTTTCTGGACATAGTGATCCTGCTCCACGCTGTCGCGCAGCTGACTGACAACTTTTAAGACCACGTCACTGAATTCGCGTTTGCCCTGTGCCGACTCCAGGTCCAGACTGGCCCGGTAGCGGTCAATCATCCAGTCGACGGCGTAGACCGGACGGCTGATGACCTCTTCCCAGGCATGCGGATTCTTGCGGATCAAACCGTCCGGGTCCTGGCCTTCCGGCACGGCGACGATACTCAGGTTGATACCGACCCGGCTGGCAATGGGAATCGTCCGCTCGGTGGCGTTTAAGCCGGCCCGGTCGGCATCGAAGGCCAGGCGAACGTCGGGCGCCAACCTGGCCAGAGCTTTTAAGTGCATCTCGGTCATGGCCGTACCGGCCGTTGCCACCACGTTCTTGACGCCGGCCTGCTGGCTGGCCACCACGTCGAGATTGCCCTCGACGGCGACAACGAATTTCGACTGACGGATGGCTTCTTTGGCCAGATGCAGGCCGAAAACGTGCCGCCCCTTGTCGTAAAGCAAAGTCTGCGGCGTGTTGATGTATTTAGGCGCGTTCGGTTCGTCCTCGAGCAACCGGGCCGTAAAGCCGATGATGCGGCCGAACGGATCGGCCAGCGGAATCATTATACGGCCCCGGAACATATCCTGCAGCCGGCCGTAGCGCTGCGTACTTAAGCCAGCTTTTTTAAGCTCATCGTCGCTAAAGCCCTGCTTTTTCAGATAATCGGTCAACGCGCTGCCGCCATTCGGCGAATAGCCGATCCGGAAATCCAGCGCCGTCTGCTTATCGAACCGGCGCTGTTTAAAAATGTACTCCAGAGCCGCCTGATGCTTGCTGAACTGCACCTGATAAAACCGGGCGGCCGCCTCCAGGGCCTTGTACAGCCGCTCCTTGGCCTTGCCTCGCTCCTGGCTGCTGCCGCTGCGGTACAGGCTAAGGTCAATGCCGGCTTTGCGGGCCAGCAGTTCCAGCGCGCCCTTGAAGTCAACACCCTCCATCTCCATGACAAAGCTGAACATGTTGCCGCCCTTGCCGGATGAGAAATCGTGCCAGATCTGCTTTTCCGGGCTGACCATCAGGCTCGGGGTTTTCTCGTTGGTAAAGGGGCTGAGCGCCTTGAAGTTGCGGCCGGCCCGCTTAAGCTCAACGTACTCCGAAAAGACGTCCTCAATGCTTAACCTGGCTTTGATGTCCTCCACGGCGTCCATGCTTCTAGAATATAGAAGTTAGAAGTTGGAAGCTAGCAGGAATTATTTTCTAGCTACAGACCTCCACTTTATACAGCCGGTGTAATGCGCTATTCTTATGCTTATATGAATCCAGAGCAAAATCCGTATGATTTTATAACCAATCCGGCCCCGCCGCCCCGGAAAAGCAGTTTTCTGCCAGGGGCCGGCTCGTCAACGACGCAACGGATCCTGGTAGTCGTGGCCGGCCTGACGATCCTGATTATTGTGAGCATGGTCGTGATCTCGCTGCTGTCCGGGTCCGGCGGCAGCCGCCGTGATGTGCTGCTCAAGCTGGCCCAGCAGCAGGCGGAGATAATCCGGGTCAGCGAAGCCGGTACCAAAGACGCCGCCTCGACTGAGACCCGGGCATACGCGGCCGTCGTCAAACAAAGCCTGACCACCGTGCAGAACGACACGCTGGAACTGCTGGCCAAACACGGTATCAAGTCTAATGACAAACGCCTTGCCCAAGGCAAGGAACAGGCCACCGACGAAGCTCTGGCCGAAGCCAAGCGCCTGAATCGTTACGACGAAGCCTTAAACGAGTATCTGATCAACAGTCTGACGGCCTACCGGCAGGAAGTCCGCCGCGCCTTCGAGTCGGCCAAAACCGGCAGCGAACGACAGCTGCTGGACAACAGTTTTTCCAACACGGCCGTCCTGCTGCGCTCATCGGAATAATACTAGAATTAATACTAGCATTAATTCTAGTATTAATAGATTTGACGGCCGTCAAATCTATTTTGGCAGCCCGGTGATGCACTAGCCTATCTCGGGCGCGCTGTTGTCACTTTTAGTGACCAGATCATACGAATGCCGGATCAGCCCCATGACATCCTCCCAGGGCAGCTGGCCGCTGAGCACAATCGTGTTCCAATGTTTTTTGTTCAGATGATAGCCTTCCATGACCGTCTCGTATTTGTCGCGTAAAATTTTTGACAATTGCGGGTCGCACTTGAGGCTGATTCGCACCGGGTCTTTGCCCTCGGCAATCAGCGCAAACATTTTGTCATTTGTTTTGTACACCGCGACACCTTCGCCGAACGGATACTCCAATTTGGCGTTCGGCATACTCAAGACATATTCCTCGACGGTTTTGTGATCCATACAGATTAGAATATAGAATTAAGAATCCGGGGGCAAACGAAGGCTGATGTTCATGTCTACCGGCTATTCGGCGGCTGTTGGCTCGGGAAATCGAGGTGCTTCGCCTTGGAGCTGCTCACCAAGTGGCGACAAAGCTCCCAGATTAATCTCTGCATTTTGCGCAACTCGAACCAACATCGCGCCGTGAGGATTTAGAACTATCTTGTCGTCTTCTGTAATACACGCAACTTCATCCACCTGGTCAGCATTATTTCTACCGTATTCATCTAGAACGCTGTCACGAAATGTGTTTTGCACCGAACCCTGCCAGGCACTACTCCTCGCCTCTTCGCCTATTGCACCTAAGACGCCTACGGCAATCCCTGCATCTATTTCTAAATCGGTTCGCCAGCCTCGCGGGCACTCGGAAAGGGTATTGTCTGGTCCGATGCCACAACCTGCAAGTACCGTTGAGCCAGTCAACGCCAATGCTACCGCTTTTAATCCGGCGCGCTGTCTAAGAATTTCTCCCATACCATGCTCCCTGAAATATTACTGAAGTCTAATAATTACTTATTCTTTAAATTTTGTCAATTTTAGTGCTTCTTGAACCAGTCCAGGTAGTATTGGAGTTCGGCGATTGAGGCCTGGATGTCGTCAAAAGCCCGGTGCGAGTTGTTTTTCTCGAACTTGACGCCGTATTTGCCCTGCATGACCACTTTCCAGGAGCTGACATCAAGCATCCGGTAATGCAGCCTTAGATCAAGTGTCGGCATCCAGCGCTTAAGGAACGCCCGGTCGTTATGGATCGAGTTACCGGCCAGGACCGCCGGTTCGCGGCCGAAATGTTTGTCCACCAGCGCAATCAGATCCTGCTCGACTTCAGCCAGCGGCCTGCCCTGTTCCAGATTATCCAGGAATGAATCACGGTTTTCCGGAAAGTCCTTCCACCAGATATTGGCCTGCATCCGGTTAACGACCGTCTCCCGGCGCTGCTGAATAGTGGCTTCGTAGCTCTCCAGGGTTTTGAAAGAAAAATCGGTTATCTCCGTGGCGACCTCCAGCAAAACGTCTTTTTGCGGGTCGAGCCCCGTCATTTCCAGATCCACCCAGAGCAGTTTGGTGGGAATAATATCCTTGTCGATCATTGGTATTTAGTTTCGCATCATTCGCCTCCGTAAAGCAAGCCCGGGCGTCAAGCAAGGTATAATGGCCGTTATGAAGCGTCGACTGATACTCGCCAGCCTCGCCGGCCTGCTGATTATCCTGACCGTTAGCCTGTGGCTGGGGACCCGGTCAGCCGAGGCACCGGGCGGCGACAGCCCGCAAACCAACCGGCTTGAATCACCGGAATCAACACCGCAGCCCGACCAGGAACCGGAGCCGGAACCGGCCGAAGAGCCGGCTTTTGACCGGGAGCAGCATTCGCTGACCGATCCGGCCAGCTTGTGGGTTATCGTCAACAAGCAGAATCCGCTGCCTGACGGTTACACGCCGGCCGGCTTGACGACGCCCAAAACCGGCGGTGCTCAGCTGCGCCGCGAGGCCGCCAATGCACTGGATAAAATGGTGGCCGCCGCTAAAAGTGACGGCGTCAGCCTGAAGCTGATCAGCGGCTTCCGCTCCCAGTCGCGGCAAAGCGTTATTTATAACAACTACGTGGCCAGAGACGGGCGGGCGGCAGCCGACCGCTACAGTGCCCGGCCGGGTCATAGCGAGCACCAGACCGGCTGGGTGGCCGACGTCGGCCAGGCGGGCGGCGCTTGTGATCTGGAGATTTGCTTTGCCAACACCGCCGCCGGGAAGTGGGTGGCCCGGCACGCTCATAAATACGGCTTTATCATCCGGTACTTAAACGGCAAGGAAGCCGTCACCGGCTACCAGTACGAACCCTGGCACCTGAGGTACGTCGGGCCGGGGCTGGCCGGACAAATTTTTGCCGCCAAAACCACCATGGAAGAGTTTTTTGGCTGGCCGGCCGCTCCCGGCTACTGACAATGCCTTTACTTCCCGGCTGACCGATCAGTCCGCGGTGTAAAATCAAGCGCCGCCGAATTTATACAGAACCGCATGCCGGTCGGTGTCTGGGGCGCGTCATTAAAGACATGTCCCAGATGCCCGCCGCAATTGGCGCACGTCACCTCCACGCGGTGCAGGCCGTGACTGACGTCTTCCCGCAGCTTGATGTTCTCGCTGCTGGCCACGTCATAAAAACTCGGCCAACCGGAGCCGGAATCAAACTTGGTTTCGGAATGAAACAGCTCCCGGCCGCAGGCCGCACAGGCGTAGATACCGGTTGCCTGATTATGAAGCAGCTGGCCGGTGAAGGGCGCTTCGGTTCCCCGCTGCCGCAATATCCGGTACTGCTCGGGTGTCAGGCGCTTTTTCCATTCGTCATCGGACACTGTCATGGCTTTTTAGGACTTCTTCTTGTCCAGCCGGTCGAGCTTAAGTCCTTTGAAAACGAAGTACACGACGGCCGCCACCACCAGGAAAGTAATCAGCTGGAATAAAAACGCGCCCCAGGCGAAATTCTGAGTCTGGTCGCCCAGCGTCAGTGAAAAAGTCCGTTCGCTCAACCGGCCGGCACCGGGCAGCACCAGACCAAGCAACGGGTTAATGAAACTGGCGACCAGCTGGTCAACCAGAGTGCGGGTCTGGGTACCGAGCACGAAACCGATCGCCAGACCGATCACGCCCTGTTCACGCACGAAATCAAAGAAGCCGCCCAACGGCTCTTTCACCTTGCTGGTCACCGGAATTTTATCAAGCTGGGCCTTGGCCGCTTCGACCCGCTTGCGGACTTTTGCTTTGGACACCTTTTTCGATTGACCGGAAGCTTTGGCTGCCATGTGATAGAACTCCCCGCTTTTTAGGCGTTACTTTAATAATCGTTTTATAGCCAGGGCGAAGGCGGCTTCTTTGAGGGAAACGCCTCCGGCCTTCATTTCAGCGTACACGTCCCGCGCGGCGGCGACAAGATAGCGCTCCAGCTCCGCGTTGACTTTATCTTCGGTCCAGCGTTCGCCCTGCCGGTTCTGCAGCCATTCAAGATAACTGGCCGTCACGCCGCCGGCGTTGGCCAGCACATCCGGTACCACAATCACGCCCCGTTCCGCCAGGTAGTCGTGAGCCGTCTCATTGACCGGACCGTTGGCCAGCTCGAGGATGATCCCGGCTTTAACGGCGCGCATGTTGGCCTGGTTGATGGCGTCGTCCAGGGCGGCCAGCACCAGCACATCCACCGGTTGGGCGATAAATTCCTCATTGCTGATCGGCGTCACCGCGGACCGGTCGTAGTCGCGCAGCCGGCCGCCTGTGGATTTGTATTCTGCCAGATCAGCCGCGCTCAAACCGTCCGGGGCGGCCACGCCGCCGCTGGAGTCGGTCGCGGCAACCAGTTTCCAATCAGGTCGAAGCGATTCGGCGATGGCAGCAAAATAAGAACCGACATTGCCGAAGCCCTGCACGGCAAAACGCAGGCCGGCGCCGTCGATCCGGCCGGCTGCCTGGTCGGCCGGCGCGTCGGCTTGAATCAGCCGGAGTAGCTCGGACAGCACAATGACGCCGCCGCGGCCGGTCGCCGCCTCGCGGCCCGGGCTGCCGCCTTTGGCAACCGATTTACCGGTAAACGTCGCCCGGGCTTCTTCGCCGATCTGTTTTTCGTACTCGTCAACCATCCAGTCGATGATTTCGGCATTGGTGCTGACATCCGGTGCCGGTACGTCTTTGTCCGGCCCGATATGCGGATGGATATGCGCGGCGTATTTGCGCGACAGCTCTTCCAGCTCGGCCGGGCTGAGATCGCGCGGATTAACGGCCACGCCGCCCTTGCCGCCGCCAAACGGCAGGCCGGCCACCGCCGTTTTAAACGACATCAGCGTCGCCAGCGCCCGGACTTCGTCCAGATCAACCTCCGGATGATAGCGGATGCCGCCCTTGTACGGACCGCGGGCGTTGTTGTGCTGAACCCGATAGGCCTGATGCGTCGAGCCGTTGTCCAGCTTGATTTCAAAGACATGCTCGGCGTCAAATTCCAGTAATTTTTCAATCGCCGCCTCATTAAGCCCCAGCCGGGCGCCCACGCGCCGAATCAAATTGTGAGCGGTCTCCAACATCCTCTGCCTCACTCGCTTTTTGGTATTAGGAAATTGTACCGTGTTTCCGGCGGTAAAACTACCATTAAAAATCAGTAGCTACCGGGTGGTTTGCGGCAGGGCCGACTGGGTTATAAACTCGGCGATCTGACCGCCGTAGCGGCGGGTCGCCCAGATGATACTCGGGATGTGAAACAGGCTGTTAACCCGGCGGTTATCGGCTCCCGGCACTACCACCGTGCTGGCCGGTACGATTTCATCGTAAATCGGCCGTACGGTCATTACCCGCTCGGCATCAACCGCCTCCAGCGCCAGCGCTCCCAGCGACTGGCGGATCATACCGTAGCGGCGCTCGATCATAAACGGGTTGAGGCCCTCCAGCCTGGCCGGACCGCAGATGCTGACCGCTGAGGCCACTTTCTCAGGGTAAGCCGCCAGCGCCCTGAGGACTACACCGGCGCCGGCACTGATACCAACCAGCGCCAGCCGGGAGTATTTCTGCATCACCGCCTCAAAGGCCTGCCATCGGGCTTCGTAAGCATCAGCGTTGGACCAGCCAAAGACATGTACTTCCGGGTCCAGGCCGTAGTGGTCGGGCCAGTGCCGGATCGCCGCCTCGATATACTCGCGCCGGTTGCCGTAGCCGGGCACGAACAGAGTTTTCAAAGCCGCTCCGGCGCCGGAATATTTAGCAGCCTTAGGCCGTGCTTGAGGACATCGGCATACGTCCCGACCAGGGTCAGCCGAATGGCTTGGCGCGGATCGCCGATAACGCGGTTATGCTCGTAAAAACGGTTGAAAATCTGGGCCAGTTCATAAAGATAGGCGCAGATCTGGTGCGGAGTCAGTTCCCTGGAGGCCTGCTCGACTACTTCGGCGTACTCGCCGAGTTTACGGACCAGGCTGCGCTCGGCCGGTTCAAGTTCGGCGCCGGCCGGGATCGGTTCTGCCGCGCCGGCTTTGGCCAGAATGCTGCGGGCCCGGGCGTGGGCGTACTGCAGGTACGGTCCGGAGTTGCCCTGCAGGCTGACCGACTCGGCTGGGTCGTAAATGATGTCGCCGCCGGTCCGGACTTTCAAAAAAGCGTACTTGACAGCGCCCAAGACTACCCGCTCGTCATCGTTGCCGACCAGCTGGCGGTTGGCGTCGGCCGCCGCGTCCAGCACGTCGGCCGCCCGCAGGATATTGCCTTTGCGGCTGCTCATCTTGACGCCGCCTTTGAGTTTGACGATGCCGTGAGTCAGATGGGTCGATGCCCGCGCCAACTCCGGCGCGAACTGCTCGATAGCTTTGAGCACCACCGCCATGTACTGTTCCTGCTCGTTGCCGGTAATGACCACTGATTTATCGAAATTGTAATCGCGCTTCTTGGCCATGATCAGCCCGACGTCTTTGGTCTCGTAAGTCGGCAAACCCTCGCTGTTAATAAATACCCGGGTGTGCAGGCCGTGCTTTTCGCCCCGAAACACCACCGCACCGTCCGACTCTTCGAACGTCTTGCCAATCTGTTTTTTGACGGTCTCGAGTCCGATTTCTGCCGTTTCACTCTCCGGGTAGTATTTTTCAAAGCGGCTGCCGATCCGGCGGTAAAATTCGTCGAAGTAATCATAGCTCCACTGCCGGGTTGTCCAGTAAATTTGCGCGAACGGTGACTGCCTGTCGCCATCGGCATGCAGTTGATACACACGTTTGTTCAGCTCGATGATTGCCGCCTTGGCGGCCGGCTCCTCCTCATAAGCTTTGGTACCGGCAATGTAGGCGGCCGCCAGCCACTCGGACCGCTGATCTTCGGCGATGTCAGCCAGCTTATCCGGATTTTCGCCGCCCAGCTCTTTTAGGATTGCCCACATGGTTTTGCCGACGTGCAAACCGACATCGCCGCCGAAATTCACCCGGTGGACTTCCCCGCCGGCCGTCTCCAGCAGATTGGCGATGGCATCGCCGACCACGCTGGTGTAAAGGTGCCCGGCGTGAAGAATTTTGAACGGATTCGGGTCGGAGTACTCAATAACGATGGTTTGGCCGTTTAAGTGATCGGCCGGACTGGCAGCGGCCAGTTTCAGCAGCGCCTGGTCGCTTAAACGCAAGTTAATAAATCCCGGTCCGGCCACGCTGACTTCGGCCGCCTTATCGCCCAGCCGCGAACCAAGCTCAGCCGCCAGTTCCCCGGCCACTTCGCGCGGCGGCCGGCCCAGTTGACCGGCCACCTGAAGCGCGGCGTTGGTCGAAAAGTCACCAAACTGCTCATCGGGGCGGGTCAGCTCCGGCTGTAGCTTTATACCAAACAGCTCATCGACTGCCCGGCTGATGTCTTCGGCAATTTGTGCCTGCATATCCTTCCCTATCTGCTATCTGCTATCTGCTATCTGCTATCTGCTATCTGCTATCTGCTATCT
>CAZMXN010000004.1:51232-56993 GCA_964570275.1 uncultured Candidatus Saccharibacteria bacterium
CTATCTGCTATCTGCTATCTGCTATCTGCTATCTGCTATCTGCTATCTGCTATCTTGAGTATAACAGATCACCGGGCGCGGCGGGCGACGGCAATTAAACGCCAGGCCACCATGTAGAGGCTGGTAAGCAGCAGAAAGAACACCAGCGTAGTGCTGAACGTGCGGGAATTGGGATTAATCAGACGGTCGGATACGTCGAACAACAGACCGGCCGGGCTGAACAGCACGTCCCAGGAGTTCCATCTTAAATACCGGCCAAGATATATCGCGAAGCTGCACAGCAGCAACACCGCGCCGACTATGCCGTGGGCGTTATTGGCCGGCAGCCGCCTGAGCAGCTGTTTGTGGACGAGATACAGGCTGAAAAAGCCCAAAACCAGGCCGTTAAAAGCGAAGCTGGTCATCATCACGGCGTCATACAACAGGTTGGCATGCGTGTAGGTATACAGGTGAACGAAGTCGCTGACGATATAAAAGCTGTTGGGCAGGAATATCAGCCACAGCAGCGTCAGAGCCAGGTTGGGTCCGCTTAGCCAATTGGTGACTTTAAGCTGCCGGACCAGCCACCAGGCCGCCAGCAAAGGCACCCAGGCCAGCAGCAGGTTCCAGATCAGGAACATGTACCGCGGGCTATCGTACGAAGCCGCCCTGACCAGCACCAGGCCAACGCTGACCAGGCTTGACGCCGCCAAGGTTTGCGCGACTTCCCTCTCCACCCTGCTCAGCGGTTCCATCAATCGGTATTATAGCAAGTCCGGCCGCATCTTTTAAGGTATAATGGCTGGCAAGATGAATACAATTTATGCCCTTCTGGATGCTGTGCGCGGTTTTATTAAAGATCTGATGAATGAGGTCGCCAAGGCGCTGAACAGGCTTTCCGGCGGGCGGCTGACCCCTAATGCCGTAACTCTAGCCAGCCTGCTGATGCACCTGCCGTTGGCCTGGCTGATTGTCGAGGGTTATCACTTGGCGGCGGGCCTGGGATTAATCGTTTTTGGCCTGTTTGACACGCTCGACGGTCAGCTGGCCCGGCTGCAAAACCGGGCCACGCCGACCGGCATGTTTCTGGATTCGACCACCGACCGGATCAAAGAAGTTCTGCTGTACTGCGGCCTGACCGGCTACCTGCTGCAGCACGCCAACAACACCGTGGTGGTGGCGACGGTCGCGGCGCTGGGCGCGTCTCTGATCACCAGTTACGTCAACGCCTGGGGAGAAGTCGCGCTGGCGACGGCGCCGCAAAAAGCCAGACACCAGGTCAATAAGTCCCTGCGCACCGGTTTGGGCGGCTTCGAAGTCCGCATGGCCCTGATTGTCATTGGCCTGCTGGGCGGCGTGCTGACCCCGGTCATCTACATCATCCTGGCCTTGGGCGGCCTGACCGTCCTGCAGCGCATCGTAAATACCCTGCAAAAACTCCGTTAATGATCAAGCTGGATCTGCACACCCACTCGCAGGCTTCGGCGGACGGCGGCATCACGGCAGCCCAATACCGGCGCGTACTGGAGACGGGCCGGCTGGACTGTATCGCCGTAACCGATCACAACACCGCCGACTTCGCCCTGAAGCTGCACCGGGAACTCGGCGCGGCCATCATCGTCGGTGAGGAAATCATGACAACCGGGGGCGAGATAATCGGGCTGTTTTTATCCAAAACCATCCCCGGCGGCCAAAGCCCGGCCGACACCGTCCGGGCAATCAGGCAACAAGGCGGACTGGTTTATATCCCCCACCCCTTCGAAACGGTCAGGAGCGGCCTGTCAGCCGAAACGCTCGAGACGATTGCCGATAAAGTCGATATCGTCGAGGTCCACAACGGCCGGGCCTGGCTGCAAAACAGGGGCCCGCAGGCCCTGACCTGGGCGACCGTTCACAGAAAAGCCCGGGCCGCCGCCAGCGACAGCCACGGCTACCGGGCTCTGGGCACCACTTTCACGGAAATCGGCCAGCTACCGACCGCCAGCAACCTGGTCGAGCTGCTTTCATCGGCCCGGCTGCGTACCGACCGGCCGCCGTTGTACAGCCTGCTCTACCCCAAATACAACCGGCTGCGCAAGCTGATAGTTAAAGCCTAGTCTTCGCACTTCGGAAACTTGCCGACCATACAGGTGTTGGCCAGGGCACAGGCACCGCTGGATCGAATCAGACAGCTGGAGGCTTCAATGTAGCGTTCCCAACGATATTCGCGCAGCTGGCGGCCGGCCCTGTCATCAGCCGGATCCGCGACAATGGGCACATCCACTTCCAGAAAATCAAGATAGGCCTTTTTACCGGCTTCGCAGCAAGCCGTTTCTTCGGTCCGCAGCGACCTAGCCTGTTGTGGAGCTAGGTTATCACGGTATCTTGTTTCGGACATTGCCACCCTCGTTTAGTAGCAGTTTACCGGCTAGCCGGCCAATAATGCAAATCAAGATCGCGGCGCCACAGGCTTTACATCAAAACTTACCGGCCGGGCTGATTTTTTCGGCGCAGACTGAAGAGCGCGGAAAGCAGCTGACGGGAGATCAATAATACTAGTATTAATACTAGCATTAATTCTAGTATTATTAAGCGGCCGGGCTTTAATTAGCCGGGAGGCGGACTTACCGGAAACAGCCGCGGCCAGCGGATCCTGACCGCGAGTGGTTTATACTGGTTCGGTAGATGAATATACTTTTTGCTGTTTGGTTCTTCCTGCCGGCCGGACTGGCCAACGTCTCACCGATTTTCTTCAGCCGCATGCCGGGTTTGAAACACTGGAACACGCCGCTGGACTTCGGCAAATCCTACAAAGGCCGGGTGATTTTTGGCCGCAACAAAACCTGGCGCGGGCTAATCGGCGGCGGCCTGGTTGGACTGCTGGCACTGCTGCTGCAGCGCTATTTATATCTTTGGTTCGAGTGGGCCCGCGAGCTGAGCGGACCGCTCGACTACGGAGACGCCGCCCTGTTGTGGCTCGGACCGCTGCTGGGTCTGGGCGCGCTGGCCGGTGACGCCGTCGAGAGCTTCTTTAAGCGCCGGGCCAATGTGCCGCCCGGCGAAGCCTGGTTCCCTTTCGATCAAACCGATTACATTGTCGGCGGTCTGTTGCTCAGCCTGCCCGTCGTCCGGCTCAGCCTGCTCGAGTACGGCCTGATTTTTATCGTCTGGTTCCTGGCGCACCTGATCTTCAGTTACATCGGGTTTCGTTTGGGCCTCAAGCCGAAGCCGATTTAAGCCGGCCCCACTCACGCGGCTTATCAGCGTCAACCAGACACTCGCATTCAATAATCCTGCGCAGCTTTTCCTCCCCCGCCGTCTTGATCATGCGCTCAGTCTGAGACGGCATGGCCGCCAGCGCCCGAAACTTCAGCTCGCACAGCTCCGGCGTAAGTTCAAACACAAAGTCGCAGTCGGCTTCCGGCACCGGACAGGGTTTCTCCAGATTGAAAAAGATGTTCAGGCGGCGGTCGAGTTCAGCCAGGTGCCGGTTGTAGACGCCAAGTAAGTTAGCGGCAAAGTAAACTTTGGGCGGTTTGGAGCGCCGGGCGGCGGCCGCTCTGGCCCAGTTGGAAACGGTAATATGGTCCGGGTGGCCGGTGCCGCCATCCGGCGGGAAAGTAATTACCGTGTCGGGCTGATACTTTTCGATAAAAGCCAGCACTCTGTCAACGGCCTCGGCCGGATCGACAGCTGAACAGCGGCCATCCTGATAATCCAGCCAGTGATGCTCAATCACCCCTAAAATACTCAGCGCCTTATCGAGTTCTCTCTCGCGGGTTACGGCCAGGGTGCCGGCCGGCCAGCGCCGGTCATCCTGGACGCCAAGCTCGCCCCGGGTGGCCGTCAAACAGGCCACCATTTGACCGTTTTTAGCGGCGGCGGCCATCAGACCGCCGACCATAAACGTCTCGTCGTCCGGGTGCGCCCAGACACCGAGGATGGAACCGAGCCGCTCCACCTTGTCAAAGACGCCGCCGGCCGCCATTCTTTACTCGTTTAGGGCTTTTTTCAGCTTTTCGATCAGTTCCACCGGGGTCGGATTCAGGCCGTTCAGAAGAGCGAGGTACAGGCTGACAAAGTCGCCGAGGACGATAATCCATAATAGCTGCCTGAGCGGCGTGTCGCCCTCGGCCTCGACCACCAGGGCGGCCGGGCGGCGGCCGCTCAGCAGACGTTCGGTAATTTCGAAGCGCTTTTGGATGCGCGGGTGTTCGAAGCTGGATCTTAAGTCGATAACGGCGTAGGGTTTATCAACCGGATGGCTGCTCCAGCCTAAGAATTCGTTGTGATTAAACTCCGGCAGAGCGCCGCACCAGGCCACGTTCTTGGCGTTTTCATTGAAATTGATTTTCCACTTATAAGCCGCCGGGTACAGCAGAGTCCCGCCGTAAACGACCGGTGATTTGCCCATCAGCTCCAGAGCCAGCTGCTTGGCCCGGTTTTGCGCGGTCGGCACATCGGCCCGCCAGTCGGCCACCTGCCCGCTCAGCCATTCGGCTGCCTGGGATAACTCTTCGCTGCAGCCCGCCGCCGCCAGACCAGCCGCTTCCAGCAACTGGATTAAGGCGGCCAGGTTGTAAAACACCGCCATCCGCGGCTGCAGACCGCCGGGCAGCTGGTAATACGGCAGATTATTGTCGGCGGCGTACTCGGCCAAGGCTCCGCCGGCAGCGATAACCGCCAGCCGGGCGCCCTTCCGGGCGGCTTCTTCGAGCGCTGACAAAGTCTCCTCGGTGTTGCCGGAGTAACTGGAGGCGATAAACAGCGTCGATTCGCCGACGTAAGCCGGCACCGAGTAGGTCCGGACCACCTCGAACGGCACGGTCAGTTTCGGCCAGCTGTTCAACAGGCTGGCCGCCAGAGCCGAGCCTCCCATACCGCCAACCACGACATTACTGACCCCTTCCAGCGGCTGCCCGGCCACCGGGTAAACATGTTGCAGCTGCTGCCACTGTTTCTCGGCAATACCGAGCGCATCCTGAGCGTCTTTTTCGTGTATGTACTTTAGGTCGTCAAGCATGGGCTTATTGTACCGTTTTCGTTTGGCGTTTGTCATTTATCATTTGTCATTTATCATTTGTCATTTGGCATTTGTCATTTGGCATTTGGCATTGGGTGGAGGCGGCTTTTGTATATATTGACAATTGGCTTTTTGGACGCTTATGCTTTAACATACAATTAGTAAATTGATAAATATAAACTGAAGGTTGCGCGCTGCAGGCGCGCCGGGGGTGGCAATGTTCGGACACGACAACCAACAACAAGACGATCAAGTACAAAACCAGCAGCTGGTCTCGGACCCGCTGGCAACCGAATTAAACGAAGACAAGCCGGCCGCAGCGGCGACGGCACCGGATGACGCGCCGGCCACCGAGCCGGAAGACAAGCCGGCCGACGACCACAGCGTCGGCGGACAGGCCAGCAGCTTCGTAATGACTGATACGCCGCAAGACCACAGCTCAGCTGGCGCGGGCAGCGTCCCTGCCGTCGGCCCGAGCGATGATCTGCTCAGCATCAAACAGCAGGCTCTGCAACAGCTGTCACCGCTGGTAAGCCACCTGGACCAGACCCCGGAAGAGAAGTTCCGCACCACCATGATGATGATTCAGGCTTCGGACGATCAGACGCTGGTCAAAGACGCCTACGAGGCCGCCCGGCAAATCACGGATGAGAAAGCCAAGGCTCAGGCTCTGCTCGACATCGTTAACGAAATCAACTACTTCACCCAACAGCATAATCAGTAGACAGTAGACAGTAGACAGTAGACAGTAGACAGTAGACAGTAGACAGTAGACAGTAG
>CAZMXN010000004.1:57093-64148 GCA_964570275.1 uncultured Candidatus Saccharibacteria bacterium
CAGTAGACAGTAGACAGTAGACAGTAGACAGTAGACAGTAGACAGTAGACAGTAGCATTTTAAAGCGGCGCGATACTTTTTCAGGAGAATGCCCCGCAGTGGCCTGGTGGCCGCTTGAGACATGCTTAGCTGTTTTTAGTGTGCTTCTCCAGCTCCGAGATCGGCATCTCGTAGAGCTTCCTGGGCATAACATGAACCGCCTGGTCCAGAATACGCTGGTTGTCCAGAATCTTGAAGAGAAGCTGCTTGATGGCTTTTACATCTTGATCGAAGATCGCCAACCGGGTCTCGATTGCGTTTAGCCGCTTGGCGGTCGCTTCCTGGATCAAGTTGGCCTGGCGCGCCAGCTGCTGGTGCTGCTGCCAGAATTCCTGGATGCGGTACAGATCCTGAAAATTATCAAGCAGCCTGACCCGCAAATTCTCGAGACTAAGGTGAAGGTCATTCTTCGACAGCAGGCGGTCAATTATTCTGGCCTTAGCCTGATCGACGGCCGTCTGGACGTCCTGCTTGGTGGCTGTCTGCATAGCTGCCTCCTCCCTTTTGGTTACAAAACCGGGGTATCAAAAAGAGCCTGGCTCATATTGGCCAAGCTCTTGTTTGGAAGAAATAATTCCTGTTGAAGGATACAACCGCCGGCCCTGTAATCGCCTGGCCGCCGGGTGATAATTGAGGCTGCCCGATTATCGCCCAGTAACCGTATTATAGCCTGACAGCCCGGGCCGCCGTCAAGCGCCGGCCGACTGGTGGGATCGGCTTAGAGCAGGGGTTCGTCGCCGCTCGGGCCGGTGCTGGGCAGTTCGCCGGTATCACCGGTACGCGGTGTCGTGGTTGGTGTTTCCGGCTCGGCTTCATCTTCTTCGCTGTCAGCCGGTTCGCTGTCGTCGTCGGCCGTCTGATCATCGGTTGTGCCGCTCACGCCCGGCAGCTCCTCCGGTGTCTCGGTCTCCGTCGGCTCGGTCACGGCCGGCTCATCGCCGTTGCCGGCAATCTGCCGATAAACCCAGCGGCCGCCGTAAAAGAGGCCGGCGGCAATCGCCAAAGTAGCCACCAGCGTAACGACAGCCAGCAACCAGGCTATACCGGTGCGCTCGCGGCGCTCGGCCTGATAGTATTCCTGGACCTCGGCTGGAACTTCTTCGGTGTTTTTCTTCCTGTTAAACGGCCATGCCATAACTTTTGTCTCCCTAAAGTTTCAAAGATTCAATACATTAACCATAGTACAAAATGGCCGTAATTGCAAGATACTTGGCCGGCTTCTCTATCGGCACCGCGGCGACTGCGATTTAACCCGGCGATCAGTGCAGGCAAGGAGCAGGATGCAGTAAAAAGTCCCCTGCCGATCGGACAAGGCAGAGGACTTTGGGACGTTATTTGAAAAAGGCCAAGCAAGTGCCCGCTTACATCATGCCCATGCCGCCCATGTCAGGGGCGCCGCCGCCGGCCGGAGCCTTTTCAGGCACATCGACCACCAATGCACCCATCGTCATGCTGGTACCGGCGATAGAAACCGAGTTCTGCAGGGCCTCCTTAGTGACCCGGGCCGGATCGATAATTCCGGCGGTTTTCAGGTCAATCAGCTTGGTGGCGTCGTTGACATCAATCCCCTGCCCCGGCTTGGCGGCTTTAACCAGTGGCAGCCACTCGTCCGGGTTGTGGCCGGCATTCTCCAGCAGATTGCGGAACGGTTGCTCCAGCGCCCGCTTCAGAATCTGCTTACCGGCGGCAATCGAGTCGCTGCCGTCAGCGCCGATTTCCTTGGCCAGGTTAACGAGAGTGACCCCGCCGCCCGGCACAATGCCTTCCTCGAGCGCGGCTTTAACGGCCGCCACGGCGTCGTCGACCCGGAATTTCTTCTCTTCGATTTCGGTCTCGGTCGCGCCGCCGACCTTGATGACGGCCACCTTGCCGGACAAGGCTGCCCGCCGCTTCTCCAGGTTCTCCTTGTCGTATTCGCTGGTGGCGGACTCGGCCTGGGCGGTGATCTGGGCGATCCGCGCCTTGACGCTGGCGGCCGATCCGGCGCCTTCGATAATTGTCGTCTCGTCCTTGGTGACGATCACCCGGCGGGCCGTGCCGATCATGCCCAGTTCGGCGTTTTCAAAGCTGTAACCCTGTTCTTCGCTGATAACCGTTGCGCCGGTCAGCACAGCGATATCAGCCAGGATGTCCTTGCGGCGGTCGCCAAAGGCCGGAGCCTTGACAGCCACGGTGTTAAAGACGCCTTTGAGCTTGTTCAGAATCAGTGTGCCCAAGGCCTCGCCTTCCACATCCTCGGCGATGATCACCAGGTCTTTCTTGCCGGACTGAGCCAGCTTCTCCAGCATGGGCAGGAAGTCCTGGACCGAAGACAGTTTCTTGTCGGTGATTAAAATTGCCGGCTTGTCATAAACCGCTTCCATGCGGGCGGCATCGGTAACCATGTACGGGCTGACGAAGCCGCGGTCCATGGTAAAGCCCTCGACCACCTCGCTCTCCAGATGCAGGCCCTGGCCCTCTTCGACGGTGACAACGCCGTCCTTGCCGACCTTGTCGATAACGTCAGCGATCAGCTTACCGATCTGGGCGTCCCCGGCCGAGATGGTGGCGACTTCGGCCACGCGGGACTTTTTCTCGGCGATGTCTTCGCGCATGGTGCCAAGCTTGGCCAGCGCGTCGTCGGCGGCCGCCTCCAGGCCTTTTCTAAGCAACATCGGGTTGTGGCCGGCGGCGATCAATTTATTGGCCTCATTTAAGATGTGGTAGGTCAGCACGGTTACGGTAGTGGTACCGTCACCGGCCACGTCATTCATCTTGGACGCGGCCTGCTTGATAAGTTCGGCGCCGACTTTGTAGCCTAAAGTCTCGTCATCGACATCGGCCAGCTCAACGCCTTTGGCGACGGTCACGCCGTCATGCGTGACGGTCGGGTTGCCGTAAGATTTGCTGATAACCACGTTGCGGCCTTTAGGCCCCATGGTGGTCTTAACGGCATCGTATAAAACCTTGGCGCCGCCTAAGACGCGCCGGCGGGCGTCGTCGTCATAAAATACTTTTTTTGCCATAAATCGTTCTCCTTCCAGTCGAACTTAGGTGAGAGGTGATAGGTTCGAGGTTGTAGCGGTGGATAGCCTAGCCCCTCTAACACCTACACTCGTTATTTTACGGTTGCTAAAACGTCCTCTTCTTTGACAAGAATGTACTCGTCGCTACCCAACTTTACCTCGGTAGTGCTGTAGCTTTTGTAGATAATCCGGTCGCCGACCTTGAGCGTCATCGGCACGCGTTCGTTATCATCCCCCACCCGGCCCGGGCCGACAGCCACCACTTTGGCGACTTTGGGTTTTTCCTGAGCCTGATCAGGCAGATACAAGCCGCTGGCGGTTTTGGTCTCGGCTTTTTCGCTTACCGCGACGACATAATCGGCAAGCGGACTGATAGGTACGCTCATAGTAATAAATCCTCCTTTTTAACACGCTTCACACCGGCCTTCCGGTGTTAAGTTAGCACTCTAAGTTGCTTAGTGCTAACTGTCAGCACTCATACTAGCCGATTGCTAAAACACCTGTCAAGCACCTAAATTACTTTGTAAAATCGATACAAAGTCTTTCAGGTGAGCCTCAAGTTGGCCCAACTCCTCTTTTATTTCCATCTTTTCGGCTGCCGACAAGCGACCGTTAGCCTCCAGCAGCAAAGCCTCGCGGGTTGACATGTACTCGTCAAAGAATATTTCCTTAATACCCTGCCACCAATTGGCGTAGCCTGCCTCAAAGACGCCCAAACCTGCCTTATAAGGATGATCTGGCGGCAAGCATAGTGATTCTATGAAGGTTTGCAGATCGACAAACGAGGTCTGGAACCGGCTTTCAGCGTCGCGGGGAGTACGCATGCTTATAGTCGCATGCTCCCAATCTATCCAGAATGAGGTATTGTCAGTTCTGATTGCTGCGTTACGCCCAGCCATATCCCCATGGGAGATTGAGCCTCTGTCGTGCATAGATGCGGTTTGTCTAGCCAGTTGCGACAGAATGGTCAGCATACCGGGGTGTTGATTAAAGCTTTTAGAGAAAGTGCTCCAATCTATAGAATCAAGTGTTGTCAGCCCTCGGTCAAGCCGAGTTAGCGAATAGGCGCTGTCACCGGCGATTACAAAGCCGACCGGCTCCAGCGATTGAAGTCCGGTTCTTTCAATAACGATATTGGCTAAATAATCTCTCAGGCACGTTTCGAGGCTGTTTTCACCGTTATGCGGTTTCACAGCGACCTCAATTGTTCTTTCTCCGAGCGACAGTTCACCGAAGAACACACCATGCGCTGACCGTTTACCGACTCTGGAAATAAACGGCATAAAGACGGGGGTGTGTTCGGTGACGGCCTCTTCCAAAGGCAACGTATCAGCCAGAAAAAGTGTTGGTTCGACCGTTTGCCGCCCGTGGTATAGCCTGAACCTGTCGGCGGCTGCACGGAGCGGTTGATCATCGTGCAAATCCACAGCCAACCGAGTTGAAGCTTCCTGCCATGGTTTGACAGGACTCTCCTGGGGCGAGTTGTAGGTATCAACCGTCACCGGTTCCACCCAAGCAATTTTATCTAGAAGGGCTCGAAAAGCCGCGAGTCGTTCGAGCTCGCCATCCCGCATACTTTCATAACCTAGTTTTTCCCTATGCACAAAGAGCGGCCTCCATGACGCCTCTAGCGGTCTCCCCTTAGGCTATTTTCAAAGATCTCGCGCGATCTCTCGAAGCGCTGACCGAACGACTTGGATACCATATCGGAAAAATAAGCGTCGATGTCGATGTGCCCGGTTTGCGGGCGCAATTTCAGCTCAAACCCGGGTACGAACCAGACGCTTCTTTCTCCCGGACGAGTAAACTCGATAAGCGCCATGGCCTCGAGTATATTGCCGTCATAAATCAATTCATGCCGCCGTTGAACATCAATAACCATTCTTAGGCTTTCGCCGAGCTCATAGAACAATTGCTTGTCGCCAAAACTGAGTATCCCCCTGCCCTCCGAACCAGCATCAAACAAAAGCGGGCGGGCTGATTCCGGTATTGAGTGGGTTACCGACTGATCGTTCGACGTCGAGATTGGCGCGCCGAGCACAAAGCCCCTCTCTCTTACCTCGGTTGCTGCGTTTCTTTGGGCTGCAGAAGGCGTCGGATGACGCAAAATGCGCACATCGACTTTACCAATGCGAACAAGCTGATCAATCGCACCGGGGATACTGCCCGCCAGGTTATACCGGGGTGCCGTTGAAGCTATTTCATGTTTGCCGGTATGGGGTCCTTCCATTTCACTACCTGCTAAAGGGGCCACATCGAAGCCGCTAAATCTTGCCCTATCACCCGGCCGACAAACTTGGCAGTTATAACTTCTTCGGATAACTCTTCATCATTTAATACGTAAGGCGGCCGGGACTCGACTGCTTCGGCGGCCTCACTGGATTCATCAAGCAGTCTTTCCGGCTGATCAAGGTTGTTAAGGGCCTGCTGGAGCTGCAGGTTCAAAAAGTGCTGCTTGGTGACCAGTTCGATGCTGTATTTACCCAAATGCCCGGTTAATGGCACGCCGACATAGATTTGAGCGGCCACCCATTTATCAGAACCATCATGCTCCTCGCCAATGATGGTTACTTCGCTGATTTTTCGACCGATAATTTCAGGCTCACTCATAATAGTTTTATAACTATACCTCAATTAGCTCGAAGCCAAAGCTACATTTCCTTGCCCAGTAGCTGCTTGAAAATCTGCCTCTCACCTTTTTCGGTGGCAGCATCAGCTAACCGGACAATGGTCTTGTAAATTTTATAACCGTCCGTCTGCACAGAGGGATCGGTCTCGACGACACGATACCAGGTACGCAGCTTGTCAGCACTGCTCTTGCTATAAAACAGTGTCTGGTCAGCTATGCGAACCGTCGGAGCATTTGGCCTTACGAAAAATTGTGCCACATCATGAACAAACCGTTCGTCTAGTTTTTTGGCGATTGCGGACTGGTTCAGCACTCCTCTGTCAATTGACAGACCAGTCTGGTCCCGAAGATCAATTAGGCGTATGGCCGACTGTCCCCTGCTATCCTTGGGGAACACATCCAGTCCTGCACAGGTTATGTCGCCAGCCGATCTAAGTGGCAATATGTCGCGTAGGTCTTCTTTCTGCACTGTCACTTTAGGCACAAATACTGCACGCTCAAATGCGGTAGGCAGGTTTACGACTTCTGTTTTGGGCATAAAATCTTCAGCTGACAGCGTATCGGCTTCGCCTTTTGCCAAGTCAATAATCGCTTCTACGACTTGCTGGCGATAATAATCTCCTGCCGGTAACTCCAGCGTGCGCAAATCCTCATCGGTTAAGCACCCCATCACCGTAGAACCGATAGCTCTCTCAGATACTGGACGCTGCAATACTTCGAGCTCACCGATTGGCGATGAAAATTCTGCCGGAGTTTCTGTTTTCAAGGATAAAACCATAGTCAAAATTATACATATTTTTGTATAATTGTCAATCCTATTATGCTTTGTTGGTCTGGTATAACAGTTTCCGGGCGATTTCGCGTTCGTCCCACTTCTCCTGCCTGCCGCCCATAGCCCGGTATTCCTGATGGCCCAGCCCGGCCAGCAGCACCGCATCGCCCCGCTTGGCGGCCGCGAAAGCGGCCTTGATGGCTTGACGGCGGTCGGCAATCACCTCGGTTTTTTTAGTGCCGCGGGCCTTTTTTATACCTTCCAGTACGGCATTGCGGATGGCCTCCGGGTCCTCGGTGTAAGTCTCGTCATCGGTCAGATATATCCGGTCGGCATGACGGGCGGCCACTTCGCCCATTTGCGGCCGCTTGGCTTTGTCGCGGTCGCCGGTGGCACCGAATACGACGGCGACCTTGCCCTTGGCGACTGACTTGAGCGTTTGAAGGGCGTTCTCCAGGGCGTCCGGCGTGTGGGCGTAGTCAACCAGCACCTCGAAAGCCTGCCCGGCCTTAATCGGCTCCATCCTGCCCGGTACGCCGGCCAGAGCGCCGACGCCAGCGGCCACCAGCGACGGCTCCAGCCCGAGCGCCAACCCGGCGGCAGCGGCTGC
>CAZMXN010000004.1:64248-69868 GCA_964570275.1 uncultured Candidatus Saccharibacteria bacterium
CAGCGGCCACCAGCGACGGCTCCAGCCCGAGCGCCAACCCGGCGGCAGCGGCTGCGGTGGCATTTTCGACGTTGAACTCACCGATAAGCGCGGTTTTGAGCTTGATAACTTTGCCGGCGTAATTAAGCTTGAATGAACTGCCGCCGGCCGACAGTCCGACATCGTGGATGCGCACCCCGCTGTCCTTGTTCCGCCCGTAAGTCAGTTGCTGCCCGACCGCCTGGTTGGCAAAGAAGTCAAACCAGCCATCATCCCGGTTTAAGACAGAGGTTTTGGGCGAAATGTAGCCGTTGAACAGCTGAGCTTTGGCTTCGGCATAAGACTCCATGGTCTGGTGATAGTCAAGATGGTCCTGGCTCAGGTTGGTCAGAACGGCGACCTCCACCGGCAGGCCCAGCAGTTTATGCTGGTCCAGCGCCTGGCTGGTTACTTCCAAAACCACGTAGTCTACTTTGGCCCGCTTGGCCTGCTGAAAAAAGCGATACAGCTGAGTGGTCAGCGGCACGGTGCGATGGGTCCGGTTAGGCTCCCGGGCGCCGGCCAGCTCGATTTCCGCCGTGGTGAACATGGCCGTCAGATGACCGGCATGCTTGAGCATCTCGTTGATATAACTGCAGGTGGTGGTTTTGCCGTTGGTGCCGGTAACGGCAATGATCTTGAGCCCTCTGGCCGGGAACCCGAACCGGGCACTGACTCCGGCCACCCGGGTCTTACGATAAGCCGTTTCGGCCACCGGTATTACCCGCTGCGGGACTATGGTTCGAACAATCTTCTTAACACCTGACGGCATACACCGTACCCTCCTTGTATTTGTGGCCGCCGACCGGACACACCCGGCGCGGCCATACGCCTATATCATAGCGCACTTTTAAGAGGCTGTGTCGGCTTTTCTTAAGCCAATTGGGCTGCCAGTTCCTGAACAATACCCGGCAGCTTGTCGGGCAGGTTTTTCAGCTCGCCGTCCTCATAAACGATAACCCGCGGCACTTCCAGCGCGTCTTTTTCCAGGCGGTCAGCATAAACGGTGACGGCGCCGCGCTCGTAGTTCAAAAAGAAAGCGTGGACTTCTTCCCGGCTTGCGGGGTCCTCAAAGACGTATCGCGACACCGTCAGGCCTCTTAACAGCTCGGTTCGTTGCTCGGTGCAATCCACTTCAAGGCCATGGTAGATAACTTCGGTGGGTTGTGCGGGCAGCAGCTTTCCCCTGCCTTTCGCGAAATCAAAGGCTTCTCTGCACATCTGGACAAACTTGTTGGCAGCCAGTATTTGAAACTGCTCGGGGCTGACTCCGTGTCTTGATTCCATGGGGGTTAGTATAAAATATTCTTTGGTGTTAATCAATTCTGCTATCTGTTAAACTTAAGGGTAAATGAGAGTTCTTGGCATTGAGACCAGTTGTGATGAGACGGCCGCGGCCGTAGTGGAGCTAACCGATCCGGACGGACCGGCTACCCTGTTATCAAACGCCGTATTGTCCAGTATGGACCTGCACGCGGCCTATGGCGGCGTGGTGCCGGAAATTGCCGCCCGTTCCCATATTGAAGCTATCAATCCGGTGATAGAGACGGCCCTGAAAGACGCCTTTCCGGCCGCCTCAGGTAAATCTATGGATAGCCGGGACTTATGGGATCAGATCGACGCCATCGCCGTAACCTATGGGGCGGGCCTGGGCGGTTCACTGCTGATCGGTGTCTTAACAGCCCGCACGCTGGCTATCGTCAAGGGCAAGCCGCTGTACGCCATTAACCACGTCGAGGGCCATATCTACGCCAACTTTCTGACGAAAATAGCCGACAGCTCACAGTTGTCAGTAGACAGTTATCAACTACCGGACAGTCAGCCAGCGTTTCCCATGTTGGGGCTGATCGTCTCCGGCGGACACAGTCAGCTGGTGTTGTGGCGCGACCACTTTGACTACAGCCTGCTGGGCCAAACCAGGGACGACGCCATCGGCGAAGCCTTCGACAAGGTCGCCAAATTTCTCGGCCTGCCCTACCCTGGCGGCCCGTCGGTCGCTAAAGCCGCCGAGAGTGGTGATCCGTTCGCCTACGACTTTCCGAAGGCCAGGCTGGCTGACCGCTATGGCTTTAGCTTTTCCGGCCTCAAAACAGCCGTTTTAAGGGCCGCTCAGGCCGCGACCGGTCATGGACACGACTTCCCCTCCACCAAGCTGCCAGAGACGCTCTCCGAGGCCCAGAAGCACGATTTGGCAGCCAGTTTTCAGCGCGTAGCGGTGGAAACGGTCGTCGATAAAACCGTTCAAGCCTGGGAAGAGTTCAAGCCAAAGAGTGTCGTCATCGGCGGCGGCGTGGCCAGCAGCCGCGAGCTGCGCCGGCAGCTGAGCGAGCGGCTTCCCTTGCCCATTGAGTACACCGATCCGAAACTTTGTACCGACAACGGCGCCATGATCGCCGCGCTCGGCTGCTACCAGGCCTCGCTGGGCCAAAAGCCGGCCGACCCCTACGCTTTAGGCATCGCTCCCAATCTCAGCATGTAGAACCGTTCCTTGCCCGGGGCCATAATTTCGGTTATGCTTAATCCTGAAAACAAAAACGCTTATCTAAAGAGGCCGGGCAGGCCTTGTACCTTGAAGACAAAACTTCAGTATTGGCCGCACTAGGAGTAGGTTTTCACAGGAAAACTTAGTTTAGTGTGGCCTTTTTTCATGTGAAACTTTTAAGCAGAGCTGAGCGGCTGTACGGTGTTACCGCAGCGGCCGGGCTGTCAGCCTTAAACTGTTTACTGTATACTGTTCTCTCGTGAAGCTGCCTAAAATCTACGAACCGAACCAGTATGAAGCTGACATCTATGCCCTCTGGGAACAGGGTGGGGCATTTGTGCCGGAACACCGGGGATCAAAGAAAGCTTTCAGCATTGTCGTACCGCCGCCGAACGCCAACGGCAATCTGCACCTCGGCCATGGGCTGACCCTGGCGCTGGAAGACATCGCGGTCCGCTATCACCGGATGAAAGGTGAGGCCAGCCTGCTGTTGCCCGGTGCCGATCACGCCGGTTTCGAAACCCAGTCGGTTTACGAGAAAGAGCTGCAAAAACAGGGGAAAAGCCGGTTTGATTTCAGCAGGGAAGAGCTGTATCAGCAAATCTGGGAATTCGTCGCTCAAAACAAGGACAATTACGAATCCCAGTTCCGCCGCCTGGGCGCCAGCGTGGACTGGTCGCGCTACACCTTTACTCTGGACGATAAGATCGTCCGCCGCGCCTATGACACCTTCAAAAAAATGTGGGACGAAGGGCTAATTTACAGAGGTGAACGCCTGGTCAACTACTGCACGCATCACCGCACCGGCTTTGCCGATATCGAGGTGGCTTACGAGGACGCCACCACACCGCTTTATTACATGAAATACGGACCCTTTACGCTGGCTACTACCCGGCCGGAAACCAAGTTCGGCGACACCGCCGTCGCCGTCCACCCCGACGACAAACGCTACCGGGAATGGGTAGGGAAGGTCGTGACCGTCGAAGGGGTTAATGGTCCGTTCGATATCCAGGTCATCGCCGACGAAATGGTCGATCCGGAGTTCGGCACCGGAGTGGTCAAGATCACGCCGGCCCACGACTTCAACGACTGGGAAGTTGCCCAGCGCCACAACCTGCCGGCAGTCCGCGTCATCAATCACGACGGGACCCTGAACGAAAAAACCGGCCGCTTCCGGGGCCTGGCCGTTCCCGAAGCCCGCAAGGCCGTGGTTGAGGCGCTCAAGGAGAAAGATCTGCTGGTCAAGGTTGACGAGAAATACCAAAACCGGATAGGGAAGTGCTACAAATGCGGCACGGTGATTGAGCCGATGCTGATGAAGCAGTGGTTTATTGACATGCAGCCGCTGGCTAAGGCGGCCATCAAGACTCTCAAAGCCGGCAAAATAGACTTCTACCCGGAGTCGAAGCGCGATCAGCTTATCCGTTACCTGGAGGGTTTAAAGGACTGGAATATTTCCCGCCAGATTGCCTGGGGCATCCCGATACCGGCCTTCCAGAACGTCGACGACGGCGATGACTGGATTTTTGATACGCGGGTCGATCAGGAAATCATCGAAGTCGACGGCAAGACTTATCACCGGGACCCCGACGTCTTTGACACCTGGTTTTCCAGCAGCTCCTGGCCCTATGCCACTTTGGGCTTTCCGGATGGAGCCGATTTTAAGAATTTTTACCCGACGAGCCTGCTGGAAACCGGCGCTGACATCCTCTACCCCTGGGTGTCGCGCATGATCATGTTCGGCCTGTACGTCACCGGCGACATTCCGTTTAAAGCCGTTTATCTGCACGGGCTTATTCAGGACGAACACGGCCAGAAGATGAGCAAGTCCAAGGGTAACGTCATCAACCCCATGGAAGAAGTTGACCGCTACGGATCCGATGCTTTCCGCATGGGCACGACCAGAGGCGAATCACCAGCCAGCAACCGGCCCTTTGACCGCAGTAAATTAGTCGGCGCCCGCAATTTCTGCAATAAGCTGTGGAATGTCGCCCGCTTCATTGAGGACAGAGTAGGGGACGACTACCGCTACCAGGCACCCAAGCCGGATACCATGGCCGATCATTGGGTGATGAGCAAATTACAACAAGGCATCGCTTCCGTGTCGGCCGATCTTGATAATTACCGTTTCGCCGAAGCGTATGAAACCGTCTATCACATTCTCTGGGATGAAGTGGCCGACTGGTATGTCGAAGCCTCCAAAGTCGAGCTCAATCCTTCGGTACTGGTCTACGTCCTGGAAACTATGCTCAAGCTGATTCACCCGTTCGCGCCGTTTGTGACCGAGACTATCTGGCAGACGCTGGCCTGGCAGCCTGACACCATGCTGATCACCACCGCCTGGCCGTCAGAACCGAAGTTCGACCGGCGTCAGGCCGCCCAGTTCGAAGAGATCAAAACCATCGTCAGTGAGATCCGGGCCATTAACATGGCGCTCAGTTTGCACGGCAACACGCTGTACTTTACCGATTCGGAGTTTTTGCGCGACAACGCCGGCATCATTACCCGCCTGGCCAATCTGGCCGATGTCAGGGAAGTGAAGGAGGGACACGGCCTGCACCTTACTTCGACCAAGGAGAGCTGCTGGCTGGACATTGACGAGCCTACCGCCCGGCGCTACCTGACGGAACTCGAACAGAAGATTGCCGGCCTGGAGAAGTCGACAGCTCAGCTCAAAGGCCGCCTGGCTAATAAATCCTACGTTAAAAACGCTCCCAAACACCTGGTCGAGGAGACTAAGGCCCAGCTGGCCGACACCGAAGCGTTGCTTGATAAAACCAAGGCCGAGTTTGAAAGATACAGCCGGATCTAGGCCGGCCCAACCGGCGATCATGCCCCCAAAAAAGCTTCCGCTTTATCAAGCCAGACTTCAACCAGACCAACAAGCCTGTCAGGCCTGGCTTACGCAATAACTCACCCATCTGATTGCTGAATCCTGCTAAATAGATTTGACGGCCGTCAAATCTATTTCGATGATTACCCCTGAGGAAGCGGCCGATATTTTTAGATAAGTTCTTTCATCTCAACTCAACGCAGCACTCCCAGGCTCTTTTTAACCAAACCCCTTCGCCGCTTACCCGGCCGGATAAACCTCGTCGCTCCCTTTCAACCATAAAACCA
>CAZMXN010000005.1:0-52397 GCA_964570275.1 uncultured Candidatus Saccharibacteria bacterium
CGGGCAGGGAATTAGCTATTTGCTCTTCGAGCGGTTCTTTGGTTAGGAATTCCGGCAAGTGTACGTCGAAGCTGCTTCAAGCGAAGGCGGTCCCCTTAAATAGATTTGACGGCCGTCAAATTTATTTCACGGGTTCGGGTGGTAAGGAAGAAGACGCTTAGGTTGATGGCTGGTTGTAAGATGTTGCAGCCAGCAGAAGACAGATAGGCAAATAATACTAGCATTAATTCTAGTATTAATTCTAGTATTATTGTCATCTAAATAAATTGGCCGAGGGAGGGTGCAGGGTCTTGTTAGGCTAGAAATCTTCGTCCGGATTGTCAGTGGGCCGGGCGCCCCAGCGCCAGCGGGGACGGGGACCTTTGGCAAAACTGATTGAGATTAAACCGACTGTTGCCAGCAGCATAACCAGCAGGAACAGCCACATTTCATCGCCGTCCGGATCGGAAAAAGCCGACGCCGCGCCGACCACAGCCAGCAGGTAGCCGGCCAGAACGGCCCAGCCCTGCCAGCGGACCGGAATCCAGCCGTAGCCATAGCGGCGGCGCTTGAACCAGTATTTCGGGTTTTTATTCATAATGACAGTATAGCGTAAAGCCCCGGGTGGTAAGATAAAAGTATGGAAATACAGATCAAGCGAGCCTACGATCCGGCGGCGCCGGCCGACGGCTACCGGGTGTTGGTGGACCGGTTATGGCCGCGCGGCATCAAAAAGGAGGCTCTGGCTTTGGGCGAATGGTGCAAGGATATAGCGCCGAGCCAGGAGCTGCGGACGTGGTTCAATCACGATCCGGCCAGGTTTGACGAGTTCAATAAGCGTTACCGCCGTGAGCTGAACGCCTCGGGCGAAGCCAAGAAGCTGCTTGACCGCGCCGCGGGCAAGGCCAGGCTGACGCTGGTTTATGGCGCCAAAGACGAAGCGCACAATCAGGCCGTTGTTCTGAAAGATTATCTGGCGGCATTGTTATAGCATTCGCGTCTAAATTGAGCTTACCTGGTAGGTCCGGGGGCGGAGCCACTTGAACTGCGACAGCTTAGTTGCCGTAAAAGTCTGCGGCAGCAAAGGATCAAGCTGTTGGCGATAGCGGTCTATCTGGTCGTCGCTGAGATTTTGCCGGGGTTTGGCCTGGGCGACGGTGACGTGCGGCGTATACGGCCGGCCGACTTCGTACTGGGCGCGGACTTTGTCCGGCAGCAGCTCGGCGAGCGCCGCCTGGAAGTCCATGAGATGCGGGCTGTCGACGGCGATATGGAGGACCCGCTTGTCAAACAAGGCACAACCGGTCAGGTGAATTTCCAGCGGCAGAAACGGCTGGGCGGCCGTCCGGACACGCGGGATGAAGTACAGCGGTGCCAGTGTCATCAGAGTGTTCGGCGCCAGAAGCGTGATATGCGGCGTCAAGGGTTGCATGATCCGGCCCGGGGTAAAAAGGGCGGCCTGAACCCGGGAAATTTTATCGCTCAATTCCCGCGGCAGGGTCAGGCCTATGAAATAGCGTGGCTGCATAGTACTAAAAGTATAACCTTAAGCAGTCGCCAAAAAGAGAAATACCGGTTGTGCTAGAATCAGACTAAACACCATGAACCCAGGAAACCGAAACGTCAACATGCCCCGGCAATCCGGACGTCCGGATGAACCGCGCCTGTCGCGGCCGGCACCGGCTTTTCGTCCGCCGCAGCCACGAGTTATCGGCGATATTCGCCGGCCGCAGCCCAGACCGTTACAGGCTGCGCCCTCGCGCCCGCGGCCTCAGGTTCAAACTCCCGACACGATACCGCCGCGGCCGGCGGCTGTTATGTCACCGCCAGCTCCGCAATCGCCGGTACCCAACCAGTCGGGAACTTTGCCAACCCAGCCTGTCTCGCCTGATTCTCAACCGAGCCAAGCCCCGACAGCTCATCAGTCAGCCCGGCCCAAACTCGATTTCAGTCCGCCGCCGGAGTTTACTAAAAAATCAAGGGCAAGACGGAGACTGCCGCTGCTGGCGGCGGCGTTCGCCGGTCTGATGGTTTTAGGTGCCGGCGGCTGGTGGCTGTTCGGCGGCGGCAGCGCCTTGCTGCGCGCATCAAAAAAGCCGGACCCCGGCCAGTATGTCGTTAACCGCAGCACGGGCACGCTGGACTTAGCCGGTCTTGTGAGCCGCCAGGACTCAATCGCCGACCAGGACGTTACGGCCGGCCTCAACCAACAGGTGAACTTAAATGACGCCATCAGTTTTATGGTGACCGGGGTGGAGAGGGATTGGCAGACCGAAGTCGTCAAACCGGGCGAAGGGCGGGAGCTGGTCAAGCTTCAGGTCACGGTCGGCAACCGGCATGCCGGCGGCGGGCTTTACGTGCCGATATCGGCCTTCAGTCTGATGGACAGTCAGGGCAGCCGGTTGCGGCCCACGACCATTCTGACCGACGAGGTGCCTGACGCGCTGACCAGCGGCGAAATTGGCACGGGCCAGTCCGTCTCCGGCACGCTTATTTACGAAGTAACCAAGGGTGATGCTCTGCGCGGTTTGGGCTACGATGCTTTTTACCAGACGCCGGGCGGGGACGAGGTGACGATTAAAGCGCTGATCAAGCTTAACTAAACGGCCGTCTTGGCCGCCCCGGCCGCAAAAAAGGCCGTAGACAAAATTACATGCGCTAGGCATAATCGGTTTATAAACCTTAAGGCATTCAAGGGGAGGAGAGCATGGAAGTACAAATTAACTGGGTGGCGGTTTTGCTGGCCACTCTGTCGACGCTCGTGGTCGGTTCGGTCTGGTATACCAAGCCGGTTTTTGGCAACACCTGGATGAAGCTGGTTGGTAAGACCGACAAGGACCTGGCAAAGGGCGGCATGACGCCGCTGGTGGTGGCCGTAGCGGCAAGTTTCCTAACGGCTTTTGTGCTGGCGCACTTCACGTATCTGGCGCACCGGTTCTACGCCGCCGATTACAGCTTTCTGCAAACCAGCCTGATGACTGCTTTCTGGGCCTGGCTCGGCTTCACGGCCGCCCGGGTTATCACTCATGATTCGTTTGAGGGCCGCCGCAAGAAACTGACCGCGCTGACAATCGGCCATGAGCTGGTGACTTTGCTGGTCATGGGCCTGATTATCGGCCTGATGCAACCCTAGACAGCCAGGGTATCTCCCCGGCCGGCAAGGCGGGCAGCCGAATAAATGGTAGACTAAGGGGCATGAGACGAAAACCGAAGCGACCGAACGTTTACGCTTTCATTGACAGCCAGAACCTGAACGTCAGCGTTCAGAAGTTCGGCTGGAAGATGGATTGGGCCAAGTTCCGCAAACATCTGGCTGAGAAGTACAACGTGACCAAGGCCTATATGTTTATCGGTTACGTGCCGGAATTCGAGGACATGTACAAGCAGCTGCACGAAACCGGCTACCTGATTGTGCTCAAACCGACATTTGATTTGACCCGGCCGCAGCCCGAAGAAACCGAAACCAAGTCCGACGACGAAGATAAGAAGCCGGTCAAGGGCAATATCGACGCCGATCTGGTACTGTGGGCCATGAAAGAGCTGCCCGAGTACGACAAGGCCATCGTCGTGTCCGGCGACGGCGACTTCTACAGCCTGATTGAATATCTTCACGAACAAAACAAGTTGCTGCACCTGATGACGCCGACCGGTCGTTACTCAAGCCTATTCAACCGGTTCGATGACTACATCGTCCAGATTGATAAGTCGCGGCGCGAACTGGCTTATCGCGACCGCAAGCGCCGTCGCTCCACCAAACCCAAGAGCTAGAATTTTTAAGCCGGCGGGGCAAGGCGGGTTGCAGGCTTGTGGCACGCGCTCGCGTGGTTTATCTTGCAGACTTAAACTGCAGGCTGGCGGTACAATGACCGGGTAGACAGGGAAGGAGGGAAGCTTTATGAAAATCACTAAACTGGTGCACTCGTGTTTATTGGTCGAAATGCCCAAGCGCACCGCCTTGTTTGACCCCGGCGCCATGAGCGAGTCGGCCGTTAATGTCGATTCGCTCAAGTGGCTGGACGATATTTTTATTACTCATCGGCACACCGATCATGTCAGTGTCGAGCTTGTCAGGCGGCTTAGGGGTAAATTTCCGGAAGTCCGGATAACCGCGCCCGGAGAAGTGGTGGAGCTGCTAAAGCGGGAGGAAATTGCCGCCGGCAGCGAGCTGCCGGACGGCGTAGAACTGCTGGACGCGCCGCACGAGCCGGTTGAGCCGCTGGCGCCGCAGCCCGAGCAGTTTGGCTATCACTATCTTGATCGGCTGACCCATCCGGGCGATAGTCACAGTTTCGGCTCAACCAGGGCCATCCTGGCCCTGCCGATGACGGCCCCGTGGGGCGCCATGGTCAGGGCGGTCCGGCTGGCGCTGGAGCTGAAACCGCAGCACATTATTCCGATTCATGACTGGCACTGGCGGGACGAGGCCCGGCAGCAAACCTACGCCAAGCTGGTCAAAATATTCGCTGAAGCCGGCATAACTTTTCATCCGATGCTGGTGAGCGGCCAGCCGATCAATATTTCCGCCGGGGAAGCCGGGAACGCCTAGATGGAAAGAACCGTTGAGTTGAATTCGGGGGCGGTCATGCCGGCAATCGGCTTCGGCACCTGGAAGTTATTGCCGGACGCGGTAGCGGAAACGGCCGTCACGTCGGCCATTGCGGCCGGCTACCGCTTGATTGACACGGCCCGGCTTTATCAAAACGAAGCCGGCGTCGGCGCGGCGATCAGGGACAGCCAGGTGCCGAGGGGCGAATTGTTCGTAACCACCAAACTCTGGAACAGCGACCAGGGCTATGATTCGGCACTGACGGCCTGTCAGGCGTCGCTGGACAGGCTGGGGCTGGATTCGGTTGATCTTTATCTGATTCACTGGCCGCAGAACAGCCGGTTGACCCGTGATACCTGGCGGGCCATGCAGGACCTGCTGGACGCCGGCCAGGCCGGCAACATCGGTGTCTCCAACTTCTCGGCTGAGCAGATTGAGGAAATGCTGGATTATTGCGACACGCCGCCGGCCGTCAACCAGATAGAATTTAACCCGTTTGTTTATGAGCGCCAGCGGCCGACGCTGGAATACTGCTTACAAAACAGCATTGTCGTCGAAGCCTACAGTCCGCTGGCCCAGGCCGAACACCTGGATCACCCGGTAATTGCGGAGATTGCTAAAGCCAGGCAGAAGACCGGCGGCCAGATATTGCTCAGGTGGGCGCTGCAGCACGGCACGGTACCGATTCCCAAAACGGCGCGGCCGGAACGGATGAGGGAAAATCTGGCGGTGTTTGACTTTGATTTAAGCGCGGCCGAGATGGCGGCCCTGAACGCCCTTTAAGTAATATCAAAAAGCAAATCCCGCTTATGAATAATCAGATCAAGCGGTATAATCCTTAAGTAGTGAAAACATCCGATAAATTTCCTGACGACTTTTTTTGGGGCGCCAGTACCGCCAGCCATCAGATTGAGGGCGGCACCTACAACCAGTGGTCGGTATGGGAACTGGCCAACGCGCTGGAGTTGTCCAAGTCGGCCGAAGCCAACCACGGCTGGCTCAAAAACTGGGACCGCATCAAGGACCGGGCGACCGATCCGAACAATTACGTGTCCGGCACCGGTATTGAGCATTACAGTCGCTACGAACAGGACTTTGATATCGCCAAAAAGCTCAATCTGAACGCTTTTCGCTTCAGCATCGAATGGTCGCGCATCGAACCGGAAGAGGGCAAGTGGGACGAGGCCGAGATCGAGCATTACCGGCAATACATCAGGGCGTTAAAGCAGCGCGGGCTGGAGCCGTTTTTGAACCTATGGCACTGGACCAACCCGGTCTGGTTCGAAGAAAAAGGCGGCTTTATGCGCCGGTCCAACCTCGGCTACTTCCTGCGTTTTGCGGCAACGGTCATCGAGGAGCTCGGCGACGATCTTAACTATGTGCTGGTCTTAAATGAGCCGAACATCTACGCCTGGTATTCATTCGGTGAGGGCCGCTGGCCGGCGCCTAAAACTTCCCGGTTGGCATTTATGTACGTTTATCTCAATCTGATTACGGCGCATCGGAAAGCCTATAAATTGCTGAAAGACATCAAGCCGGCTTTGCAGATATCCTCAGCGCCGCAACTGGTGTATAACGCGCCGCTGGACGCTGCCAACCGCTGGCACCGGTTCGGCGCCTGGCTCGCCAACTGGGCCAATAACGGCCTGTGGCTGGGGCTGACCAGCAAACACAGCGACTTCATCGGCTTTAATAATTACTTCAAAAACTATGCGGCCGGTCTTGGCCCCGGAAAGTTTAAGAATCCCAAAACCCCCGTCAATGATCTGGGCTGGTACATGGAGCCGGGGGCGGTCGGCGAAATGGCGGTGGCGATTCATAAGAAATACCCGGGCAAGCCGATAATTATTACCGAAAACGGTGTCGCCGACGAGACCGATGAGCACCGGCAATGGTGGCTGGAAGAGACCATCCTGGCGATCACTAAAGCCAAGCGGCAGGGCGCCGATATCCGCGGTTATTTTCACTGGAGCTTGCTGGACAACTTCGAATGGGCTGAGGGCTGGTGGCCGAAATTCGGACTTGTAGCGGTTGATAGAGAAAAGAACATGAAACGCACCGTCCGTAAAAGCGCGCTGTGGTTTGCCGGCGAACTTAAGCGTCTGCGCGGTCTGTAGTCCGCGACTCATAAAGTAGGCACTAGCGCCCGGGACGCCCGGGCAGGCGCTACATGTTGTGCCCTGTAACTAAAAGGAGTCAACCTGTGGATAACCGTGGGTTGAAAGTGTTGTTTTAATGCAGAAAACGCTTGCAAGTGGGTGATTGTGGGTAGTACACTCTTGTTAGTGGGTAAACGTAGGTAAACCAAAATAGTTTGCCATAAACGTCAAAAATAAAAACCACTAGTAACTTAAAGAGTAGTAATGGGCAGGGTAGACTATTTCGAACGCAAACTGGACGAGAAACGGCGGTTGACCATACCGACCGAACTTCGTGACAAGTTTATGAGCGGAGCAGTCGTAACCCGCGGCTTCGGCAAGTACCTCCATCTTTACCCTAAAGATGTCTGGGACAACCTTGTTGAGCCCCGACTGGACGGCGACATCCTCGATGAGCGAATTGCCGACCTGAACGTGCAGTTTCGGATGGGTAAAACCGAATCGGCACCGGACGGCAAGCAGGGCAGGATAACGCTGGAACAGCATTTGCTCGACTACGCCGGCATTAATCGTGACATCGTTGCTATTAGCGTCGGACGGTATTGGCGTCTGCAGGCCCCGTAAGCGGGCGGGCAGAGCGGCAGTTCTTTAACAATCAGGAATAGAATAGGCGACCTTAAGGCAAGGTCGAGGTCAGCTATTCGGCAGTCAACAGGTGGTCGGCAAGGGCACCACCCTAAAAACCCTAGTACATTACACTAAAACACCTCCCAAAACTCCACCTCACACATAAGTCTCTCAAACTTATTGCCAAGTAGACCGAAGTTCCAAGGTTGAAAAACCTTCTCGTAAAACTTCAGTATTAACTACTCGGCAAAGGCTTCTTTTTAAAGAAGCAAACAAAAACAAAAATTATCCAAAAAACAAAAAGTTGGCTGCTGAATAGGTGATCTTAAAATCAAAACAAAAACAAAAAGTTCACCGTACAAGTTAGTTGCGTTACGCATCTAAAAACCAAAATCAATAAGGATGAGGCATGTCCGATTCGGGACGTTCGTCTTCCGAGCTTCACAAACCGGTATTGTTCGACGAAGTCGTCGGCGTACTCAAGCCGCAACCAGGCGAAACCTACCTTGACGTGACGGCCGGCTACGGCGGCCACGCCGCGGCGATACTGACGGTGACCCGGCAGGCGGCTGTGCTCGTCGACAGGGATGAGAATGCGGCCGAGGTCCTTAAAAGCAAGTTCCCGGATCCGCAAATAGAAATTATTAACAGTGATTTCTACGCCGCGTCCAGGCGCTTACTGGACCAGGGCCGGCAATTCCAGATGATTTTGGCTGATTTGGGCGTTTCGTCACCGCACCTTGACACGCCGGAGCGGGGGTTTTCCTTCGCCAGAGACGGTCCGCTCGATATGCGGATGGACAGACGGCAAAAGCTGACGGCTGCGACTATCGTTAACGAATACGATGAAGCGGCCATCGCGGAGATTCTGCGGCAATACGGCGAAGAGCCCAGGGCCAGACGAATCGCCGGGCTGATTGCCGATCACCGGCCATTTGCGTCAACCGCGCAACTGGCCGAAGTCGTCGCCAGGGCATGGCCCGGCCGACGCTCCAAAGTTCATCCGGCAACCCGGACCTTCCAGGCTCTGAGGATTGCCGTTAACCAGGAGCTGGAGATGCTAAGGAAAGCTTTGCCGATCTGGCTGGAGCTGCTGGCTCCCGCCGGCCGGTTGGCCATCATCAGCTTCCATAGCCTGGAAGATCGTATCGTCAAACGGTTTTTGAGCGAACAGGCCGGTGACCGTTACGACGCCAGTCTGCGCTTGCTGACCAGGCAACCGCTGACCGCCGGCCCCGAAGAATTAGTTAATAATCCGCGTGCCCGCAGCGCCAAGCTGCGAGCCGCAGTGAAAATAAAAACAAAAGGAAAGGGAGACTAGAATGCCAATTCAAGTGAAAAGCACCTCCCGTGCCTACAAGGTTCACGTTAAAGTCGTTTAAGACTTTAGCCGCGAACTAAAAATGCCCCTCGCCGTTTTAAACAGGCGGTGAGGGGCGAAAATAAAAATAAAAAGACAAAACAATATGACATATTCAAGTTCACTAAGCATGAGCCGCCAGCGCTTTGCCGCCCGCCAGCAAAACGCCGTCAGCTTCAAAACCAACACCAAGTCACTTGGCCCGATCAGTAACACGATCATTCTGGTCGTGCTGGCCTGCGTTTTAGGGTTGTTATATTTAACACAAGTGACCAAAACCAACGCTTTCGGGTATACAATTAATGAGCTTCAGCAGGAACAGACCCGGCTACAGGAAGAGCACAGCGAGCTCGAGGTAGCTTCGGCCCGTTTGCAGGCCTTGGACAGGATCAAGGACAGTGAAGTAGCCAAGGGGCTGGTCAGTGTCGCACCAGAAGGTGTCGTCCAGAATTAGCCGTCGCAGTTATGCGCCCACAGCATCAATCAAATTCGAATTCCGGTTTCCGTATTAAACGCGTACAAGTCTGGTACGCGTTGCTGCTGATAGCCTGCAGTATTTTTGTGCTGAGGCTGTTTTATTTGCAGGTTATAAAGCACGATTATTATCAAATGGCGGCCGCCAGTAAGCAGCTGAAAGAGTATGAAATACCGGCCGAGCGGGGCATTATCGAAGCTCATGACGGTGACAAAACGGTACCGATTGTCTTAAATGAAACGCGCTACACCCTGTTTGCCGATCCGTTGTTCGTGAAAGATCCGGCCGAGGCAGCCAGAGCGGTCGCGGCTGTCATCGGCGGTGACGTCGGCGAATACGAGGATAAAATGCGGCAGACCAATCGTTACGCCATTCTGGCCAAAAAGCTGGACGAGGAGCAGAAGCGGCAACTCGACGCCCTGGAGCTGAAAGGCATCGGCACGCGCGAGCAGGACTACCGCACCTATCCGCAAGGCTCGCTGGCCGCCCAGCTGCTCGGCTTTGTCAACGATGAGGGCAAGGGCGTTTACGGCATTGAGCAGTACCTGGACGAGGAGCTGCGCGGAATGCCGGGTCAGCTCAAAGCCATCACCGATGCTGCCGGCGTGCCGCTGGTGTCAAATGCCGACAACGTTATTGCCGAGCCTCAAGCCGGTAAGCGGGTGCTGCTGAACATTGATCTGACGATGCAGAAGCTGCTCGAAGATTTTCTTAAAGAAGGCCTGGAGCATGCCCGATCCGATTTCGGCAGCGTCCTGATTATGGAAGCTCAGACCGGTGCCGTAAAAGCCATGGCGAATTATCCGTCCTATAACCCGGCCGAATTCTACGGCGTCAAGGACGCCAAGCGGTTTAACAACGCCGCCGTCAGCGAGCCGATGGAGATCGGCTCCATCATGAAGCCGCTGACCGTGGCTGCCGGTCTGAACGAGGGGGTGATCGGGCCCGACGACACCTTTTATGATCCCGGCTACGTTCGATTGGACGGCGCGACGGTCAAAAACGTGGAAGGTACGGGCGGCGGCACCCGCAGCATAACCGATATCTTGAGGTTTTCACTGAACACCGGGGCCGTCCACATTCTGGCGCAGTTGGGCGGCGGTGAAGTCAACGACCAGGCCCGTAAAACCTGGCATGAGTACATGACGGAGCGGTATCGCCTGGGCAAGCCGACCGGAATTGAGCAGGGCTATGAAGCCGAGGGCTACATTCCTGATCCTAATGAGGGTTATGGCCTAAACATCCAGTATGCCAACACGTCGTTCGGCCAGGGTATGACTGCGACGATACTGCAAACAGCGGCCGCCTATGCAGCGATTGTTAACGGCGGCACCTATTACCGGCCGCAGCTGGTTGACGCCATATTATTACCGGACGGCACGCGCCAGGACAAGCGTCCGGAGGTGCTGTCCGACAACGTTGTGGCCGACAAGGTATCGAGCAGTATCCGCCACATGCTGGAGCAGGTGCCGCATATGAACAACCGGGCTGCGCTCCGGGACGGGTACAGCGTCGGCGGCAAGACCGGAACGGCCCAGGTACCGTCGCCGGACGGCGGCTATTACGAGGATCGCTTCCATGGCACATACGCCGGTTTTGTCGGCGGCAACGAAGCCGAGTACGTAATTGTGGTTCGGGTTGATGCCCCGAAGATCGGCGGCTACGCCGGTACCACCGCGGCAGCGCCGATTTTTTCCAAAGCCTCCAACATGCTGATTGACAACTTTGGAGTTTCACCGCGTCACTAAGGTATAATGTAAGGAATATCTAATAATGGAACAAACACTGGTAATACTGGTCGAATCCGCAACCGTAATCCGCATCCTGCTGCTGGGGTTCCTGGGCTTTGTGCTTAGTACGCTGATAACACCGATTTACACCACGCTGGCGTACCGTTACGAATGGTGGAAAAAGCCGCGCACGACCGCTGTAACCGGCGAAACGGCCTCGGTTTTTACCAGTCTGCACGCCGCCAAGCACCGGCGGCACATTCCGACTATGGCCGGCCTGATTTTCGTGGTGGCCGTTGCTCTGGTGACGATTGTCAGCAACTTAAGCCGGGCGGAAACGTGGTTGCCGCTGGCAGCCTTTTTCGGGGCCGGCATGATCGGGCTGCTCGACGATATCATCAACATCAGGGGCAGCGGCAAGGGCGTGGCCGGGCTGCCGTCCAAGCTCAAGTTCTGGCTGACGACTTCCGTGGCCTTAATCGGCGGCTGGTTTTTCTATTTCAAACTGGACGTCAACAGTATTAATCTGCCGTTTATCGGCGATCTGACGCTTGGCTGGCTGATCATCCCGCTGTTCGTGTTCGTCGTGGTGGCGACGGCCAATGCCGTTAATATCACGGACGGGCTGGACGGGCTGGCCGGCGGCCTCTGTACGACGGCCTTTTTAGTGTATGGAATCATCGCTTTTATCGAAAACCGCTTTGGCGTGGCCGGTTTTTGCATGACAATCGTCGGCGCGCTGCTCAGTTATACCTGGTTTAATGTATTTCCGGCCCGGTTTTTTATGGGCGACGTCGGTTCCTTCTCGCTCGGGACGGCTTTGGGCGTGGTCGCCATGCTGACCGACACCGTGGCCCTCTTGCCGATCATCGGCCTGGTTTTCGTGGCTGAAACCGGCTCGGTTATCCTGCAGGTAGGTTCGAAACGGCTGCGCGGCGGCAAGAAAATTTTCAAGGTTTCGCCCATCCATCACCATTTTGAAGCGTCGGGCTGGCCGGAAACCAAGGTGACCATGCGCTTTTGGATTCTCGGTCATGTGGCCGGTGTCCTCGGGTTGATCCTGTTTCTGGTCGGGAGGAACGCCGGGTGAGACCGTCAGCCGTCAGCCGGCGCCGGCCGGCATTTATGGACCGATCGGCCACCCGGCGGCATCGTCCTGATTATGTTCTGCTGGTTGTCAGCGTGCTGCTGATGAGCGTGGGGTTGGTGGTGGTTTACGCCATCAGCCCGGGCTTAAGCGCCGTGACTAACGTTGACGAGCAGTATTACGCGACCAAGCAGCTGGCCGCCATCGCCCTCGGCCTGGTGGTCTTTGCGGTTTTCGCCCATCTGCCCGTAAAAGCGCTGAAGAGACTGCAAATGCCGCTGATAATCGCTGCCGGAGTTGCCGCGCTGGCCGTCCGCCTGTTTGGCGAGGAAGTGAATGGAGCGTATCGCTGGATTCAGTTCGGCAGCGTTTCCTTCCAGGCGGTCGAATTGATAAAGTTCGCCCTGCTTATAGCCCTGGCGGCGTTTCTGACGGAGCGCGTCCGGGAGGGGAATCTGGCTGACCGGCAAAAAACAATCAAGCCGCTGGTGCTGGTGCTGGCCGGTGTGGCGCTGGTGGTGGCCAAGTTTCAGAGCGATCTCGGGTCAACCGGAGTGATCGCGGCCATGTTCTGTCTGATGATTTTCGCGGCCGGTCTGCCGATGAAGCGCATTCTGCAACTGGGCGCGATTATTATCATTGGTACGGCGCTGCTGATCGCTTCCAGTCCTTACCGCCGGGAGCGGCTTACCACGTTCCTGCATCCGGAACGTGACTGTCAGGCCAGCGGTTATCAGGCCTGTCAGGCGCTGATTGCGATCGGTTCCGGCGGCTTGACCGGCCGCGGTTTAGGCCGAAGCGTTCAGGCCTACGGCTATTTGCCGGAAGCGGCTAACGACTCGATCTTCGCCGTCATTGCCGAAAAGTTCGGCTTCGTCGGCGTAACGGCCATTATCGGCTTGTTTGTGACCCTGTTTGCGCGCCTGAAGCGGATTATCGAACGCAGCAGCGACACCTTCAGCCGGCTGATAGTGACCGGCATTCTCGCCTGGCTGAGCACCCAGGCATTGATAAATATCGGGGCCATGATCGGCTTGTTGCCGTTGAAGGGGATTACTCTGCCGCTAATCAGTTATGGCGGCACCAGTATTATTTTCGTTATGGCGGCAATCGGTGTGGCCTTTGAGATATCCCGCTACACGTCTTATAGTACAGTTACGACTTCTAACCTAACTACGGGAAGGCAAGGGGCCTATGGTTATCGTTCTGACCGGCGGGGGCTCAGGGGGGCATATTACTCCGCTGCTAGCCGTCGCGCATAAACTCAAAGAACTCGAGCCAGACGCCAGAGTGGTTTACATCGGCGAAAAGGGAAGCCGTTTCACCGAAACCGACGATCTCAAGGCGGCGGTCGATGAAACGCAGACGATTTTCGCCGGTAAACTGCGGCGTTATCACGGGCAGGGGATAAAGCAGCTGCTGGACATCCCGACGCTGCTTAAGAACATTCGAGACGCTTTTTTTACAACGATTGGCATCGTGCAGTCCATCCGGCTGTTGAAGCGGTTGCGGCCCAGTGTCGTGTTTATCAGGGGCGGCTTTGTCGGCGTACCCGTCGGGCTGGCGGCCGCCTGGCTTAAAATTCCGTATATCACCCATGATTCCGACGCGCTGCCCAGCCTGGCCAACCGGCTGGTCGCCCGCTGGGCCGTCGCCCATGCCGTGGCCATGCCCAAAGAAACCTACAAATACCCGGCCGGGAAAACCTTTCAGGTTGGCGTGCCGATCAGCCGGAATTTCGTGCGGGTTAATGACCGCCTGCAGGCGCAATACCGTCAGGAGCTGGAGCTTGAACAGGCCGGGCAGGTGATTTTTGTCACCGGCGGTGGCTTAGGGGCAGTCCGGCTCAATAACGCCATTGGTATGGCGGCACCGGCTCTGCTGGAGCGCTTTCCAGGACTTCATCTGCTGCATGTCGTCGGCCGGGGCAATGAGCTGAGGATGCACGAGTATTACGGCTTACTCGACGAAGAAGCCCGGAGCCGGGTAAGGGTTATGCCGTTTGTAAAGGATTTGTACCGTTACAGCGGTGCCGCGGACGTGGTGGTGACAAGAGGCGGCGCTACGGCGCTGGCCGAATTTGCCGCTCAGGGCAAAGCCTGCGTGATAGTGCCCAATCCGATGTTGACCGGCGGTCATCAGCTTAAAAACGCGCAGACACTGGCCGACATGGGAGCCGCCCGGGTAGTCGACGAGCGCTCGCTGATAACCGATGCCGGCGAGTTGACGGCAGTGCTGGAGAGCCTGCTTAAGGATCAAAAACAGCGTCAGCAATTGGGAGCTAAACTGCGTAAGCTGGCCCGGCCGGATTCTGACGAGGAGCTGGCCAGGCTGATCATGGACCAGGCCGCCGCGGCGCTGAAGGGGAGTGAAGGGTGAAATGGCCGCGCCTGAAAAGATCAGATAAATCTGCCCGCCGGCCCCGCTACGGCACCGGTTCGGCCACGGTATTTTCCTATCACACCAAGCGCACAGCCTCCGGCGAAAGCCGCCGGCCGCGTGAAGCTGACGGTCGGCCCGCTCAGCCGGTCAAACGAAAACGGGACTACCGGGCCCTGCGCTACCTCCCCAGTTGGCTGGCCGCCATTGCTATCGTGGCGAGCTTTGTGTATATCAGCGGCGTGGAAGCCGATCCCCAGGTTGAAATTATCAATGGCACTTCGGCCTCCAGCCGGCTCGCCCGGCCGATTGAGGAGTACCGGCAGACCATCAGAGACCGGCTTAATGCTAATCTACTCAATAAGAGTAAGCTCAGCATTGACAGCCGCCAGCTGGAACGGGAGATAACCGACGCTTTCCCGGAAGTGGATAGTGCCGTGATGGCGCTGCCGGTGCTGCGCCGTCGCCCGCTGATCAGTTTGCGCCTTGCCGAGCCGGTCCTGGTACTGTCAAACAGCAGCGGCGATTATGCTGTTGATCGCAGCGGCAAAGTAATCGCCGAATTATCTGCCGGCCGCACCCGGCTGACAGGCTCCGAACTACCTGAGGTCGAAGATCAGACCGGGCTTGAGGTCACGCCCGGTGATATTGCCATGGCGTCGTCGGACGTGGCTTTTGTCCGCGAGGTCTACGGTCAGCTGCACGCAAAAGGACTGGAGGTGGAGTATATGCGCCTGCCGGCGCTGCCGGCCGAGCTGCACGTTAAGGTCAAAAGCGATGATTATTATGTAAAATTTAATTTCTTTACCAGCGCCAGGGTAGCAGTGGGCGGCTTTCTGGCGGCCCGGTCGGAGGCAGGGGACAAAGCCGGCGAGTACATTGATGCCCGAATTGAGGAGCGGGTTTACTATCGGTAAGCTGCCTCAGCGGTTGTCAGCAGCTGTGTTAGATATCTAACACCCCACTCTTCTCTTAATGTTCGTAAAATGTTCACATAGCGGGCTAAAGGGTCAATGCTCGAAAAAACTATACCAACATACAAAAATAACCAAAAGTCAAAAATAGGGCAGTAGCGCACTAAGGCAGAGAGTATGTCAAATTCAACATCAAAGTGCGTGAAAAGCAAATGTTTTCACGCAAGACTTGTGGAAAAGTCAAATCATAGCATAAGCCACAACGTGGCCAAGGCACGACAGCAAGTGCCAGCCGGTATAAGACCAGTTGTACCGTACATAAAGAAAGTTAATGAATGGTTCCGAGCGGCCGTTTTTTAGCCAACCGGCCGGAAACTCCCCTACGGGGGACGTGTCATTGACCATCTCAAAAGCTAATTATAGAGTCGCAAAATATACATTGTGCGACATCGAATCTATGCTAGTATGCGGTTCACTGTCCCGCTCTTTGCCTCACGAATTTACCGCCAAATTAGAGCCTTTCATGTTTAATGATTTTATATGCCCCACTGGCCAGCTGCTATATAACATTTTTGTCTATTATCATTTCTTACGATCGCTCTACAGACTCCACGTATGCTGATAATAGATGTTCGCAAAATGTTCACCAAGACTTAAGTATTAAACTTTCAGTCCTAGAGAATAGCTTCCAAGGTTTTTAGGGAGCCTTGCGCCCCCTGCTTTTACTCGGCGAGGGCGTAGGTAGCCTTAGCGACACGCTTGAACTGCGGTTTGCCCTGCAGGTTCAACAGAATGGTCGTTTCCTTGACGTAACGGCTCTTTAACACCCGTTTAACGATCTCGTCACGGTGCAGCGGCGCCCCTTCCTTGCGCAGGACATCGGCAATGATATCGGCGACGGTGCCTTTCTTGTAACCCCACTCCTTGAGCGCATAAATGCCGCGGCCGATCAGCACAAACCGCTTGTCTTTGATGAGTTCGTTGTGAATGGCCTGGGTGGTGACATCCTTGCGCTTAAAACTGGACTGTTTGATAGCTTCGGCGATCTCGTTGAAGTGCATGTGCTTGCCGTGGTCATGCAGGATTACGTAGATTTTGTCGCGGATATTTTTGGGATTGACCATCGGCCATTTGATGAGACCCCAGCGGTCATTCAGGGTGGCCAGTTGTTTGGAGATGCTGGCCAGAGCCTGGGTGTGCTGATGGTCTTCGTGACCGGCGGTTTCGGCTACTTTACTAATGTGCATCGGCTCGCCCAGTTTCTTAACGGCATCAATCACCGATCCAACCAGGCTTTTGATGGTTTTCTCGTCATGGGCTTTGGCAATACCAACGGCGTGGTGGAAATGATCGTTGTCTTCGATAACGGCCAGCTCCGGGCAGAGCTCGGCCAAAAAGGCGATCCGGGCTTGTTCGACCTTGCTTCCCTCTTCGGTCAATTTCTGGCTCAGGTCGCTGACGCGGGCCACCTTCCCTGCTTTGTCCAGCTCCTCCAGAATGGTTTTCTGGACTTCTTTGATGTGCGGCAGACCGTTGTCGGCCGAAGCCTTGAGGCGGGCTGTAACGGCCTTTTCCAACTGACGGACACGCTCCCTGGTAATACCCAGCAATTCCCCTATCTGTTCGAGGGTTTCCTTGCGGTCAAACAGCCCAAACCGCCGGGCGATAATCTCCCGCTCACGCTCACGCTCAATGGTGCCCAAAATATCTTTGACGATTTTTTCGGTATTTAGCTTGGCAGGAGTGGTATTATTCATGCTTTTCGTGCCTTCTCTCGTTTAGTCTTAGGTAATTATAAAACTTTAGCCCTCAAAAGTCAAACATAATGTTTTATAAACTTATTTTAGCACGAACTAGACGTTTATGCTTAAGACTTGTCTGGGAATATCATCACAAAAGGTAGTTGCAAGGTGGACAAATTGTGGATAAATGCTGAACCGGCACCTTAAAAGTGTTTCCCCTGGGCGGGGCTTTTACCGCTTGGCGCGGCGGGCGTTAAAGCGCTTTTTCCGGGCCGGGGCTTTATCGAGCATCGCCTTGGCCATGGCTTCATCTATGGTGGTCGGGTCGGTTTCTTTAGGGATTCTGGCGTTCTTTTTGCCATCGGTAATATAAGGGCCGTAGGGGCCGCGGATTATCCTGATGCCATTTGGAAACTCGGCGATGTTTTTATCGGCTTCTTTCTGAAGCTTGTCGGCGTAAAGAGCCCTGGCCTCGGCTTCCGTAATGGTCTGCGGATCATGTGGCTTGATGGAGACGAAAGTCTTGCCGACCTGGATGTAGGGTCCGAAGCGGCCGATGTTGGCTTTGATTTCCTGGCCGTCTTCGGTAGTGCCGACGAGGCGCGGCAGCTTGAACATCTCAAGAGCCTGTTCCAGTGTGACTGTCTCCAGCTTGGCGTCCGGCGGCAAGGTGGCGAATTGCGGCTTCTCGTCTGCTTCGGCTTCGCCCAGTTGCAGCATCGGGCCGTAACGCCCGTAGCGGGCGATGACCGGTTTGCCGGTTTTGGGATCCTTGCCGAGTTCGCGGGCCTGGGTGGCTTCGGCGCGCGAGACGTCGGCGCTGGCTTCGACCAGTTTATGAAACGGATTGTAAAAGTCGCGCAGAACGCTGGCCCGATCCTTGCTGCCGGTTGCGATGGCGTCAAGCTCTTCCTCGATGCTCTTGGTGAAATCATAATCCAGCACCTCTGTGAAATGTTTGACCAGAAAATCAGTCACGACCTTGCCGATATCAGTTGGGAAAAGTTTGTTGCTGTCCTTGCCGTATTGAATGGTTTGCCGGGCGGTCGTGATCTGGCCGTTTTCCAAAACCATAACAGTGATGTCCCGCTCTTCGCCGGGGCGATCACCGCGTTCGACATAGCCGCGCGACTGGATCGTGCTGATGGTGCTGGCATAGGTGCTTGGCCGGCCGATGCCCATTTCTTCCAGCTGGCGAACCAGCGAGGCTTCGGTGTATCGTGCCGGTCCGCGGCTGAGGCTCTCGGTGGCGGTAGAGGTCTTAAGTGTTAACTGATCGCCAACCGCGAGTTCCGGCAGCAGGGTATCGTCGCCGCTGCGGCCGTAGACCCTCAAAAAGCCGTCAAAAACCACGATCTCGCCCTTGGCTTCCAGCGGTTCGCCGCCCTGATCCGGGCTGATGCTGATGATGGTTTTCTCCAGCTGAGCCGGAGCCATTTGGCTGGCCAGCGCGCGCCGCCAGATCAGGTTATAGAGTTTCTTTTGCTGCTCGTCGGCGCCTGCCGCGTCTTTGGAAACATCGGTTGGCCGGATGGCTTCGTGTGCTTCCTGCGCGCCGGCGGATTTGGATTTATAAGTCCGGAATTGATGGTAGTTCTCGCCGAAGCTGGTTTTAATGTATGAAGTCATGGCGCCTAAGGATTCGCTGCTTAAGTTGAGCGAGTCGGTGCGCATGTAGGTAATGTGACCGGATTCGTACAGACGCTGTGCCAGCTGCATGGTCTGGCGCGGGCTGAAGCCGAGTTTATTGCTGGCTTCCTGCTGCAGGGTGCTGGTGGTGAACGGGGCCGACGGATTACGGGTGCCGGGCTTTTTATCGATTTTGGCGACCTTAAAACCGCTGGCCTGATATTTTTCCAGGATTTGCCGGGCTTCAGCGGCCGTCGGGATTTTGCGGGCAACCTCAGCCGTCAGCTCCGTGCCGTCACTCAATGTAAAGACGGCCGTTATCTTAAAGGTCGACTCCGGCTGGTGGTTTTCTATCTCGGCTTCGCGCTCGACGACCAGCCGGACAGCTACCGATTGGACCCGGCCGGCGCTTAATTTGGGCCGAACTTTTCGCCACAATACCGGCGATAATTCGAAGCCAACCAGGTAGTCAAGCGTCTGGCGGGCCTGCTGGGCTTCAACCAGCGGCATGTTTATGGCGCGCGGATTGGCGACGGCCTGTTCCAGCGCCCGCTTGGTAATTTCGTGAAAGACAATGCGTTTGGTGTGTTTGGGATCCAGCTTGAGCTCGTCGGCTATGTGCCAGGCAATCGCCTCGCCTTCGCGGTCCTCATCGCTGGCCAGCCAGACGCTGTCGGCGGTTTTGGCGTCCTTTTTAAGTTCACTTAAGACTTTGCGCTTGTCGGCGTCCACTTCAAATTTGGGAGCAAAATTTTTGCCCACATCGACACTGCCGGGCTTGCTGGGCAAGCCGCGGACGTGACCAAAGCTGCTCTTGACTACAAAGTCTTTGCCAAGATACTTGGCGATGGTCTTGGCTTTGGCCGGTGACTCAACGATAACGAGGTTTTTTGCCATGCTCATGCTTAGTTTAGTGACTTGCTGACGAATTGCAACAGCACCTAAGACTACGGTAGGAATTAAATAAATGCAAATATAATCAGTAGCAGAGGGTCCATTGGCCGGCGCCCAGCGGTTTGATGCGGCCGGTGATTTCCAGCATGGTCAGGGTCTGGTTGAAAGTCTCGGTCCCCAGGCCGCTTCGGGCCAGCAGCTCACCGCCGTCATGGACACCGCGACTCAGCAGGTCGATAATGGCTGCCTCTTTGGCGTTATCGGCACGGGCGCCGCCACGCTGCAGGTTGGCCGGCTCAAGCTCTAGGGCGTCCAGGACATCGTTGCTGCTGGTGACCATGGTCGCGCCGGCCTTAAGCAGGTTATTGGCACCGGCTGACATCTCACTGGTAATATTGCCGGGTACGGCCATGACGGTCCGGCCCTGCTCAAGCGCGAAACGGGCGGTGTGGAGTGAGCCGCTTTTCAGGGCCGCTTCGGTAATGATGATTCCCTGCCCCAGGCCGGCGATCAGACGATTCCGGGCGATAAAGTTTGTCCTGAACGGTTCGGTGCCGGCCGGGTATTCGGTTATTAATGCCCCGCCGGCTTTAACGATATTTTCAGCCAGATGATGGTGTGAGCCCGGGTAGATTTTGTCCAGTCCGGACGGCAGCACGGCAACCGTTTTGCCACCGGCATCGAGAGCGGCCTGATGAGCAATGCTGTCCACGCCCAGGGCCAGTCCGCTGACAATGGTGACCCCCAGGCCGGCCAGCTCCCCCGCCAGACGGCTGGTGACGCTGCGGCCGTACGGGGTAACTTTGCGCGCGCCGACGATAGCGACCACCGGCAAGCCGGCCAGCGCGTCAATCTCACCTCTTACATAAAGCTCTTTGGGCGGGGCGGGAATGTCGCGCAGCGGGCTCAGGAAGCCGGACGCATTAAGTTTAAGCTTTTTTACAGTCATTTTGACTAACCAACAAAAGTATTAAAAAGTATTGACAATATGTAATGCTTTTGCTAGAATTGCAAATTGAAACTTCGCTTATGCTGAGTTTCGTACCTTACATACCCCCAATGTTAGATTGTTTTAGAGCGCGCCGATTATAAGTTGTTACCCTCCACTTATCCGGCTTGGCTATAAATATAGCTCAAACCAGCGCTCTAAAACAAACTAATCCCTTTAACTGACATCGGCCGAAGCTTTTTGCAGTAGGCAGATATCCCGGTTCAAAGCGAGTCCAAAAAGATTCCGGCCCTCTACGGCTGGAGGCACAGGCCTTTTATAGAGTTATTGGCACTGATGCTTCGCTCGGGTGGGTTGAAGGGAGTAATGAGTCTCCAGCGGTGCCCACCCCCTCTGGAGACTCTTTTTATTTATCAGGGTTTCTCTCAACTATATTCCGGGTTTCAGCCGGCAGGTTGTGAGTGGCGGTAAACTCACCGATAATGCTGTTGACTTCGCGGATGATGGCCGGCAGCGCGGCCCGCTCCTCTTTGTTGAATTTACCGAGTACGTAATCGGCGCTGTCGATCTCCGGCGGTGATTTCGGGCCAATGCCGATGCGGACCCGGGCAAAATCCGGGCCGATACGCTCAACCAGCGATTTGAGGCCGTTGTGTCCGGCTGTACCGCCGCCGGAGCCGAGCCGCAACTTGCCAAAAGCGATGTCGAGTTCGTCGTGTACTACCAGGACCGTTTCGAGCGGCAGCTTGTAAAACTGGAGTACCGCCTGGACGGCCTGGCCGCTCAAGTTCATAAAAGTCGTCGGTTTGACCAGGATAACCCGCGTACCGCCCAGATTGCTGCTGGTCAGCTGGCAGCGGAGGTCTTTTTTATCTATCCAGGCCGGGAATTCCTGTCTAAGGGCAAAGTCGTCCAGACAGGCGAAGCCCAGGTTGTGCCGGGTTCCGTCATACTTTTTGCCCGGGTTACCGAGGCCGACTACCACGACGCTGTCGTGCGCACCAATGGTATAAAGGGAGGTTTCCAGCCCGGGATGCGCCCGCTTATAAAATAGAGCCATGACTTTAAGTCTACCAGCCGTTTGGCCGGGACGTCCATCGCAAGGGCAGTCAGCCTACTGTTTGGGGTTCGATTTGCGGTCGGTGTGCTTCTCGATAAACCAGAATTTGATCGGCGTACCGCTTAAGTCGTAAGACTCGCGCAAGGTCCGCTCCATAAAGCGCTTGTAAGACCAGTGCAGGAACTTGGTGTGGGCGCCGAAAACTTTGAAGCTGGGCGTCGGGTTGTCGTCCTCCTGGACGATGTAGTTAAGTTTGGGCGTGCGGTTTTTGAGTCCGGCTGGCGGGTGCCGGTCGACGACTTCGCGCAGCCAGCGGTTCAGCTCGGTCGTTTTGATTCGGATCTGCCGCCGGCCGTCGATTTCCAGGACCAGATCAAAGATTTTGGTGACGTTTTGACCGGTGACGGAGCTGGTAAAAATCAACGGTGCCCAGGGCACGAACGCGAAATCAGTCTGAACCATTGCCGCCAGCTGATCGCGGCTGAACGGCGTTTTGTCTTCCAGGCTGTCCCACTTGCTGACGACCAGGATCAGGCCTTTACCGGCTTCTTTGACCAGGCCGGCGATCTTCTGGTCCAGAGCCACCTGGAGCTCATTGGCGTCCATCAGCACGACGCAGATATCAGCCTGTTCAATGGCGCTGAGGGAGCGGATGACGCTGAAGCGTTCCACCCCTTGGCCTATCTTGCCGGCCCGCCGGATGCCGGCGGTGTCCATCAATTCGATTTCCCGCTTCTGGAACTTGACGACCGCCCGGTTGACGTCACGGGTGGTGCCGGCCCGGTCGGCGACGACGGCCTGCTGTTTTTTAGCCAGCGCGTTAAACAGCGCGGATTTTCCGACGTTCGGCCGGCCCAGTAGGGCGACCCGCAGGCGATCACTGGCCTCGGCCAGTGTCGCTTTCGGAATAATTTCGATAAGTTGGTCGAGCAGTTCGTCGATGCCCCGGTTCTGGGTGGTGCTGGTCGGAACGATGGTCTTGATACCGAGCTTGCGGAAAGGCTCCAGGTCGGCCCGGGGCGCTTTATCGATTTTGTTGACTATCAGAAACACCGGCTTGCGGCTTTTTAAAGCCAGTTTGGCCACCCGGCGGTCCTCCTCGCTGATGATGGTGTCGGCTTCGATAACCACCCAGATGACATCGGCGCTGTCGGCCGCCTGGGCAATCTGCTCCTGGATGGTAAATTCAAAATCGTCTTCCGGGTCCTTGACGCCGGCCGTGTCGACCAGCCAGAAGTGCTGGCCGCGGTGTTCGGCCTTGGCGGTGACGGCGTCCCGGGTGGTGCCCGGCTCGTTGGCGACAATTGCCTCGCGCCGTTTTAGGATCGCATTGAACAGGCTGGACTTGCCCACGTTGGCCCGTCCGACAATAGCGACAATAGGTAATTTCTTCACAACTAGGTATTATAGAGCACTTTACGGCTGAGCCGGTCGCCAGACGCCAACTCCCGGAATACTGGGATTTTTGTAGGGTCCGACGTAAGTCTCTTCGCCAAACTTTGGATTCCGGTCGAAGATTACGCTAAGACACTCTTTAACCGTTGTCTGACCGAGAGTGATCCCGGCGACCATGGTCTTACCACTGTCCTCGAGTTCGGCAAGCAATTTCCGGACTTCACCACTGGGAATATCGCCGGGTTGGTCGTCCGGTCCATAGCCCGGCATGTAGGTTAACCGGTCCAAGCTGGTCATGTCAGTTTCGCTCATAATAAGCAGACACTTTACAACATCTGTGCATCATTGACAACCGTGTAACTGCCGGGAGCAAGATCGTTTAAGGTCAGAGCGCCCAGTTTGATGCGGCGGAGAATGACCACCCGGTATCCTAAAACCAGGAAGGTGCGGCGGATTTGCCGGTTGCGGCCTTCGCTCAAGATGGCCCGCCATTTGGTCCCGGCAGTCGCTGGACCGGCGTCGTCCGGTTCAAGCTTAAAACGGCTGGGCCGCTCATCGCCGATGTCTACGCCCGCCCCGGTTATTTGCTTGAAATGCTCTTCGGTAAGCGGTTTGTCCAGCCCAACTTCGTAGGTCTTTACTTTTTGGTAGCGCGGATGGGTCAGGCGATTGGCCAGATCACCGTCGTTGGTCAGCAGCATCAGGCCGGAGGAATCCTTATCGAGCCGGCCGACCGGTTTAAGTTGATGCAGCTCCGGCGGCAACAGTTCGTAAATGGTCTTGCTGCCCTGCCCCGCCCGGGAGCTGACGTAGCCGACCGGCTTGTTTAGCATGATCGTCACCGTCTTGCCGGCCGTTACGATCCGGCCGTCCAGTTCGACGACGTCACCCGGCTGCAGAGCTACGCCCATAACAGCCGGCTGGTTGTTTATCTTAACGCGGCCGCTTTGTATGGCTGTGTCGGCTGCCCGGCGGCTCATGCCGGTTGCGCCGGCCAGAAATTTATTAAGACGCATGTCCTAAAGGATATACCAAATTACGCCGCCGACAATCTAAAGGGCGATATTGTTCGGATCGGTGCCGGCGTAGCGGGGATGCTGCGGCGGTGTCGTCTGGGCCGGATTCGCTGTTTCGGCCGGCTTGTCGGCTGCCGGCGGCGGAGTTGGTGCAGCCGGTGTCTCAGCCGGCGGCTGGGCGGGTTCGCTGACGGCCGGCGCAGCCGGAGCGGCGGCTGGCGCTTCAACCGGCGGCTCGGGTACCGGCGCAGCCGGTTCCGCGGCCGGTGTCGGTGCGGCCTGGGCGGCTTCTTTCTTCTCTTCTTCGGCCAACAGAGCGTTGATGTCAACGTTCGGCTTGACGTCCTGGCTGAGCGGCTGAATGACTTTACTGCTGCCGCTGCCCACAAACACGCCGTTTTCGGCGGTTGCGGCCGGCGGTGCTGCTTCAACCGGCGTGCTATCGGTTGGTTCTGCCGGTGTGTCCGCCGCCGGAGGATTTACGGTAGCTTCCGGTGCCGGTGCGGCTTGAGCGCCCTCAGGTGCGCCCTCCACGCCTTTTATAAACGCCTTGATCTTTGACGTCAGGCTTTCGTGCTGGGAGGTTGCCGGTTCAGCTTCGTCCTGGGCGACTTCGCCGGCTTTGGCGGCGACATCAGCGGGCGGAGCTTCGTTGATGGAGGGAATGTCAGTGGTGGCGGGCGGTGCGGCGACCGGCTGAGCCACGGGCTCGGCGACTACGGCTGCCTGGTCCTGGGCGGGTGGGACGGCAGCGGCTGGCGGCGCGGCTGAAACTGACGGGTCATCCGGCGGCGGCTGGACCGGTTGAGGGGCTGCGGCTGGCTCTTCGGCTTGCACCGGCTCGGCGGGCGGTGCGGTGACCGGCGGCCCGGTATCGGCCGGAGCAGCGGCTGGTTCGGCGGTTGGCGCGGCTGGCTGCGGCGGTGCTTGTGGCGCCGGGTCTGACGGCGCGGCGTCTGTTGCCCCGGCAGCCGGCTCGGCTGAAGGGGCTGCTCCTGCGGCTGAGCCGTCCAGTATCTCATGGGCAACCCGGGCGACATCTTCCAGCGTAACCTGCGATTTAACCAGATAACGGTCGGCGCCCAAGTTCTTGGCCCGGTTTTTGTCCTCGGCCTGGGACAGCGCCGTCATCATGATAACTTTGGTATTCTTGGTTTCCGGTGTGGTGCGCAGAATGTCGAGCATGTCGAAGCCGCTAATTTTGGGCATCATTACATCGGCGATGATAAGGTCGGGGCGCTCTTTAACGGCCAGGGCCAGCGCTTCTTCACCGTCACTGGCGGCCACGATCTCATAACCTTCGGCCAGCAGGCGGGCCTGATAGATTTCACGAAGATTGTTATCGTCCTCTACCAGCATTATTTTGGCCATAGTAAATCCTTGTTGTATTAGGGTGTTTTATAAGCGTATGCTTTATGGTGCAATTGTAACATAACGAGTGTAAATTATGCTCCCGTGGCCGTGGTTTGGGCGCCGGCCGCGCTGTTGGCGGCTTCGGCTGCCTGGAGCTCGCCGGCTTTCTGGGCGCTAAGCCGGGGCAGGTTTATGTAAAACGTGCTGCCCTTGCCGACCACGCTGTCGACCCAGACGCGGCCGCCGTACAGCTCAATTATCTTGCGGGAAATAAACAGACCCAGGCCTGTGCCGCCGATGGTACGGGTAGCTGAGCTGTCGACGCGGTAAAATTTCTGGAATAAATGCGGGATGCTCTCGGCCGGTATGCCCGGGCCGGTGTCCTGGACCCGGATTTGGACGACATTCTGATCGCCGGTCAAGCCCAGTGATACCTTGCCCGACTCGGTGTATTTGACGGCATTATCGAACAGGTTGGTAATGACTTCGCGCATGCGGTCGGGGTCAGCGTGGACGTAATACAGCGGCTTGACGGTTTTGCCGATGTCGGAGCGGGCGTCAATGGTGTTGGACGGAGTGCCGAGCACGAACTCCATGACCAGGCCCTTTTTCTGGGCGACAAAGCGCAGATCTTCGGTCAGCTTCTCGATAAACGCGCCCATTTCAATGACAACCGGATGGCTGGTCAGGCGGCCGTCTTCGGCGCGGGCGCTGGTGAGCAGATCCTGAAACAGTTTGCCGAGATGCTGGGTTGAGGCGTGAGCTTTTTCCAGATACTCGCGGGCCTTGGAGTCTATCTGGCTGACCCGGGCGTTGAGCGCCAGCGCCAGGTAGCCTTCAATGGCGGCGACCGGCGTACGCATTTCGTGGCTGGCTGTGCTGATGAATTCGGCCCGGCGTTGCTCCTCGGTTCTGGTCTGACTGACATCACGAAAGACGCCCACTACGCCGATAAGGTTTTCCGTGCCCTCGGCCATGACCGGCGAGACCGACAAGGAAATGATCGGCTTTTTCGATTTCCGGCCCTGCAGAAGCAGCGTTTGCGTCAGCGGTTTGCCCTGTTTCAGCGCTTCGGTGAACGGATGGCGGTCGTCCGGGATTACTTCGCCTTTCTTTTCGTCGGCTACCTGCAGGACTTTCCGGACATCTATGTCCAGCGCCTCATTAACCGGCCACTCAGTCATCGCCGAAGCCGCCGTGTTAAACAGAACAATCCTGCCTTCAGTATCGGCCAGCACAATGCCGTCGGAGATTGATCTGATCAGCATTTCCGTCTGGGCCTGTTTGTTGCGGACCATGCCGGCCAGCCGGTTGATTTGCTTGGATTCCTTGCTGGTGTATTTGCGGTGCCACAGCAAAAAGCCGATGCCGCTGGCCAGATAGAGTCCGCCCATGATCAAAGCTTGCCGCGGCTCATATACAAAATCGCCTTCCCGGCTGGCTATCAGAAGATAGTAGAGAGTGGACAGAAACGCTCCGCCAAGAATGATGGCGTTGCCGAGCAGGCCGTTGGCGACAATCAGCGCGCCCCAGACGCCGGTCCACCAGGACTCCAGCTGCCCGGTCTGGTGGATCAGATAAAACAGATTGAGAGTTATCAGCAGGCTGCAGACAAAGGTGGCCGTCCAGGCGCTGATGTGGACAACTCGCCGGTAAATAATCAGGTAGTAAGCCAGGTGGACTAAGCTGATTATCAGGGTAATGACGGACAGGCCCAATTGATGGCCGAGATCGCCGAGAGCCGGCACCCAGATCGTTAACCCGGCCAGAATAGCCAGGAGCGCGGCCGCGCCGGCGGTGATCCGGCCGTAAAGAACGTAATGTTTATCCAGGACGACTTCCATAGCTTCGGTTAGTAGTATACGTAACCATTAGCTTATTAACCAGTATTGACCAGTGAGCTCAAATCATCCTACAGAGGTAATACTTGACAAAGAGTAGATAAATATGTTATTATACAATAATAGGGTGCTAGCTTTTTTATAATTTTCAATTTTTAATGGAGCTTTTAAAGCGCCTACCGTCTGGACGCCCCTCCCCTGTTATGGTACTATCTGAGCGCTGTTTGTTCTGATTTGAAAATTGAAAACTGTTTAATGAATTTGGAGCGCAGCGACTTGGCCTCATCGTCTAGCGGTTAGGACACCGGGTTCTCATCCCGGCAACCGGGGTTCGATTCCCCGTGAGGTCACCAATGCAAGGACCGGAGCTTGTCTCCGGCTTTTGCATTGGTACTCCCGGAGGAGGTTGAACGGCTGTTGCTAGGGCAACCGGGTGAGAACTGCCAGTGGCAGTTCGCAAGGCAACCTTCACTTGAAAACTTGTTTTCAAAGCAGAAGTTGCGAGCTCACCGAAGGTGAGTCGATTCCCCGTGAGGTCACCAAACAAAATACCCCACCTTGAGCGTGGGGTGTTTTGTTTGGTCATTTAATTAGTGCGCAGGAAATCAAAAGAGGGGTTTTGTGAGCACCCCTCTTGGTATTTGGTAGCGGTCAGTGGCTGACGGCTCAGTTGTTGATATTGACGTTTGAGTTGTTGCCGGAGTTGTTGCCGGCTCCGCCCGAACCGGCCCCGCCGGCGTTGGTGTTGCCGCTGCTGGTGGTGTTGCCGCTGCTGGAGGTCTGGTTGTTGACGTTGGTAGTGACGACGTTGTTGGTGTTGGTGACCGTTGTGGTGTTGGTTGAGGTGTGGCTGATCTGGTTGTTGGAGTTCGGGCCGGTGTTGGAGATTGAGGACTGGTTGGAAGAAGGCGTACTGCCGCCACCTCCGCCTCCGCCGCCCGAGCTGCCGCCGGGCCCGCCGCCGATGCCGACTGAAGTTGAGCCGCCGGAAACATTACCGGCGCTTCCCGACCCGGCGCCGCCGGCGTTGGTGTTGCCGCTGCTCAGTACATTACCGCTTAAAGCGCCCTGATTGACGATGTTGGTGCCAAGAACGCCGGTTTGATTGTCGATTGTGGTGGTGGTCGATGAGGTGTCGTCGATGGTGTTGTTCGAGCCAGGGCCGGAGGTGTCGATACCGCCGTTACTGCCGGGGCCGGCAACTCCGCCGCAAGGACCGTTGCTGCCAGCGGTTGCCCCGGTGCCGTTATTGATATTGACGGTAGTCTGGTTGTTGCTGACATTGGAGGCATTACCGCTCATGGCTCCGCCGCTGGCGGCCAGTGAGCCCCAGTTGGCGCTCCAATTACCCTGGTTGGCCTGCATGAAGGCATTGAAGGCGGCTTGCCACTGGGCAAAGGTGTAGCCGTTGGCTTGCCAGACGGCCGGATCCCAGGCGCCCCAGCCGGTCGACAGCGCGCCGCCGGCATTGGTGTTGTTGGTGCTGACGACATCACCGCTGACGGCCAACTGATTGGTGAAATTATTCGCGGTGACGTTATTGGTGTTATCTATATCACAGGTGTTGGTATTAGTGGTTTGTATGGTGTTGTTCGAGCCGGGTCCGGTGTTATTGATCGCTGCCTGCGCGCCGGCCGCTCCGGTAAAGCCGAAGCAGGTGCCTGTCACGACGGCGACAAGTACGGCCAGGCTACGGCGAAAAGTCGTCATAGTCATAAGAAACCCTCCGTTAGATTGTGTCTCCCACTGTATGCCGGAGGCTTCGGGCGCGTCTGTGAATTTTCTTACAAGTCGTTTATGGTTCGCCCCTCTTATCCGCCGGCTCAGGGGAATAGCGGCCGGACCGGGGCCAGTTCGTCCCAGCCGGCTACATAGGATGGACTGCGGGCGACATGCTTTGGCTCCCAGGCGCTGCCCAGGGCTTCGGCGGCGTAGTGAACGGTGTTTTTGCCGTAACGGGCGTTGAGGCGGTCGACGGCTCCCAGGCGCGACATGGAGCGATCATGCTCCGCCGGATTGACACGACCGAGCAGGTCGGTCTGCAAGGCGTGAGCGGGTACGAAATCGCTCAACCAGACTCCGGCCCGGTGATATTCCCGGCTCGAGTCGACTAACCGGCCCATAACCTCAATCAGCTTGCCGGTGATCAGGCCGGTGTCGGCCGACGGCATGTCCAGTCTGATCTCACGACTCCAGACCTGGTAGCCGGGCTTGTGCTTGTTGGTGGTAATGAACAGGCCGGCTTTGCGGGCCAGCTGGCCTTCGCGCCGCAGCCGGAAAGCCGCCCGGGCCGTGAAGCTGGCGATGGCGGCTTCGAGAACTTCGGGGTCGGCGGTATCGGCGCCGAAAGTCCGGGTTCGGGCAATGCTTTTTTGCAGCCGGCCTTCCCTCTCCAGCGGCAGGCAGCACTGGCCGTTAAGCTCGCGGACCAGCTGTTCGCCGCGGATTGAACCGAACAGCTGGCGGGCCAGGTCGGTCGGCAGCCGGGCGACGTCATAAGCCGTGGTCAGGCCCAGGGCCCGAAGGCGCGGCGCCAACCGCCAGCCGATGCCCCAGACCGACTCCAGCGGCGTGGCCTTTAGGGGCTCGGTCCAGCTCTTCTCCAGACTCAAGACCCCGCCAGTCTCCGGCTGCCGTTTGGCCCGATCAGCGGCCAGTTTGGCCAGAGACTTGGTCGGCGCTATCCCGACGGACACCGGTACACCGATCCACCTTAGAATTTGTTCGCGGACGGCCCGGCCCCAGCCGGTCAGGTCGGTGATATCGAGGCTGGTCAGGTCCAGGAACGATTCGTCCACCGAGTAGACCTCGATGCGCGGGGTTATCGAGGTCAGCGCCAGAGTGATGCGCCGGGAGATCTCGCCGTACAGCGCGAAGTTACCGGAAAACTGAACTACATTATGCCGCCTGAAGACTTCGCGGTACTTAAAAGCCGGCGCCGCCATCGGGATGCCTAAAGCCTTGGCTTCGTTGCTGCGGGCCACCACGCAGCCGTCGTTGCTGCTTAAAACCACCACCGGCTCCCCTTCCAGGTCGGGCCGGAAAATCCGCTCGCAGCTGACGAAGAAGTTATTGCAATCAATCAGGGCGAATACCGGTTGTTTCATGCCGCCCTTTCCGTTTTTTGGCGGTAGCAGTGAATGACGCTGGTGACCACTCCCCAGATTGGCGTGTCGGCCGGTTTTTTGCCAAGCATAAAGCCCTCGTCCCACCACACGACCAGATCGGCGGGCTTAGGGCTTAAAGCCCGGTCGATTACGACAATGTCGTCTTTATTGATGCCGAAGCGCTCGCCGCTGCTGCCGGCAACCCGCATGCAGTAAGTGGCGATCGGGTGGCGTACCAGCAACCGGTTAAAATCAGGGTTGGCCAGAATATCGCCGTCGGCAGCCGGGTTGGGAAAGCCGGCGTGGACCGAAACGCCGTCAACCTGACTTAACCTGGGCGGTAAAGAAGCGGAATTATCAAACATACTTAAAACTACTCCTTGAGATAAACAGGTTTATAAAAAGAGATTAGCCAAAAAAAGCTGGCTGTTTTTAGGATGAAGCCAATCGGTCGAGTTGCCGCTGGCTGGAGCCGACTGTTTTTTAAAAGTTACGGTCGGCCGGAGTAGTTTAAGTTCAAGTCAGCGAGTAGAAATTCTCCCTGGCCCAGGTTGGTTAGGCGTAAAAAGAAAGTACCCGCACGACTAAAGCGTATTATAACACTGCCCGATGGCTTGAGCGGCCAAAAATCATCCCGGCCTAGTTCTGAACCTGGTTCAGAATCTCGACCAGTTGCTTGGGCGTGATCTCGGCTTTGATCAGATAACCGTCGGCCATTTTCTCGACCCGGGCTTTGGTGGCTTCGTCCTGCTCCAGGTTGGTGGCGATGACGATCTTGGCTTTGAGGTCCGGCATTCCGGCCCGTAATTTTTCCAGGACCTCCACGCCCAGCAGATCCGGCACCATGATGTCCAGCAGAATGATGTCGTATTTGTTGGTCCTGGCTTCCTCGAGCCCTTTTTGGCCGCTGTAGACGACCGTCACCGTATGCCCGGCTTTTTGCAGCGCCCGGGAGTAAAGCTCGCTGATAAAATGCTCGTCTTCAATGCAGAGGATTTGCTTGCCGCCGGTGGCTGAAGAGCTGTTGTCCATTGGCATTACTCTACCACAGTTCAAATTTCAATTACTAATTTTCAATTTCGAAGCTCGCTTGGACTGTCAAGCAACCTAAAAAATTCTGCTACCTTCGATACATGGAGTGGTTTTTGATCCAGCCGTGCGCCTCGCGGACAAAGCTGTTGTCGTTGTTTTTGAGCTGCTCGGCCACGGCGGCGTAGGGTTGCAAGGTAAAACCGAAAGTGCTGCCCTCGCCTTCGCGGGAGCGTACCCAGATGTTGCCGCCATGGGCGTTTATGATGGACTTGCTCAGATAAAGTCCCAGTCCCGTGCCGCCGATCTGGGTCCGGTTTCGGTGGTTGCGGCGGAATTTGTCAAACAGGCTGGGCACGACCGACGCCGGAATACCGACGCCAAAATCCTGGACGGTCGTTTCGACCAGGCCGTCCTTGGTCAGGTAGGATTTGACGATAATTTTCATCGGCTGCGCGCCGCTGTACTTGATGGCGTTGTCGATCAGGTTGTAAACCACTTCATAAATGCTGACCCGGTCGACGGCCACAGTCGGCAGGCCGTCGGCGATCGCCACCTCGATTTGCTTGTTGTGGACCTCGGCCCTGAGCCGCATGTCATCAAGCGCACCGCTTAAGACCTGCGGCCACTCCCCTTCGCTCAGGTGCAGGGCCAGCTGGTTCTCTTCAACCCGGGCGACGTTGAGGATATTGTTAACGAACGACGTCAGCTGCTGGGCCGAAGCCTGCATTTTCTGCATGAAGCCCTGCAGCTCCGGATCGAGCTGTTTGCTGAACTCATCGTCAAAAACCTCGATGTAGCCGCGCAGCAGGGTCAGCGGCGTTCTCAGCTCGTGGACGGCCAGGGCGACATAGCTTAAGCCCTGGTCGTCGGCTTCGTACAAGGCCGATTGGTCAAACAGCGCCACCACCGTCTCAAAACCGGCCGGATTATCCTTGCTGTACAGCGCTGCCATATCGAACTGGCGGACGGACTTGGTTTCGGCGGCGTCCATGCGGACGCGGCGCCAGATATGGCTGTCGGTCGCCTTGTTGGCCTGGCAATCTTTCAGCCAGACGTCAAAAGTGTCCTCGCTCGGGAAGGACATGTTGAGGACGGCATACATATCCATGCCGATGATGTGTTCCCGGCTGACGCCGCTGTAATTTGCCGCTGCCGGGTTGGCGTAAACCACCTGCCGGTCGCTGCCCACGGCGATCACCGGCAGAGGCACGCTGTCGAGCAGCCGCTGCGCCTGATCGGCCGGCGATGAGCCGCCGTTTGCTTGCCGGTCGGCCTGGCTGGCCAGCTGATAGATCTGCTGGACAAGCTTGCCGATCAATTCCTTGCCGGCGCGCAGTTCATTGACGTTGGGGGCCGGCAGATTGCTTTGTTCGTAGGAAACATGCAGGATGGCCTGCCAGAGAGCGGCTGTCGGCCGGGTCGCCGTCCGGGTGACGAGCCAGGCCAGCAGCAGCCCGGCGAACACAGCCAGCCCGGCACTCAAGAGCAGATTCAGGTCTAAGGCTGGCGGGCGCTGGTTTAAGAAACTCCAGCCAAGCAGCAGAAGCAGGTTACCGGTGACCATAATCGCCGCCAGGCGGAGGTAGAGCTGTTGCTGAAATTTATCAAAGTCGCTCATCTTAGTAACTTACGGCGCCGGCGCTACTGACCAGGCTGAACCAGGTTTGGCCGGCGTTGAGGGCCAGCTCCCGTCCCTTGGCGTCGGTAAATGAGAACTGCCCCTGACGGCTTTTCTTGTGCCAGGTGGCTTTGGTGACGGTGCCGTCCTGGAAGACAAAGGCCTGGCCTTTGCCGGTCGTGCCATACACCGAGTAAATGCCGGAGTAGCGGTGCGACATGACCAGCGCCACGACGGTTTTGGGCGCGATCTGCTTGCCGGATTTTTCATCAACGTGCGGTTTGCCGGCCATGGAGCGCAGGTAACTGTTGGTTTTGGCGTCATAGTCAAAGCTTGGGTTGTACAAAAAGCTGGAAATCTTAAGATCGATTGATTTCGCCGTCGGGGTTTCGGCCGGTTTCTCCTCTTTGCGCTTGAGCGGGGTGAACTTACTTTCTTTAAAGCCCTTGGAGTCGGCGTAAGCGTCCAGTTTCTCCATGTCGGTGTAGAGGTTGTGCGGAGCGTAGCGATTGGTGACCCGCCGGAAAGCCGTGCTGTTGTGGTTAAGGTCCTTGACGTTCAGTTTTTTGATGTCGGCCAGTCCCTGGGCGCTGCCGCCGGCATGCACGAACGCGGCGTCAAACGGCAGGACGAAGTCCAGATAGTATGGCCGGACCGAGCGGACCGGTCCGATGTGGGCCGGGCGGGCTTCCTGGAACAGAGCCATAAACCGGGTGATGCCGCCTTCGGCGATAGCCTCGAAAACAATGCCGGCCTCGCGCAAACCGGCTTGCGGCCGGGCGTCGGGGCTGTTTTCAATCATCACGCCGGTCACGCGGCGTTTGGTCAGCGGAATGTCGACCTCCAGACCGGTTAGCGGCGACGGCGCCGTGGTTGGCTCCGGTTCGGGTTCGGGCTCAACCTGCTGGACCACGGCCGGGGCTGGCGGCGGCGGATCGCTCTTAAAGACCGAATAGAGTCCGTAACCGGTCCCGCCGATAAACAGCAGACCGCCGGCGCCGGCCAGAATCCACTGTTTTTTGCTTAATTTCGGCCAGCGGAACCTGGCCAGCCGGAAACTCCGGAGTTTGTCTTTGGAGACCGGCAGGGCCACGGCCCCTTGCTCGTTATTGGCAACGTCTTCGGGGTGCGGCGTTACCGGAATTTCGGATTGGATTTTTGGCGTACTTAAATCCGGCGCGTCACCGTAGTTGTCCGCGCGCCGCGGGGGCTGGAAGTCATCTTGCATACCGCCTATTGTACCAACGGTTAAGCTTATTGAAAACCAGTCATTGTCATGGTTAAAGCGCGGCCAGCTGCTGGTCGAGACGGCGCAGCGAGGCTTCCTTGCCGAGTACACTGAGGGTTTCGGCCAGTCCGGGGCTGGCCGGAGCCTGCGTGACGGCAATCCGGATCAGGCTGAAGAGGACGGCCGGTTTGGTGTGGGTCAGCGTCAGCAGGGAGTTAAGACGATTAGTGAGATCGGTAACGCTAAAATCACTTTCCGACAGGCTGGTTCGGGCGGCCGCGAGCAGAGTCCGGAGATCATCCGGCCCCAGCTTCTTGAGCTGTTTGTGATTGGTTATCAGCTCCGGATTCACCGGCAGGTCGGTAAAGAAAAAGGCGGTCAACTCCGGCAACTCGGCCAGGTACTTAAGCCGTTCCTGTACCAGGCCGAGGACTTGCTTTTTATAATCGTCGGCGGCCGGCCGGGCTGCCGCCGGCCAGTAGGTTACGGCTTTTTGATGCAGCTCGTCCAGCGGCAGTTGGCGGATAAAATGACCGTTGACCCAAAGCAGCCGCCGCTCGTCGAAGTGGGCGCCGCTGCGGCCAACCCGCTCCAGACTGAATTTCTCAATTAACTCCTCGGTCGTAAATACTTCCTGCTCGCTGCCGTCATTCCAGCCTAAGGTGGCGATAAAGCTGCGCAGCGCCGCCGGCAGATAACCGGCTTTTACGTAGTCCAGGATGTCTTTGGCGCCGTCTCGCTTGGACAGCTTTTTATTCCCCTGTTCATTGAGGATGTGCGGCATGGTGGCCAGCACCGGCGGCGTCAGGCCGAGAGCCTCATAAAGGTTAAGATAATTCGGCACGCTGGCTAGAAACTCCTGGCCCCGGATGACATGGCTGATTTTCATCTCGGCGTCGTCGACAATGTGGGCAAAGTTATAGGTCGGAAAGCCGTCGGATTTAATCAGGATGAAGTCGTCGATTACCTCCGGTCCGGTGCTTAAGTCGCCCATGACGGCGTCTTGCCAGGAGTAGGCTTTGGGGTCGGCCTTGAAGCGCAGCGGCGTCCGGCCGTCCCAGGCCGGCGGATTGTCCGGCCGGTGGTCGCGGTAGAGAAACGGCTTTTTGGCGGCCTGGGCCTGCTCGCGGAACTGCTGGACCTCTTCGGGCGTGTACGGGTCGGCGTAGGCCCGGCCGGCTTCAATCAGCCGGTCGGCCCACTTTTTATAAATCTCCAACCGCTCCGACTGGCGGTACGGCCCGTGCGGTCCGCCCTTGTCCGGGCCTTCGTCATAATCCAGCCCCAGCGCTTGCAGGCTTTCAATCAGGTGTTCGGCCGAACCTACGACTTCCCTTTTCCGGTCGGTGTCTTCCAGGCGCAGAATGAACTGGCCGCCGGCCTGCCGGGCCACCAGCCAGGCGAACAGAGCGGTGCGAATCCCGCCGACATGCAAAAAGCCGGTCGGACTGGGAGCGAATCGGGTACGAACTTTAGTCATACCTTCCATTGTACAAGATAAGAGATAAAAGGCAGCCGCCGAAAAAAGCAGCCAAACTCCTACTGATGCTGGTCTCTGGACAGCCGCCAGTTGGCCCAGGCAAACAGCGCACCGGCATAAACTACGGCCACCGCCGTGAGACCCAGTCCCAGCGGTTCGAGCGGCTGGACTTCGCCTTCCTGGACAGGCAGCGGCACTTCATGGTGCTGACTGACCACCTGACCGGTTTCCGGAAGCGTTGAAAAATCGATAGTTTCCTTAGACATAATGACTATATTATAGCATCTTTAGTAAAATTAGTAAATAGCCCTATAAGCTGGCGGCGATTCTAAGGAGTTGATCACTGGTCAGATCGGCGTTACCCTCGATCTGGTACCAGATACCGCCATCGACCCAGGTGGCGTTGGAGTTGTCGTAAATGTAAATTGTCCGGCCGTTTTCCTGATAGGTTTGATAGGCTTCGCCCTGGTTGCTGACGTGGTTGGCCAGCAAGGTCTGGCTGTTCCAGTTGGAGGTTCGCTGGGTTATCCGGAAGGCGCGGTCCCGGTCGCCGTTGGCGGCAAAATTAATCGTAATCTGGCCGGGCTTGTACTGAATCGGTCCGCTGAGGCCGAAGCCGGCCGGCCGGTAACCGGGCATTTGCGCGGCTACGCCGGAGCGGGCGCTGGCGACGCGCATGGCGAAGTTCGGTACGTTCTGGTAGGCGATAAAGGCTGTCAGGATAAAGACCACCGCTACGGCGGCCCCGTAATTAATCGTCCGCGGCTTGACGCCGATTTTGCGGGCGACTTTGTGATGAACCCGCTTTTTCTTGTGCTTTACGGGCTTTTGCTTGTGACTGACGGCTTGTTTGACGGCTTTGTCGAAGATGTCGTCTTTTTTGGGCGCGGCGGCCGGGCGCGGTGCGGCCGGTAGCGGCTTCGGGGCTTCATGAGCAAGCTGACGGACCGGTTGCACGACGGGTACCACGCCCTCTTTTTTGATAAAGACGGTGTTGCTGCTGCCGTCACTTCCGAAACGGCTGATCAGGTGGCTTTTTTCCACTCTTACGGCCCGGACCAGGCGCTGGCTGCGGTCCGCCAGGGCTGGCTTTGGCGGCGCGGCCGGTACGGCAATTACCACCTGGGCCGGCTTCTTGACGGCGTGACGCATAAGCGTGGTGGCTTTTTTGGTTTTGGTATGGCGCAGGTGTGACGGCACGGATTGGCCGGCAGTACGGCGCAGGCCGGCCGGCCGGCCGGCGGCCGGCGGCTGAACGTCAGCGGCTTTGGGCCGCGGCGGCGCGATGACACCGTCAATAGTCTTGGTCGCTTTGACGGCCGGCTGGGGCGTCACCGAGTCGATCAACCGCCCGGTGTTGGCGTCGTATCGTTTGCCGTTAAGTTCGATAACCGTTTTTGTGTGATATTTAGCGTGGCGCACGTTTTATACCCTCGCTGCCATACTTATTAAATAAGGCAGGACTTTACAGGCTTATGGTAAAGCTTTGGACGGCTAACCGCAAGGCCTTTTAGCTCTTAATAAGCGCCGGTACTTCGCCGGCCGGCTGTTAGACCCGAATCAAAAACTGCTACAATAGGCGCTAGCTAATTATGGATTTTCTCGACCCAGCTAAAAAGCGCGCCCATACTATACGGCTGTTTATCGGTTACGGTCTGATGGCAATTCTGATCGGGATGGCGGCGGTGATTCTGCTGTATCGGACGTACGGTTATGATTTTGACCGGTCTACCGGTACAGTCATTCAGAAGGGCCTGTTGTTTTTGTCGGCGGCGCCCGAGTCGGCCGACATTTATATCAACGGCGAGAAACATCGTTCCCGGACCGATCTGCGGACCGAGCTGCCCAGCGGTGATTACACCGTCGAACTGCGGCGGGACGGCTACCGCTCCTGGAAGCGCAGCTTCAATCTTCAAGGCGGTAACATTTTGCGGCTGGTCTATCCGCGTCTCTTCCCTGAGCAGCTGGTGACGCGCGACGAGTTTCTTTATGCCGACGAGCCGGCCCTGTCGATGCAGAGCCCGGACCGCCGCTGGCTGATGATCCAGAATCCGGACAAAATCAACGAATTTACAATCTATGATCTCAATAATCCGGCCGACGCGCCGGTACAGGCGGTCTTCCCGACTGCTCTCTTCAGCAGCGCTGACGGCGGCTCGCCGCGTCTGACCCTGGCGGAGTGGTCAACTGACAACCGGCACGTTCTGGTGCGACACGACTATGGTGACGGCCATGAGTTTATTATGCTGGACCGGGAGGAACCGGCCGAATCTTATAACGTCAACCGAACTTTTAAGATTAATCCCACCAACGTGGTGCTGCGCGACAAGAGCTACGACCGGCTGTATCTCTATGAAGCCGATGGTGGCGTGCTGCAAACGGCCGAACTGCGGGACACGCGGGTTCGGCCGCTGCTGACCAAAGTCCTGGCCTTTAAGCCGCATGGCGATGATGTGCTGGTGTACGCCCTGGACGGCGGCAGCAAAAGCAAAACCACCGCTCTGATGATTCGGGAGGGCGACAACTCCTACCAACTGACTTCGGTGCCGCGTCATAGCAGCTATCTGCTGGACGTGGCCCGCTATAATGACAGCTGGTACTACGCCGTCGGATCAGCTCCCGATAAACGGGTTCGGGTCTACAAGAATCCGGTGGAATTCCTGCGCCGCGACACCCAGCAGGTGCCGGTGCCGGTGGCTGTCCTCAGAGTCGATGCGCCCCAGTATCTGGGCTTTTCCCAGAACGCCCGGATGATCGGTCTGCAGGGCCGCCAGAACTTTGCCGTCTACGATGCCGAGACCGAACGCCAATACGCCTACAAGCTGCCCAATCCTCTGGCCAAGGGGGTCAGAGCCGAATGGATGGACGGGCATCGCTACGCCGTTGTCAGCGAGGGTAAGACGCTGGTGTTTGATTACGACGGCATCAACATCCAGGCGCTGACCAATGTCTCGCCCCGTCACCGGCCGTACTTCGACCGGGATTATGAAGCGTTATATACCATCGGGCCTTCCCCTATGGTCGAGGGCCGCACGGCCCTTATCCGGACCGAGCTGGTGGTTGAAGATCAATAGCAGGGACTAGAACCAATCGGTGATGCGGTCCCATAGGCTGGGAGCGTTGCTCGGCAGGATGGCCGGATCATCGTCCGGCTCGATGGCCGAACTGGCGGTGTTGGTGGCCGGGTCGGGCGTGATCTGTTCGCCGACAACCACCAGGCGCTTGAGGGCCGTGCCGGGAGGGTCACAGGTGATTAACGTAGCCGTGGCCGGCTTGTCAGCATGGTCGTTCAGCACGCCGATCTCGGTCGGATCGACCACCTTTTTCTCGAACACCCGGTAAGCGTAACGCGTGCCCTCGAAGTGCAGATAAAAAGTGTCGCCCACCTCCAGCTTGTGCAGCAGAACGAAGGCGAACTTGTACTGGCCGCGGTTAAGGATGTTGTTGCTGGAATGCCCGAAAATTACGGCATTGCCTTTCTCGCCCGGATTTTCGGTGGTGGCGTAGTGGACGACGCCGCGCTCCAGCGCCTTTTGGACGGCGTCTTCCTGGACGGACGGTTCGTCATAAACTACGGGTATCTCGACGTTGATTTTGGGGATGATGACTTTCGGCTCTTTGCTGACGGCTGAGGTGTCGTTGGGATCGATGATGATCGGCGTTGAGCTGACTACCCGGCTGGGCGTGATAAACGGCGCGATAAAGCGCTCGTTAAAAAAGCCGAACAGCAGTACCAGCATGACCAGGCTGCCCATGCCGAGCCCGAACAGGATTGACTGGAAGTGGTGTTTGGCTTTGAGTTTGCTGCGGCTGTTGACTTTGTTGAGCAGCTGCGACTTGATTTCGGCGGTTGAGCGCTGGGTATCAGGAGCTTGAGGAGGCGTTTGAGCGGGTTCCTCCGGCCGGGGAGCATCGGTCTGATCTTTGGCTGCCGTTGCCGGCGAGGCCAGCGCCGGGTTCCGTCCATGATTACGGTAAAACTCCTGCCAGACTTCGTGTTTTTCGGCGTCGGACAGACTGACGTAGTAGTTGTGCCAGGCGGTCTGGATTTCGGCCAGCGACTTGCCCGACGTGCTGAGCCGCTGCATATACTCCTGGTGTTTGGAATAGCGCCTTGCGGTCCCGGCTGTGTCCGGCTGCGCCTTGCCGGCCGTATCGCTGGCGTAGAGGCTTTCGATTTTCTTGCGAATGACTTCGGCGGCCGGATTGGCGCCGCTGTCAGGCTGTGACGTCTCCGCCCCGCTCGCCTGGTCCTGGCCGTGAGAGAGGGGCTGGATAACTTTCTTCGGTCGCGAAGAAGCCGCCGATTGGTTGTTTAGCTGGTCATCATCCATATAAATTTGCTGTTTTAACAGAGATTATTATACTATAATCACCTTGAGGTGTGAATGCTTAAGTTTTTACCAAGGCAATCCGACCTTTTAATTGCCGGAGTGGCGGAACTGGTATACGCGCGCGACTCAAAATCGCGTTCCTTCCAGGATTGAGGGTTCGAGTCCCTCCTCCGGCACCATCCTCCGTCGCAGACCCTTTGCAGGGTCCGCTATGGAGGATTCTTGTTTTGGGACTCGAACGGGCAGTCCAACCCGGGCTGCCCCGCCTTGCCCCCGCGGGGCGTCTGCTTCGGTGCCCGGCAATAATTCCTGACGGCAAATGCCCGCAATATCCCGGCGGTAGCTGTCGTCACAGAAGTGTCGGGAGGATTTTACTTGAACCAGGTGCTGGCGCGGCCTGGAGGCGGCTTCCCTCACCTTGATATCCACGCCGTTACGTAAGCCGATGGGCGTGCCATGGTCAACCCGGGCAGTGGTCAGGCTGGCGTAACTGCCCTCCGGCATATAGCCGTTGGCAATGACGTGGGCGGCCCCTGAATCTGTTCGCGGCGCTCGTACCGGGACAAGCCGCGGGCTTCAAAAGTAGTGCTTAGGACCTGCTGGCAACTTCGCCGGTAAATATAATCAGACGGGCGGGATATAACAACATGACAACACTAATTAAGATTTATTGCAAATAATTAACGGCTGCACAGGTCAGGGCCTCAAAGGTTTTATCCGGATTTTGCAGCCACCAGACGCTGGCATGTGCGGCGGCTGCCACCCGCCACGGCTCCCGGTCCCCGGCTGGTCTGGTGGTGCTGACGCGGCCCCCGGCGGCCGTGCTGATGCTGCCCAGGTGTCTGACGATGATATTGGCGGGATAGGCTTGGGTGAATTGGTGCAGGGTCTCGACCAGCTTGAGCAGATCCATGCCGGACGTAAAGGCCAGCTGAAATCTGGCACCGGCGGCCAGTTTCTGCAGCTGAGCCAGGCTGAGCACCAGCGTGGTGTCGGCCCGCTCCAGAACGGCTGCCGGGTTGTCCAGGAAGTAGTCGGCGGCGTCCCTGGTCAGTGTCACCTGGCCGCTGTGCTTGCTTAAGTAGTTTTCCAGGGCGATGGCGGTCTCGGAATTGCGGCCTAAGTCGCCGGCAATCAGGGTGCCGTCGGCCCAGCCGGACCATTCCAGAAAGTCGGCCGTGGCCGCCCGGCTGAAACTGCCGCTGGGCGTGCTGGGGGCGTACTCGCCGGCTTCCAGAACCGGGCCCAGGGCTTTACGGGTAGCATCCGGCAGCAGGACTTTGCAGACCCCCGCTCCGCCGTCCAGGGCGGCCTGGTAGGCCTGAGCCGGCGCCGCGAAGGCCTGGGCATTGCCGCCGATGATCAGCAGCTTGCCGGCCAGCCGGCGGTTCTCGGGCCGGCTCCACAGCAGTTCCGGAAAAGCCGGTGCCTGGGCGGTTTGTCTAATCCAGTAAGACCTGTCCATATGTATTAATTAAATACCACGGCCGGCGGTCTTGGACCTAATCGGCCGGCATCAAAAAGTCTTTACTAAGGCAGGATGTCGCGCTCGAAACCAGCTTTACTGGCCGCATCGTTAAGGTGGTAATTGGCACTATAGCCGTCCCGGTAGTTTCGGACCTGGACTTTAGTGGGCTCATCGGTCCCCCAATACAAGAAGTTTACGCGCCGCTCGGTGCTAGGGTTAAAGTCGGTCCGCGGGTTAACGACAAAGCCCTTTTTAGCCTCGACCAGCATGCGCTCGCCGCTGTTGTAGCTGTCGGCGGCAAAGACCAGCCGCCGCCAATCCCCGCCGACGATCTTGCGGGCATTTTTATTTTTGCGGGCCTCCAGGGGTTCGCCGGTGTAGCGGCCGTCGACTTGCCGGATCGGCCGCCCCATCACCAGGCTGATCTCCGGCAACGGCTGCTCGGCACCGTCGTCCTGAGCTTCAAAGTATCTTTCTATGCCGTCGGCGCAGGCTTCCGCTATTGGATCCGGCACGCTGCCTGAGACGACGGCGATTTCGTGTCCCTGCCGGGCCAGCCCGTTGATGGCTATTAAAGCCCACGGGGCGAATAGCGCCGAAGTCTGCTCGGCGATTTCTTCCATGACCGGCCTGACATCTTCCTCGGTTTTGCCCCTAAACCAGTCAAACAGCGCCTGTCGCTCTTCCTGAATGGTAGTCCGGGCGCTGAGTTCGATGGCGGCTCCGCCGATAGCCGAAGTCTGAATGATACCCAGCGAAGTATGGAAAATATCATCGATAATAGTGGCTTCCAGATTGAAGATGGCATGCGTTTTTTCAGGACGGGATACACTCGACATGTTGGTATGATACAACAAAATTTACAAAGAACAAAAGAGCTTGTTTAAAATTGATAACCGCTTAGTCCAGCTGGTAACGGCCGTCCTGCCAATTTAACCGATAGACCATGTTTTTGCGCTCAATAACAACCGGCCAGCCACGTTGCTTGGCGATCTCGAAAAGTTTTTTCTCGGGGTTGAAAGCAATCGGGTTGTCAGCCATGGCCAGCATGCTGGTGTCGCCGGCGCTGTCACCCACGGCGTAGCTGCCGGTTGAATCAGCCCCGTGCCGGTCGATCAGCTGCCGGAGGACCAGATGTTTTTTGCCGATGTGCAGGGTGATCTTACCGGTGAAACGATCGCCGCTGCGCTCGTAATCGGCGCCGACGTAATCGTCGAAACCATAATAATCGGCAATTTTGCTGACGATTTCGCTTTGCGAGCCGGAAATGGCGAACAACAGATAACCCTCGGCCTTAAGCCGCTTGATTAAGTCGCGGGTGTAGCGGTAAACCTGGTCCTTGTACTCTTCGAAAACCTCGTCGGCGGCGCGCTCGAATTGCTGGACGCTGATACTCCTAAGCAGTTCCTCGTAAATCTCGATCAGGCGTAACTCGTACTCTCTGAAAGCCTCTTCGCCGCTGCGGCGCTTCCACTGCATGCGGGCGGTTTCGATGTCCTGCAGCAGCCCGGGGTCGATCTCGGCCAGCTTGCCGGCGATGGCGTGGAAGAGCTGCCAGCGGATCAGGGTCCCGTCAAGGTCAAAGGCGGCGAACGGACGGCCCGGTGGCTGGCTGACTGATCGGCTCATAACTCAAGAATAACAGAAACCGGGCAGTGATCGGAGCCCATCACCTCGGGATGGATCTCGGCGGCTTTAACCTTGTCCTTAAGGCTGGCCGAAACCAGGAAGTAATCGATCCGCCAGCCGACGTTCCGGGCCCGGGCGTTGGCGAAGTGACTCCACCAGGTGTAATACCCCTTGCCCTGCTTAAACAGGCGGAATGTATCGACAAAGCCGGCGTCGATGAAGCTCTGAAAGCCCTCGCGCTCTTCGTCCGTGAAACCCTTTTTACCGACGTTAGCCTTATCGTTGGCCAGGTCGTCCGGCGTGTGCGCGACGTTTAGGTCGCCGCAAAAAACCACCGGCTTGGTTTTCTCCAGTTCTCTAACATGGGCTAAAAAGGCCGGGTCCCATTGCTTATGCCGCAGCGGCACCCGGGTCAGATCGTCCTTGGCATTGGGCGTATAAACGGTAACCACCCAGAAATCATCGAACTCGGCTGAGATCACCCGGCCTTCTTTGGCCGGATCACCGTAACCGTCGGCGGTCAGGCCGTACTTTTCGGCAATCTCGTCGGTGAAGCCGTTGAGTACGGCCAGCGGCTTGATTTTGCTGAAGATCGCCGTGCCGGAGTAGCCCTTCTTTTCGGCCGAGTTCCAATACTCCTCATATCCCGGCATGTCGATCTCAGCCTGGCCTGGCTGGGCTTTGGTCTCCTGCAGGCAGAGAATGTCGGGCTGGTGCTTGGATACGAATTCCTGGAAAGCGCCCTTTCGGACCACCGCCCGGATGCCGTTGACGTTCCAGGAGTAAATTTTTATTCGCTTCACAGTCGTTCACCGCCTTTTTTCGTGAGTGTCATGGCCCTTTAGTATAGCCCGAACCGGCGGCAATCTGCTAGACTGGGGGCTGATGTATAAACGCGTGCTTCTGAAGCTGTCCGGCGAGCAACTGGCCGGCGGCCGCAACCATGGTATCGATCCGGAATTTGTCGGTTGGCTGGCGGCCGAAATTAAGAAAGTCACCGAGGCCGGCATCCAGGTTGTAATCGTGGTCGGCGGCGGTAACTTCCTGCGCGGCGCCGACTTTGCCGGCCATGGCATCGAGCGGCCGACAGCTGATTATATGGGCATGCTGGCGACCATCATGAACGGTCTGGCGCTGATGGACATGATTGAGCACCACGGTCAGCCGACACGGCTGCAGACTAATATTCATATCAACCAGGTGGCCGAGCCGTTTATCCGGCGTAAGGCGCTACGGCATCTTGACAAAGGCCGGGTGGTTATCGTGGCCGGCGGCTTAGGCAAGCCTTATTTGACCACCGACACCACGGCCGCTTCGGTGGCGCTTGAGCTGGACTGCGACGTCATTCTAAAAGCTACCAAGGTGGATGGAATTTATGATAAGGATCCGTCCAAGTTTGCTGATGCCGCCAAACTCGAATCGGTCAGCTTCCAGGAATCAGTCGAGAACGGCGCCATTAAAGTGATGGATAAAGCCGCCCTGGGGCTGGCCATGGAGCAAAATATGCCGGTCGTGGTCTTTGATCTGGCCGCAGACGGTAATATTCTGCGCGCCGCCAGAGGCGAAAGCATCGGCACCAAAGTCAGCTAAGACACCCTATCTTTATATTATATCATATTTGTCAATAGTTTACAATGTAGCTGCCGTTAAGATGAGCGGTCACATCCCTGCCCTGCTGGTCGCCTTCTTCTAAGGCCCCCGCGCGGGTAAAGGCGGGGCCAGACAGCGGCATGCCCGTTCTCATCCCTACTTCCATATACCAACTAAATTCTACGAAGCTTCAGCGAAGTAGAATGGCGGAGGGAGTGGGATTCGAACCCACGATACCCTTGCGGGTAAACTCGCTTTCCAAGCGAGCGCCATAGGCCACTAGGCGACCCCTCCGTCCGACAGACATTGTACCAGCCCCGGGACAGATTCGCCGCCACAAAACCGCTCAGTGCCAGCCTGCAGCGGAGCGCTAAAGCGGCCCCGGACCGCACCGCCGGCCTCCCCTGTATTAAATTACATCAATCTCATGTTGCCTGAATGTCAAATTACGGCGTAATATATATTTGATGCCGATAATAGAGATCAAGGAAGTCAGCAAACTGTACGGTTTCGGTGACGCTACTACGGTGGCTCTCGATGACATTAACCTCACCATTGACAAGGGTGAGTTTGTGGCCGTGATGGGTCCGAGCGGTTCGGGCAAGTCGACGCTTATGAACATTATCGGGCTGTTGGACCGGCCGACGCACGGCAGCTATCAGTTAAACGGCCGTTACGTTGCCCGGTTGCGCGGCCATCAGCAGGCTAGAGTCCGCCGCGATCAGATCGGCTTTGTCTTTCAATCCTCGAACCTGCTGCCCCGGCTGAACGTGCTGCAGAATGTCGGCCTGCCGCTGGCTTACAAGGGTGTTTCGACCGGCAAGCGATTGCGTCAGGCCAGCGCCATGCTGGAGCGCGTCGGGCTGCAGGACCGCGAGTACTACCTGCCCCGTCAGCTCAGCGGCGGCCAGATCCAGCGGGTGGCCATTGCCCGGGCGCTGATTAACGATCCGCACATCATCATTGCCGACGAGCCGACCGGTAACCTCGACAGCGTATCCAGCCGGGTGGTTATGGAGCTTTTGAGTGAAATTCACAAAACCGGCAGCACGATTTTGATGGTGACGCACAACCCGGAGCTGACCAGGTACGCCAACCGCGTGGTTTATATGCATGACGGCGCGATTGTACATGACGAGACTACCGCTATCGGCGAGGTGGCGTCGCGGGCGAAACGAACGATGGTTTTTGTGCCGCGGACAACCGAAGAGGACGACCTGGCCGGCGTCTCGGCGCTCATGCGGGCTCTGCCCGGCGGCAAAGAGCTGGCCCGGCGCAAAAAGCGTAAAACCGCTGTCGGCAAAACCAAATCCCGGCGCGGCAAACGGAGCTCCAGGAAATGATGATCAGGCAGCACTACCGGCTGGCGATGAGCTCGATCCGCAACTCGCGCTGGCGCAGTATTCTGACCATGCTGGGCATTATTATCGGTGTGGTTTCGGTGGTGACGACCATAAGCCTGGGCGAAGGCATCAAGCGTGACGTCGAGGAGCAGATCAGCCAGTTCGGCACCGATCTGATAACCGTCCGGCCGGGTACGGTCGTCAAGCGCGACGCCGCCGGCAATATCGAAAGCATTAATTTCTTCTCGGCCGGTGCCGCCGGCGGTGTTCTGACCGAGCAGGACCTGCAGACGATTCGTCAGCATCCTGACGTCAGCTTCGCCGTGCCGGTCAGCAACGTCGTCAGCGCCGTGACGACCGATGGCCGGGAGCTTAAATCCGGCTCGGTGCTGGCCGCCAGCGAAGAACTGGAGCGGATCTTAAGCGGTGACATCGGCTACGGTACTTTCTTCAACAAGGATGAGACCGATCGCAACCTGGCGGTGATCGGCCGCAGCGTGGCGGATAACCTGTTCCGTGAAGTGGCGCCAATTGGCAAATCAATGAATATCAGGGGCGAGGAGTTTGTGGTGATCGGCGTCCTTAACAAGCTAGCCAGCACGCCGCTGTCCCTGGGTCCGGATTTCAATCACTCGGTCATTATTCCCTATGCCAAAGCCCGGGAGCTGACCGGCGGCAGCGCGCAGATCAGCCAGGTGCTGGTCAGGCCGCGGGAAATCGATGTCGCCGGCCGCTTGTCGGCCGATCTGCGCCGCAATTTAAAGGCCGCTCATGCCGGCCAGGAGGACTTCACGGTGCTCCGGCAGGAGGAAAACCTGGCCCTGGTTAACAGCGTGCTCAACACCCTGACGGCCTTTATTGCCAGCATCGCGGCTATTTCTCTGATTGTGGGCGGCATTGGCATTATGAACATCATGCTGGTGTCGGTGACCGAACGCACTCAGGAAATCGGTATCCGTAAAGCCGTCGGGGCCACCAACCGGCAAATCTTAGGCCAGTTTCTGATTGAAGCCGTCGTCTTAAGCCTGTGGGGCGGCATCATCGGGATTGCCGTGTCCGGCCTGGCCAACGTGCTGATCCGCATTTTCACCGATCTTAACCCGGTCATAACCGTGCCGATAGTCGCCGTGGCCACCGGCGTGGCGGTAGTCGTCGGCGTGATCTTCGGGATCGCTCCGGCCATGAAAGCCGCCCGCAAAGACCCGATTCAGGCCCTGAGGTTTGAATAAAAGGAATAAAAAGAGGGCTGGCTTTTTTTCGGTTCAAGCAGCCCCCTTGCTTATGTGCCGGTCAGACCTAAGGAGGTAACCCAGGCTCTAGCGGCCGTCCTCGATATCTTCGTACCAGAGTTTGAAGTCCTCCCACGAGTTACCGGCTCGTTGTCTTGGTAGCCTTGGTCGTTTCATAGCCTTATCCTAAACTTCCTGGCCGGGCCCCCGTCCGCGTGTGGTGGCCGCCGGCACTTTAAATTTACTCTATCGTTGTACGGTTGAGCCTCGGCTGCGGCTGAAGAGGCGCATGAAGAATATCAGGAGCATGGCCCCTAGAATGGCAACTATCAGACTGCCGAAGTTGAAGCCGCTGACACCGGGTCCGCCCAGCCAGGACGATATGCCGCCGCCGATAAAGGCACCGACTATCCCAACCAGAATGTTCCCGATCATGCCCTGCTCTTCGTCAGTCCGCATGATAATCGACGCTATCCAGCCCACCAGGGCTCCGAAAATAATCCAAAGTATTATATTCATAAGCTAAACCTCCCTGTTCCGAATCGCTTCGGACTCGGAATCTTCCTTAAATTTATCTGCTTTTGTTGAGAGCTGATTGCCAAAATCGGCGGCTTTGGTGGCCAGCCGGTCTTTGACTTCCCGGCTTTTGTCGCTGGCCCGGCCTTTCAGTTCACTCACGCCGCTCTGTGCCTTTGACTTGAACTTTCCGGCTGATTCACGCAGTTGGGCGCGGGTTTCGCGGCCGCTTCTCGGTGCCAGCAGTACACCGGCGACGGCACCGGCCAAAGCTGCAATGAACGTTATGGCGAACATATTCGGTGAGTTCCGATTCTCCATATAGGACTGCCTCCAGTTTATTTAAGGTTTGTTCTGCTAGTTCGAGCGCTCAGGGTGTGAGAAAGGGTTTCTAAAAACAGGGTCATCATCAGGTGTTCCAGACCCGGCCAAACTGACCATGGGGCTGAATGCTTTCCCTGATAAGCGATTTGTGGCTGCGGTTGACGACACCGAGCGGCCTGGTCGTGTCGTCAATCGGCCTGTAATTTCTCATATAGCGCTAACCTCCTCCTGCCCTGCCCTTTCATACTAGTTAGACTTCGGCCGGCCGGCTACGAGATTTTTAACATACCCTGGGCGTGCCAACCGCTTGCCCCGCGAGGAAGGCCGCCGTCAGGCTACGTCGGCCTCTTCGTCATAAACGCCGCCCAGTTTGCCGCGTATGTTGGTTTGATAATAGACCAGCTCCCGCCGGTTAAAGCGCAGGCTGGAAGAGCGATAGGAGCCGCCGGAACGGATACCATTTGACTTATTGGACGACGCTTTCGCCATAATCAACCTCCTGCTGTTACTTATGCTGTAGGTAAGCCTAGCCGACCCGGGTTTGTGGCGCAGCTAAAAATTTAGCAGGTATAATTATTAATAGGCATGAACATCCATATTATTTATGTCGGCCGGCGCGAAGCCCGTCACCTGCAGCCGGCCATTGACGAGTACGCTAAGCGTCTGACGCCTTTCGCCGCGCTAAGCTGGCAGGCGATCGTGTCCCAGCCGACAGGTGATGGCAGCATTGAGTCGAGCCGCCAAAAAGAAAGCGCCCTGATCGAGGCCCGTTTGTCGCCGGGAGACATGGTGGTGCTGCTGGACGAGCGCGGCAAGCAATTTGACAACCGGGAGCTGGCCGATTTTCTGGACGGGCGACGGCAGCAGGCCAGGCAGCGCCTGGTGTTTATAATCGGCGGCGCTTACGGCGTCAGCGAGGGTTTGCGGCAGCGGGCCGATCTGGTGTGGTCGCTGTCCAGGCTGGTTTTCCCGCACGAACTCGTCCGGCTGCTCCTGATCGAGCAGCTGTATCGGTCCAGCGCCATCTTGAGCAACAAGGCCTACCATCACTAAAGGCTGAGAATGGCCAGGCTGGCTTCGGTGCGAAAGCCGGCCGGGTGATCTTTTAGCCAGTTGTTCACGGCCTTGGCGACGCCGGGCAGCGCCTCCGAAGCGTAGTCGTCGATCACCACCCGGCTGCCCGGACTGAGGCGCGGCCAGATAAGCCGCAGGCTGTCGAGAATGGACTGGTAGTAATCGCCGTCCAGGAAGGCAAAAGCGATGGCCGGCGGCAGATCAGCCGGTGTCAGATCGCCAAACCAGGCTTTGTGGATTTGCGGCCGTGGCAAACCGGCCTGCCGAAAACTGCGGATAAGGTCGGCCTTGCCGGCTTTTAGAGCACCGGGCCGGAAAGCTGAACCGGCCGGACTGGCGTCGGCCGCCGTTTTGGCCGGCAAGCCCTCGAACGAATCATAAACGTGCAGTGTGCGGACCGGGCGGTCGGCTATCAGGCGGCGTTGAAGGAATAAGGCGGTGGTGCCGACATAGCAGCCGAACTCGGTGACTTCGCCGGGCACCTGAGCCGTCAGGACGGTGTCAAGCGTGTCAAGAATTATCTCCACCTCCCGCTCGTCCACCTGGTCGCTTATAAGTCGGTGTTTTTTCAGCAGGTCACGGCTGGTTGTCGTTTTGGCGGCGCTCATCCTGGTCGGGGTGATAATCGGCTACGTTTGGTTCGGGCGGCGGCGGAATCTCACCGGCCCCGGTCAAACCCTCGTCATATTTTTCACCGGTATCGATGTTGCTGTCAAGTTGCGGGTGGTCGTCGGCGATTTTGGCGTCATCCGGATTATCGGCGACCGGATCGTCATGAATGTCTTTCAGCGGGTCGTGGGGCATTTGATTGAGATCGGCCATAAGCACTCCTCTTCTGGTTAAAAAATAAAACGCCCGGCCTGGTTTAATTTAGGGGTGGCCGGCCGGGCGCGGTAATGTGGCGGTTTTTGTGCTTTAGAGGCGTTCGTCGTCAAAGCGATCGCCCTCTTCGGCGTAACCGACGTCGCCGCCTGGCTCTTCGATATCCTCGTTCGCCATGTCATCAAAGGCGCGGGTTGGTTTGCCGGAGTCGTCTCGGGCCATAGCGTCCTCCTTTCAGCCGGCTTTATAAAAGAGCCGACCGTCTAAGTCTGCCAGAGCACCTGTCGACGCCGCTAGGAGATATTTAACAGGTGAAAATTCTATGAATCTACAGCGTTTAAGTGGTCTTCCCGGCAAAGACCTGGTCGAACAGATCGACCACGGCCGCATGGGTGTCGTCGGGTTCTATTAAGTAATCGGCGATTGTCTGCATTTGTTCGGCACTGGGCCGGATTGAATCCTGCGGGAGATTATAGTAATCAAGGTCGAGTCTTATCTCGCCGCGATTTAGCCGCTCGTCCTGAGGCAAATCCAGGCGGATGCCGCAGGCTTTATCGATATCGTACAGGCGCAGGCCGAGGCCGCGGGCCGGGTCGGCGTATTTGAATACGTTCATGGCGACCCGGCGCCCGGCCACCGGATCGTTCCGGTCATGGTAAATGCTTGGCTGCTGCAGTTCAGAGCGGCCGCCGGTCACCCGCCGGTCGGACAAGTGGGTGTACGGGCCTAAATTAAGAGCCTCTTTTTGCCGGAACCGGCCGTCAATAATTAAACTGATGAGCTCGCCCATGTCAGCCCGCATGCCGGCTTCCCGCTGAATGCGGCGCTGGAGCAGAATCTCTTCAATGACGATCACTTCGCCGACCGTTTGCTTTACTGGTGCTGCTTCGGGAGCATCTCTCTCAGCGGCCGGAACGAATTTAAAAACTTGCGCGTTCATAAGTGGTTTGTTGGCCTAAGTATACGCCGCTTTTTGCCAGGCACAAGGCTGATTTAGCGAGAAAATTCGCGGGCCGAAAACGGCTTTTCGCCTACAATGGCCGGTACTGTCCAAACATAGCGGTCAGCTAACAAAAGAGGAGGAGCCATCGTGATCAACAAAATTACTCACGCCGCCCTGGAAAAACTTATAAATCAAAACCTGTCGCCGACCATAAGCATCTATATGCCAACCCACAAAAACGCTGCTCCGCCCAATGTCCGCGAAGACCAGACCCGGTTTAAGAATCTGGTGGCCGAGACCGACAGGATTATGCGTGCCCAAGGGGTCGAAGCCGATCTGCAGGCCGGCATCCTGGATCGCCTCAATAAACTCATCGACGATCAGGAATTCTGGCAGCGGCAGACTGACGGGCTGGCCCTCTTTATCAATCCGAAAACGCTGACTTATTTCAATTTGCCGGTGTCTACCGATGAGTATGTGGCCGTCGATTCGCATTATCACCTGGCGCCGCTCTTCGCACTGGAACAGGATAACCAGGCTTATTATCTTCTGGCGCTGGCCCGGCAGGAGCCTTGCCTGTTCAAGGGAGATATGTACGGGCTGGAGGAGGTCGCTATTGAGCTGCCGAAAAGCATCGAAGAGGCTTTGAATATCGACGAGATGAGTCAGCGGCAGCAGCACTACCACGGCGGGGCCGGCGGTTTTGCCACCGGGCAGAATGCCGGCAGCAACAGCAAGGATGCCGGCGATCAGGAACGGCTGCGCTTCTTTCGTCTGGTTGACGAGCAGCTGCGGCCGGCCGTGGACACTAATCTGCCATTGGTGCTGGCGGGTGTGAGCAGTGATGTAGCCGAGTTCCGCTCGGTCAGCAAGCATCCGAATATCGTCGAGCAGTCCGTAAACGGCAACCACAAACAGAAAGACCTGCCCCAGATGCACAACCTGGCCTGGGATGTCATTCGCAACCTGGTTATAGATAACCGCTACGAATCGGCCCGGACCAGCTTCGAAGAACTGAAAGCTCAGAACCGATCGGTGGCTGCGCCGCCGGCCATCCTCGACGCTGCCGAAAAGGGCCGGGTCGATACGCTGATGATCAGCATGTTCGCGGAAACTCACGACACCGTTAGCGATGATATGCGGGAGCGGCCCAAAATCGTCTTCCCGCGGGATAATCTCAAATCGTTGCTCGATTATTGTGCCCTGCTAACCTGGAGTCAGGGCGGCAAGGTGCTGAATCTGGCTCAGGAGCTGCTGCCCGCCCGCAATCGGATGGCGGCAATCCTCCGCTACTAAGGGCGCCTCAGGAAAAGTGCACCAGACCGCGGCCACGCGGCCAAGTCGGCCGCGGTTTTTTATGAAGCGACCACTCGCCTGCTCCGTTGGCTATTGGGCGCCAGATAAACCAGGGGATATTTACACCTTGTCAGTTTGTCGCTAAAATGACAGAGTTAATCGGCGGCGCGGCCGCTATTCCTGGGTAGCTCAATGGTAGAGCATCTGGCTGTTAACCAGAGGGTTGCCGGTTCGAGTCCGGCCCCAGGAGCCAAGCAAAGACCGTCCCAAAAGGGGCGGTCTTTGCTGG
>CAZMXN010000006.1:0-2958 GCA_964570275.1 uncultured Candidatus Saccharibacteria bacterium
TGTTCGGATCATCCAGTTTGTCCTGACGGAAGCGGCCATGGCAGTTACTGCACTCCACCAGCGGATCGGTAAAAGTATCAACGTGCCCGCTGGCCTGCCAGGTTTTCTGGTTCATCAATATTGCAGCGTCGACGCCGTACATATCTTCCCTGTCCTCAACAAACATCTTCCACCACAGGTTCTGGATGTTGCGCTTCAAGCTCACGCCAAGCGGACCGTAATCCCAGGTACCGGCCAGCCCGCCGTAAACCTCCGAACCCTGGTAAATAAAGCCGCGGCGCTTGCACAAAGAAACAATATCTTCCAGTTTGAGTTCACTCATGCTGGAAGTGATTATACCACCCCTGAGAGCTCCGGCATAAAAAACAGCCCCTTGTCCACGGCCATTTCCGGCGAGGATTAAAGGGGCTGCCTTGGATGTTCAGTTGCTGGTGTTTAGCCGGCCAGCGGAGCCAAAGTGTCACTTGGCGGCACGAACGGCGGCTCGTTCTCGGGCGGAGCTTCAGCCGGCTGGGCGGCTGGTGCTTCTACCGGAGCCGGCAGAACGGCTTCGTTTGATGGAGCGGTAGGCTGTGCTTCTTCAATCGTTACTTCGGTGGGAGCAGTTACTTCTGCTTCCGGCTGAGTCAGAGCTGCCTGGACGGCTTCCCGGGCCTCTTCGGCTGTTGGTGCAATAACCGGCTCAGCGGCAACCTCAGCCGGAGCTTCCGGGCTTACCGGCAACTCTTCTACCGGGTTAGCTGCTGCTTCAGGAGTCGGCTGCTCAACCGGTGCCGTTTCGGCGGGCGCTGCGGCCATAGTTTCTTTAGTTGGTTCCTGTTCTGCTTTGTGACCTAGTCCAAACATTTTTATTCCTTTTTGTTTAATTATTGATTGTGCTGTTTGGTTTAACTTTTCCAGTGTCAACATATTAGCATAAGCTTGTTAAATTGTCAACTAGCTATATTGGTAATGCTTCTGGATCAGGCGTAGGCCAGCAGGTTTCTGGCCAGCTGCAAAACCGCCGGCAACGAACCCTCAATCCCCTGAACCTGAGCCAGTTTGGCCGGCTCCGCCACCCGGCTGGCCAACCTTAGCAGCTTGATATGATCCGCGCCGTATGCGCCGCTGGCAGCCGGCGAGAACCGGCCGGCCTCGAACTCGAACGAGTACGACTTGTCCGGCGCCAGTTCCTGCCCGGCCGTATCGAGCTTTAGTTCCGGGCTGTTGCCATCGGCCGCCAGCATCTGCAGGCAAAACCACAGTTCGGCCAGGGCTTTTGACAGCTGAACGTCATTAAGCCCTTTCAGCGCGGCCGATAGCAGCTCAAAGTACTCCGGACCGGCGTTAGCCTCGGTGTGTTTGTTGATCACTTTAAGAAACTCATAGCCCAGCATGGTCCGCTCCAGGTCCTTAACTATTCCGCCGTAGTGGACAATCAGGCGCGCCGAGGTCAGGGTGCCGACTTCGCCCCGGCCGCGGATAAACGACAGCTCGCTTTCGCTGAACAGCTCTATCCCGCCGGCCAGTTTGCTTCTGGACTTGCGAACACCCTTGGCCATCAGACTGAGCTTGCCCTGATCCGGCGATAAAAACGTCAGTATCCGGTCGGCTTCACCAAAGTCGACCCGGGTAAGAATTATGCCGCGCGTACTTACCTGATTCATGCCGCAATCCGGCTGGCCAGAGTCGTTTCGACCGACCTAAGCACGTCCCATAGCCGGGCAGCCGGCTTGTAGTGATGAGCGGCGATACCCAGCCGCTGCCAGACGCTGTCGGCGGCCTTTATCTCCTCCGGAGGTGTCATGCTCAGGACAATGACCGGAATCTTCAGCCAGTCGGGGTATGACCGGAATTCGTACAGAAACTCAACGCCGTTGTGGCCGGCCAGGTTGAGCTCCATCAGTACCAGGTCGGGTCGACTTTCGTCAGCTGCCAAAATGGCGTTCTGGGCATCAACCTGCCGGCTGACCGTGTGACCGGCGCGCTCCAGCACCGCGGCGTACATGCCGGCCAGAATGTGATCGGGTTCGATAAGTAATATATGCGCCATGCTAGATAAGTTGCAGCTGTTTGCTTGGTATCAAAGTTGCGGCCAGCCCCTGGGCATGCTGATAGCGGGCTACTCTAAGGGTGCTGTCCATTGACGCCAGCAGCGAGTCGGCCACAAACACGCCGGCTCCGGCCGTAGCGGCCAATTCGGGCATCGGCAGCCGGGCCCGTCCGTAGAGCTCCCTGGCTTTGCGGTAAACGCCGGCCGACAGGCCGTCGGCCCTGGAAAACACGCCGGCCACCACACCGCGGCTGGTGTTATGCGCGGCCAAGCGGATGACCCGTTCCGGCGCTTCCAGCTTCTGACAGGCTTCGATAAAAACGTAGCCGAGACTGGTCAAGGCCCCTTCCAGCACCTGACGGTTAGCCATGACCGGACCAAGCTTGCCGCCAAAGCTGACCTCCAGCTCGCACCCCTGGTGGCGGGCGGCCCGCTGCAGGCTCTGAGCGGCGTCGTACATGACGGCCGAAACCGTCACCGGCTCCAGCGGCAAGCTGAGCTGGTGCGTGGCCAGATGGGCCGAAGTTATATAGTTGTCAACCAGCTGCAGCGCGGTCTCGGCGGCCGTCTCGATTGCCGTCAGCATCTGCCGGCTGAGCGCGGCATCATGCTCCTCCAGTCGGGTGAGTTCCGCGCCGCGGGCAATGTGCAGCAACGGCGACTTAAGGTGTTCGGCCAGAGCCAACAACAGCCGGCCGTGAGTTGTCTCATCGTGGCTGGCTGCATATGGCGACCCGGCGCCTCTCATACCCTCGCTCATTGCCAGTTAGTATAAATTAATTCCCGGTCCTGAGTCCACCGCCCCCTGTTCCCGACTGTCAACTGTTAACTGTCTACTGTCTACTGTCTACTATTAACTGTTAACTGTTCCTTGCTGTTATCTGCTACCTGTTATCTGCTACCTGTTATCTGCTACCTGTTATCTG
>CAZMXN010000006.1:3058-32558 GCA_964570275.1 uncultured Candidatus Saccharibacteria bacterium
TTGCTGTTATCTGCTACCTGTTATCTGCTACCTGTTATCTGCTACCTGTTATCTGTTATCTGTATCTCACGGCACAAACGTCAGGTTGCTCAGCACGTGGTTTTCCAGATCTTTGCGGTATTCGGCCGATTCGGTCCAGATTTTGATTACTTTATCGCGAAGCGGCAGCATTATCATGGTTCCCTGAATACCCTTTTCCAGCTCGCCGTCCAGCCGCACACCCAAGACGTCCGGCACTTTCGGTGCCCGATAAGGCGTGGACGACAACGTGCCGGCCTCCACCTGGCGGTCGTAGTCGGCGACCTCTTCGGCATAGTCACCGCTGGCAATCAGCAGGCGCAAAGCGTAGGCCGTCTTGGACTCTGTGGCTGGCACGAAGTCCGGGTGGAAATAGCCGTCGACTTCCCGGCCGCTGTTACCCAGTTCGGACACGTAGGCACTCCAGGTCTTGGGATATTTAACAAATACGCTGCCGTAAGCTGCCGGAGCGACATACTCGGTCAGCGGCTCCTTTTCGCGCTCTAAGAACTCGTTGTCTTTCTCGGTCGAGACTTCTTCCCTGGCGACTTCTACGGCCGTGGCGATTTTCTGATCAACGTTATCCTTGTAATCCTGGCGCTCCATAAAGGCCCAGACACCGAAGCCGGCCGCGCCAAAGAACAGCAAAACGACCAGTATCAAAGGTATTAAAAGCGCATTGAGCGCGCCGCTCGCGTTGAGCTGTTTCATAGCGTTTATGGTAACTTATGACGGCTACTAAAAGCAACTGCCTGACCGGGCGTCATTACCTGGTTCCCGGCCAGATTGAGTTCGGCCCGGCATGACTGCGGCCAGAGTTTTTTAGCTTAAGTGGTACTTGTAAAGATAGACGCCGTCTTTTTCAGCCGCCGGTCGCTTGCCTGGGATTTCAAAAGCAAAGCTCACCAGTTTGCATTTTTGGCCATATGATTGAACAATCTTTTTATCCAGCCGGGACATAAATCGCGGATGCAAAAATACGAAAATACCGTCGGCCGGCGGCCAACTGGCGCGCCAAAAATTTGCCCAGCGAAGTCTTACCAGCGGACGGTAACGACGGGTCCGCCACCAGGCGCTCATCACCAGCAACGGATTCAGTTCATAGCCGACGACGTTGATCCCCCGGGCGGCGGCCGCAGCCATCACCCGGCCGTCACCGCTGCCTAACTCGAGCAGGGTCTGACCGGGCTTGAGATCAAGCAGATCCAGTGCCGTTTCGGTCTGGCGGGACAGGGTTGGCACGTACGGCGCGCCAAAAAACACCACTGCACCAAACAGCAGGACAACGATTATCGCGGCGGCAAGAAGCAGCGTCATGGCCGACTTTTAAGCCTTGTCAAAGCTGGCTTTGATTTTTCGGACCTTGTTCTCGGCGTCTTTTAAGTACGCTTCCAGGTCTTTAACCAGACGCATGCCGCGCTCATACTGCTTGAGCGCTTCGTCGACACCCAGGTCGCTGGACTGCAGGGCTTCGACAATTTTGTCCAGCTCAGCCGATAATTTAGCGTAGTCTATTTCTTTGGATGGCATAACCTATAAACTCATTATACTACTCCACGACGGCGTTCGAGGAACCGTCAGCCAGACGGATGTCGATGCGGTCGCCAGGTTTCAGACTTTTAGCGGACCGGACCGCTGCGCCCCCTCGGCGGACAATGGCGAATCCCCGGTTTAGCACGGCTTCCGGGTTATAGGCGGTTAAAACGTAACGTTTGAGCCGCAGATCCTGCCGGGCGTCGTTAAGCCGGACCTGCCAGGTCTGCTGCAGAGCCGTCAGCCGGGCGTCCAACTGGTCCCGCCGCCGCCCCACTGCCACCGTCAGGTGATCACCCAGTGCCTTCCGGCTGCGGTTAAGCCGCTGCAGGGTCTCGGTTTTGTCGGGAACGAGCAGCTCGGCGGCGTTACTCGGCGTGCTGGCCCGCCGGTCGGCGGCCAGTTCGGCCAGGCTGATATCGACCTCATGACCGATTGCCACCAGCGTCGGTACCCGGCTGCCGGCGACCGCTCGCGTGACCTGCTCAGTACTAAACGCTGCCAGATCGTCAGCGCTGCCGCCGCCCCGCGTCAGGACAATCACGTCCAGTTCCTCATGTGAATTGAGGTATTCAACCGCGTTAACTATCTGGGCGGGCGCCGATTCGCCCTGCACCTGCACGTCGGCCAGCATTACCTCCACCCCGCCCCAGCGGGCATTGAGAATTTTCATAAAATCCCTGTACGCCGCCGATTCGCCGGACGTGACAAGTCCGATTTTGCGCGGCGGGTACGGCAGCGGCCGTTTGCGGGCCGGCTCGAACAGGCCTTCGGCTTTGAGCTTGGCTTCAAGCAGCTGGCCGGCGCGCTTAATTGAGCCTTCGCCAACCGGCCGGATGGTCTGCACGTTGACGCTGAAACCGTACAGCTGGTGCAAGCGCGGCTGGCCATGCACCTCAACCATCATGCCGTCTTCCAGCGGTCCGGGCAGCTGATAGACCGTGCCGAAAAACCGGACGCTGGCCGTCTCGTCCTTGAGATCAAAGTAAACCCAGCGGTTTTTGCTGACCCGGAAACTGGCCAGCTCGCCGATAATGCCGACGCGCGGATAAGCGAATTCCAGGGTTTGGTTGAGCAGCGCGACGAACTGGCTTACGCCGACGGTTACGTCACTGTTCACTGGGCCGGCCATGAAGCGTTTGGTGATAGAAATAATAGCCAACCGGCACCTGCAGCGAAATCACCAGAATACGGTACATAACCGTCACCGGCAGACTGACGGCCGGCGACACGCCGGCGGTAGCCAGCACGGCAGTCATCAGCGCCTCGTAAATGCCGATGCCGCCCGGCAGCACCGACACCAGGCCGGCGAAGTTGGCGATGGCATAGGCCAGAATCACCGCGCCGGGATTGACCCACTGATCGAAAGCCACATACACGGTGTAGAGCGTCAGGATTTCGCCGAGATTAATCAAAAGCGCCCACTTCAGCGGTTCGGCCAGCTTGCGGGGATCTTTCTTGAAAACCATAAAGTTGTTGTGCAGGTCGGTGAAGATGGCCTGGACACGGGCAATATTGATCGTCTCCGGCTTTCGGGGCCGGAAGAGTTGGATAATCCGGTTAAGCCCCTGGGTAATGTAGGTGAAAAACGCGTTGATGCGCTTTTTGCTGCCCATGATAAAAACGATGGCGATCGAGCCGATGGCCACCAGCGTGGCGATCGAGCCGGCGATCAGAACGGTCAGATTGCTGGCCTGCCCGCCCGCTGCCAGAATAAGCAATCCCATAAACAGCAGGATCTGAAACGAGATAAAAACAAAACAGAATCTCATCATCTGAACCAGTGTGGCCTGGCTGCCGCGGACGCCCAGTTCCTTCATCTTGAGTCCGAAATATGAGAAGCCCGAGACACCGCCGCTCGGAAAAACCAGGTTGACAAAACTAAGCTCAAACACCGTTCGCAGCATTTGCTTGAAGGGCACGGTGTGACCCAGCAGCGCGAAGAAACTCTGGTACATCTTGGTATAGGCATAGAAGTTCGAAGTCTGCCACAGCAGAATAAACAGCAGCACCCAGTTATGAATCCTGCCCAGATTGGAAATAGTATCCGAGATTTGATCGCGCAGCGCAATTACAAAGACGCCCAGAGCTACAAAAGTCAGCACGGTCAAAACCGTTCGCCAGCGGCGCTTTAAGGTGTGATACCAGGCCATTGAAAATCATTATACCGCAATTTTTACCGGCCGATACCTTATACTGGTGGCTATGACCAACAGCATCCTCATCCTCGGCCGGCTGCCGGCCCTGGGGCGAGCCGAACTGGAAAGCCTGCTTGGCAGCGACAGCCTGACACCGGTCGCTAATGGAACGGCGGTTATAGCTGCTAAGCCGCCGGACCAGCTTGACTTAACGCGGCTGGGCGGCAGCGTCAAGCTGGCCAAACACCTGACCACTCTGCCGACCACCGAATGGGCTGAGCTGGTCGGCTACCTGGCCAAGTCCCTGCCCGACCATATCGGCTACATCCCGGACGGGAAAATCCGCCTCGGGCTCAGCGTCTACGGCTTGCCGGTCCGGCCGGAAAAAATCAATCAGGCGGGTCTGGCGCTCAAAAAAATCATTAAAGCCGCCGGGCGTTCGGTCCGCGTCGTGCCCAATAAATCCAACGAATTAAACAGCGCTCAGGTGCTCCACAATCAACTGACCGGCCCTACCGGCCTGGAGCTGGTGCTGATTGCTAATGGCTCCGAAACCCTGCTGGCCCGGACCGTCGCCGTTCAGGATATTGACGCCTATGCCGCCCGCGATCAGCGGCGTCCGAAACGTGACGCCCGCGTCGGCATGCTGCCGCCGAAACTCGCCCAAACGATTGTGAATCTGGCCGCCGGCGGGTTGAAACCGGAACCAAACACCGTGGTGCTGGATCCTTTTTGCGGCACGGGAGTCATCCTGCAAGAGGCCTTGCTGATGGGCTACGGCGCCTACGGGACCGATCTGGAAAAGCGGATGATTGAATTCAGCCAGGCCAACCTGGATTGGCTGACCGAAAGCCATTCGCTTAGCCTGCCGCCTTTTACCTTGGAAACCGGCGACGCCACCGAGCACCGCTGGACGCCCCTGCCGGCCGTCATTGCCGCCGAAACCTACCTCGGCAAACCGTTCTCTTCCCGGCCGGGGGCTGATGAGCTGCGCCAGGTTATCCATGACGTCAACGTCATCCACCGGAAGTTTTTACAAAACATCGCCCGCCAAACCCCACCCGGTTTCCGCCTGTGCGTCGCCGTGCCCGCCTGGGTCCAGGCCAGCGGTTTTATTCGCCTCCCTACCCTTGACCACCTCGAGGAATTGGGGTATACTCGTGTGAGTTTTGTTCATGCTGGCAGCGACGAACTGATCTACCATCGGGAAGGCCAGATCGTCGCCCGTGAACTCGTCATACTGACAAGAACATAATTTAACAACCCAGCCCATTGGCCTCTTACTTGGATGCAGTGCAAGGAAAAAGCGGGCAGCGGAGCGAGCCGTACACACCGTACGGTGAGTGAGCAGCCCCAAGCTTTTGACGAAGCAATGCGCCAAGAAGCCAGCAGAGTTGTCAGCTCTGCTGACAAGCAGGCTGGCTGGTAAGAGGTCAAGATGTCAAAAGTTAAAGCAGGCGGCTCCAGCAAAAACGTCCATGACTCCCCCGGCCAGCGGCTCGGCGTCAAACTCTATGGCGGCCAGAAAGTCAAAACCGGCCAGGTTATCGTCCGGCAAATCGGGCTGACCAAGCGCGCCGGCAAAGGCACCAAGCTAAGCCGTAACTTCACGATACACGCAGACCGTGACGGCACAGTCGCCTTTCGGACCCGCCGGGTTCGCCGTTTTACCGGCAAAACCGTCGAGCGCACCGAAGTCACCGTCGAGTAACCCACGCCAGAAATCAGCAATTAGCAACTAATAGCTAATTACTGTCTGCTACCTGTTCTCTGTTTTCTGTTATCTGCTGTCTGCTGTCTGTTATCTGCTATTTGCTCAAATGGAACTTGATGCGTTCAATAACGTCGGCAATTACAACCTGGGATTTAACCAGATAGTCGTCAACACCCAGTGATTCGGCTTTTTGCTTGTCAGCTTCCTGACTGAGCGCCGTCAGCATAATGACCCGCAAATTAGCGGTTTCCGGCGTGTTGCGGATTATGTCCAGCACGTCAAAGCCGCTGACCTTGGGCATCATCACGTCCAGTACCACCAGATCAGGCCGGAATTCAAGCGCCGCTGCCAGGGCATCCTCGCCGTTCGCCACCCGGCGGACGCTGAAACCCTCGGCCTGCAAACGCGTGATATAAACGCTGGCCAGATTCTCGTCGTCTTCCACCAGCAGGATTTTCTTCTGTTGCGCGGTCGTGTCGTCGTTCATAATGCTTATCGTAGTTGATTTTTACCGTTAAAGCAAACTTTGAATAAAGCCCTTAAACAGCGGATGCGGACGGTTGGGCCGGGACTTCAGCTCGGGGTGGAACTGGCTGGCTACCAGAAACGGATGATCGACGCCTTCTATCATTTCCACCAGACTGCCATCAGGCAGCGTGCCGACCGCCCTGATGCCCCAGTCCTCGTAGCGGTCGCGGTAGGCGTTGTTGCATTCGTAGCGATGGCGGTGGCGCTCCACTATCCTGGTCGTGCCGTACAGCTTGGCCGTCCGGCTGCCCTTGGCTATAACGCAAGGATAGTCACCGAGACGCATGGTGCCGCCGGTGTTTTCTTTGCCTTTTTGATCAGGCATGGTGTGGATGACCTGGTCGGGTGAGCCGGGATCAAGTTCGGTCGAATTGGCGTCGGTCAGTCCGGCGTTGCGGGCGGCCGCGATAACCGCCACCTGCATTCCCAGACAAAGCCCCAAGTACGGCAGCTTGTTGGTAAGCGCGTACTGAGCCGCCTTTATCTTGCCCTCGACGCCGCGCGAACCAAAGCCGCCCGGCACGACGATGCCGTCAACCTCCCCTAAAGCCTGGCCGATGTTCTGCTTCTCCAGGGCTTCGGCGTCTATCCAGCGAATATCAACCTGGGCGTCGTTCCACCAGGCGGCGGCCCGAAGCGCCTCGAATACCGACATGTAGGTATCCTGATTGTCCAGGTATTTGGCGACCACGCCGACCACGACTTGCCGGTCATAGGTCTTAACCGCCCGCTTGACGACATCCCGCCAGGGAGCCAGTTTCGGCCTCGACACCTTAAGCCCCAGTTTGTCGCAAATCACCTTGCCGATACCGGTGTCCTCCAGTGTCAGCGGCACTTCGTAAATCGTTGGCGCATTCGGCAACGAGGCAATGGCGGCAGTTTCCACGCCCGAGAACAGACTCAGCTTCTCAATGGCGGCCCGACCGGCAGCCGCGTCGCTCCGGGCAACCAGAACATCCGGCAGGATACCGAGACCGCGCAGTTCGCGGACCGAGTTCTGGGCCGGCTTGGTTTTAGTTTCCTGGCTGGCCGACAGAAACGGCAGATAAACCACGTGGACATACAGGCAGTTTTTGCGGCCGACCCGCATGCTGAATTCCCGGATGGCCTCAATGAAGCTGAGCGATTCGTAGTCACCGACCGTGCCGCCAATTTCCACGATGTGAACGTCGTAACCCTTACCGGCCTCCTCAATGTAGTCCTGGATGGCGCCGGTCAGATGCGGAATAATCTGAACATCATCACCCTTGTACTTGCCGGCCCGCTCGTCCTGGATAACCTTCAGCAGCACCCGGCCGCTCATCAGTGAAGAAGCCTGGGTCAGCTCCTCGTCTAAAAATCTTTCGTAGTGCCCGAGATCAAGATCGGTCTCTGCCCCGTCCTTCGTCACAAAGCATTCGCCGTGCTCGCGCGGGTTCAGCGTTCCGGCATCAACGTTTAGGTACGGATCACACTTCTGGATGTTAATCGTAAGGCCGCGGGACTTTAATATATTGCCGATGGAGGCGGCGGTGATACCTTTGCCGACTCCCGACAAGACACCACCTGTCACAAAAATATATTTAGTCGCTTTTGCCACTTACTCCCCTTGCTCCCAAACTTAACCTGTCGTTTCGTCTCAGTTTTTCTTATGCTACCATACCCGTCCGGCAAATTGAAAGACAATCGTCAGCCCGGTGTTTTCTTGAAGAGCAACGTCAGCGCAGTTCGCTGAAGGCCGCTTCAAGCTGCGGATCGCGGTCGGCTTCAAAGTCTTCCGCCGTCCGTTCGACGGTTTTATCGGGCTCGATGCCTTCTTTGTCGATGTTCTTGCCGGCCGGCGTAAACCAGCGGGCAATCGTGACTTTCAGCGTGCCGCCGCCGCTTAAATTGACCAGCTCCTGAACGCTGCCCTTGCCGAACGACTGGACGCCGATAACCGTTGCCGCCTTGTTATCGCGCAGCGCGCCGGCCACGATTTCGCTGGCGCTGGCGCTGCCCTCGTTAATCAACACCACCGTCGGTACATCGTTTAACAGGGCCAGGCCGCGCGAATTGAAGATTTTCGGCTTGTCGCCTTCGCTGCGCTCTTCCAGGACGGTTTGGTTCTGCAGCCACAGGCTGGACACGTCGATCGCCGCGCTCAGCAAACCGCCCGGATTATTGCGCATATCCAGGATAACGCCCTTGACTTTGGCGGCTTTGAATTCCTGGGCGGCCTGCCGCATCAGCGCAGTGGTGTCGTCACCGAACCGGGACAGGGTCATAACACCGATGTTGTCGTCGGTTATTTCGGTTTCCAGGCTGGGGATATTGATCTCGGCTCTGGTTATTTCGATTTCCAGCTCGCTATTGCTGCCCTCGCGGATAATACCCAAGGTTACCTGCGTATCTTCCGGACCGCGGATTTTACTGACGGCTTCGGTGAGAGTGAGATCAAAGGTGCTTTCGCCGTCAATCGAGGCGATGATGTCGCGGGCTCTAAGGCCGGCTTTTTCGGCCGGGAAGCCGGCGATCGGCGCCACTACCACCAGCACGTCGTCCTCTTTGCTGAGCTCAGCGCCGATGCCGGTGAAGGTTCCGTCCAGCTCATCGTTAAAAGCCTGGCTGGCTTCGGCGTTCATATATTCGGTGTAAGGGTCGCCGGTGGCTCTGGCCAGGCCGGCTTTAAGGCCGTCGAGCAAAGTTTCGGCGTTGAGTTCACCGTCGAAATTCTTCTTCAATTTGTCGTAGACCTCTTCGGCTGAAGTGTAGTCAAGATCAGCCGGCAGGCCTTCCCTGGCTACCTGCTGGACCGGCCCTTCATTGCTGAACCGGATGGTGCCGTTACCGAAGCCGTAACCGGCCGCAAATATCACCCCGCCCACAAACACCGCCAGAACACCGCGCAGCACTGGATTTTTTAATTTTGGTAAGCTGATCATTTCCCCTCCACCTTTAAATAAATTCAATCAAAAGTCCTAACCTATTATGCCACAGCCAGCGGGCCGTTTTTCGTCTTAGTAGTAAGTATTGTAATTGCAGGCTGGCGGGCCGCCGGACATGTGGGCGTAAACGCTGATGTGCCCCTCGCTGTGCTGAACGATAGCGACATAGCCGTACGGATTAGTGCTGGTGCCGAGCATTTGGTCGGAGCAACCCCGGTAGAGGTAGCCGTTATCGATTGCGTAGATAGCGCCGCTGCCGGGAGCGTAATCAATCCCCGGATGATAGCCGGAAGCGTAAATCGGGTCACGATTGCCGTAATGCTGGTTGATGATGGTCGGGATAACCGGCGGGTGCTGTATGTAGGATGACGGGTTACGGGTGCTGCCGCCGACCCGTACCTCCAGGTGCAGGTGCGGACCGGTTGATAAACCGGTGCTGCCGACATTGCCGATAATGTCGCCGGCGCTGACCGGCCCGACCGGCGCCGTTTTAAAGCTGCCGCTGCTTAAGGCCGCTGCCAGCGCCGCTTCGGCTTTGGCCAGGTCGGCTTTGGCTCTGGCGACCAGCTGGCGGTAGCGGGATTCCTGGCCTTCGGTTTTAGCCAGCAAGCTGGCCCTCTGTGATCTGGTGACATCAAGCGTTTCCTTGGCGGCCTTTTGTTCGGCCAGCAGTTTCTTCTGTTCTACCTGCTGCTCCTGAATCCGCTGTTTCAGTTCAATGATCCGGTTGGCCGAATCCTGAATGGCGCCCTTTAATTTGTCCAGGTATTCCTGTTCGTCCATGAATTCGGAGAAGCTGTCACTGGCCACCAGCAGCTCAACGGTTGAGGCCCCGCCGCGAACATACAAAGCCCGCATGCTGGCGCGCAGCAGACCTTTCTGCCGTTCCAGTTCTTTCTGGGCGTTTTCCAGATCAAGCGCCAGCTGCTCCAGCTTGACGGTGGTGAGTTCGATTCTTTTAGCGATCTGGCTGATCTGGCCGTCGAGTTCGGCGATGGCATTTTTCAGCGTGGTCGCTTCGGCGTGCAGCTCCTCGGCCCGGGCGTTGTTTTTAGCAATTTCGGCCTCCAGCCGGGCCGCCCTGGCACGCAGCTCGGCAGCCGTCGCCGCTTCGGCGACAGGCGCTTTGTTAAGGCCGCTGCTCAGCGCGCCGATAACCAGCACCGCTACCACTAGCAGACTCAGCTGGCGGATGATTTTTTTTCTAACCGGTTTTTGTTTGAGCGCGGAAAGTCGCATCAAACCCATTATAACCCCAATTTGCTTAAGCACAATACCCTTAAATCGACTATATAATTTCAAATTTCGGTGTCCGGCTGCCACGTAAGGCCCTAAAAACTGGCGGTCGCACCTGCCGGCAAGCTATATTAACCCGCCCCGCCCGGTCGCTACAAAGTAGTTTTTACTACGCCCCAAAAAAAGCCTACCAGTGTTTCAGCCGCAAATAGCGGTTCATGGCAATCGAACTGGACAGCACACCGATAAGCGTTCCGGCCAGAATGGACGCCACCAGCATGCCTACCGCCACCGACGGCTGGATAAAGAACGTGTATGTCTGCTGGAATTCGGCCTGCGTGGCCACTTTGGAGCCAAGCGACAGAATAACGGCATAGACGGCGGCATTGGCGACACAGCCGGCAATGATGCCGTACAGCATGGACTCGACGATAAACGGCCCGCGGATATAGCCCGGCGTGGCGCCGATCAGCTTCATGATCCGGATTTCGTCGCTGCGCGTAAAAATGGCCATGCGGATAGTGTTGAAGATTATCAGCACCGAGACAGCACCGAACAGGCTGGCCGCGAAGATGCTGGCGTTGACGATGAACTTCTGGGCGTCGGCGGCCCGGTCGATGGTGCGCCGGGCGTCGGTCCGGCCCAGTGTGATGCTCTCGACAATCTCGTCATACTGTTCCTGTTTGGCAATCTCCTCAATATCCTGCAGCCGGTTCAGATCGGTCACGCTGACTTCGTACGAAGCCGGCAGCGTGTTGCCGCCGACCAGCGCCAGACCCTCCAGCAGCTCCTGGTCATTCTGGAAATTTTCGGTAAACCGCCGCTGGGCTTCTTCCTGGGACACATAAGTTATCTGGTCGGTGTACGGGTTGGAGCGGATGGCGTCCTCCAGTCCGCTTCTTTCCTCCTCGGTCACACCGATTTCCAGATAAATCGATACTTTCAGGTTTTTGGACAGTTCAGCAATCGCGTTCCGGGCGGTAATATTCAGGACCACGGCCAGCAGAATTATCGTCAGCGCCACGGTCATGACGGCGATGGCGGCGATGCTCAGCCAGGCATTCCTGAACAGGTTTTTAGCGCCGGCCCGGATCAGTCTTCCCAGGGTAATGAGTTTTCGGTTCATGGTTAGTCTGCCTCGTACTCGGCGTTGGCCTTATCGCTGACGACCTTGCCGTCTTTGATCGTGACGACCCGGCGCTTCAGCCGGTTGACAATTTCCTGGTTGTGCGTGGTCAGGAGGACCGTCGTACCGTAGCGGTTGATTTTTTCCAGCACTTTGATGACGTCCCAGGCGTGTTTAGGGTCGAGGTTTCCGGTCGGCTCGTCGGCGATAAGAATTTTCGGCTGCCGGACAATCGCCCGGGCAATAGCGACGCGCTGGCGCTCGCCGCCGGACAGTTCGGCCGGATAGCTCTGCTCCTTGCCTTTTAACCCGACGATGTCCAGCACCCGCGGGATGGTGTGCTTGATTTCCCGGCCGCTCATGCCGACTATCTCCAAAGCGAAGGCGACGTTCTCAGCCACCGTCTTGCCGCCAAGCAGCTTGAAGTCCTGAAACACCGTGCCGATCTTGCGCCTAAGCAGCGGGATTTCCCGGTCTTTAAGGCTCTCGTAGTCAATGCCGCCAACGATAATTTTGCCGCTGGTCGGCTTCTCTTCCCGGGTCAGAAGTTTAAGCAGCGTCGATTTGCCGGCGCCGCTTGGCCCGACCACAATCACGAATTCCTTGGGTTGTACATGCAGATTGATGCGGTCCAGCGCCGTACCGCGCCGGTCGTAGCTCTTGCTAACCCGATCCAGTAGAATCATCGCCGAGTATTATAAAACGCTTTAGCTTGGCAAGGCAAATTTAGCCGGCCGTCTGATCGCCGAGGATTGACTCCAGATAGGCATCGATAAACGGATTAAGATCACCGTCCAGCACTCCTTGGGCGTCGCTGGTTTCGTGCCGGGTTCGTAAGTCCTTAACCATGGTGTAAGGGTGAAGCACGTAGGAGCGGATCTGGTTGCCCCACTCGGCCTGCTGGTTGGGACCCTTGATAGCTTCCAGCTTCTCGGCATGCTGCTCCAGCTGCAGCTGCACCAGCTTGGAGCGCAGGATGGTCAGGGCGGTTTCCTTGTTCTGCAGCTGCGACCGCTCGTTTTGAATGGCGACGCTGATGCCGGTTGGCAGATGCGTGATCCGCACCGCCGAATCGGTGGTGTTGACCGACTGACCGCCGTGACCGCCGGCCCGGTAAACGTCAACTTTGAGATCCTTGTCGTCAATGACCAGATCGGCCGGTTGATCCATCTTGGGCAGAACCTCGACCTTGGCAAAGCTGGTTTGCCGCAGGTTATCGGCGTTGAACGGGCTAAGCCTGACCAGACGGTGCACGCCGTGCTCGCCTTTGAGCCGGCCGTAAGCAAAGCTGCCGTCCAGCTCCAGCGTCACGCTCTTAAGACCCGCCTCCTCGCCGGCCGATTCGTCGATTGTCCTGACCTCCAGACCGTTCTGTTCGGCCCAGCGAACGTACATGCGCAGCAGCATTTGTGCCCAGTCCTGAGCGTCAGTGCCGCCGGCGCCGGCGTGAATGCTGAGCAGAACGTCGTGGTCGTCAAACGGCCCGGCGAATTTCAGTTCGCCTTTGAGGCGATCGAATTCGGCTGCCATGTCTTCAAGTTGTTTTTCCAGATCAGCCTGCAGACTGCCGTCGCCGGTTTCGGCCAGCTCCCGGACATCGTCATAAAGCGTCTGCAGTTTCAGCCACGGCTCCGTCCGGGCCTCCAGCCTGGCCAGCTGTTTCATTTTTTCCTGGGCGGCCAGATTGTCGGACCAGAAGTCCGGCGCCTGCGTCGCCAGCCGCAATTCATCACGGTTTTGGCGCAGCGCCTTAATTTTGAGCTTATCAAGAGCCTGGCTCAATTCGCCGCCAAAATCCTCTATCCGCCGTTTAAGATCGTCCATCTCTTCACAATACACCAAGAAGCGTCAAACGATAAACGAGGATCAGCAACTGGCCGGGGCTGGTGTCAATTTTCAATTTGCAATTTGCAATTTTCAATTACACTTTTAAAATCGGGTGTCTCATGGAGATTTACTGCCACAATGCCTGCAACTGATTGTGCAGTTTTTCGGTCGCTTCCGGCTGGCAATTGCCTAAGACTCCGAAGCCCCAGATTTTATCGGCGAACATGGCCCGGCTGATGTCGATGATTCCCTGTTTGGTAACGGCCTTGATCCGTTCCGGGATTTTGTAGTAATCCTCAATGTGATCATCAAAGAAATAGCGCTGGCTGTAGCCGTTGGCCGTACCGCCCACGGTCTGGCCGCCGCGCTGATAGCGGCCCAGGGCGTGCTGCTTGGCGGCTTCGATATCGGCTTCGGTAATATTGCCGCCGAACACCGCCCTCAGCTCGCTGGTGATAATGTCGAAAAGAGCGTGGGCGTTATCCGGCATGATCTGAGCGCCGAACCACCAGTTGCTGCTTTGCTTGGTCTGACCGAAGTTGGAACTCATGCTGTAGACCAGACCGCGTTCGCGGGCCGTGCCCAGGATTGATGAATACAGCGTCTCGGTCAGCATCGAGTTAATCAGGCCCAGGGCGTCCGATTCCGGATCGGTCATCTGGCGCATCATAAAAGTGTCGATATAAAAATACATGTTGCCGAGCGTCGGGTTGATTATGGTCACCGGCTCCTCCAGACGCTTGGGCCGCTCGTCCGGCAGCTTGAACCGGCCGCGGCCTTTCGGCAACGTCATGCCGGCCAGCAGTTTTTCGACTGTCTGGCGGCGTTTGGCATCCAGATTGCCGGCAATCACGAACCGCATGTTGCTGGTGGTGTGCGTCCGGGCATAATGGGCCTTGATGTCCTGCAGGCTGATGTTTTCCATCAGATCGAGGCGCTCCTGATCGGTCACCACTTTAAAGCCGTATTTTTCGCGCAACGCCAGGCTCAAATGACGATAGTGATTGTTGGACCGGGCCGTCAGTTCTTCGCGGACATTGCCGAATTCGGCCCAGAATTCGTCGGCCAGAAACAGCGGCTTGCTGATGGCGATAACCAGCAGCTCCATCACCCGCTGCCATTCGAAATCGGCGCACTCGGCTTCGTAGGTGATGTCGTAAACGCCGGTTGAGGCGTTGCTGTAAGCGCCGTTTTTTTCAAATTCAGCCTGAAAGGTCCGGGCTTTCGGGATCACCTCGTTGGCGCCCAGCAACAGGTGCTCCATCAGGTGAGGCGTTTCCCATTTGTCGCGCTCCACCAGATACTCACCCGCCCGGAAATTGATATCAAACGTCATGACGCTGGCGTCCGGGATGTGTATCAACAAACCGCGGGCGCCGCTATCAAGAACCAGTTCGCTAACCGTGTGCTTCATGTCATGTCCCTGCCTTCAAATTAGCGGCGTTTGCCTTTGGCGCGTCGCTTGCGCTCGGCTTTACGGGCTTTGCGCCGCTTTTTATCGGCCGCCTTTTTCTGATTGTTCGCTTCTTTCCGCGGCACCGCCGACTTAAAATCACCTTCGTTATAGTCGGCCGCTTCAATGATACGGTCGGCGTTATCGACGGCTTTGCGGGCGGCTTTGGTCAATTCGGTTTCGGCCGGGCGGTCCAGCTCTTCGGCCGTCACCGGCCGGGCGTGGAATAGCGTTCTTAGGGTCGTGTGGCGCAGATTGGCCTGCATAGCCTCGAACAGCACCTGTCCCTGGCGGCGGTATTCGACCAGCGGATCGCGCTGACCGACGCCGATCACCCAGATACCGGCCTGCAGGTGATTCATGCTCTCCAGGTGCTGCATCCACAAATCATCCAGGACCTGCAGGAAAATGTCGCGCTCGATTTTGCGCATAATTTCCGGCGTGAAGGCCGCTTCCCGGCTCTCGTACAAAGCCAGCGCCTCCCGCTCCAGAACCTCGCCGAACTTGGTGGCCTCGCTGTCAAACAGCAGGTCCAGGGTCGCGTCGTCAAACGGGAACACCTCGCGAATCATATCCTCGTAATCGTCGCTGGTGGCTTCCGGTGATTCGGCCAGCAGGCGGACTTCGTCCTTGATGTATTCTTTGATGCGCTTACTGATATCATCTTGCGTCAAAATCTCCCGGCGCATGGCGTAAGTGGCTTTGCGGTGCCGGTTCATCACGTCGTCATACTGAACAACATTTTTGCGCGAATCGAAATTAAAGCCTTCGACTTTCTTTTGGGCCGCCTCCAGGCTTTTGCTGATCATACGGTTCTCAATCGGCGTGTCGTCGTCAACCTTGAGCCGTTCCATAATGGCGCCGATGCGCTCGCCGCCGAAAATACGCATCAAATCGTCCTCGGTACTGACGTAAAACTGGGTTACGCCCGGGTCGCCTTGACGGCCGGCCCGGCCGCGCAGCTGGTTGTCGATGCGCCGTGACTCGTGCCGTTCCGAACCTAAGACGTACAAACCGCCCAACTCGCGCACGCCTTCGCCCAGGACAATGTCCGTACCGCGGCCGGCGATGTTGGTAGCCAGCGTCACGGCCCCTTTTTCCCCGGCCTTGGCGACAATACCGGCTTCCCGTTCGTTGTTCTTGGCGTTTAGGATCTGGTGCGGGATGTTGGCTTTGGTCAGCCGCCGCGACAAAGCCTCGTTCTTTTCGATCGAAACGGTACCGACCAGTACCGGCTGGCCTTTCTTGTGAAGCTCCTTGATCTCCTTGGCAATGGCGTCAAACTTGCCTTTCTCGGTTTTATAAATGCGGTCCGGTTTATCGTTGCGGGCCAGCGGCTTGTTGGACGGAATCTCCACCACGTCCAGCTTGTAAATCTGATGAAATTCCTCCTCCTCGGTTTTAGCCGTACCGGTCATGCCGGCCAGCTTATCGTACAACCTGAAGTAGTTCTGGAATGAGATGGTGGCCAGCGTCATCGACTCCTGCTGGATTTCGACGCCTTCCTTGGCTTCGATAGCCTGGTGCAGCCCTTCGTTGTAGCGTCGCCCCTTTAGAAGCCGGCCGGTAAATTCGTCGACAATGACGATTTCGCCGTCCTTGGTTACCACGTAATCTTTATCGCGTTTGAACAAAGTTTGTGCGCGCAGCGCCTGGTCGAGGTGATAAATCGTCCGGATATTTTCCGTGGCGTATAAATTATCAATGCCGAGGATTTTCTCGACTTTCTCGACGCCTTCGTCGGTCAGCACCGTGGCTTTGCGCTTCTCGTCCACCTCATAGTGGTTGGGCTTAAGCTGGCGGACGACTTTGGCGAACTGTTCATAGGCGTTGCCGCTGGTAATCGACGGTGACGAGATGATCAGCGGCGTACGCGCTTCGTCAATCAGGATCGAGTCCACCTCGTCAACTATGGCATAGTGCAGTTCGCGTTGCCGCAACTGGTCCACCTCGCGCACCATGTTGTCGCGCAGGTAGTCAAAGCCGAACTCGTTGTTGGTGCCATAGGTGATATCGGCCCGGTAAGCCTCCTGACGGGTGGCCGGCTTGAGGTGCCGGAAACGCTCGTCTTCGTGGCCCTTATTGGTGTAGTCCGGATCGTAGAGATAAGACTCGTCGGCAATGATAACCCCGACGCTCAGACCCAAAAAGGAATAAACCTGGGCCATCCAGCCGGCGTCACGCTGGGCCAGGTACTCGTTGACGGTGACGACGTGCACACCGTTGCCGGTTAACGCGTTCAAGTAAACCGGCAGCGTGGCCACCAGAGTCTTACCTTCACCGGTTTTCATCTCGGCGACATTGCCTTCGTGCAGCACCATACCGCCGATGAGCTGGACGTCGAAATGACGCTGGCCCAGTGTCCGGCGGGCGGTTTCGCGCACCACGGCAAAGGCATCCGGCAAAATCTGATTTAGGTCTTCCTTGGCCAGGCGCTTTTTCAGGACGTCGGTCTGCGCCTTCAGTTTGGCATCCGACATTTTTGTGTAGGTGGCCTCCAGGCCATTGATTTCTTTGACCCGCTTACGCAGCCGTTTTAAGGTTTTAGCTTCAGGGTCGCCGAGCACGCGTTTAAATATTTTCTTCATTCTACCTCTATACCTCCGGAAAGTTGCGTCACTAAAACATTAACAGACATTGTAACGCATCAGAGGTCATTTGACCTATTATTTTTGTGAAATGATTGGCCTCAAAAGCCGCCTTTAGAACGGCCGGCACCAGCCGGGCCTGAACTTAGGTGGAGCGGCGGCGCAAGCCAGCGAGAATTTTGCGGCGGAACTTGGCCGGGTTGTGTTTGTCCTTATAAGCCTTGAGCTGGTTCTTGAGCTTGGCCTCGACGATATCAACGGCCGCGAACATGTTAAGCGTCGTCTCTTTGACGATTATGCTCTCGCCCGGCAAGTGCATTACCACCTCGCAGGTGCAGTTCTTTTTGCTGCGGACGCTGCTTTCGATCAGCCGGACTTCGACGTGCAGGCTTTCGCGGTGCCGCCGCCGGACATAACGATCGAGTTTGCCGATTTTACGCTGAACATAGCGGCGCAGGTCGTCGCTGATTTCAAAGTGTACCCCGGTAATATCAAGCCGTTCTATCATATAAGCTCCTTTCCGCCCAGATAGCTTACGAGCGCTTGCGGCACGCGGATGCTGCCGTCTTGATTTTGATAGTTCTCGACTATGGCCTTTAGAATCCGGCTCATGGCAAAGGCCGTCGCGTCGTTGTTGTGGACCAGCTCAACCGTACCGTCGGCCCGGCGCAGACGGGTTTTGGTGCGCCGCGCCTGGTAATCGGTGATGAGGTCGGCCGTGTGAGTTTCCCGGTATTTAGCCTGCGACGGCATCCAGACGTTAATGTCGACACCGCGAGCATTCGGCTTGCCGATGTCAGCCGTGCATTTCAGCAGCACCTGATACGGCAGCTCCAGCCGGCTGACCAGGTGCTCTTGAATAGCCACCATCAGAATATGCTCGTCGTACGAAGTTTCCGGAGTGCTGAAAGCCACCATTTCGAGCTTGTCGAAGTGATGCAGACGAAAGATGCCTTCCATGTCTTTGCCGTACGTGCCGGCCTCGCGCCGAAAGCTCGTACTGTAGCCAACATACCTTATCGGCAGGTCGGCTTCAGCTAGAATTTCGTCCATGTAATAAGGCGCCAGGCTGTGTTCGGCGCTGGCGTTGAGCCACAAATCGTCATCTTCCAGTTTATAAGTCGTTTCGGCGCCGTTTAACCGGGCGGTGGCTTCATAAACGTCGGTTCGGATCATCGGTGGCGGCAGCACCGGCGTGTACATCTTGGCTGGTATTTTCAAACCGTTTTCTTCAATAAGCTTGCCGAGCAGTTCCTCGTCCGCCAGCGTATCCAACACCAGGTTGATAAGCGCAAACTGCAGCCGGACCAGGTCGCCCTTGAGGTAAGCGAACCGGCTGCCGGCCACTTTGGCCGCCCGGCCTTTGTCGATGAGGTCGCGCAGCTCGCCCAGCTGCTCGTCGCTTCTCGGTTCGAAATCAAACTTCGGCGGCTCGCCAACGGTTTTGGTCACGACGTTTTCGTCTTCGGTGCTGCCCACCGGCGTATCGTCGGTCGGCATATTGGGTACGGCCTTTAGAAGCTCGTCGAACTTGTCGTTGATCAGGTTCAGATCGGTTTCCAGCTGATTGATTTCTTCCTTGAGCTGACGGCCGGCGGCGATTTCGTCCTCGGTCGGCCGGCGCTTTTTGAGCTCGGCGGCCTGTTCGTTGCGGCGCCGGCGCAATTCTTCGATCTGGGTCAGCCGCGTCCGCCGCTCATTGTCGAGCTCAAGCAGCCGCTCAATATCGACCTCGATGCCTTTCTGACGGCTTTTTTCCTGAACCTCTTTGGGATTGTCGCGGATAAACTGAATATCTAGCATAAAATCAGTATAGCGTATTAGCTCCGGCTTTAGCGGTTGTTTCGCTTACTTTCTGGATTGCAGAGCTTTAATTGTCAGTTCGGTCCGGGCCCGGGCATAGGCGCAATGTTCGCACTCCCCGCCCATAGCCGCCGCCCCGACCGGCGGAATGTCGCCCTCCAGACACTGCTTCATCTCCTGCAGTGTCGGCTCGACCCAGGCATCGTCACCTTGATGCGGGAATACATGAGTCCTGAACTCGACCCGGTCGTTAAAGCCGTCCTTGCTGGCGTCGCCGGTCGCGTAAACGAAGTAACCGGTATTACTGACCGGGTGGCCATTGGCTCTGAGCAGCCATTGGTAGACCTCCATCTGCCGCCGGTAGCTGTCCTGCCAGCCGCCGACCGGCCCCAGTGAAGTCACCTGCCGGTCTTTGGCCGTAGCCTTGTAATCGACGACGATCAGCTCGCCGTCGTCGTTGACCCAAATGTCGTCAACCGCGCCAAAAACGTGCAGGTTGGTCGGCGCATGCAGCGTGAAGATGCCGGTGAATGTCTCGCGCCAGACGTCTATTTCGGGATGCATGTAGGGCTTGGCCGACACCTTGAATTTGACCTGGAGCGGATGCTGCGTACCGGCGGCGCGGTGGGTGTCAAACTCTTTTTTGAATAATTCGTCGATGGCTTTGTTGATGTTGAATGGCGGGCTGCTGGGGCGGGAAATTTTATAGCGGGCATCCAGCCAAAAACAGCGCGGACACTGCCGGAACAGCTCGATTTTGCTGCGGCTGACTTTATACGGCTTGGTCTGTCCGGGTTGATACGGCTGGCTGCGCTCCCGGCGATAGTAACTCATCGCCTCCTATTGTAGCAGCCTTTAAGCTGCCGTCCCTGTTATTGTTGGCAGTATAGCTAACAAACTGCCGTCCCGCAATAAACCATAAGCCTTTTTAGGCCAGCAGCCGGGCAGTGACCGCTACGGCCGCCGTTTCGGCCCGAAGCGTAAAGTCGTGCAGATTAAGGTGCCGCAGCTTCCGGTCTCTAAACAGCGCTTTTTCGGCCTCCGACCAGCCGCCTTCCGGCCCGATCAGCACCCCGACCGGCTTGTCATAATCCCCCAGCTCGTCTTCCCCGTCCTGTTCGCAAACGAAGATTTCGGCCTTGCCGGCCAGCTCGTCCAGCGCCGTCGTTACGTGCATCGGCTCGCGCACGACCGGGATGTCGCTCCGGCCGCACTGCTCGACCGCTTCCAGAACAATTTTGCGGGCCCGCTCCAGACCGAAGCCCGTCTTCTCGGCCCGCTCGCTAAGCAGCGGCATGAAATGCCGGACGCCCAATTCGGTGCATTTTTGCAGCACCCAGTCGTTTTTGTCTTTTTTAAGCAGCGTCCACAGCAGATAAACTTCCCTGGCCGGAACCTTGCGGACAAAATCAGTGATGTGCTTTAGGTGGGCTTCGCGGTCGCTCAAGGAAGTAATCTCATAAAGCCGCTCGTGCTGCTCGCCGTCAAACAGCACCACTTGCTGACCCGCTTTGTACCTGAGCACGCGGCGCCACTGCCAGAGTAACTTTGGCTCCCGCAGCCAGAAATCATGTTTAAGCCTGGTAGCCGGCTCGACGTAAAAACGATGTAAACGCATATAAGTCTATTGTCTCTTAAGTACGGCCAGACTTTCAATATGCGGCGTCCGCGGGAAGAAGTTATAACCCTCCAGCTCGGCCAGCTGGTAGTTGGGTTGCAAAAGGGCGATGTCTCTGGCTTGGGTGGCCGGATTGCAGCTTAAGTAAATGACAGCCGGCGGCTGAACTTCGCTGATTCTGTCGATAAGTTTACGGTGCAAACCGGCCCTGGGCGGGTCAACAATCAGCGTCGTCCCGGCCGTAATGCTCGCCAGAGCCGTTTCCGAACTGGCCTGGATAAGTTCAGCCGCGTGATTGGTTCGCTCCATATTCAGCTTCGCCATGGCGATATTGTGTTCATCAAGCTCAACGAATATGGTGGCAGCGCAGCACAAACCGATGGTGCCGACACCGCTGTACAGGTCAACTTTTGGTTCCGGGCCGCCCGTAAAGTTGCTGATGTGCTCCAGCGCCTGCTGAAAAACCGGCAGGTTGACCTGAAAGAACGACAGCACGTCATAGCTGATGTCGCGGCCGGCGACCCGGTCCGTCAGCGTCGTGTCGCCATACCGATAGAGCTGCCTGGTAACGACACTGGCCGGACTCTTCGGGCTTGAGAAGATGACCGCTAAACCCCGGCCAATTGTCGCGAGCTCCGGGATTTCCGGAAAAGTATCGTCCTTAACAAACAGCGCTGCTGCCACATCGCCGTCCTGAGAACAACGCAGCACCGCGGTCTTGAGCTGGCCGGCCCGGATGCCTTTTTCCGCCAATACCCGCACAAGCCGAGTGGCGGCCGCGTCAATTTCCGGCCGGGCGATGCTGCTGCCCGAAACAATGCGCTTGCCGTGCGAACCCCGGTTAAACAGCGCCAGATGCAAGCCGTCGTCGTCGCCCCAGAAGCTGTACTCCATTTTATTGCGGTAGTGCCACTGGTCTGACTCAGCGTTGAATTTAATAACCTTGCCGGGCGCGACGCGTTCCCGGGCGAACGCCTCTTCGAGAATAAGTCGTTTCTGCTCGTTTTCGTAGTCAAAATCCATGATCTGCCAGGGACTGGTGCTCAGGTAAGCCTCGTCCTTCGGCGCGATACGATGCGGCGAGGCCTCCACGATTTCCTCGGCAACGCCCTCGGCATAATCCCGGCGCTTTTTGGTCAGACGGACGCGCACAACCTCGCCCGGCAGCGCGTTCCAGACAAACACTTTGCGGCCATCGGCTAATGCGCCCAGGCCCTGCCCGCCATGAACAAGCTTGTCGATCCTGACCTGTTCCACGCCCGGCTTAACCAAGGATACTCAGTGTGACCCCGGCAGCGGTGATTACCACCAGCGCCAGTGACAGGCCGGCGTAGTTAAGTTCGACCGGCGCAAATTTATTCGGTTTGGTCTTTAAGGCCAACCGGTGGTTAAAGGCCAGACCGGCCAGTACCAGCATTAGGCCGCCATAAGCGGCGTAAAGCGCGTACGGCAAACGGGTTTGACCGAACCAGACCGAGCCGACGCCATAAGCCACAACCATCAATACCGGCACCAGACCGGCCATCAGCCCCAGCCACAACAGCGGCCGGCTGGGCTTCTTGGTAAGCTTGTTCCAGGTCTCATTCGCCCAGCCCAGCAGACTGGCCAGCACCGTCAACGCCACTATAGCTGTCAGAGTCACTTTGTCCTGAATGCCGCTCAGTAAACCAAGAGTTAGCAAAGACAGGCTGCCCACAACCGCCAACCCGACCCAACGGTCCACGGTCACGCCGGACTTCAGTTTGGCTTCGTATTGTTCCCTGACCCTTAACGCCAGCCGGGCATGCAGCACGGCCGCCACGGCCAGAGTCAGCGCCAGCAGATAGTCAATCCGGACATCGAAGAAATTTTTAGCCGCCGTAATGAACACGTCATACCCGCCGCCGCTCTGCAACTGGCTGAAAGTCAGATGCCCGAACGCCACCGGCCGCGTGACCGGATCCGCCCAGAACAGTACGGCCGCCGCGGCCGCTACGGTTACCCCTACCGCTATTAAATGGAATTTTTTGATGGTTTGATTATTGGCTTTCGGACTGAGGTAGAGGGTTTTCATCCCGTTTTTAAACTCCACTTAAGTTATTGATAGCACTATAGCACTTAAACTTAACTTTTTCACACCCTGCGCTGCACCCGGTCTTACTCCGTTACCTGGATCGACGGGTCAAACGCCATGTAGTTGCTGAAATCCTTTTTTACTCGGTCAATCGCCGTTGACATCGGCTGCGGGTAGCTCCAGGCCTTATCCCGCTCCCAGGTCTCGCCGTCACCCACATCAAAATACTGGCACTCGCCTTTCCACGGACAAGTGTACGGCGTGTCGCTTTCGCGGAACATTTCCCGCTTTACGCTGGCGGGCGGAAAATACCAGTTGCCTTCAATGTAGATCAAATCCTCTTTGTCGGCCTCCGCAATCACCTTATCTTTCCAAATAGCTTTCATGTTCGTTTCCCTCTCTTTAGTTTACTTGGTTATTATTCGATCCCTGATGATAAATTAAGATTTAATTCCAGGTCCTGGCCGGATAAAGGTATATATACCACTTGTTTATCACCGAGCGCCAGGGTTTCCCTGGTTCCCTCGTCAGGATCCATAATCAGACAAAGTCCGGCCTGGCTGCTTAACATATCGCTGGACCGGCGAATTGCTTTGTCCTGCAAACCAAGCTGCTCAACCGAGCCGAAACCGAGGCACTTTCCGGCCAGCCCCAAGCCCTCAACCTCCAGAATAGAGTGCACGGCCCGGCCTGCCACAAAACTCCGGACAATAACGTGTTTTGATTGCACGACCATATCCCGCTCCCGAACGGGCAACCGGCTTTCGACGTCTTCTATAAATCGATTAACCCGCTCAAGCTGCTGAGCACGGTTCATAATCCTGAACGGAGTCGAGCGCATCAGTTTATACAGATTGTGAGTCGCTTCATACAAGTAGGTGTAAGACTCATCTTCTGTCATTCTCCCGCCCCGGCCTGTGTCCGGTCCAGCCTCAGCTTCGCTGGCCGTCGCCTGGTAGGCATCTTCTACGGAGTCTACCTTCAGCAACTTGGCGCTGGAATCCAACAGGCAGAATACGCCATGCGTACTGCTGGTAAGAGAGCCCAGGTCATCTTCAAGCCATCGACCGATAAAGATAACGTGCATAAGTTTTACCGTGCTTTCTTCCGGTCCGGACCAGATAGTTACCGGCCGGAAGCCATCCGTTACGCCGCCTCCGGTACAATTCTTACCCGTAACAACCTGGATAACCCCGTCTTCGTCACGCAACGGGAAAAGCCCGTCACCTACATAATAAACCTGGTCTTTATCGAAGGGGTATAGTGCCTCAAGCTGATCAAGCGCTTCCGAGACCGCCTCTTTTTGTTGACTGCCAGTCAGACGGTTGATGCGATATTCCCACTGCTGCATCAAAACACGGTAATCGCCCGGCACTTCCTGGTGCAGCCCTCCGTCTCCTCGCTCCAGCTTCTCCCCGTCCATAATTACAGCCATCATACATGACCGGCATGATGCTTATCAATTTATAAGCTTGTCAACTACTGTTTGAGCTTGAGCCGGTTGAGCAGCCAATCGCGCGGCAAAATGCTGAGGAACCAGCCGGCGCGGGGGCCGGAATCTTTATCAATCAGCGCCCGGTACAGGGTGGCGAACATATCTTTCGGCGCCATACCCAGCTCATCCTTGAAGTCATAAATCGCTTTGTGGAACCACTCGCCGTCGGCGTCGGCCGGCGCTGTCGCCACTTTTTCGGCCAGCCCGTTTAAGAATTTGACCTCTCGGTCGTCAAATGAAGCCGGATCCAGTTCCTGTCTCAGCTCAAATTTGACTTCCTCCGGGGCGCGTTCATTCAGCCAGTTTTCTATAAAGATCAGCTCGCGCTTGATGATCCCGCGCTGGCGCTCTACGGTCGGTCCGTGCTCGGTGCGGGCAATTACTGCAAGAGTGCGTTCCGGATCGCGCAATGCCGCCTGGTAGCTGGCCACCAGATGCGAAAACGGTATGTTGCTGATAGTTGGAGCCTCAACTCCGTGCAGGCACAGCTTGAGCAGCTGTTCTTCCTCGGCAGACTTATCCGGTTTAACCAGCAGTTCACTGAATTCATCGACCAGCCGCATCAGCGTCTGGCCTTCGTCGAAGTACAGCGTCTTGTCCGGCCCGTAGCGCAACATGAAAAACCAGACCACCTCAGCCGGCAGCATCTTCAGCAAGGCGGCGGCCGTTACGGTATCGCCTTTGCTTTTACTCATTTTCTTGGTGTCGCCGGTCCGGTTAATGAACTCGTAAGGCAGCGGCAGCGGCGGGTTGACGCCGAATACTTCGCGGACGATAACCGCGCCGGTATCATACGAGCCGCCTTTGGTGGCGTGGTCGCGGCCGAAAGGTTCGGCCTTGACGCCTAAGCGCCACCAGCGGGCCGGCCAGTCGATCCGCCAGTTCAGCTTAACGTCGCCCTGCTGGTAGCCGATGGTGGCCGGCTGACCTGTCTTGTCTTCGTAAGTCAGCTCCTTTTTATCGGTATCCAGGCTTAGGAAGCGCCGGTTTTTCAGATAGCCGTCCTCCATGATTTGCACCGGCGACCACTGCTCGTCCAGCTTGCGTCCGGAAACTTCTTCCAGGATCCGCCGGATAGTGTCGATGTTGTGCAGAGTTTTTTCAATCGCCCCGGTAAAGAAGCCGCTGCGGTACTTTTCGTGCGCCCGCATGACCTCCATTTCCAGTCTGAGCGGCTCCGCCGCCTCCAGCAAATCGGCCAGGAAAAAGTCGGCATACGACCTGTCCGAACCGTCCGGCGCCGGCACATCACACAGCGGCCGGCCAAGATATTGTTCGAACTCCGCCGGCACATCTGCCGGCACTTTGCGAAAAACGTCCAGGTCATCAACCACGTGAATATGCCGGCCGGGCCGGCCGCGGCGACTTAGCTCGCGGGCGATGGCCTCAGCCGTCAGCACCTCGCGCAGTGTTCCAAGGTGGTATGTTCCCGACGGCGACACGCCGGACGACACCACAATCTCACCCTCCGGATTATCGGCAATCAACTTATCAACAACCGCATTCAGCCACTTCATAAGCTATAGATTATCGGGTTTGAGAGTCGGGGTCCAGGATTTAGAGGCTACGCCGCCTTCCATCTTCCACCTTCCAAATTCCACCTCTCCTCCGCCCTGCCTCTCAGGCTATGTCAACGATGCGGTAAACCAGCGTCTCGGCCGGCGTCTTAATCTCGACCTCGTCGCCCTCTTTGCGGCCCAACAGAGCCTGGCCGATTGGCGATTCATCGGAGATTTTGCCGTTGAGCGGATCGGCTTCTACCGTTCCGACCACCTGGTATTCGCGGGCACTGCCGCCGCCATTTTTCAGCTTGACCCGGGAGCCGAGCTGAACCTTGCTGTCACCTTTAGGCTTGGTGATGATTTCGACGTTCTGCAGGATGTGTTCGATCTCGGCAATGCGGCCCTCCACCCGCTCCTGTTCCTGGCGGGCGGCCGAATATTCGGCGTTCTCACTTAAGTCGCCGAACTCGCGGGCGGTCTTAATCCGCTCAGCAATAGGCCCGCGCTGAGCAATCAGCTCACTATGCTCGGTTTTAAGTTCGTCAACCCCTTCACGGGTCAAGTAGTATTGCTTTTTCATTGACAAATCCTCGCTTAAACCTTACTGCTGTCGCCCCCGGAGAATTAGCTTAAGTATATCAATTCTCCCGTTTCGCTTCTAGCTTTTGTATTATCTGCTCCGACGTTAACAATACCGCCTCTGATTCGCGGCGGCTCTTAAATTCGACTTGTTCCTTGGCTAACGTCTTGTCGCTAATGACCAGCCGGTACGGTATGCCTAGCAGATCGGCATCGGCAAATTTCTCGCCGGCTCGCTCATCGCGGTCATCATATATTACCTCAATATTTTGTTTGGTCAACTGGTCATACAGCTTGTCAGCCGCTGATATCACTTGTGGTGTATTTCCTAGCCTGGCCAGATAAACTTTGGCCGGGGCGATGTTGTCCGGCCAAACCAGTCCGCGGTCATCACTGAGCAGTTCAGCTACCGTGCCCATCACCCTGCTAATACCAATGCCGTAACAACCCATCAGCAGTGTGACCGGCGTCCCGTCTTCATCGGATACAGTCACATCAAACGGCATCGTAAATTTAGTGCCCAAACTAAAGATATTGCCAACCTCTATTCCTTTTACTTCCTCGAGTTCGTCCCGCCTAAGCCCCAGCTCATCCAGCACTTCGTCGGTCAGGACTTCTTTGTTGATGGCAATTTTTTTACTGCGGCTTAGGTAGATTGTGTCCTCGCCGGCTTCACTCAACGTCTGAAACTCGTGGCTATACTTACTGAAGCTGCCGCCGCTCGCAAATGTCATGAAAGTGCTGTCTCCTAACCCCAACCGTTCAAATATACGCGTATAGGCTTCTTGAGCCTGCTTGTAGAACGCGTCGTGCTGCTGTTGGTTAAGCGCGTAGGAATACATATCCTTCATCAAAAACTCGCGGCCGCGCATAATACCGCTCTTGCTGCGCAGTTCGTTTCTGAACTTGGTTTGGATTTGGTAAGCCGCAACCGGCAGGTCTCTGTAGGAATTGATGTAGTTGCGCATAATCGGTGACAGGTTCTCTTCGTGAGAGAAACCCAAACCAAGTTCGGTGCCGTTAGCCAGCTTGGTCTTGAACCAGTTGTCGACCACGTTGTCATCCCAGCGGTTAGTGGCCTCATACCGCTCTTTGACCTGAAGCGCCGTCATTAAAATCTCCTGAGCGCCAATTGCGTTCATTTCGTCACGCACAATGTTGGCAATGTTATTGAGCACCTTCAGCCCCAGCGGCAAAAAGCTGTACACTCCAGCCATTTCTTTGTGTACAAACCCGGCACGAATTAGTAGCTGAGCATTTTTTGCCACCTCATCTGCAGGCGCCGTCTTGCTGGTTTTGGTAAATAACTGCGAAAGCCTCATGCTCTTTCTCCCTGTTTAGTCATATTAAACTGCACGCGCAATAAATAAGAAATCTACGGCCGGGCGGCCGGGATGCGAATCGAATTGACGGAGAAACTTCTGTGATACATCAACTGCCATTGTAGCGTGGTTTAAGGGGTTTTGGGAAGCGATTAGTTGACTTTTACGAAGCGCTACACCAGCCGGAAAACGAACAAGGAAGCAAACGCAATCCCGTTTTTAATGGCGTGCAGGAAGATGGCCGGCCAGAGGCTGTCGCCGATTTCCCGGACGGCAATCAGCACCACCGACAGCACGAAAGTATCCACAAACGCGATCCAGAGCAGCGGCGCATCGGTCCCGAACTGCAGATGAGCGATTCCGAATAAAGCACTGGTTATCAGAACGGCCGCACCGGTCGGCAGGCGTGTCCGCAGCCCCGTGTACAAAAAGCCGCGCATCACGATTTCTTCGACCAGCGGCGGCACGACCACCAGGCTGACAAAGACCAGCGCCAGCTCCGGCGCGGCCGTCGCCGTCTGAAAGCCGACCTCCTGCTGTTGCTGCGTATCCAGGCTCGGGATCAACCCGCTCACCACGGCCGTAACTACGATGACCAGCGGAAAATACATACCGAACCCGACCAGCGCGTAGACCGGATCCATAAGCTTAGGCTTAATCAGACCGATGGCTGACCAGTTCGATTTGCGCCGCCGCAAAAACAGAGCCAGTATCGCCAGAGTGATTCCGCTCACCAGCAGCACCAGGACAAATTGACCGACCACTGATTGATTGAGCCAATCGCTCAGCTGCTGGTCTGTCCAGCGCTGACTCAGCGAGTAGCCCAGAATAACCAGGCCGCTTAACAGCTGCGCTAAAAAGTAGGTGCCGATTGTCACCGACAAAGCGGCGACCGGCCCCCAGGTTACCAGCGTGCTTTCATCCTTCCTGAGCTCAGCCGACATGTTTAGAGGATCCGCCCGACATCAACTATGGTGATCAAAACGATCAAAGCCAGCAAGGCGACAAAACCGGTGGCGTTGATCCACTCCTCGGTCTTTCTGGTCAGCGGCCGGCGGACTGCCCGAAAAACCAGCATCACGAACAGGCGGCCGCCATCCAGCGCCGGTACCGGCAGCACATTCATCACCGCCAGACTAAGCGAAATTATGGCTATCAGAAACAAGACGTCGATAACGCCGGTTTGCGAGACTTCGTTCATGATCTGCACCACCCGCACCGGACCCGAGACCGTCTCCTTGGCGACTTCGTTTTGACCCGCGAACAGGCTGCCGATCGCATAACCCAGACCCCGCAGCGTGACTTCGCCGTACTGCAGCGTCAGCCCGGCACCGACAATCGGCGCCGACCAGGTGTAGCGCACGCGCTGGCTTTCCAGCGGGCTGACCCCGAAGAAGCGCTGGCCTTCGACCGGCTCGGCATTAAAGGCGACTTCACTTGTCTTCGTCTCACCGTCCCGCCGGTATTCGACCGGCACCGTAAAACCGGCGTTGACCTCGCTGGCGGCGATCAATTCCTGGCTGGTTTCTATTGGCAGGTCGTTGACGCTTATGATCTCATCGCCGTCTTCCAACCCGGCCTGATCAGCCGGTGAGCCCTCCACGACACCAACGAATACACTGCTGTCAACCAGCCGCTCGTCGCTGGCCACCGTGAACTGCTCCCGGTCATAAAACGGCAGGTCGGCCAGGTTGGCTTTCGGCAAACCGACCAATCCGATGACCGTCAACAGCGCGGCCGCTGCCAACAGATTCATAGCCACACCGGCCAGCAGAATCTTGGTTTTCACCCACAAACTGGCCGCGCCGAAACTCCCCTTCTCGGTATCGGCATCGTGCTCGCCTTTAAGTTTGACGAAGCCGCCGAACGGCAGCCAGTTAAGCGTGATCCTGGTGCCATCCCGCTTACCCAGAACCTTGGCGGTCGGCGGAAAGCCAATGCCGAACTCCTCAACCTCAACGCCGTTGCGCTTGGCAGCGATATAGTGACCAAACTCGTGGATCACCACCAGCCCGACAAATAGTAATAACCCCAAAATTAATAACACAATAGCCATGGCAA
>CAZMXN010000007.1:0-24835 GCA_964570275.1 uncultured Candidatus Saccharibacteria bacterium
GCGCCGGTCGCCCCGGCCACCACGGCAAACGTCGTCACCGCACCGTCAATGCCGCCATAAACGAATTCACCCAAATAATCTTCAAAATGCTGTTTAATTTTGTCACGCATAATAACTAGCTTACACCAAGGCGGCTAACCGGGACAGTACGACGGTTAAGAATACCGGCACGGTCAAGTTATCCAACCCGTAACCGCTGATGTTTTCTATAAGAGCCAGAAGCGGCGGCATCCCCAGGATTACCGGCACGGCCAGCCCGCCGTAATCCAGTCCCTTGGCTACGAAAACAATCGCCAGTATCAATGTGGAAATTATCCAGTAGCTCAACGTTCCGGCGACAGATTTCGGCTGGCCGAAAATTCTGTACCGGTTCTTTTTGCCGCTGGCCTCGCCGATTACCGCCGCCACGCCATCAGCCAGCGCGACGTGCAGCATGGCCACCGCAAAAACCCAGTTACCAGGCTCCATGAACGCTACCACACCGATACCAAGCGCGAAGAATAATTCGCCGTGCGATCGCCGCTTCACGCCGTGTACCGCCTTGAATATATTGAACTCGCGCGACACAAAAACCACTACCAGCAGCGCCAGTGACATTAATTGTATGGTGCCCCACTCCATATAAAACGGCCAGGTTGCCACGAAGCAGCCAACCAGAATGTGCACGAACTTCCGGGCATTTTCACCTTTGAGTGTCTTTTGCTTTTTCAAAGATTCGGCCACCAGCAAGATAATCAGTATCAATGCCGCCGAGAAGAACGCTTTAACCATGAACAGTATTATGCTTTAAAACTTCAAATTTAAAAATAAGCCAGCCCCCGGGCTGACTTTATATTCCATAATGGTCGGGGATACTGGATTTGAACCAGCGACCTCACCGTCCCGAACGGTGCGCGCTACCGGGCTGCGCTAATCCCCGAAAGATTAATCGGCATATAGTATTAATATTGTACAACTACTTAGGGCTATTGGTCGGGGTGAAAGGACTCGAACCTTCGACCTGACGGTCCCAAACCGTCCGCGCTAGCCAACTGCGCCACACCCCGGATACTAAGGATGACCACACCTTAGACTGGTGCCAAATTATACCGAAATACACCTTAAAATACTAGACTGGAAACCGCTGGATCGGTTCGATCGACTTAGCCAATCCGGTTTGCGGATCCACCGTAACAAGCACGGCGTTGAACTGATACGGCCGCTCGACCGCCAGCAGGTTGGAATTCACCGCGCCATCCCGCCAGCGCGGAATCACCACGTCCAGCTCCACGCCGAGGCTGGAATGCAGGCTGCCGCACATACCGACATCGGTAATATGCGCTGTCCCCTGCGGCAGCACCATGGCGTCGGCCGTCGGCACATGCCAGTGATCGCCGATAACCGCCGTCACCCGCCCGTCCAGGTAATAACCGATTATGCGCTTCTCGCTGCTGTAATCACCGTGAAAATTGACCACCGTGGCCACCCGGTTTTTGCCCTTATTACCGGCCAGAATCTCGTCGATCACCCGGAGCGGGTTGTCGGTCAGCTGGTCGCGATTACCCACCGTCGATCCCTGTAAAGACACAATCAGCACCGGCCCGGCCGGTGTGTCAAAAAACTTATATCCCGGACCCGGGCAAGCCTGCAGGTTGGCCGGGCCGATGACCGGCTGTTTGGCGTCCTCAAGCAGCGCGTGCAGCTCCTGGCGCCGCGGCGTATGATTGCCGCCGGTAAAAAAATCGATACCCATTCCCTGCAATCGCGCCATGTCAGCCGGCAGCATACTTTTGCCGCCCGACACATTCTCAGCCTGAGCGATAACCAGGTCAATCTTTTTCTCCTGTTTCAGCTTCGGCAGGATTTCGCCAACCGTTGCAATGCCCGGCTCGCCCATGATATCGCCGATGTAAAGAATGTTCATTACTCTATTGTACCTGGCGGCCGCCCTCAAGGTAGAACGGACCGCCCTGTCTGACGGCAAAGCTGATTTGACACGCCGTCCAATCACTGCTCAGCTCCATGGCTTCGTCGAGCGTAACGAAACGGTATTCGTCCAGCTCGTCTGCCTGCAGTTTAATCCGACCGATCTGCTCCGGACTCAATACGCCGCCGTCAAAGTAAAAATACAGTTTGTCATTGAAGCCGTCATAAGGCGGCCGATAATCGACCAGTCGAAACGTGAGTTGGCCGGGTTCGATCTTAAGTCCAAGCTCTTCTTTTACTTCCCGGATCGCGCAAGCTAGCGGCGCTTCGCCATCATCAGCCGTACCGCCAGGAACAATCCAGAAGTCGCGGTAATTCGGTTTGACCAGCAGAATCCTGCCGGTCTCATCCTTGAACACCACGCCGGCCGCCATCGGCTTACATGGCAGACTGTTGTGGTGCTGGCGATTCTCTTCGATGCTAAAACGCGGCATGTCTACTTTGCAAACTCAATCGCGCGGGTTTCACGGATGACGTTGACCTTGATGGTGCCGGGGTACTGCATGGTCGATTCAATCTTGGTGGCGATGTCGCGGGCCAACTTGATGGCACCAAGGTCGTCCAGATCGGTCGGCTTAACGAACACCCGGACTTCACGGCCGGCGCTGATGGCGTAAGCCTTTTCGACGCCCTTGAAGTTGGTGGCAACGTTTTCCAGATCGCGCATACGCTCAGCAAAGTTCTCGGCGCTGATATTGCGGGCACCCGGACGGGCGGCGCTGATGGCATCAACCACGCGAATAACCAGAGCCTCAACCGTGGTGGCTTCAATGTCGTCGTGGTGCGCCTCAACGGCGTGCACAATCGGCTCCGGTACTCCGTACTTGCGGGCGATTTCGGCACTGATGTGGTGGTGCTTGCCCTCCATTTTATGCGTCAGCGCCTTGCCAAGATCGTGGATAAGCGCCGCGTACTTAACGGTTTTGACGTCAGCGCCGATTTGCTCGGCGATGATACCGGCCATGTGGGCCATCTCGGTGGAGTGCTTGAGCACATTCTGGCCATAGCTGGTCCGGTACTTAAGCTCGCCCAAGTATTGCAGGATTTCCTTCGGTATGCCGATAATGCCGACTTCACGGGCGGCGTCCTCAGCGGCCCGGACCACTTCTTTCTGGACCTGCTTCTGAGCTTTTTCGACCACCTCTTCAATCCGGCCCGGGTGCACCCGGCCGTCTTTCAGCAGCATTTCCAGCGCCTGACGGGCGACCTCGCGCCGCACCGGGTCAAAAGAGCTTAGGATAATCATGCCCGGCGTATCGTCGACCATGATGTCCACTCCGGTAGCCCGTTGCAAAGCCTGAATGTTGCGGCCTTCCTTGCCGATAATCCGGCCTTTCATTTCTTCGTCGTCGAGCTTGACGGCCGTCACCGTGCGCTCAGCCGTCACGTCGCTGGCCATCCGCTCCATGGCCTGGGTAATAATAACGGCGGCGTTTTCCTCGGCCATCTCCTTGGCCTCATTCTGCAGCTTGGCCACCAGGCCGGTAAGGTCGCCACGGATATCCCGCTCGGTCATCTGCTTGAGCTTATCGGCGGCTTCTTCCTTGGTCAGTTTGGCGATTTTCTCCAGCTTGTCCTGCTGTTTCTTGCGAATTTCACGAATCTCGTTTTTCAGCTCCTCGACTTCGTCCTCGCCTTTGCGCAAAGCTTCGCTGCGCTTGTCCAGCTGATCCAGCTTCTTGTCCAGCGCCTCTTCGCGGTCAAGCAACCGCTGCTCAATCTCTTTCAGTTCTTTGCGCCGGGCCTGCTCTTCTTTGCGGGCCGCCTCTGCCACCGAAGCGGCTTCTTCCCGGGCCTGCTCCAGCGCCTTATCGGCTTCTTTCTTGGCTCGTTTGAGCTCTTTTTCGGCGGCTTCCTCAGCCGACCCCAGCTTGCGCTGCGTCATTACGTTGTTCGCACCAAAACCAATAGCAATACCGGCCATCGCCAGCACAATGGTAATTGGATCCATGGCATTCCCTTTCTATCAGACTATAGTCGGGACGAAGGCGATCACTTTCACTTCATTAGCCTTTATCCGGACTATGGTGTATCAGAATTTATAATTATTCAGTCGGACTAACTCCCAAAAATCGGTTCAATCCTGGAATTAATTGTAGACTTTGTCGTCAAAATCCACAAGAATGCAAAATCGCCGCTTCAGCAAAGCCGGTTATTTCTTCTGCGCGGTGGTCTTAGCCCCGGCGCCGTACAGGGGAGTGGCCGAGCGTTTGCCCGGCGCCGGATCCGACAGGATTTTAAGCCCTTCAGTGATCCAGTCGTCCGGGCCGCCAGCTCCGGCAACCGGCACACCGAGACCCTGACCGAGCGCGTTGGCCACGCTGACCCCGATCCGAAGGCCGGTAAAGCTGCCCGGGCCGCTGTAAACGATCACGCCCGACAATTCGGCCAATTCTCTGCCTGTAAATTGCAAATTTTTTGCAATCTTAAGGTGAATGGTCTCGGCGAGTTCCCGATGCGCCGGCCATTTTTCATAGGCCAGCTGCTTTAGCTGGCTTTGACCGTCGGCCTCAAACAGCCCGATCTCCGCCTCCGGTTTGTCGGTCCGAAGCGTAAGGATCAGCATTACAGCCCCTCCACCAGGTATTTGAGCTTATCAGGAAAAGAAAGAATCAGCATCCGCTCGCTGTCGCCGACTGACTCGATCTCAACCCTGAGCCGCTCAGCCGGCAGCACCCCGGCGACGATGTCGCTCCACTCTACCACCGTTACGGCGCTCGGGCTGTGGATTGACTCCTCCAGCTCCAGCGCCACCAGACCGGCATCCTGCAACCGGTAAAAATCATAGTGATAAATAGTCAGCTGACCGGCCGTATAAACTTTGGAGATCGTAAAAGTCGGGCTGGCCACGCTATCGGCGCTGCCCGCGCCCCTGGCCAGGCCGCGGACAAAAGTCGTCTTGCCGCCGCCGACATCACTGACCAGCTCGATCATCTCGCCGCCTGTCAGTCGCGAACCGATGGTAGCCGCCAGCGCCTCGGTGTCTTCGGCGCTCAGCGACCGAACCTCGACTTTAGCCTGTTTCTCCATGACCACCTCATACTAACCGGCGGCGTCCCGACAAGCAAGAACCGCCCGGCTTGAGCTATAATACTGGCCATGCTTAAGCTCAGCGAAACTTTTAAGGCACTGCCGGTCATGAGCCTGCGGACCACCAGTCAAGTCGCGACCGTTATTGAGCCGATTATCAACCCGAACAACCTGCGGATTGAGGGTTGGTACTGTCAGGACAGCCTCGATAAAAGCCGGCTGGTGCTTTTAAGCAAAGACATCCGGGACCTGCTGCCGCAAGGCTTCATCGTCGATGACCATGAGGTTCTGACCGAACCGGAAGAGCTGGTGCGGCTTAGAGAAGTCATTGACATTGCTTTTGTGATTGACGGCAAGCCGGTTGTGACCGTCAACGGCAACAAACTCGGCAAGGTCAACGATTACGCTGTTGAAACCACCGGCTTTATGATCCAGAAAATTTACGTCGGCCAGTCGCTGCTTAAATCCTTAAGCGGCGGCAATTTGAGCATCGACCGTTCGCAAATCACTGAGATCACGCCGCGAAAAATCGTCGTACAGGATCTGGTCATCCCGGCAACCGAACGGGTCACCACGGCCCTGCCGCTTAATCCGGCTTGAGCAAGACAAAATTTATAAATCTGCCATGACTGTTTTTATAGCTTCGTAGTCGTAGCCTTGACGCACAAGATAAGCCAGGAGTTTCTGGTCGTCCTGGTAGCGGGTTTGTAAGCGTTTGCGGGCAATCAGGTCACGCAAAACTTCCCGCTCATCGGTCGCCTGCCGGTCTTCTTCCATGACGGTTTCAATGACGTCGTCGGCAATCCGCTTTTGGCGCAGTTCGGCCGTCAGGCGGCGGCGGCTGACACTTTTAAGCTGGCGCCGGCTCTGTACCCAGGAGCGGGCAAAAGCCTCATCATCTACGTAGCCGCGCTCGGCCAGCCGCTGAATCGTCGCGTCAATGACTTCCGGTTCGTAACTTTTTCGTTTCAGGTAGTCGCGCAACTCCCACGCGCTGCGGGCTCGCCGCGCCAAGAGGTCCAGAGCCCGCGTGTAGGCTTTATCCAGCACGGCGGTTTGTTTGAGCCGGTCCAACTCCCCGGCCGTGAACTCCTGATTTATCCTCAGCCCGCTGTTGATCAGCTCCAGTTCCGATAAGGAAAAGGCATACTTGCCATCGACAAAAATCGAGTACCGGTCCTGACGTCTGACCTGCTGTTTGATGCTGGTTATCTTCACCGTTCCCCCTAGCCTATACTGCCCTTTAGGTATAACATATTAATAGCTATACATATGTCGGAGAAATATCGCATGACCAGCTCCATTCAATTCCACTGCGGCATCCACGGCACCCAGAAAGTTAGATCCGATAAGTGTAAACTCTTGTTCCGCGACCACACGGCCGCTCACGAGATCCAGGGCGCCTGCCCGATAGATGAAGGACTGGTTACGCGGCAGTTGGAGACAAGCCAGTTCAAGGTCCTTGCAGCGCTGCTCGAAACTGACATTGAGCTTATTTATGTTATCCCGGAGGATCCGCCGATATCGACGAATGACGTGCTTGATTTTATGAATGTCTCGGCGGCACTGACCGACCATCCACAGCAGATCTGGGACGAGCTGGCCAGACCGGCCCTCACTCCGATTGAGTATATTCCGGCAAGTGACGGCCAGGAATCCTAGGCCTCGGCTTTGGCGGCGGCAGTGACTTTCTTGGCGATTTCGTCCATGACTTTGGGGTTATCGGTCAGGTACTGCTTGGCCGATTCGCGGCCCTGGCCGATCTTCTGGTCGTTGTAGGCAAACCAGGCACCGGACTTTTCCACAATGCCCCGCTCGGTGGCTAGGTCCAGCACGTCGCCGGATTTGCTGATGCCCTGGGCGTACATGATGTCGAATTCGGCCGTCCGGAATGGCGGCGCGATCTTGTTCTTGACTACCTTGACCCGGTGCCGGCCGCCGATAATCTCGTCGCCCTGCTTGATTTGGGAAGTCCGGCGGATATCCATCCGCACCGAGGCGTAGAATTTAAGAGCGTTACCACCGGTGGTGGTCTCCGGATTGCCGAACATCACGCCAATCTTCATGCGGATCTGGTTAATGAATACCACGGTGGCCTTGCTGCGCGAAATAACACCGGTCAGCTTACGCAGCGCCTGGCTCATCAGCCGGGCCTGCAAACCCATGTGGCTGTCGCCCATGTCGCCCTCGATTTCGGCCCGCGGCACCAGCGCCGCCACCGAGTCGACCACGATCAGGTCAACGGCGTTTGACCGCACCAGTGTTTCGGTAATTTCCAGCGCCTGCTCACCGTTGTCCGGCTGGCTGAGCAACAGATTGTCGACATCAACGCCGATCCGCTTGGCGTAAGCCGGATCCAGCGCGTGCTCGGCGTCAATAAACGCGGCGGTGCCGCCCTGCTTCTGAACTTCGGCGATGGCATGCAGCGTCAGCGTGGTCTTACCGGAGCTTTCCGGCCCGTAGACTTCGATTACCCGCCCTTTCGGCAGGCCGCCGCCCAAGGCCAGGTCCAGCGAAATACTGCCGGTCGGGATGCACTCGACCGCCACCTTGTGCGCCTCACCCAGTTTCATGATCGAGCCCTTGCCGAACTGCTTCTCAATTGCATCCATGGCCAGACCAAGCGCTTTGGTCTTGCCTTCGGTTTCAGCACCCTTTTTATCAGCCTTATCTGCCATAAGACGGTCTCCCCTCCGGTTATAAATGAGTAGTCTAATTATACCAAAAACAGCAGGGGTATTCTCCTAAAAAGCGTATTAGTTTATTACGCTTAAGTTTTTTTCGGTATAATGACGGTTAAGAGCTATGAGATCCGCAAACTACAAGCCCAAAGCAGCTGCCGGCGTCAGCACTGAATCACAGGAGTCTTAGAAGTCCATGCGCATATCGGATTCACTGGTAGAGAAGCTGCTGCATGAGAAAGCCAAGCTGAGCGCTGAGCAGATGGCGGCGCTGCACGAGCAGGAGAAGGCCGAGAAGAAGCCGCTCCAGGATCTGGCCATCCGCGGCAATCTGATCTCGGAGAAAGACCTGACCCGGTTTTACGCCGAGGAAATCGACGTGCCGTTTATCGAGCTGAACGCCAAGGAAATCAAGCGTGAGACTCTTAAACTCATACCGGAACGGGTAGCCCGGCAGTATCGCGCCGTGGTGTTTGACGTCGAGAAAAACGGCGCCAAGCTGCTGGCCATGGACGACCCCGACGACATCCAGGCTATCAACTTCCTTCAGAAGCAACTGGGCACCAACATCAAAGTCCATATCGCCCCGGCCGGCTCCATTCAATCGGCGCTAGACCAGTACCGCGGCAATATGAGCTCGGAGCTGACCAAGGTTATCACGCCGGAGGACGAGGAAGAGGCCGAAGAGCAGGAGGTCAGCGAAGAGGATCTGGCCGAAGATTCGCCGATTGCCCAGACGGTTAATCTGGTCATCGAGTACGCCGTTAAGCTGGGCGCCAGTGACGTCCACATTGAGCCCCGGGAAAACCACGTCGTGGTCCGTTACCGGGTGGACGGCGTGCTGCGCGAAGCCAACAAGCTTCCCAAAAAAGTTCATAACGCCCTGGTCTCGCGTATTAAGATCCTGGCCAATTTAAAGATTGACGAGCGGCGGGCGCCGCAAGACGGCCGCTTCAAAATCCAGTTCGGCACCTCGCTGTACGCGCTGCGCGTTTCCACCTTGCCGATAACCGAAGGCGAGAAAGTGGTCATGCGTATTTTGAGCGAGTCCAGCAAGGCCTTAACCCTGGAGGAATTGGGTTACTGGGGCCGGTCGCTCAAAGTTATTAATAAAGCCATCGTCCAGCCGCACGGCATGGTACTGGTGACCGGGCCGACCGGATCCGGCAAATCGACCAGCCTGTTCAGTATCCTCAGCCTGCTCAACAAGCCCAGCGTCAACATCAGCACCGTCGAGGATCCGGTAGAGTACAAAATTCCCGGCGCCAACCAGACCCAGGTCAATCCCCAGGCCGGCATGACTTTCGCCAGCGGGCTTAGGGCCCTGCTTCGGCAAGACCCCAACATCATCATGGTCGGCGAGATTCGCGACACCGAGACGGCCGAACTCGGCGTTCAGGCCGCTCTGACCGGCCACCTGGTGTTTGCCACCCTGCACACCAACAATGCCGCCACTTGTCTGCCCCGCCTGCTGGACATGGGTATCGAGCCGTTTCTGATTGCCAGCACCGTCCGGGCGGTCGTCGGCCAGCGTCTGGTCCGCCGCCTGTGCGTCGATTGCCGCGAAGAAGTTCAGCCTGACGCCCCGTCGCTCAAACAGCTTGACGAAATCTTCGATATCGGTACGGCCGCCACCATGAAGTACATCCATGAGCTGGAAACCGAAGCTCTGGAAGGCGGCATCGGCAAGGGCAACAACAAGGCCGGCGAGCTCAGTACCAGCGACAGCAAGATCCAGCGGGTCTGGAAAGCCCGCGATGGCGGCTGCGAAAACTGCAACCATACCGGTTACAAGGGCCGGGTTGGCATTTACGAAGTTTTGGGCAACTCGTCCGAGGTACAAAAAATGATCGTCGCCAACGCCACCAGCGAAGCCATTCAGCAGCAGGCTGTCAAAGACGGCATGGTAACGATGCAGCTGGACGGCTTCATCAAGGCGCTGCGCGGCCAGACCACGATTGAGGAAGTCCTAAGAGTCACGGCGGAGAAATGATGAGTCGCATTGCAGCAACCGGGAGGGGCGGCCAATGAAATATTCCTACACCGCCGTTAAGGATAACAAGACCATTCACGGCACGGCCGAGGCGGCCAATAAGGACGCTCTGATCGCTTTGATCAATCGCCAGGGCGCCCGGCCGCTGGTTATCAAACAGGAATCCGGCCGGTCCGGCGAAATCAACCTCGATAAGTATCTGCCGGGCAAGAAAGTCAAACTCAAAGACCTGGTTATTTTTACCCGCCAGCTGTCCACGATGATCTCGGCCGGAGTGCCGCTGACCCGCTCTCTAAGCACGCTGGAAAGCCAGGCCTCCAGCAAGCGGTTTAAAACCGTCATCGCCAGCATCGCCAAAGACATTGAGGGCGGCATCTCGCTCGCCGACGCTTTTGAGAAACATCCGAACATCTTCAACGATGTTTACGTCAATATGGTCAGAGCCGGTGAGACCGGCGGTATTCTGGACGAGATCCTAAGGCGGCTGGCTTCCCAGGTCGAACAGGACGCCAGCATGCGCAAAAAGATCAAAAGCGCCAGCACCTACCCGACCGTCATCCTGACAGTTACGGTCATCGCCTTTTTCGGCATCATGATGTTCGTCATCCCTAAATTGGGCAAAATCATCTCCGACTTGGGCGGCCCCGACGCCGAATTGCCGATTTACACCCAGATGATGCTGAGCGCCAGTAACGCCATGCAGCAGAACGCGCTGCTGATCATCGGCGGATTCATGGTCGGCATCTTCTTACTGCGCCGCTACATTAAGACGCCGCGCGGCAAATACCTGTTCCATAGCCTCCTGCTCCGGTTGCCCGTTATGAAAGACATCGTTACCAAGATCGCCATCGCCCGGTTTGCCCGGACTTTCGCCTCGCTCATGTCGGCCGGGGTCGGTGTGCTGGACGCGCTGGAGGTAACCGGCGGGGCCGTCGGTAACAAAGTTATCGAGCGGGAATTACGAGAAGCCGCCCTGGAGGTCAAGAACGGTAAGCAGCTCAGCGAACCGTTAAGCGCCAGCAAGAACTTCCCGGCTATTGTCAGTCAGATGCTGGCCATCGGCGAAGAAACCGGCCAGGTTGACACCATCCTGCTCAAAGTCGCCGATTTTTACGAAGAAGAGGTCAACGCCGTGATCGATGGGCTCAGCTCTATTATCGAACCGCTGATGATCATCGTGTTAGGCAGCATGGTCGGTCTCATCGCCGCCAGCGTCATGGGTCCGATTGCCTCTTTGAGCCAGAATATCGGCGGCTAGACCAAAGATCGGGCTCTAGCGCAGTTAGAAAACTCGCCAATCACCCCTTAACAACAGAGAAAAGCCTTGACCTCGACCAGCTTATGCTTATAATCAGTCCCAGATACTTACTCTATAGCAATAAATTTTGTTTATAGATAAGATCACTGTACATAAATTAAACAGGAGGGTGGGTCCCAAATGACTTCACTACACAGAAAACAAAAAGGCTTCACGATAGTCGAACTGCTTATCGTGATCGTCGTAATCGGTATTTTGGCCGCATTGGTGGTAAACACCTTTTCCGGCATCCAGCAAAAAGCTCGCAACACCGAGCGCCAAACTGACATCAAGGCCATTCACGGCCAATTAGAGGCCTACTACGCTCAGGAAAACGTCTATCCGACGTTGGCTAACCTGAATGATGACTCGTGGGTTAGCGACAACTTGAAGGGTCTTGACCTGGACGCGCTGCAGGCACCCGGTGGCGCTGACAACAACCTCGCCGCCACCGCAACCGAGAACGTTTACGGTTACGTACCGACTCCGGAAGGTTGTGACAACGAAGACACCGACTGTGACGGCTACACCCTTACAGCCGACCTCGAGGGCGATGACGCCAACTTTGTGCGCACCAGCCTGAACTAGACATTAGGTCATACGGTCTTCTCGCTCACTATAAAATCCCCGGCCGACCAAAACGCCGGGGATTTTAAACGCCCACCCTCAGGCGGCGGCACACCGCTATAGAAAGCCACGGCCATCTGCTATAGTAAGCATAAGCAATCTGACTAAATCATGAGCAGTTTTTATAAAGATAAACCCGTTTTCGGTCTGGATATCGGCTTTAACACGCTTAAAGTCATGCAGACCAGGCTCGTTAACAAACAGCGGGTCGTCAGCGGTTACGGAGTGGCTTCTTTTGATGACGCGGCCGTTAAGGACGGCGTGATAATCGATCATAAGGCCGTCGCTGAAGCCACCCGTGATCTGTTCACCAAGCATTTGATCGGCGATATTACGACCCGGCGCGTCACGGTGGCGATTCCGGCCAGCCGGGCCTTCACCCGCATACTGACCCTGCCCAAGCTTAAAGACGCCGACGTGGCCGAGGCCGTCCGCCTCGAGGCTGAACAATACATACCGATGCAGCTGGATGATCTCTACCTTGATCACGAAGTCACCCGGCAAACACCGGAAAAAACCGAGGTTATGATTGTAGCCGCGCCCAGGCGCACGATTGATTCCTATCTTCAGCTCACCCGCATACTCGGACTTGAGGCGGTTGCTTTTGAAACAACCATCAGCGCCTCCGGCCGGCTCTTCGTCCAGGCCGAGCAAAGCGACGTGCCGACCGTGCTGGTTGATTTCGGATCACAGTCCACCGATATTACCGTGTTCGATAAGCTGATTGCCGTGACCGGCACCACGCCTTGCGGCGGCGACAACTTCAGCCAGCTGATCGCCGAACGGCTGAATGTCAAACCCGAGGAAGCCCACGTCATCAAGACCAAATATGGACTCGACAAAAGCAAGAAGCAGACCGAAATCAAGCAGGCGCTGTCGCCGATGCTGCAGCAGATTCTCAAGGAAATCCGCCGGGTCATCCGCTACTACGAAGAGCGGACCGACACCGACAGCAAGATTGCCCAGGTCGTAACCATGGGCGGCGGTGCCAACATGCCCGGTTTAAGCGAGTTCATGACTGACGCCCTGCGGCTGCCGGTACGCATGTGCGACCCCTGGCAAAAAATGTCGTTCGCCGGGCTTCAGCCGCCCAATGACACTGAAAAAGCTCGTTACATCACCGTAGCCGGGTTGGCCTTAACCGATCCTAAGGATATCTTCGCATGATCAATTTGCTGCCAACCGAAGTTAAACAGGAAATCTCCTACGCCCGGCGCAATACGCTGCTGCTGCGTTGGATAGCGGCGATTGTGGTCGCTTTAATCGGCTGCGGTTTGATAATCGGCGCCGGCCAGCTTTACCTGCGGCAATCGATCAGCACTTATTCCGGGCAGGTTGAACAGGCCAGAGTCGATCTCGAAGACCAGCAGTTTACGGAGACGCAAAAGCAACTGGAAGACGTTTCCGGCAATCTCAAGCTGGTCCTGGAAGTCCTGAACCGGGAAATCCTGTTTTCCAACCTGCTGCAGCAACTGGGCGCGTCGACCCCGGCCGGCGTTGCCCTGGCCGAACTGCAAATCGAACAGCCCAGCGGCGGTCTGTCCATAAGCGCCAAAGCCGAAAGCTTTGAGAAGGCCACCCAGTTGCAGCTCAACCTTCAGGATCCCAACAACCGGATTTTTGAAAAGGCCGATATCGAGAACATTGAGTGCGGTAACGAGGACGAATCTGCCGCCGGCTACCCCTGCTCCGTCCGCATCCGGGCCTTGTTCGCCAAGGAGAACCCGTTCCTGTTCATCAACAGCGTGGAGGACACCGACTGATGAGCAGCAAACGGATATTCTTCGTCCTGATCGGTCTGATTGTCCTGCTGAGCGGGCTGGGCATAGGCTCGGTCGTTCTGGGCAGCAACCTCTTCAGGCAGCAGTCGGCCAAACTAATTGATCTTAAGCTGGAGGATGCGCTGATTGAAGAGCAGCGCCGGCTGCTCAGCCAGGCCAAAAAGGACATCGAAGAACTGGCCGACCTTAACGCCGTGGCCCAGTCGGTGGTGCCGCGCGACAAGGACCAGGCCCGTACTGTCCGCGAAATATCCAACATCGCCGCGGCCAGCAACATACCGCTCAAGCAGTTTCAGTTCCCGACCTCCAGCCTGGGCCAGTCACGGACCAGCTCCGAATCCGGCTCCAACGCCGCGCCGTCCTCGATTACTCAAGTCAAGCCGGTCAAGGGCCTGTCGGGGGTCTACAGTATGGAGATCGTCGTTCAGCAGGATACCGAAGGACCGCGGTCATTTAACGACATTATCCGTTTTCTGGAGGGGTTGGAAAATAACCGGCGGACCGCCCACGTCAAAAAGATCAGCCTGCAGCCCGGCAGTAGCGGAAACCTGTTGCTGACCCTAACTCTGGAGGTTTACGTAAAGCCATGATGGGAACTGCGCTATGAAACTGGAAGTAAAAGACATCCCCGCCAAACTGATCGAGCTCCTGCCCAGGCTCCGGCAGTACGTCGTCTTTATCTTCATCTTATCTGTTTTGGGCGTCTATGGTTTTCTGGTGCACCAGATCAACACCCATTCCCTCGCCGAACCGACCGAGGACGCGCTGACCGAAAAACTGCAGGACGTTCGCCGGCCGATAATCGACGAGACCGTACTGGAACACATCAGACAGCTGGAAGACCAGAACGTGGAAGTCCGGGCGCTGTTCGAGGAAGCCCGCAATAATCCGTTTTCAGAATAATCAGTTGCCGTATTTTTTGAGGTTCTCTTCGTGGGCGCCGACTATCAGTTTGGAGACTTGATAGGGATCCGGCGTGTAGATGAAGGTGTAGTTTTGCTGTTCGCCGGCCGTCTCGATCACCAGCGTTCCGTAATTAAATATTCGCGCAAAAACGCCTTTCTGGCTGACGGTAACGTCCTGGACATCACCGATGCTGAGCTGTGAAATCTTACGGTCGAAGATGGTCGTGTAAAGAAACTGGGCGATCTTTTCGGAAGTCACCAGCACCACGTTGCTATTATAGAGCATGGCCGAAATCATGGTGACAGCCAATGAAATCAGCGTTAAGACCAGGCCGACGACTACCATGATGGTCCTGATCAGTCCGCCATCAACCCCCAGATCGCCGGTATCGCCAACCAGGTAAGCGCCGCCTACGACAGCCGCCAGCAGAACGCCGGCAATCACCGCTCCGGTGGCATAAATTACAAACAGCCCGAAAGGATGCCGCCGGACTTCAGCCACAAGCTGCTCTTCCTGATCAAACTCGATCATTCCCAGAAAACGGCGACCCTGTTTTGACAGCTGTGATTTTTGCATACTTTATATTCTATATCATTGAGGTTTGGTTGCCGCCGCCTTGTTGCTTGCCGAGGTGCCGATAAGCCTTGGGCGTAACCTTGCGGCCGCGCGGCGTTCGCTCCAGCAGTCCGGCCTGCATCAGATACGGTTCGTAAAAATCCTCGATGGTCGTTTTTTCATCCCCGGTCAGCGCCGCCAGCGTATCAAGTCCAACCGGTCCGCCGTTGTAGTGTTCGATTATTTTTTCCAGTACCCGCCGGTCGGCCGGATCAAGTCCAAGCTCGTCAATCTCCAGCAGCTCCAAAGCGGCCGTCGTGATCCCGGAGTCGATGATGCCGTCGCCGTTAACGTCGGCGTAATCCCGCACGCGTTTTAGTAACCGGTTGGCAATGCGCGGCGTCAGACGGGCGCGGTAAGCCAGATGTTCGGCCGCCGCTTTGTCAATAGACACGCCTAAGATGCTGGCCGCTCTTAGAATAATCCGGGTGATCTCCTCGGGCGTATAGAATTCCAGGCGGTGCTGCAGGCCGAAGCGGTCGCGCAGCGGCGCTGCCAAAGAGCCAGTCCGGGTGGTGGCGCCGATAATCGTAAACCGCGGCAAGTCAAGGCGCAATGAGCGGGCACTCGGACCTTTGCCGAGCATAATATCCAGCTTAAAATCCTCCATGGCGCTGTACAGGACTTCTTCGACGCTGCGATGCAGGCGGTGAATTTCGTCGATGAACAGAATATCGCCGTCCTGGAGGTTGGTCAGCAGGCTGGCCAGATCGCCGGCCCGTTCAATTGCCGGTCCGCTGGTAACCCGTATGGTCGTACTCATTTCGTTGGCGATAACGCTGGCCATGGTGGTCTTGCCCAGTCCCGGCGGACCGTAAAGCAGCACGTGATCAATCGGTTCGCCGCGCTTTTTGGCGGCTGTGATCGCCAGCTTCATATTGTCTTTGAGGCGCTGCTGGCCGACATAACTGGCGAAGTCTCGCGGCCGGAGCGTTATCTCAAACTCGACTTCTACCGAATCGTCTTCCGTATTGGTTTGGACTATGCGTTCAATGGCCATTACTTCTTAACCCCTTGCAAAGCCAGTTTAATCCGCTCCTCGGTCGGCAGCCCGGCTTCGACACCGTGCAGGGCCTGAGCCGCGTCCTGCGGCGAATAACCCAGAGCGACCAGAGCTTCAACAGCGTCGTCCTGACGCAGCACTCCGTCAGTCTGCAACAGCCCGATGCCGCTTAAGTCAACGCCCGGCAAGCCGACCTTGTCCTTAAGCTCGACGACTACCCGCTCGGCAACCCGCTTGCCGACCCCTTGGGCCGCCTGGATAAACTTGGTGTCGCCGCCGGCAATTGCCGTCCGGACGGCATCGACATTACCGATACTTAAAATACTGATGGCCATTTTCGGCCCGACGCCGTTTACGCCCAGCAGCAACTCGAACAACTGCTTGGTGTGCAGATTGGCAAAGCCGAAAAGGTCGTGAATGTTTTCCCGAATATGCTCGTAAACGTACAGTTTGGCCGGCTCGCCGACAGTCAGCCGGCCGTAATCCTCGGACGTAACCAGCAGGCCATAGCCGACCCCCTGGACATCCATCACGACCTGCTCGCCCAGCTTCTCGCTTACCGTTCCTTTAAGTGTCGCAATCATCACCTATAAGTATATCAGTTTACGCTCAGTGACGGCGCTGTTATTGAATGACAGATAGCCGCCGCCAGCGCGTCGGCGCAGTCGTCCGGTTTGGGTGCGAACTGAAGCCCTAAGATCACGCGAACCATCTCCTGGATTTGCTTCTTGTCGGCCCGGCCGTAACCGGTCAGGGCCTGTTTGATTTGCAGCGGCGTGTATTCATGCAGCTCCAGCCCGTTCTGCCTGCCGCAGAGCAGCACCACGCCGCGGGCCTGGGCGACGCTCATGGCCGTCGTCACGTTCTGGGCGAAAAACAGCTTTTCAACCGCCATGACATCCGGTTTGAACTCCTTAATTACGCTGCTCAGCTCGTCAAAAATCGTCAGCAGCCGCTCGCTGTCGGCTTGTTTGACCGGCGTGCGAATGACGCCGCCATCCACCAGCGTTGCCTTACCTCGTTTATCGACGGCAATAATGCCGAAGCCAAGAATGCCGGTGCCTGGATCGATGCCTAGTATCTTCATTAATTCGCCAGCAGATTTTCCGGAATGTCGAAATTGGTGTGCGTGTTAGTCACGTCGTCGAGCTCATCGAGCGCGTCCATCAGCCTCATGACCTTGCCGGCGGTGGCTTCGTCCGTGACTTCGATGGTGTTGTTGGGCACAAAGGTCAGTTCGGCCTCGAGCACCTCGACGCCCTGCTTTTTGAGGCTGTCACGCACCTTGGCCAGCTCTTTCGGATTGGTGTAAATAATCGATTCGCCGTCTTCTTCCTGGACATCTTCGGCCCCGGCGTCGATGGCCTGCAGCATCAGCTCGTCGCCGCTGCCCCGGACCCGGATCAGGCCCTTCTGGTCAAACTGGAACGCCACCGCTCCTTTTTCGGCGATATTGCCGCCGTGCTTGGAAAAAGCCAGCCGGACTTCCGGGTAAGTCCGGTTTATGTTGTCGGTTGCGCATTCGACCAGAATCGCCACGCCGCCAGGTCCGTAACCTTCATACATCACTTCCTGAATCTGCTCGCCGCCGAGTTTGCCCGAGCCGCGATCAATTGCCCGCTGAATGTTGGCGGCCGGCATGTTGGCGGCCTTGGCCTTATCAACGGCCAGCCGAAGCGCAAAATTCATCTCCGGGTCATCGCCGGAACGGGCGGCGATCGCGATCGCGTTGCCGAGTTTGGTAAACATAGCGCCGCGCTTAGCGTCGTTAACGCCCTTTTGGCGCTTAATCTGCGCCCATTTACTGTGTCCTGCCATAAGTTTATTTTATCACACCCACCTCTGTTACTCGATAATCGCCGGCTGCTCACGGAACTTCATGCCGGTTTTTCTGTGCAGAATAATGCCGGCTGCCAGCACCGCCGCGTACAGGAAGACCATTTGCCCGGCCCCGATGGTAACCGATTGCTGTGCCCAGACCGGCCGCGACAGCAGCTCCGCCACCGCCACAATGTACTCCAGTATCCATTGTGCCGGCAGCGCCAGCCAACCGGCTAAGCCGGGCAGGAATATACCGCTCAAGCCCGCCAGGAATGCCGCCAGCATGGCAAACGGAATCAGCGGCACCACCAGCACGTTGGCGACCAGAGCCACCACCGATAAGTCGCCAAACATGAACACGATCAGCGGCACGGCCATGATTTGCGCAGCGGTGGTTTCGACCGCCACCTGCATCAGCAGCGGCGGCTGCCGTTCACCCCAAATCCGCCTGGTGATTAACGGCGCCAGCACCAGTACGCCGGTAAATGCCAGAAACGACAGCCACCAACCAAGATCATGCCAGATATACAGCGGGTCGAAGCCGGCCGTCAGCGCCGCTCCCAGCAGAATAATCAAAAAGGGGTGGAACCTGCGGCCGTAGTACCAGGCGGCCAGACTGAGCAGCGTGACGACAGCCGCCCGGGTTATCGACGGACTGGCGCCGGTTACCGCCAGAAAACCAAGGACCAAAGCTACTGAAGCGGCCGTAGCCTGGTATTTGGACCGCCTGGCAAACAGCCGTCGTGACATACGCACCAGCACAGTCAGGTTGTAGCCTGACGCCACGACGATATGAGTTAAGCCAACGACGCGCAGCTGATCCTCGAAGTTTTCCGGCAGAGCCGACCTTAAACCGACCAAAAAGCCCAGCCCCAAGCTGGCATGCGGCTCCGGCAGAACACTGTAAATAGCCGCGAAAAACCGTCGCCGGATCGTTTCGACAGTACTGGGATCACGGCCGGAAACTGAAATTTCGGCAAACGAGATAGCCGCCTGATAGTTGCCAAAACCCGGCAATACCCGCCCGGCGGCCTGGACGGTATCGCCGCGCCGGACGTCGTTACTAAAGCCCCGGATACGCATCTGCCCGGGCAGCTCATTGCCATTCCAGCTGATCTTATCTATTCGAAAATCAAGCCGCCCTTGATCATCGTAAACCGGATCGTCCCGGACATGACCCCGCACCACGACGTTTCGGCCCTCAATCGTTTCGTAAACCGCCACGCGGTTAAGGACCGCGCCGCCGCGCCATAGCCCCAGCAGCAAACCAATACCGATTGCCGCAAACAGCGACACCGCGTTTCGCCGCTTCAAAGCGACCACGGCCGGGGCCAACAGTATCAACCAGTTAGCGGCCAGCGCCACGCCCTGCCATTTAGCCAAACTAAGGCCGATTAAGAAAAACAGCAGCAGCCCCATCAACAATTCGGTCCGGCGGAAGCGGTGGTCAAAAATCGCGGTCATGTCAGTATGGCATTAACTATACACCCGTTTTTTATGTCTAAACCGGTTCCCCGCGAGGCAGCCACGAAAAAACCGCCCAAAAGGACGGTTCTTTCGTGGAGGGCCCGGTGGGATTCGAACCCACGACACGCGGCTTAAAAGGCCGCTGCTCTAACCAACTGAGCTACGGGCCCGTAAACGGGCACACTAATTATAACTGGTAAGGTTCGAATCCGGATTCGGTCACGTTCCGCGCCTACATCCTGCAGGCCCGACATTGACTTACTTGAAGCAAGCTTCAAATCAGTCAAGTGTCCTTGCGATGAGCCACTGGCTCATCTCACCCGCAGCAACGTCTTTGAAAACAAGTTTTCAAGAGTTGGCTCCCATGTCATTCGACATGGCCGTATCAAATGATACGGTAACCAACTGAGCTACGGGCCCCGTCAGAGCGAGGCTGTTGACTCGTTCTGACGGGCAAGCTCGCAGAACTTCGTCTTTAGCGCTCTCTCTTCCTTTTAGCTTTCCAAACAGTCGAGTCGGCCAAGCCGACTCCTTGGTTTGAAAAGCTAGTTCCGAACAGTGAGCACAAGGGTGAAAATAACTTCTTACATTATCCGTATTTTGAACGAAAAGTCAATCTGTTGACCCCTGTCGTACTACTTGTGGTGCTTTTTGCCGTGCTCACGCGAGCGGTTAAGCAGCCACAACGTTACCAACTGGAACAAGACGACAATACCGACTATCAGATCACTGCGATCCAGCAGGCGGCGGCCAATTTCCAGCTCCCGGACATGGTTTTGAACGGCATCAGGCAGGATCGGCAGCAAAAAAGCTGCCAGTACAACGCCGGTTATGGCCAGCGGCACCAGCTGCAGCACGACCCGGCCCTTGCTCATCGTCCCTTTAAGCAAAAGAGCCGTCAACACAACCGGCAGAAGCAGCACCGCGGCCTCACCATACGCGCCGGCAGTATGATTGCGGCTCAGGGCACTGATAAACCGCTCGGCATCATCACCGAAGTAACGGGCCAGCAGCTCACCGGCCATCAAGCTAAAAAACAAATGCGGCGTGTTGACCCTGAACAGCAGGCCCAGCAGGAGCGGCAAACCAAGCACGACGCCAAGAATAATATATCCGGTCATTAAGCTAATAATAGCACGAGCGTTTTAAAAAGATGCTTGGGCGCCCTCGGTCAAGCCAAGCGACTCGGCCGCCCCGGCATTGACTTCCAGGACATAGCGCGCCGCCTCGTCCGGGCAGAATTGATCGGGGAAAGTTTCGGGGCCGACCCGGCTCTCCAGGTGAACTACCTGGCGGGCTTCATTCAGCCAGACCATATCGATACTGAAGTTCATGTCCTTCATCCAGAAGCAGGGTTGACCATTCTCCTCAAACACGAACAGCATGCCGGTGCCTTCGGCTAAGCTCTCGCGGCCGGATAGGCCCCTGGACCGCGCCTCCTCGTCTTCGGCTACTTCGTAAGTAATGCTCCGGCCGCTGGACTCCACCCGGAGCGTCGGCTTTGCGACCCGGTCGGATTGTCTGATTTGGACATAGCCGTAAACCGCCAAACCCGCCAAAGCAACGGCGATGAAAGCCGCCAGCAGGAATTTTTTAGGCCCCAACGCGGTCTTTGCGCTGGCTTTTCTTGGCATTCTGCTCAACATAATCCATGATAGCGCCGGCCACGTTGCGCTTGGTGACCTCTTCGATCCCGAAGCCCGGGCTGGGATTTACTTCCAGGACCAGCGGACCCTTATCCGACCGCATCATATCGACACCGCAAACCTGCAGCCCCATGGCCTTGGCGGCTTTCTGGGCGGTCTTGCGCTCCTCATCGGTCAAGCGAATGGCTTTGCCCTCCCCGCCCTGATGCAGATTGGAGCGAAAATCATCGTCCAGACTTTGGCGCTGCATGCTGGCAACCACCTTGCCGCCGACCACGAACGCCCGGATATCGGTACCGGCCGATTCGCGAACGTACTCCTGAAGCAAGATGTTGGTGCCGTCATCGTCCATGACATAAAAGGCCTGCAGTACCGACTTGGCGGCTTTTTTGGTCTCGGCCAGAACCACGCCGTTGCCGTGCGTGCCGCGGGCCAGCTTGATGATAACCGGCGTCCCGCCAATATCTTCAATCAGGTCCTCCACGTCCGAGGTCACGCCGCGCGAGAACACGGTTTTAGGAATACCGACGCCGGCCCGGGACAGCACCTGCATGCTGCGCAGCTTGTCGCGGGAGCGCACCAGGGCAATCGAACTGGTCGTCGTAAACACGCCGCGCATCTCGAACTGCCGGACAATGGCCGAGCCATACCGGGTGTAGCTGCTGGCAATCCGCGGCACAATCACATCAAAGCCGGTCAAGTGCTCGCCCTCGTAGCTGACTACCGGGTTACTCTTCTCAATCGTCGCGTAACACTTGGTGTAGTCAATTACGCTGACCTTGTGGCCGCGCGACTCGGCTTCGGCTTTCAGCCGCTTGGTCGAGTAGTTGCCCGGCCCCTTGGACAATATGGCGATATTTAAAATACTCATGTTTTAGCTTTCCTCTGCCACCATACCTAAGATTTGCGGGTCACGTCAATTAAAAACTCGTTTTGTCTTAGAAACCGCCGGCCGATTAACACCGGCCACTTCATCTCGCTGCGGTCGGCCAGGGTCAAGGCTATCGGATAAACTTTGCCCCGAAGTTTGATGGTGGTGCTGATGAAATACCTGGCCTGCTCATCGCCGTTGGAGCTTTTGACGTGCTTTACCGCGTAATCACTGGTGGAATACGTGATTTCCGGATGATCAAACGGCGAGAAAGTCAATGTTGGCCCTTCGGCCGTCTCAACTTCTTCAATCTGCGTGCAATGCAACGCGCCACTGTAGGCGCCGGTGTCAATCTTGGCGGTAATGTCATTCAGGCCGAACTCCGGGAAGTCGACCTTTTCAAACGCACCTAAGGTGATACGGGAAGGTGTTGCCATCTTCTTATTATATCACATTTATTAACCTATGGCAACTAGTTTTGAGCCTGGCTTACTCTGGTAAAGACAAGATAGACGGCAGCCAGAATGATTACCAGCAGGATCACGATCATCGTAACGAAGCCATTCTGCTCATGTTTTCTCATTTTTCCAATTATTTACCAGGTTTTTTTATTTGTACATAGTTTTTTATTTGCTCTTATGGTTAGTTTATGGTATAGTTATGCTCATGGTACAAATACCTATGTCACCCGGCACACCTTACGGACCCGATCCGGCCGCCGAGCTGGCCAGCTTGCGGTCCAGGCTTAATGCGGCCGAGGAATTGCTGCAACAATCGCAAATGGATACGCTGACCGGGCTGCATAACAAGGAAGCTTTAAGAAGGCAGCTCGAGTCACGGATCAGCGCCGCGGAGAGCGGCCAGGCTCAGCCGGGTTTAATTTTCATTGATCTGGTGCTGTTCAAAAGAATCAACGACACTTTCGGTCACGATGTCGGCGATTCCATGCTGACTCAGGTGGCCGCCACTATCAAGAATTCGCTGCGGCAGGAATCGGAAGAACCGTCGGATGTGGTCGCCCATGAGCGCCTGATCCAACCGGCAGCCGAGCCGTTTGCCGGCCGAATCGGCGGTGACGAGTTCACCTTACTGGTTGATTTGACTCCCCGCCAGACCGATACGAAAAGCGACGCCCATGAGCGTTTGCAGGTGGTGGAATTGCGCGTCCGGGACGAGCTTCAGGCGTTCTTTGACAGCTTACCGCCCGAGATGCAGAAGCTAGGTTTTAATGCCTCGATAGGAGCGGCCCTTTGGCGACCGGGCATGTCAGCCACCGAATTGCTGCAGGCAGCCGACAAGGCCATGTACGCCGACAAGCAAGCCAATGTCGAGCGCAGACACCGCGAGCTGCCGCTGCGGAAGCGCCTGGCCAAGGAAATCGGCACCCGTATGCTGCGCTACGCCGGTATAGAGCGATAAACCTACCGCCCGAACCGGGACTGCTTATTATCGAATTGCTCCAGCAGTTCACGCTGGGCTTTGCTCAGTTTGGTCGGCGTGTCGACAATAATGCTGACGATGTGGGCGCCGCGGCTATCCCGCTTGAGATGCGGCACGCCGTGACCGGACAGCTTGAAATCGGTGCCGCTTTGCGTGCCGGCCGGGATTTTCATTTTTACGGGGCCGTCCACCGTCTCGACTTCAATTTCCGTGCCCAGGGCGGCGTCAACCATGCTGACATGCTCTTCGCTTAAAATCAGATCGCCCTCGCGCGTGAACTTCTTGTGCGGTTTGACCCGGATATTGACGTATAAATCGCCTTTCGGACCGTTGGCAACCGCCTCACCATGCTCGCGCAGCCGGATGGTGGCGCCGTCATCCACGCCGGCCGGGATTTTGAGTTTAACTTTCTGGCTCTTGGGCTGAGTGCCCTTGCCTTTGCAGACTGAGCAGACTTTCTCCGGCACCTTGCCGCGACCCTTACAGGTCGGGCAGAGGCTGGCCTGCTGGATGTTGCCGAAAATCGTGCGGGTCACGGTCACCACCTGGCCGGTGCCTTTGCATTCCGGGCACTCCTTGAGTTCGTGGCCGGGTTCGACTGTCGTGCCCTTACAGTGTTCACAGGTATCCTCCAGTTTGTGGCTGAGTTCGACTTCCGTACCGAAAACAGCTTGCTCGAAAGACAGCTCCACGCTGGTTTCCACATCCCGGCCGCGGGTTTGCCGCTGGCGGCGGCCGCCGGAAGTGCCCCCGCCAAAGAAACTGCTGAAAATATCGCCCAGTCCCAGGTCGCCAAAATCGAAGTGAACTTCCTGGCCCTGGCCGAAACCGCCAAAACCGCCAAAGCCGCTGGCACCGGCACCATTGCCGCCAACGCCGGCGTGGCCGAACTGGTCGTAGCGCTGCCGTTTGGTGGGGTCTTTCAGGACTTCGTAGGCTTCGTTGATCTCCTTGAATTTAGCCTCATCGCCGCCTTCTTTGTCCGGATGGTACTTAACTGCCAGCCGACGAAACGCCTTTTTAATCTCGTCCGCCGAGGCGCTTTTACCTATGCCCAGTACTTCGTAGTAATCTCGCTTAGCCATTCGTTCTATCTTACTTTATTGTGCAATTTCCATACACTTTACGCCGGGAGTTTATAGATTACCCGGTCGACAACTCTTCACTGACGAACTACTTGTCAAAGAGAGTCTTAATCTTTCTTATCTTCGTCGACGACTTCACCTTCGACGGGTCCGTCTTTGGCCTTGCCTTTTTTACCTTCGTCGTCTTCCGCCTTCGAACTTCCATCTGCCGCGCCTTGGGCGCTTTCATACATTTTAGCTCCAATCGGCATCAGCACATCATTCAGGCTTTTAGCCGCTGCTTCCAGTGCGTCTTTATCGGCTTTTTCGTCGCCAACCACTTTCTTGGCGGCTTCGACGGCTTCGTCGATTTTCTTGGTGTCGTCTTCGCTGAGCTTGTCTTTGTGGTCGGACTTCATCTTTTCAGCCTGGTAAACGGCGCTGTCGAGCACGTTGCGGGCTTCGATGGCTTCACGCTTTTTCTTGTCTTCTTCGGCGTGGGCCTCGGCTTCTTTGGCCATCTTTTCAACTTCGGCCTTGTCCAAGTTGCCGCTGTTTTGGATGGTGATTGACTGCTCTTTGCCGGAGCCTTTGTCTTTGGCGCTGACATTCAGAATACCGTTGGCAT
>CAZMXN010000008.1:0-22247 GCA_964570275.1 uncultured Candidatus Saccharibacteria bacterium
AGTCTGGGCCGTGTCTCAGTCCCAGTCTGGCTGATCATCCTCTCAGACCAGCTAATGATCGTCGCCTTGGTGAGCCGTTACCTCACCAACAAGCTAATCATACGCAGGCCGTTCCCAAACCGCCGAAGCTTTAATGCGCCTCGCAGAAGCGATGCGCAGGGTATAGGTTTTAGGTTAGAGGTGCTAGAAAATTCTAGAACCTAACCACTATTCACTATAACCTGCGTCTCACCTCAGTGAGACGCACCACATGCGGTATTAGCTACCTTTTCAGGCAGTTATCCCTCAGTTTGGGGTACGTTCCTACGCGTTACTCAGCCGTCCGCCGCTCGCCATCACTCCTCACAAAAGCTCGGAGATTTATCATTTACCACTTTTCATTTTTCATTTGTTCTTCTAGTGACAAATGTTCAATGACCAGTGGCAAATGCTTCGAACCTTAGTGAGAAGCATGCTGCCGCTCGACTTGCATGTATTAGGCACGCCGCCAGCGTTCATCCTGAGCCAGGATCAAACTCTCCATAAAGAGAACTTGCTCCACAGTTCAGTCAGAAACTGACATTACTGTTTAAAACATAGTTCACACTTGGCTAATGCCAAGATTTGAACTGACGTTGATAATTCGCGCCTGCAGCGCAGCAAGCTGCGTTGCATCAGGCAGCCTTACGGCTGACTGTAAACAGATAAATCTGCTTGGGCGAATTTCCCCCGAAGGGGATTTGCACTATTCAATTTTTAACGTTCTTTTTCAGAGACACTTAAAGAGAACTCCGAAAAGACTTATACTATCCTACTCCTTAGACTATCAGGTGTCAAGACTTTACGGTCTTACAGCAATTTTTACAACTATATCCGCAATATATCTCTGTTATTTTGCAGGCTTCTTCTTGGCATCGACGGCTTCCTCGTCTAGCTCTTCGGTCTGCTTATCGACCAGCGCCAGTGAGACCACCTTGTCACCCTCGTTAAGACGCATGATCCTTACGCCTTGTGTGGCCCTGCCCAGTTTCGGTATGTTCTTTAGACCCAGTCTTATGGTCTGGCCCTGTTGTGAAATAATTATGACTTCCTGGGAGTCATCACCGGTAAGCGTTTTAACACCTACCAGGTTGCCGGTCTTATTATTTACAACGGCCGACCTGATCCCCACACCACCTCGTGCGTGAGCCGTGAATTGCGCGATCTTGGTCTGCTTGCCATATCCTTTCTCGCTTATAACAAAAATGCTGCTGTTGGCTTCAACTATGTCCATGCCGATAACCTGATCACCGGCCCGCAGGCGAATTCCCCTGACTCCTCGCGCTACACGCCCCATAGGTCGCACGTTCTTCTCGTGGAAGCGGATAGCCTGACCCAGCTTGGTCGATATTACAACTTCGTTATCACCATTGGTCATGCGTATCCATTTGAGCTCATCGCCATCGTCAAGGTTAATGGCAATCAGGCCGGAGCTCCTGACATTCTGATATTGTTCAAAAGGAGTTTTCTTTACAACGCCACGGACAGTACACATTAAGAGATTGCCGCCCTGCATTTGTTTACTGATGTTAATGACGGCGCTGACCGTCTCCTCGGGCTGTAACTGCAACAGGTTAACCAACGCTATGCCTTTGGCACTTAAGGACGCTGATGGAACCTCATATGTCTTCAGGCGGAACACGCGTCCCTTGTTCGTGAAGAATAGCAGGAAGTCATGGGTGCTGGCATTAACCACGTGCTCGATAACATCTTCTTCCCGGGTTATCATGCCGCGCCGGCCCTTGCCGCCGCGTCCCTGCCGCCGGTATTCAGCTATCTGGCTTCGCTTGATGTAATTAGCTGATGTAAGCGTGACTACAACCTGCTCATCCGGCACCAGGTCTTCATCACTCATCTTACCAAGTTCCTGGGGCACGACTTTTGTACGTCGCTCATCGCCGTATTGCTTACGCAAAGCCTTCAGTTCGTCCTTGATAATCTTGAGGATTTTCTTTTCGTCCGCCAGTATAGCTTCCAGTTCAGCTATAAGTTTCAGCAGTTCGGCCAGCTCGTCTTCAATCTTCTTACGCTCCAACCCGGCAAGTGTGCGCAGCTGCATTGCCAGAATAGCTTTAGCCTGTATCTCAGTCAGCTTAAACTTCTTGATAAGGTTGTTGGCGGCCTCTTCAGTAGTCTCGCTCTCCCGGATCGTTGTTATAACTTCATCAATGTGATCCAGGGCGGTCTTCAATCCTTCGAGAATATGAGCACGGTCGCGCGCTTTCCGCAGCTCGTATTCGGTTCTCCGGCGCACCACCGACTGTCGGTGCTTAATGTGCTCCTGGATTATATCTTGAAGGCCGAGAATCCGCGGTTGGATGCCGTCGATTAGCGCCAGCATGTTGTAGTGGAAAGTGGACTGCAGAGGTGTCAGCTTATACAGCTGGTTTAGCAGCTTTTTGGGGTAGGCGTCTTTTTTGAGATCAATTACTACCCGAACGTTGCCCCGGGCACTTTCATCGCGAACATCGCTAATACCACTGATTTTCTTATCGTGTACCAGATCGGCTATTTTCTCCAGCAGCGATGCCTTGTTCAGGTTATAAGGTATTTCACTGATGACTATGCGATGGCGGCCTTTAGCGGCCTCCTCAACGTCGGCTACGCCCCGGATAATAACCCCGCCCTTACCGGTGGCGTAGGCCGTCCGGATGGAGTCGCGGCCATACACAATGCCGCCAGTCGGAAAGTCCGGACCTTTAACATACTCGAGCAGCTCATCCAGCCCGGCATCCGGCTTATCTATCAGATGCAGCGTAGCATCAACCAGCTCTGATAAATTATGTGGCGGTATGTTTGTCGCCATGCCCACAGCGATACCAAGTTGTCCGTTCAACAACAAGTTAGGCAGTTTGGCCGGCAGTACGGCAGGCTCCTGCAGCCTTCCATCGTAGTTATCACGAAAATCAACCGTTTCCTTATCAATATCCTCCAGTAGTTCTTCCGCAATACGCGCCATTTTAGCTTCCGTATAACGCATCGCTGCCGGCGGGTCACCGTCCATGGAGCCGAAGTTACCCTGACCGTTGACCAAGGTATACCGCATAGCCCAGGTCTGAGCCATGCGCACCATTGAATCGTAAATGGCAGCATCGCCGTGCGGATGGTAATCACCCATAACAGCACCGACAACATTGGCGCTCTTGCGGTGACGCGATCCGGCCCGCAGACCGTCACGATTCATGGTGTAGAGAATCCGGCGGTGAACCGGCTTGAGGCCGTCCCGGACATCCGGCAGGGCCCGAGCAACAATAACACTCATGGAATACCGCAGATAGCTGTCTTCCATGATGTTTTCAACTGTTCTCAGCTCAACTTCACGAGAGTGGTTTTGCGGCAAAACTTCTGCTTCCAATTGCTGTTCGTCCATACCTAGATATCCAGATCCTTTACGAATTTAGCGTGGGTTTGAATAAAGTTCTTGCGCAGCTCGACCTCGGTGCCCATCAATTTGTTAAAGATGGCATCGGCTTTTTCGGCGTCTTCAATCTTAACCTGTATAAGTACACGCTTTTCCGGGTTCATAGTGGTCTCATACAGCTGATCGGCATCCATTTCGCCAAGTCCTTTGTAGCGCTTTTGCTCAATGAAACCGGCCTGCTTGTAACGCTCATCGGACTCATCAATTTTAATGCCGGCTTTTTTGCGCTCGGCGATAAACTTATTGAGTTGATCTTCCAGCTCATCTTCGCTGTAGACGTAAGCACTGCTTTTGCGCCCCGGCTTGACCAGCTCAAACAACGGTGGCTTAGCCAGATAAAGATGGCCTGCTTCGACGACCGGCCTCATGAACCTGAAGAAAAATGTCAGCAGCAAAGTACTGATGTGGCTACCGTCCACATCAGCATCTGTCATGATGATAATCCGGTTGTAGCGCAGGCCGTCGAGCGCAAACTGCTCTTCAATACCCACGCCCAGAGCCTTGATCAGGCTGACGATCTCGTTATTGGCCAGCATTTTATCCAGACGGGCCCGCTCGACGTTCAGAACCTTTCCTCTTAGCGGCAGGATAGCCTGAGTCTTGCTGTCGCGGCCGCTTTTGGCTGAACCGCCGGCCGAGTCACCCTCCACCAGGTAAATCTCGGAGCTGGCCGGGTCTTTGGAGGAGCAATCGGCCAGCTTACCGGGCATACTCGCCCCTTCCAGCACGCCTTTACGGATGATGTTTTCCCTGGCTGCCCGGGCCGCTTTACGGGCGCGCGCCGCCAGTAGCGCCTTGCCGACAATCTTTCTGGCGACGGCCGGGTGTTCTTCCAGATAATAAGCCAGGTATTCACTTAGAACCTGCTCGACGTAGCCCCGGATCTCCGGGTTGCCCAGCTTGTTTTTGGTCTGACCTTCGAATTGAGGATCCGGCAGCTTGACCAGGATCACTGACGTCAAGCCTTCACGGCAATCCTCGCCGGACAGGTTTTCTTCTTTCTCCTTAAGCAGACCGTTCTTACGGGCGTAGTCGTTAATAACTCGGGTCAGAGCGGCCCGGAAACCGGTAAGATGTGTTCCGCCCTCGGGGTTAAAGACGTTGTTGGCAAAAGCTTTGATTGTCTCGGTGTACGTATCGGCATACTGGAGAGCAATTTCCACCTGAACATCTTTGACTTGTTTTTCGACGTAAAAAACATCATCGTCAATCACGTCCTTACCGAGGTTTAAGTGCTTGACATAAGATTGGATGCCGCCCTCGAAGTAAAAGCCGTAGCGCCGGCCGCTCCGCTCATCGACCACGTAAGTTCGGACTCCTTTGGTCAGATAGGCTTGGTGCCGCAGATAATCAACCACCCACTCGTACTCCATCTCAACCGTTTCAAAAATCGTGTCGTCAGGATAGAACGTAATTATCGTTCCGGTATCGGTGGTGTTGCCGACCTTTTCAATGGGCGCCAGCGGAACACCGCGCTCATATTCCTGAACATAGATGCCGCCGTCGGTGTGGACCTCGGCTCGCAAACGAGTCGACAAAGCATTGACCACACTTACGCCTACGCCATGCAGACCACTGGAAACTTTATAGCCGCCGCCGCCGAACTTACCGCCGGCATGCAGCACCGTGAGCACTGTCTCCAGCGCACTTTTGCCGGTCTTGGCCACTTTACCCACCGGAATGCCACGGCCATTGTCGCTGACCGTAACTCCGCCATCAGCCAGCAACGTCACATGGACCTGGGTGGCATGGCCGGCGATGGCTTCGTCAATTGAGTTATCGGCGATTTCTTTAATAAGGTGATGCAAGCCTTCCTGGCCCGTCCCGCCAATATACATCCCCGGTCGTTTGCGAACGGGCTCCAAGCCCTCAAGCACCTGAATCTGCTGCGCGCCGTAATCCTTTTGTTTGGCCACTTCTAATAATCCCTCAAAACTTACTTACATACACTTTAGTCAGCTTATAGTATACGTTATTTGCGACGTTTAGACAACTCGCCTAAGACTTGTCTGAACAAGTGTCCTTATGGTTAAATAAGCGTGAGAATTTACATTTACTAAAACAAAGTTGCAGTAATGATTACAAAACTTTTGGCCAACCTACCCTTTAACCCCAGCCTCGTAGGTCAAATTTCTTTTTACAGCCAACGCCTGCGCCAGGAAGAGTCGGTTCGTCGCCTGGGTTTCCTGTTCATGGCGCTGGCGCTATTTATCCAATTCTTCGCGGCAATTTCACCTCCGGAACGGTCGTTGGCTCATTCCAATAACCATATAATCAACGGCATCCGGACGCGTGACGATATTCTAAGAGCCTGGGACGCACCGGGCAGCGATATACCGGCCATCTACGGAAAGTTCGGACTGACTCGCTCCGACATAGCCGCGCTTCCCCGGCTTCCCAACTCTTCCATTCGCTCCAATAGCCGCGACTACTGGTCGATCGGCCGGACGTCCCTCTCGGGCTATACCAACGTCGAAAGCCAGTACAAACGGCGGGAAATCAGCCTGCAGACCAACGGCGGCCCTACCATTTACATGCGCCAGCTGAAAGCATGGGACATAATCAACGACTCCAATGCCTATCAGGCTTTCGAGGGGCGTAAAAGTAATGGCGATATTTTCTGGATCATCGTGGACTGCGGTAATTACACGCAAATCGGCAAATTCGAGCCGGCCGAACCGGAACTCGAGATACGCAAAACCGTCCGTGGCGGCAGCACCACTCTCAAGCCTGGCGATACGCCGGTCTACCGAATCGAATACCGCAACAAAATACCCGACTCTCTGGCCGAGAACGTGTATATAGAGGATCGGCTGGAACTGGACAAGTTTGAAGTGATTGACCCGACCGACCTGCCCATAACCGGTACGACAATGCGGGTGCCGGTCGGTAATTTGAGCTACAGTCCGACCTTTCGGGTCCTGGACTTCAGAATCAAAATCAAAGACAGCCTCAGCCGGTCTACCGACATCTGTAACCGGGCAAAATTAACGGCTGACAACGCCTCAACCGTCAGCAGTAACTCCTACAGCGCCTGCATACAAGTCTTCATTCCCTGCCCGTACGACCCGGGCCTGGCCGCTTCCGACCGCGATTGCGACGAGCCGGAAGCCGAGTGCCGCGTCACGGTCGCGGCTTCAACCAGTAACCCCGCCAAAGCCCGGCTTACCACCCGCACTTCCCTGATCGGTGACCCCAGTCTCATAAAGATCAACTCCTACGATTATGATTTCGATGACGGCACTACTAAGCGCTACCGCACCAGCCAAACCACTCATACGGTGGAGCACACCTACGATCCCGGCCGTTATTCGGTCAAAGTAACCGTCAACTACCTGGTCGAAGGCACCACAAAAAGCAGTGAGAGTGACACCTGCCGTGACACGTATCGGGTCAGCGAGCCGCCCAAGACGCCTGACGCTACCCCCGATCCGGAACCGGAGCCTGAACCTGAGCCAGAACCTGAACCCGAGCCGGAGCCTGAACCCGAAGACGTCCCCCCTGGCCAGATGAAAGAAGCCCTTAACATAACCCAGGACTACACGCCAGACGAAACCCAGGAGAGCCTGGTCCGGCCAGGTGACGTGATTGAGTATCGCCTGCTCACCACCAACACGCTTTCCCAGGAAAGAAAATTCACCGTCGAAGATTATGTCGGCGACCTGCTGGACTATGCCGACCTGGACCTGACTTACCTGGAGGAGCAAGGCGGCACTTACGACGACTCCAGCAAGACTGTCTCCTGGCCCAACCAGACCCTGGCGGCTAACAGCGACACTATTAACCGGTTCCGTATCAAGATGAAAGATGATATTGCCAGCACCAACAGCCCGTCCGGAATCAGCACCGATTACGATTGCGTTATAAGCAATCAATACGGCAACGAGATCGGCCTGGAAGTCGCCTGCCCGGTGGCCAAAACCATCGAGGAAATCCAACGGCGCCTGCCTGAAACCGGGCCAGGCACAACAGTCGCCATCGCCTTTACGATCACCTCGGGCAGCGCCTACTTCCTGGCCCGCAGCCGCTTGCTTAAAAAAGAGCTTGATATAGTGCGTCACGAATATGCCGCCGGCGGGAGTATATAAAAATGAGCGAGAAGCTGCTCCATCATCATCGTCCCGAGGCGGCCAAAAAGCAGCCTGAGGTATCGCCCGGCAAGCAGGAACGTAGCCCTGAAATCGACCATAAGGCTGTCGAGAAAAACCAGGCCGCACGAGTAGAAGCCGCCCAGCAGCGTATCGAGCAGCTGGCCCTCAGCAGCCAGGAGACCAGCCTGGAAACTGAGCAGCAGCCGGAAACCGTTACGATTACCGGGGAGTTGCGCCAGAAAGCTTTAGAAAAAACCCTTCACCGGATTCAGCGCCATTTAAGCAAACCTGAGCGCAGATTCAGCCGCTTCATCCATAAGCCGGCGATCGATAAGCTAAGCGAAGCCGGCTCTAAAACCGTTGCCAGACCATCCGGGCTTCTCGGCGGCGGTCTGACCGCTTTTGCCGGCAGTCTGGCCCTGCTGGTCTTCGTTAAACGCTATGGCTACGAATATAACCCGACTACATTCCTGCTGTTCCTGATCGGCGGCTTTTTCCTGGGGCTGCTGATAGAACTGGTTATACGTTCGCTGTGGCGGCGGAAATTCTGAATCGCCAGAGAGCAAAGACTACTTATCGCCCAGGTTGCCGTCACGGTCAATAAAGATGGTGTCTTCCGCCGGACTGTCACTGGCAGTGCCGGACAGCTTGATCTCGCCGTTGGTCTTCTTAGCGGGGGGTTCTATCGTACCGGTTGCCGCAGGCTGAGGATTGGGTTGAGCCGTCACCCCGGGATTAGCCGGCGGTTTAATGACGCTGCCCGGCATGTTGGCCGGAGGCGGACTGAAGGCGGCCGCCTGATTGCCGTAAGCGGTTGGGCTGGGAGCTGCACCGGCGCCAAATGATTTACCGGCGGGCCGGGCCGGCGGCTGACCGGGTACCTGTCCTTTACGTTTGGCCAGCCATTCGTCCAGGAACGACGAAGTACCCGCTGCCGGCTTCGCAGGGGCTCCGTACGGGCTTTTTGGGGCCGGTCCGGGCCCTTTAGCAAAAGGATTACCAAAGGCCGCCTGCTGATCCTCTGGCGTCCTCAGCCGGTCGAATATCTCGTTCTCGACTACATTCTTTGGACGACCGTACTTGGCCGCTGACAGCTGCTTCAAGGCTTCGGCCAGCTGTTTATTGGGCGTCCCCAGTGGCGGCAACGTCGACATGCTGAACGGCTGAGTCGGCACTCCGCCTATCATCGTTCTGGTGATGGTGTTGAAGTTCGGCACCCGGACCAGGTCATTGCCGTCAAAAACCGGCGAAAAGTATTTAACCAGCGAGTCCACGTCGTTGGTGCCTACTCGGAAAGAGACAATCGTACCCATGTTACCGAAGACGGCGTCACGTATTTCTTCCGTTAGCTGCGTCGTAAACTGGTTGGCGACGATCAGGTTGAGGCGGTACTTTCGAGCCTCGGACATTATGGTGGCGAATGAATCAGTCGAGAAGTTCTGGAACTCGTCAACGTACAGACAAAAATCTTTTCTGTCCTCCTCCGGTATGCTGGCCCGGCTCATCGCGGCAGCCTGAAATTTCATCACAAAAATCATACCCAGCAGTTTGGAGTTAAGCTCGCCGGTCCGGCCCTTACTGAGGTTAACCAGCAGGATTTTCTTGTTGTCCATGATCTCGCGCAGGTTAAAGGAACTCTTGGTCTGGCCGATGATGTTGCGCATCATCTCGTTGCTTAAGAAAGCGCCGAATTTACTGACGAACCAGCCCAGGACCTCACTCTTGTGATAATCGCTGGTCTGAGCCATTTCCTTGTTCCAGAAATCCAGAACCGTTTGATCGGTAATGTGCTTGAGCTTTTCCCGGGCATATTTATTATCGGTAAAGACTTTGGGTATATCTATAAAAGTGCCGCCGGCCGGGTCGCCCATCACCGTCAAGGCCGCGTTGCGGAACCAGTGCTCGTAGCGCGGACCGATGATCCCCTGGCGCTGCGGGTCATAGAGTTTATAAAGCATGTTTATGGCTTCCTGGATCAGAAAGTCTTTCTGCTCCGGCGTGTGGAATTCAAATAAGTTCAGGCCCATCGGGTAGTCCATGTCGGCCGGACAAAAGTAAACAACGTCTTCGGTCCGCTCCCGCGGCACCATAGCCAGCAGCCGCTCGGCGGTATCGCCATGAGGATCGATAAAGGCAAAGCCTTCGCCCTTTAACATATCCTGCAGAGCCAAATCCTCCAGGAACGTGGACTTACCGGTGCCGGTTTGACCAACTACATAGATGTGGCGGCGGCGGTCTTCGTTATCGAGCCGGATCGGTTTCTTAACCCCTCTAAAGACGTTGTACCCGAGCAGAAGCCCCTCTTCCGGAACGTTACGCGGGCCGTCCACCTGCTTTGATTCCTGCCGCTCCAATTGCGAAGTGGGAATATTTTTCTGGTCAGGAAAGTGGAAGATTGTCGCCAGTTCAACCGAGTTTAAGATGCTTTTGTTGTTCTCCGGCGGAAAGAAACGCAGTATATAGGCCGTAACGAACTCCTCCATATCCTTGGCCGCGGTGTACTTAAAGCCGTTTTTGCCTTGAGCGTCAAACAAAGAAAACGCTGCTACCACGTTATTAAGAATCGACTGGGCCTTTTGAGAAATGTTGGACGAGGCGACCACCCGGATCAGGGTTTCGTAGCCTGGGTGCCTGGTTTTGTCGTCAATGGCATCGAGTATGGACTGGTCCAGGCCCGACAATTCCGGCTTGTCGCCCCCATCAGAGCCCTTGTCCTCCGGTGGCTTAACAAAAGCGACGGCCAGCTGTTTGGTCCAGGCCCAGAGCTGATCGACCCCCTTTTTACTGTCCTTGCCTTTGCGCTTCTTGCTGGCCACGGCCGAAGCCGTCTTGCGCCAGATCGGATCCGCGGGGCGCATAAGTATCTGTATGCCAACGCCGTCCTCTTTATCAAGCGTGGACAGAGCGTTCAGAAGCGACTGCATGGCATCGCGCTTGATATCCTGGTAAGTGGCAATCGGGTAGGCGTAGTTTTCTTTGAGCGTTAATTCGCCGCCGATAGTTCCGCTTATCCGGCCCACCGGGCTGAAGATGTTGTGCTCCATGACCTCTTCCAGGCGCGCCGAAGGATAGGCACTGACTACGGCCTGCTTAATAACGTCCACTAGCGCCACCGGCACGGCAGCATAGTAGTGGACAAAGCCTTTGGTTCCGACAATCTCAAAGCTGAAGTGGCGTTGCCCGTAAAATCTGGACTTAAAGCCTTTTTTCAGCGTGCTGGCAATGATGCTGTACATTATCTCGGCTTTGGATATATTTTCTTCGGTTACATCGCGCACGTCCCGTCCGCCGCCATCGGTGTCGTCGCTGCTCGGCGGCAACTGGATAAGCAGCGTGACCATCTTAAGACCCCGCTCATAATTCTTCTGCTCACGCAGCAGTTTTCGCGAATGCAAAAAGATAATCGGGCCCGCGATCGCCGACAGGCCGGCCAGTCCTATCAAAAAGATTAAAAAACCCATCACGCTATTAGTCTTCTACCTTGATGTCTTTATTGTAGCGCTTCTTCATGTAATCGGCCTTGAATCTGCTGATTTCTTTATTCTGCTTGTAGGGGTCATCTCTGGTGCTCTCAACGATTTCCTTGGCCTTTATAACCCATTCCTTTTCTATGAGATCGGCATCCTCAGCCATTGGCGGAGCGATGGGGTGTCCGGCTGCGGCACCTCCGGCTGAAGCCACCGCGGGGTCGGCCGCAAAACCGTCCGCTGACTGGCCGGCTGGATCGCTGGCGGCAGTTGTCGGCTGCTGATTGTCTGCCACGGGCGGTAAGCCGGTCTGCGCACCCGGGACATCAAGCCGTGAATGAAGCGCCTCAGGATAGGCAGCCCCGGCCCCGGTTACTTCCGGCTGGCTGTTAGCAGCCGAGGGCCGCGGCACGTCTTCAAATTGGGGCTTAGGCAGCTCGAAATTATTCTGCGGTGAATCGGTTTCTTGGTTCATATTCGGGGCAATTATACCAGAGTTGACTCTATTGAAACAGATTTAACTGCGCTCTTGCAGGCGATTCAAGTAGCCGACAAACAGCAGCACAAACACCAGCATCAGAACAGCGTCCCGCAATGTCAGTTGATTAAGCGATCTCAGCACCAGTAACGCTACCAGGCCGGAAGCCACGCCGATTCCAGTTAATCGGGCCCGGGGCTTGCTCAGACCCGCCCCTTCCAGAATCCTCTGGATTCCCAGAAGTAAACTGATCAATAGCAACACAAAAGGCAGCGGCAACAGGAACACCGGCAGCTTGTTCGGATCCGTAGTAATCAGTAAGGTAATCAACAGCAGAGCCGGGAGGATTGGTCCGAGGACCGGTTTGATGTTCAAAAGCTTCATACGGTTAACGTTAGCATATGTTTTTTGATGAGTAGCAAAATTTTTATTCAACGAAATAAAGAACCGGGTGGTAAATCCGCTCTTTAAAAATTATTTTATAGCGCTTACCAAGCCCGGCCTTTGACTGACCGCTCATTCCGCATATTTCAGCAGAAGTGAGCGTTATCCGATTTTTAATCGTTTGTTTTTATGGATTTTTATGTTTTCTAAACATGCCTACAGCCTAGTATAAGTTGAGCCTGTTGTCAATAGTATATTATCGCTTTTTTAACATCAATACGCTGTTATGAATTATTAAATCTAAGTTGTAATAATTACACAAGGAAATCTCGCCTACCTCATTTGTGGACTTATCTTGGCCAAAATCAACATGGATTTTCGCCCTCATGTCTGGACCCGGTCTTATGGCGACCTTTATGGGCTTTTCTGCTTCAAAGGATTATTGCTTTTAAGGGTTTTTATTTTGCCGTGGCCAAAATGCCAGCCGGCTCCCGTATGGCTTTTTGGTCTATTAAAATTAGCTGGCCGAACGACCATGTCGCACCCGGCCAGAATTAACCAACCAGCGCTAAATCATAACCGCATGCCAACAAAGCCTCAACTTTCAATTCAAACGACATTTTGTATGGGCAAGCAAGCTGGCTTCGTTTCGCCCCGAAAGCTTGCTGCCCGCCGCGACTTGGGCTTTTTCGCGGCCCAATTTGAAACGCTCCGGCCAACATAGTTCAGCACAATACGTTAAATATCTATGCCAAAAAACCGCTCGCCCGCAACTAGCCTGATAATCCTACATACCTGCCCGGAACCCGCCTGCCTGCCGGCGGCTTTACTTAGTAAGTCAATAAACGGCTCGAATCGGGCCGATAGACTTAATAATTAATTCCTTTTGGTGCCAGGACGTGAGCGGATTCAGGCCAAAGGCAATATCGGACCCGGACTTATACACAGGTTTTTAAGCAAAAACGTATTGACACAAGATTTAGCAATTTATAAGATAGGCGTAGCACTTGAATAAAAAAAGTGCTCAAAAACAAAAAGTATCTCGCAACAACGGCTTCTCGCAAGCCGTTGTTCCATAAAAATAAAACCTTAAAAAGACACACCAAAAACTCCACTACCACTAAAACAACCCGGCAACTTCCGGGTTGTTTTTAATTGATTATTGATGCAATATACAAACCAGACAGTATTTTAGAGAGTGGCAGCAATGGCGTCAGTCGTTACCAGCATCCTGGAAAACAGCAACAATGGAGTCATTATTGACGTCGAGTGTCAGCTATCCAATGGACTGCCCAATATAGTGATTGTCGGCTTTGCCAGCAAGGCCGTCGACGAAGCCAAAGAGCGCATCAGAAGCGCCTTTGCGACCAGCGAAATCCAACTTCCCCGCAAGCGCATTACTATCAACCTGGCTCCGGCCGACATCCCCAAAGACGGAACCAGCTTTGACCTGGCCATCGCAGCAGCGATTTTGCTGGCCGGCAACCAAGGCAATCCGACGGCCATAAAGCAGGCGGCCATAATCGGCGAGTTAAGTCTGGATGGCACAGTGCGATCTGTCCGCGGCATCATCGGCAAGCTCCTGGCCGGGCGCAAGCTCGGCATAGACACCTTTTTCATACCCGCTGACAACCTGCCTCAAGCCCAGCTGATACCCCAAATCAACCTGTTACCGGTCAAGAACCTGCGTGAGCTGTTCCGGCATTTCAGCGGTACTAAGCCCATATCTCCGCAAAATACCAAACAAGGCTCGGTGCCCGGCACGGCGAAGCGCCGCTACCCTCACGACTTCCAGCACGTCATCGGCCAACAGAGAGCCAAGCGAGCCCTGGAGATCGCCGCCGCCGGCCAGCACAATATTCTCTTAAACGGTCCGCCCGGGACCGGAAAAAGTATGCTGGCCAAAGCTCTTCCCTCGATTTTGCCGGAGCTGGAGCGCGAAGAAATTCTCGAGATAACGCACCTGCACAGCCTAGCGAATCGCAACTTCCATGAGATTGTCTATGAGCGCCCTTTCCGCTCTCCGCACCACAGCGCCAGCGAAACCGCCATAATCGGCGGCGGCCAAAATCCCCGTCCCGGCGAAATCAGCTTGAGTCACAAAGGGGTCCTGTTCTTTGATGAGATGCCGGAGTTTAACCGCTCCACCATCGAGGCTCTGCGCCAACCTCTGGAAGACGGCATGATCACTGTCGCCCGCGCCAAGGATACCCTGCAGTTTCCGGCTGATTTTATTCTGGTAGCCACATCCAACCCCTGTCCCTGCGGTTATTACGGCAGCACCAAAGCCTGCTCCTGTTTGCCGCAACAAATTATTAAGTACCAGAAGAAACTGTCAGGACCCATCCTCGACCGCATTGATTTATACGTTGATGTTGACGAGATCGTCCACGATAGACTTTTGGGCCCGGCCTCTGACGAAGAGCCAAGCCGTCAGCTCCTGGACCGCGTTAGAAGGGCCCGGGCCAGGCAGCAAGCCCGGCATCAGAGCGCAACCAAATTCAACAGCAACTTAACTAACGAAGAGATCAAAAAGCTGGCCGGTCTCACCGAAACCGCCAAACAACTGCTGAACCAGGCCGCCGACAAGCTTCAGCTATCGGCCCGCGGCTATATCCGGGCGGTAAAAGTTGCCCGCACCATCGCCGATCTAAGTGAATCCGCCACAATTGAGCCTACTCACATCGGTGAGGCCTTGCAATATCGGCGCCAAACCATTGACTTGTAGGATTGACACATCCGGGTTGACCCCTGTTCAGCTATCTGTTACAATTGCGCCAAACATCTAATCAAAGTTAAGGAGATTGCTTCCATCAATAAGTACACGCGTCTGAATGGGGCCATTCGGGCACCTCAGCTCCGGGTAATTGATCAGAATGGCAACCAGATAGGCATCCTGACCAAAGCCGAAGCGCTGCGGACAGCCGAAGAGCAAGGGCTTGATCTGGTAGAAATATCGCCTGACGCCAATCCGCCGGTCGCTAAAATCATTGACTGGGGAAAGTACAACTATCAGCGCACCAAACAGCAACAAAAGAGCAAGCGTAATGCCAAGACTCTGGAAGTAAAGCAAATGCGGTTTGGTCTCAAGATAAGCGATCATGATTTAGGTGTGAAACTTAAAAAAGTCCAGGACTTCCTGGACACCGGTCACAAAGTAAAGATCACAATCTTTTACCGGGGACGAGAGATGGCACATAAGGATATAGGCTTTAAGCTGGCCGACAAAGTACTGGCAGCCTTAGGCGAAACCGTCATCGTTGATCAACAGCCCCAGCTGACTGGCAAGCAGCTTAACTTTGTTGTCAGAAGCAGCGCACCGAAACCAGCGCCTGGAACCCCGGGAAACCGAGAAAAACCACAAGAATAGCCAAGCTTAACATGTAAGCCTGGCACCAACCAATAATCAAGTTTTTATATCAGGAGGAAATATGCCTAAACTTAAAACTCACAGCGGCACTAAAGATAGAGTCAAACTTACCAAAACCGGTAAAGTGCAGCGCCGCCACGCCTCTAAAGGTCACAACCTGCAGAAGAAAAGTGCCGCCCGTAAGCGCACCTTTGCCGGCGTGCAGTCGCTTAGCGGCAAAAGCCGTCAGAATATTAAGCAGAAACTAGGAGTCTAACCATGCGAGTAAAGCGAGGAGTAACAACAAGGCGGCGGCACAATAAGATTCGACAGGCCACCAAAGGTATGACCCGGTCCAACCGCTCATCCGTTCGCCGCGGCCGGCAAGCTGTAACCAGGGCGCTGGAGAACGCTTACCGGGATCGGCGTAACCGCAAGCGCACTTTCCGTGAGCTATGGAACGCCCGCATCAACGCCGCTGCCAGATTAAACGGCACGACTTACAGCCGATTGATAGCATCTCTTAAAGAAAAGAATATCACTCTTGATCGTAAGGTCCTGGCCGAACTGGCAGTTAATGAGCCGAAAGCTTTCGAGGCCGTCGTTAAGGCAGCTCAAAAGTAGTTCACTGGGAAGAATCCCATTTAAAAAGCACCCTTAGGTTTACTATAGGGTGCTTTTTGCTCGCTACAGGGCCAGCCCCGTAGTAGACTTTCGAGTCAAGAGTCAAGCCACACCTTAGGGCAGCTATTTCTCGGTCACTTGGCCGAAAGATCTCGAAAGCTCACTACAGGGCCAGATTATCCGTAAGCCGGGTTCTGTTTTAACTGATCATCTATCTAGTCCACCGATTGCTCGGCAGATCAAGCGGATCTTGTGGCAGACTCTGGCGGGAAACCATCCGCTAAAACGGATTTGAGCCTGCCTCCTTGCAGCAGACAGGGTTTACCACTTCACGGCGTCACCGCCGAGAATTGTGGGCTCTTACCCCACTCGTTTCACCCTTACCGGCCGCGCGGAGCATGACATTTAACAGGTATCATTAATCATGTAACAGAAATTTAGCATTTTTCATTAAGCAAGCTTGGCCTTTGTAGCCCGTCTGAGAAATGCTGTCTGATCAATTCCTGTAACCTGATATCTGTAAATTGTTAAATGCTGCGCACCGCGCAGCTTGGGCGGTTTCGTTTCTGTGGCACTTTCCCTAGGGTTGCCCCCGGTTGCCGTTAGCAACTGTCTTTCCCTACGCTGCCCGGACTTTCCTCCCGCGCTCATCACAAGCGATGAGCGGGTCGACAGTCGACAGTATACAGTTGACAGTTCTTTAACTGCTGGCCGTAGACTGTTTAACTATTAACCGCTCTTCTCTCATGAAGAGCGCAGGCGATCAGCCAATAATCTGGCCGACATATTATAACATGAAACTAGGGTTTATTGTTGCTCTTGGCCGTTTCGTCCAGTATCTGATTGACCATGGCGTCGGCCTCTTTATTGAGTTCCCGCGGTACATGATTAAAAGTAATCCGCTTGAACTGAGAAGCGTATTCCTTGATAGATTCGTAAATCGGCCAGAGATCGCGATTCTTCACCTTGAACAGGCCTTTCATCTGGTTGACCACCAGCAGGCTGTCCATGTAGACCTCGACCTCGCTGGCTCCCAGTAATTTGGCACCTTCCAGGCCGGTCTTTAGAGCATGGTACTCAGCCTGATTATTGGTGGTAATGCCAAGATATACTCCATCTTTTTTTACAACGTTACCGTCCATATCAAAGAGAACAAAGCCCGCTGAAGACGGTCCGGGGTTCCCGCGGGAACCGCCGTCAGCAAAGAGCTTAAGTTTGTCATAAGTTTGTGCCAGGTGCGCCGGCTTCTGCGGCTCTTCATACTTATTTAGTTTGAAACGGATAATTTTAGCGTGGCTGTGCGGCCCTGCGTCAGCTCCGTAATAGCCCTTGAAAACTTTGTACATTTCTTCGGTTGAAGAGTAAGTCTCATGCCCGCGCAGGTCTTCTTCCGTCAAATCGCCCAGGCGTTTAATGAGGACGGACTCCACCACCGCCGTGCCGAAAGCCAACTTGGTATCACTATTAATAAACTCGATCACGTCGTCAACGGTAATGTTCTTTTCATCGTTCAGACGAATCGTTGAGGTCTTTTCGCCGCTTAATACGGCCTCAGCTAATGGCGCCTTAAATTTCAGTGACTTCATTGCTTACTCTATTGTACCGCATAGGATGGTCGGGGTGACAGGACTTGCCCACGTTCCGCGGGCCCGAAACTTCGCTCTTGGCAACTAGTTGCCAGAGGAAGGTTTCCTTGCGAACAGCCACCGCGTATTCTCACCTATCGGTTCAAGCCCTTAGCATCAAAAATCCTCCATAGTTCCACAAAAGTGGAACGACGGAGGATGGTCGGGGTGACAGGACTTGAACCTGCGACCTCACGGCCCCCAGCCGTACGCGCTAGCCAACTGCGCCACACCCCGATAACACTAGTGTACTACAATGAGACTCCCGGTGTACTTGGGCCGTTCGAGTCAGCACCTCTGGCACCATCACACCCTTGGCAATAAAAACTGCTGGGCGAGCCGACATGATTACCTGGTCTATTCCAGGTGGGTGTTCGCACGTTAGCGGCACGCCGCTAACAAATATTGAACTCCCGATGTAATGGTATTCAGATAAACATTACCGCCGACTGTACCCAGCGGTTATATTATAAAATAGCCGCCAACCCTACAGCAACCAGATTAGCAGGTTCTGGTTGACGGTCTGGAGGAATGGACCGATTACCGGCAGCAACAGGAACAGGATAACTAAAACAAACACGATTCCGGCCGCTTCTATTTGCTCCATAATCCGCTGCAATCCTGGCGGTGCCACAGCGTACAACAGGCGCGAGCCGTCCAGCGGCGGCAGCGGCAGCATATTAAAAACAAAGACGCTGACATTTACCATAATAAAGACCAGCATCACCTCATAAGCGGCCGTGCCGGCATCAATGTTGGCTATCCTTAAACCGATGGCTCCTAAGATCGCAAGCGCCAGATTCGAAAGCGGCCCGGCTACACCGATAAGCGCTGCCCCGAACTCATCAAACTTGACCCTGGCCGGATTAAAAGGCACCGGCTTGGCTGCCAGAATTGGCGGCTGACCGAGCAGCAACAGCACCAACGGCAACATCACGGTTATGTAGGGGTCAATGTGCCGCAATGGGTTTAAAGTAATTCGTCCCTCCTGGTGTGCGGTCGTGTCGCCGAGCTTATAGCCAACCAGAGCATGAACCGATTCATGAATAGTCAGCGAGATAACTATAGTAATCAGCACTACCGCTATCTCGATGATGGTGTTTCCTTCTAACATACCGTACCAGTATAGCAAGTCGGCTGACCGGGTTGACTTTTACCCCTTAAAAAGCTACACTATCACCTTAGGTCATAAGGGAATACTATGCAAAAATGTGATTTAACCAACAAAGGCAAGCAGTTCGGCAGCAATGTCAGCTTTTCTCAGCGGCACACCAAGAAAGTCTGGAAGCCGAACCTGCAAACCAAGACAGTCGTGGTTGACGGCAAGAAAGTAACCATGCGCGTCAGCACGCAAGCCATCAGGACCCTCAAGAAAAAGGGTCTGATTTAGACTTATCCTAGTCGCACAAAGAGCCCGTACCTTTGCTTATGAAGGCGGGCTTTTTAGTGTTCGAGCACTATCAGCTTAGAGACGTCTGCCAGATCAGCAGCCTTCAGCTTAAGCTTAGGCAGCGTCTCGGCCGGCTCCATGGCCAGCCCTTTGAGCGCCTCATCAAGGGGCTGGGCCGGCACCGGATACTTCAGCGCCTTGTCGGCGTAGTGGGTCGGAATAATGATCTTGGGCTCAATCTCTTTAGCCAGCTTTAAAGCCCCTACCCCGTCAAGCGTGAAGCCGTTGCCGCCCACCGGAATAAACATCACGTCAATCGTGCCCAGTGCTTCAGCCTGTTCCTCGCTTAGCTCCGGAAACACATGCCCGATAACAGCCACGCGCACATCATCCACTATCAGACGATACATGGTTGCATTTTGTTGTTCAGGTTCGTCAATATGAGCCCTGGCCGGCACACCCAGGATCGACACGTCCGACACCTCGTACTCGCCGGGATCGGCAATTACAATTTTAGCTTCCGGCTCAATTTCCGGTTTTTGAGATGTAAACAACACAACGTCACCGGGTTTAGTTATACTTTTACCGCCCAGATCCTTAAGATTGTCATCTATGACAATACTCGCTTTTTTCGTAGTAATTTTGACACAGTTTGCCCCGAAATATTGAAATTCCATGACTTAGTCCTCCTGAGTTTGCTTGCTAAGAACGTTATCTTTGTCTACTAATATCTGGTGTTTGGACTCCAGCACCGTATACAGAAACCGGTCTTTAATTTGCCGCCGGTAATTAAATTCATCCGTGTCCATAACGGTGTAGCGAATTTCCTTGCCCTCTTTGGCTTCCAGTTCAGACACAAACTTATTGACCTTGGACTGGTTGACGTCCCCGACTATCAGCATGTCGATGCCGCTTGATTCGTCGCGTGTAAACTGACCGGTATAAAGCGCCAGATCAACCCGTCCCAGAGCCTTAAGCGCTTGCACTTCGTCCTGTTGGCTGACGGCCGGCTGCGCTTCACTGGAGCTTACTGCCTGCCCTTTCCCGAAAATGGCAACCAACGGCGTATAAAATTCGTAAGCCTGATTAACTTCGTAGTACAGACGATTATTGGTGTTATCCGAGGTTATTATGCCAATGCTCAACAGATTGGAGAGCTCCCGGCGGACAGAGTTAATCTGTTCATCGATTTTTCGGGTAATTTCCCGAACGTAAAATGAGCGGTTGGGATTGCTGTAGAACAGCTGCAGCAGCTTCACCCTGGTTTTCGACCCAAACAATTGCTCAATCATGAACCTATTGTAACAGACTATCCCCCTTGTCGAGAGCCTTTGAATGCAAAAAGTCCTCGACCAATTTTGCTGCTTCTTCGACCGAACTAATCCATTGTATGTTCGGGTTGCGCTTGAACCAGGTGCGCTGGCGCTTGGCCAGCTCCAGAGTGGACTTGATGATCCTGGCCCGGGTTGCCTCCAGGCTTTGCTGACCCTCAAAATACTCCCGCCACTCCCGGTAGCCTATGCCTTTCATGGCCTCGCACTGCCAGCCGTACTTATCGGCCAGCTGCTTAACCTCGTTCTCCAGGCCGGCTTCCAGCATAGCCTCCACCCTCTTCTCGATTCGTTGCCTGAGCTCGCCGGGCGGCAACCGGAGACCGATCAGCAGCGTGTTGGCTCTGAGGCCTTGCCTCATTGGTCGCTGGCCGCCGGTTTCCAGCAACCGGATAAGCCGTCGCTTGTTGCGCACATCAATGCCTTCAAGCGACAACCCGCGCTCTTTAATCCGCTCAAGCAGCTCGCCAATAGACAGAGCGTTCAATTCAGCGCGCGTTCCCTTGTCGGCCGCCGGTAAAAAGCCAAAATCAAAAATCACCCCCTCGACATACAAGCCGGTGCCGCCAACCATTATCGGCAAACTGCCTCTGGCAGCTATGTCGGTGATGGCGGCGTTGGCCAGCCGCTTAAAGACGGCCGCTGTGAAATCGGCACAGGGTTCAACTATGTCGAGCAGATGGTGGCGGACTCTAGCTCTTTCTTCGGGTGCAGGCTTGGCCGTACCGATATTGACTTCCCGCCTGACCGTCCAGGAGTCAGCGGCGATTATCTCGCCCCTGAACCGTTGCGCCATTTCCATAGCTAGCGCGGACTTTCCGGAGGCGGTCTCACCGACAATCACCAGCAGCGCTGGAGAGGTTCGAGGTTTTAGGTTCGTGGTTTTAGGATGATCGCCTTTCTTTGTCTTCATTGCCAGCACCTAGAACCTATCACCTATAACCTGGTCTTCTGGCCACCAGATAAGCTCTGATACCTTCACGCGATAATCATCACTGACAGTAACGCCTTCTGACTCCAGATGCTCTTTGTGCCCCGCCCGGCCGCCCGGGTAGCCGGACGCCAGCCCGCCGGATTTGTTAACCACTCTCTGCCAGGGCAGCTTAGGGTCGCCGAAGTGAGCGATGCCGCCGACTATCCTGGCAGCCCGCGCACTGCCGCATAGGGCGGCAATCTGGCCGTAGGTCATTACCCGGCCTCTTGGTATCTGCGCTACTACGGCCTCAACCCGCAGCCTAAAATCCGAATCTGGCTTCGGCACCAAGCACCTCCATTACAGTGCTCCAGTCCGGGCACCGCACTACGTTGTCCGGCAAAAGGGCCTCGTCCTGCCAGCCGTACTCACCAAAAAGTATGGCCTTTATGCCGCTATCGACTGCGCTTCGGCAGTGTTCGACATTATCATCTATCAGCAACCCGGCTCCGTGCTTCGCGCAGGCCTCACCTTTGGTGGTGGACCGCCCCTGCCTGGAGCCAAGGCATTCCACGGCGTCAAAAACACCTTGAAAATGCGCGTCCAGCCATTGCTTAGTGGCGTTTTCCTGGTCGGCCAAACGGGACGATATGGCGACAAGCCGGTATTTATTACTGAGTAAATTCAGCGCCTCCACCGAGCCGTCGATTGGCCTGACATGAGCCTGGTCGGTACTTATGGTGCCGTGAAAATCATCGATGATTCCATCGCCATCGATGTCATGGTTGCGCCAGACCGACTCATAATACCCCCAGTACTCGGCTTTTATCCGGTAATGGTGAGGCTGCAGCTCAACCGCGTGCCTGGCATTGACATATAGTCTCAAGGCTTCCGTACTGTCGGCTAAAACATCGTCAATATCAATTGCTATCGTCGGCTTATCCATGGCTTAGAGTGAGGTTTTACTGGCGCGGGAACGGGCTTCATTGGCCACCGTCTGTAAAAAGTCATCGACTTTATGGGCGTCGTGCCTGGGCTCCACTTCCAGATCTTTGCGGATTCTCGGCACCACTTTGCCGCTCTCGATCTCTTTTTCTCCGATCACAACGGTATAGGGCACTTTCCAGAGTTCCGCTTCGCGGATTTTCTTGCCAAC
>CAZMXN010000009.1:0-22011 GCA_964570275.1 uncultured Candidatus Saccharibacteria bacterium
AGACATTGGCATGCAGTGCCAAGGTGATGGTGCTGGAGCCGTTGTCGGTGACGGTCAGCTGATTGGTGGTGCCCTGGATGCTTAAATCACCTGTCAGGCTGTTGAGCGAGTCAACGCCAAAGCCCAGGCCGGCGCAGTTGCCGCCGGTGGTACAGATGGTGCTATCGACGGCTACGGTTATAGTGCCGGCTCCGTTAGTTATGTTAATGCCGGTACCGCCGGTTAAGGTGCCGATTGTCGGCGCACCGGAGCCGTCACCTATCAGCAGTTGACCGTTAGACAGGACGCCGGAGTTGGTAAAGGCGCCGGTGCCATTGCCGAACAGGACACCGCCGGCGGTGTGGCTGGCAGCGCCGGTGCCGCCGCGGTTAACCGGCAATGTGCCGGCTGTAATCTGGTTGGCATTAATGGCAATGGCGGTGCTGCCGGCGGCGGTCAGACGGCCTTGAGCGTCAACCGTGAAGGTAGCGACGCTGGAAGCTGAACCGTAAGAGTTAGGCGTAACAGTGGTATTAGCCAGGTTGATGGAAGTGGAGCCGCCCAGCGCGACCGAGCCGCCGCCGCTGAGGCCGGTGCCGGCCGTAACCGTCAGGCTGGAGTTGGCCAGGTCGATATTGGCAACCGTGCCATTAGTGATCTCGCTGCCCTCAATGGTTTGGCCCAGCAGCGAAACATTGGCGTGCAGCGCCAGGGTGATGGTGCTGGAGCCGTTGTCGGTGACGGTTAATTGGTTGGTGGTGCCCTGGATGGTCAGAGCGCCGGTGAGCGAATTGAGCGAGTCAACGTCAGTGCCGCCGACGGCTGATGAATCAACCCAAGTGAAGCCGCCGGTAGCCTGATCGTAGGTTAGTAAGTAGTTGTCCACCCCGGCGTTGGTAGTCTCCAGATCAACCGCCTGGATGGTGCCGTCGGCTATCTCGGCCGAGGAAATGGATTGTCCCAGCAACGAAACCGCCGCGTTCAAACGGGCGTTGTTTAAGGTGCCGGTCGCGATGTTGCCGGCGCTTAGGTCCGTTAGAGCCGCGCCGTTACCGCTGAAGCTGGCAGCCGTTACCCCGCCGGTAAAGGTAGCGGCCCCGGCGTTGGAAATGGTCAGCCGAGCAACGCCATTGGTTTCCAGGTTTAGAGCAAAGTTGTCATTGGTACCGATGGTCATGGGGCCGCCGAAGCTGTTGCCGCCCTGCAGCACGTCGCCGGTACCGCCGACGCCGGCACAGTTGCCGGAAGTGTCACAAACCTGCGCGCCGTTTTGATAAACGATAGTGGCCGAAGCTGAACCGGTGACCGTTAAGTCGCCGGTAATCGCCACGATCGAGCCGTCGTCAGTAATCGAACTGTCACCGATGGTACCGCCGCCGGTGAACTTGGCGATCGTGTCAGCGCTGCCGGAACCTGTAATACCGCCGCCGCTGCCGGCACAGTTACCGGTAGACAAACAGATATCGACGCTGGCCTGGCCGGGATCCGGCAAGGTGTAGGTGGTGTTCTGCCCCAGCGCCGCCAGCTGGATTGTGCCGGTGTTGCTTGAGCCGTCGTTGAGAACCAGGCTGCCGGCTTGACTGGTAGTACCGACCGTCAAAGTGCTGCCTTGAACACTTAAGTTATTCGTGGCGGTCAGCGCGCCGCCGGCGGCGATTGTCAGCCGGGTGACGCCATTGGTGCCAAGCGTCAGAGCGTTGAGACCGGTGGTCCGCAGGTTGAGGGTTCCGGCATTGGTAACCAGTGGCGTGGTCACGCTGGTGCTGAACGTCGGGTCAGCGACTGTATTGACAGTCACACTGCCGCCGGCCCCGAGAGTAATGCTGCCGCCGCCGCTTAGGTTGGTACCGGCCGTAACAGTTATCTGGGTGTTGCCCTGAACGGCCGTGTTGGCCGTAGAGCCGTAAAGCACGGCCAGGGTCGGCGTGCTGCCTTCACCGGTGTTGCCGGTGGTGGATAGGCCGGTTAAAGCGCCTAAGGAAGCAATGTAGTCGCCAGTGGTCTTAGTACCCAGCGCTATGGTGTCGTTGGTGATCTCATTACCCTCGATGCTCTGCCCCAGCAGAGAAACATTGGAATGCAGGGCCAAGGTGATAACATCGACGCCATCGTCACTAACGGTGATCTGGCCGGCCGTTCCCTGCATCGTCAGCGCGCCGCTGAGCGAGTTGAGCGAGTCAACGTCGGTGCCGCCAACGGCCGATGAGTCGACCCAGGTGAAGCCGCCGCTAGCCTGGTCATAGGTCAGGACGTAGTCGTCAGTTGGAGCGTTGGTGACGGACAGGTCGGTTTCCTGAATGGTGCCGTCGGTTATTTCGCTGCCTTCAATCGTCTGGCCGAGCAGTGAGACGTTGGCGCTTAGGCGGCCGTCGTCCAGAGTACCGGAAGCGATGTTGCTGGCATTAAGCGCGGTCAGGCCGGAACCGTCACCGCTGAAGCCGGTGGCAGTAACGGCGCCGGTAAAGTTCACTTCGCCGGTACTGGCAATGGTGGCCCGGATTATACCGTTAGTCTCAAAGTTGAGGGCAAAGTTGTCATTGGTACCTATCGTCATGGCGGCAGCGAAGCTGTTACCGCCTTGCAGAATGTCGCCGTTGCCGCCGACGCCGGCACAGTTGCCGGTGGTACGACAGACGGTGTTGTCAACGGCGATGTCGTCGGCGTTGACGGTGATGCCGTCACCGGCACCGACGTTAAGGGTGGCGCTGCCGCCTAAAGCGATGGAGCCGCCGTTTATCAGGCCGCTGCCGGCTGTAACCGTCAGGCTGGAGTTAACCAGATCCAGGTTGGCGATACTGCCGTCCACTACCTTGTCGGAGTCCACGCTGTCGGTTTCCAGTTCGTTTAGACCAATGCTCTGCCCCAGCAGAGAAACATTGGAATGCAGGGCCAGCGTGATGGTATCGACGGCGTTATCTGTGACGGTCAGCTGCCCGGCGGTGCCCTGGATGGTCAGCGCGCCGCTGAGCGAGTTGAGCGAGTCAACGTCGGTGCCGCCAACGGCCGATGAGTCGACCCAGGTGAAGCCGCCGCTAGCCTGGTCATAGGTCAGGACGTAGTCGTCAGTTGGAGCGTTGGTGACGGACAGGTCGGTTTCCTGAATGGTGCCGTCGGTTATTTCGCTGCCTTCAATCGTCTGGCCGAGCAGTGAGACGTTGGCGCTTAGGCGGCCGTCGTCCAGAGTACCGGAAGCGATGTTGCTGGCATTAAGCGCGGTCAGGCCGGAACCGTCACCGCTGAAGCCGGTGGCAGTAACGGCGCCGGTAAAGTTCACTTCGCCGGTACTGGCAATGGTGGCCCGGATTATACCGTTAGTCTCAAAGTTGAGGGCAAAGTTGTCATTGGTACCTATCGTCATGGCGGCAGCGAAGCTGTTACCGCCTTGCAGAATGTCGCCGTTGCCGCCGACGCCGGCACAGTTGCCGGTCGACAGACAGACCGTGGCTGTCGACTGTCCCGGATCCGGCAAGGTGTAAACCGTATCCTGGCCAAGTGCCGCCAGCTGGATCGAGCCGGTATTGCCTGACCCGTCATACAGCTGCAGCTGTCCCAAGGTGGAAGCATCACCGGAGATAAGCGCCCCGACGGCCTGAATAGTGGAATCGCCGGTCAGCGCCGCCGTGACATCGAGACTGCCGCCAATGGTGGCATTGTTAAGCACCTGCAGGGAATGGAAAGTCGCTAATCCGGAACTGGTAACAGTGGTCAGCGTGGTGTTGCCGTCAACGGCCAGCGTACCGCCGATTTCAGCGCCGTTGGTGATGTCGGCTGACTCAAGGGCTGCCTGCCCGCTGGTAGTCAGCGTACCTAGCTGAGTGTCGCCGGTAACAGCCAGGTCGCCGCCAACCGAAGCGTTAACGGTGACGTCCAGGGAGTTAAGCGCTGCCAGCCCGGAAGTTGTCAAAGTTGAGAGATCGGCCGCGCCGGTAACAGCCAGCGTACCGCCGAGGTCAAGATCATTGAACGCTACGTTGGAGTTGGTGTTGATATCCTGCGGCAAGCTCAGCGTTATGGTGTCGCTGCTGTCATCGCTCACAGTGATCTGGTTTAGCGTACCCTGGAGAGTCAAGGCTCCGTTGAGCAGGTTAAGCGTATCAACCGCGCCGTTACCGCCGCCGCCGCTGATCACACAAGTAGGACAAGTGATGTTGCCAAGGGCATCAAGCAGAATCGGGCCGGTGGCTGACACCGCAACTGTTCCCGATGCGTTGGGCAGCGTAATGGTTTTGTCAACGCCGCTGGGAGTATCGAAAGTCAGGGTGCTGTTAGTGCCGCCGCTGCTGGCCCTGAGTTGCGTGTTGGACCCCTGCAACAATAGCGGGTAGGTTGTCTCGCCGATTGTCAGCGATACGCTGCTTCTGGTAATCGTGTCCACCGACAGGGTGGACTGCATACTGACGGCGCCGGCGAAGGTAGCCGTGTTACCGCTCAGGTCGCCGGCTACCTGGGCATTGCCGCCGACGCTTAGGCCATCCGTGGTAGTGTCGCCGGTAACCTGAACGTTGGCGCCGGCCGTAACATCACCCTGCAGACTGGAGGTACCGGTAACTACCAGCTGGCCGTTAACCGTTACCGCCGCTCCGTTGTCGGCCAGGATGGAATCGACAATCGTTTGTGTCCCGGAGAAGCGCGCCAGTTGCCCGACCGTTCCGCCTGGAGTGGTGACGCCGCCGCCAACGCCGGCACAGTTGCCGGTCGTCGTACAAATCATGTAGGTACCGGCCGGCGCGTCCTCCAACTGGTATGTCACGTTCGCCGATGGCGTCTGGAAGTTAAGCGTCTGTACAAAACCGTTGGCGTGGTTGCGCAGGCTTACGCCGGAGCCCTGCAGGGTCAGGTTTTGAGCCGTGTTGCCGATAAGCATAGGGTTGCCGCTGGTAATTACGCCGCTGTTTATGGTCAGCTCGCCGGCCAGCGTGACATCGCCGTCATTGGCAACCCGGAAGCGATCCGTGCCGCCTGACTGCAGGAGCACCAGATCGCCGCCGCCGATATCGTTGATGAGAATGCTGGCAGCGGCTACGTTATCGACCTGGATATTGTCAGGCGCCAGGAGCACGGCATGTCCGTCGCCGCTGGCACAGGTTACACCAGTGGTACAGATCAGCTGACTGTCCGGTCCGGCTTCCGGAAACGCAAAAGTCCGGCCGCCGGCCGTGAAGTTAATGTTGTCATTCCCGGCATTAATGTGGAGGTCGGTTCCCGGGTCACCTCTGGTGATGACATTGACTACCAGCTGTGAGCTGCTGCCGAGGAGGACGTTGCCGGCCACGCTCAGTGAATCGCCCACCGTGACCAGCCCGCCGATTAACGCGTTGCTGGCGGCGGTTAAGTTGCCGGTGATGCTGATGCTGCCAGCGTCCTGGCCCGGACCCTGGTAAAGATTGACGTAGTTCCCGACCGGCTGGTAGTTACCGGCGAGTGCATAATCACCGGCCGGTTGATAAGCGCCACAATTACCGGAATTGTCACAAACCACATTGCCGTTTTGGGTTACGACCGTAAACTGCCCGCTGGCCGCTACGATATCTTCAGCCGTTAAGACCTGTATCGTGGCCTGGCTGGCGGTCAGAACCTCCACCGATAGTTCTTCCAGCTGGGCAACTACGACTTCCAGGCGCCTGGCCACAAGTTGGGCGGCCTCGAACTGCTCATCCGAAACCGTCTCCGTACCGGGCAACTCATTCAGAGCCTCCTGGCTTAGGCTGCCGGGCACCTCCATTCTCGCCGTGGAGTTATTGAGTTGATGAAAAACGGCCCCGGCCACACCAGCGGCGGAAAGGAGAAGAAAGACCAGAAAAAGCCCGAACCGCGCCCGAAGCGGGCGTTTGTTAGGCGGTGCTGCGTAAAGGTCCCCTACCCCTCTATCCTCTGGGACGGAAGGTTGGTCATTTAAGGCCGCAGGCTCAGTATCAAGCTGTGTGTTTTCTGGCTGCATTTTTGTTCGATTGTTTATGTGCTTGAGCTTATGAGAATTGTACCAGTTTTATATCTGTTACGGTAATGTTTTTGGACCACTTTTTTCCACAGTTGGTCCTTCACCCCTGTTATTTTGTCACTAGATATCCTTGGTTTTTTGTTGTATTTATTGCAATATGCTGATTATGGCTGCCGGCACCTTAGGAAATCGTTGTTCATGCCCTCTTCCCTGTCTGTAAAAAAGCCCGGCGAGCAAATTTAGATCGAACAAATAACTAGTACAATACGGCTAGTACTATCCCGCCAACTAACCAGCATCTTCCTCTTTCATGAGTTTAATATCATAAATGATATACCCCTTTTCTAGTCCTTCTTCACCTACCCCCAACTTCCTGCTGACCAGAACAGTCCCCGCCAGCTAATTACGAGAGTGGGCAGTCAGCCCCTTTCCTCTGCAAAATGTCCGTGAACTTGCTATTAAACCCAAGTTAGTATAGTTTTATATTTGTTAGCTGCAATCAGGGCGATTAGCTCATTTGGCTAGAGCGCAGCATTGACGTTGCTGAGGTGGTAGGTTCGAATCCTACATCGCCCACCATTGAAAATGACTTCGCTTTTTGCGGGGTCATTTTCAATTCTGCTGCTGGCTGAGGCCAGGAACTGACAATTAGGGAATCAGAAATTAAGAATGGGCAGAACCGGGCTATCGGCTGGAGGCAGCTAACTGCCCTTGGCTGAGAGGGTTTATGGCTTTTCGGCCTGCTGCCACAAGCTGTCGAACAATACCGTCAGCAGCTCTACTACCGACGAAGTTTGAATCAGAATTGCCTCCGGTTGCCGATCCGAGCCAATCAGCAACGCTTTATCATCAAAGAGGATCATCATACCGCCAAAAGCACCATGATACCGGCGCGGCAGGTAACGGGGCTTGCGGCTTATGATGTCGCGCAAGGCCAGGTCCGGGCCGGACTTTTTGCCCTCCCAAAGGGTACGGCTGCTAATCCCCTGTTCTTCCCGGATGCGCTGGAAGTACTTGATATATTGTTTGTTGCTTGAAGCGACGAAGTTATGAATCGGTGCGATGATATCCCAGCGCCGGCTTGAGCAAAACAGCGCGATATCAAGCGCTGACCTGACTTCGGCGGCCCCGGTAAAATGGCGCAGCGGCCGAAGCTGGCTGGTCTCAGTCGAGCCGGAAGAGCGCAGTAGCGGCAGGATTGTCGATAAATTGGCAGCTTTTTGAGCCAGCTTACCGGTTTTAAGACTAATATAGTCGGTCAGGGTTTCCGGCGCGGCCATCCGGTAGAACAGCAACTTGCCACTCTTGCTCTCAACCGCCAGGCCGTCCGCAACCAGCTGATTAAGCGCATAGTACACGGTGGCCCGCTTAATTCCCGTGCCCTTGACGGCCGCCGCAACCGTAAACTCACCTTGGCTGAGGCCATAGACGTACAATGCAGCCTCGCTTTTGCTGAGGCCGATGTCGAGCAAGTAATCCATTGGCTGGCCGTGACTCATATTTCAATTATATTTTAGATTATTACTCCAACAATTCAAAGTGTTAATGAACAAATTATAAATTTAATTTCAAATATAGCTTAATAACGGCCGGCTCATCCGCAACACTGAGTTTAAGCTGGCGCCAGGCAGCCTGGATGTGCCTAAAGCCGGCCTGGAAGCCAGTTAACAGTCCAGGAAGTGAGCTATGGAAACCTATCGACCCGACCAAACCGAAACAAGGCCAGACCCGGAAAATATGCTTCCCCCGGAGGCTATGGAGGTGCTGTGGCAGACTTTGCTAATCCAGGAAATTGAGGATACGCTGCCGTTCATCCCTGCTTTGGCCGCCTTGGGCAGAGCTGATCTGGCCCGGGAGCTATTACACCGCGGTGAGCAGCTCTGCCCGCAGCTGGTGATGCCACGTCACTATTTGCAGCTGGCGGCCTACGGCGACGAGGCGGCGCTATCAGAGGCCGCTGACCTGGCAGCGTCCGATCTTATCAGCCGGCGCTTTGGCCGCCCTGAAGACCGCTCTTTCGGATACAGCAGTGACGGACAGGAAATAGATGAACTTAATTATCAGCGGCTGGAGGTAATTAAAGAGCTGGCGTTGCGCCGGCGCTGGGAAGAAGCGGAACAGCTGGTCGCCTTGCTGCCTGAGCAGGCTCTTTACGACCACCGGGCACTTAGGCGGTCAGCGCTGGAGCAATGTACGGCTATCGCCATAGCGCAGACCGATCATGAAGTAGCCCGGCGGTTGGCCGCTCTGGCGGGAGACAGTGAAACTTTAGCCTGGCTGGGCGACGAATCGGCCAAACGAACGGTAGCAGCCAGACTTTATGCTGCCTGGGAGCGGCTTGATAAACTGCGGTTTGACGCCAACCCCGACGCTGGCCTTACAGAAGTTATAGAGAGGACCGCCATCTACGCCAGGCTATACAGAGCCGGCCTGGACAAAGACTGGCAGGGCTTTGCCCGCCGGGCCATTAGTAAAACCCTGGAACTGCACCGCCCGGCTGGCGCTAGCGAATCAAACCACAGCGACCTTGCCATATACAGAGCTTCGGCCGTCCTCGACCCCTTGATTAACTCCTTGGTAGAGCGCGGCACACCGCCCGATACCATTCAAAAGACAATTAAGCAGTTGGAAGAAGAATTTTCCCTGTCGCTGATTAAGGCCAAACTGAAAGTAAATATCGCGCTAAGACGATACCAGATACCGGAAACCAGCCTGAGACCTTCACCGCCTGCGGAAGCCGTGCCGAGGTTACGGGCTGCCAGACGGCTGCTGCCTGACTTTGCCGGAAGTTTAAGCGCAGTGGACAAAATCCCCGAAGAACAGATACGTTCAACCGAAGATTTAACCGCCCGGCTAGCCTGGTACCTGGCTCAAATCAGGTCCGGACAGCGGGAATGGCTCATGGCGGCAGCAAACGAGGGTACAAAACTTCACTACCCCATTGACCGCCTGCATTACTGGAGAGATATGCTGAAGGCCTGCTTCTAACCATAACCACTTTATGTAATACTATTGACAGCTTTGGTACTTGGTGTTACTATCTTCAGGTTAAATTGGGAGACTTGGTGAGTACCAATTCTACGAAAGTGCTTGCGGAGTTTAAGCTCTTCTATGAAGAGATAGCTTCCAAGCCAACCAGTCGTATACGACGCAGCCGCCCGACTAACGCCTAAGAAGCAGGTTGAGCAGCTGAATAGCCCCCTCCTCCAGCGGAAGAGAGGGGCTTTTATTTTGAAAAACCGCCTTTTTTGTCAGCCGTTTTATGGGTTAGGGTCTAGTTTCCCACACCATTTCTGCAATTATCCACTGGTATTTTGAATAGCTGTGTGTCAATATGTTGACATGGTTTGTGTATATTGTAGTGGACCAACCCAGGTTATAAACTCCCGCTGGCAAAAGCGGCTGAACCGCATCTGGCGCCGTAGGCGCTGTAAAAGCTGCGCAAGCGTGTTTACCACCAATGAAGCCCCAGACAACGCTCTGGCCTTTCGGGTGGCCTCCAGCGGTAGTCTACAGGCTTTTGATAGGGATAAACTGTTTATCAGTATCTACGACAGCCTCCGTCATCGCCCCTCACCCCTTGAGGATGCGCGGAGCCTCACCGCGACAGTCACCAGCCGGTTGTCCAAGAAAGCCCACCGGGCCACCATAGAACTAACCGACATCATCGTGACAACCGCCGACACGTTGAAGCGCTTCGACAGGGCCGCCTATACCTATTACACAGCCCATCACCCCAGGACAGGTGACAGGTGACAGGTAGCAGGTAGCAGACAGCAAGAAGCAATAAACAAAAAACAGATGGCGGGCAGCAATGAATAATTAAGTGGTGCAGCGATGCTCAAGGGGGCTGCCCGCTGCGTTATGAATTCCTGCCGCTTGTTTTCTGCTATCTGTTATCTGATATCTGTTTTTTGTTACCTGTTGTCTGTTCTCTGCTATCTGCTACCTGTTATCTGTTGTCTGTTGTCTGTTATCTGTTGTCTGTTATCTGCTATCTGTTGCCTACTTCTTAACAGCCTTTTCCGTGACATCGAATTTGCCAAGATACTTGCCCAGCATCAACCGGGTTTGTGAGTTTAGGGCCGCGAATGAGTTGTACACCACCGTTGTAAACGGCAAATATACCCATTGGATAACCATGAACAGCGTTCGGTGGCGCTTATAGCGAGCCGGTTTGGGCGGCAGGGTTTTAAGGCTCAAAAACAGGGTGATCCCGATTCCGATCATGGCAATGCGCTGAATGTAGCTGGCAATCAACGGCAGCTGATTGGCCGCAAAATCATCGGGATGCAGCAAAGCCGGTATGAAAGCCGAGAATGCCAGGATAAGCGGTGCGGTCGCCCAACTGATGTGGCCCTCTACCAGCCGCATAAATTTGAAGGTCAGGTCGAGTTTGGGCAGCTTGTTTTTGGTCAGGTAGCCTTTGGTGGCGACATAAGCGATGTCGGACGCTCCCCAGGCCCACCGTCTGATCTGGACAAACTGCGCTTTCAGCGTCCGCCGATATCCCTCCGCCAGCACGGCGTCCTGATAAATCGGCACGTAAATCGGGTAGACCTCGTGTTGGCCGTCGTATCTGAAGTACGTCCGCCAGAACTGATGCCCATCCTCTACGATGGTCCGCACGCTCCAGAAATCGGTGTCCAGCAGCGCTTGCATGCTCTGGGCATGCGATGAAAAATTGCGCAGCATATGCGGCCGCAGGCTGAGCACGACGTTCCAGAAAGAGTTACCGGTTGCAATCACCCTCATTGGTGCCGGCGCGTCCCAGATATTGTTGGTGAACATCGGTATGGGCTGGAGTGATATGCGCACCGGATCCGGCGCCACGCAGTAAGTATAGGTGGTGGCTGCCAGATAGAGAGGATGAGGCCGGTTGTCGGCATCCAGCGTCGTGACGATGACCCGCAGCGGGTCGATCTCCTCGTCTTCCAGATAGCGCTGCAACAGACGGCCGGCGTAGGTGATGTTGCCGCCCTTCCCGATCACCTCGCCCGGGATGTCCTTGGGGTGCTTGACGGCCATGGCGTGCATGAAGTGGTCTTTGTAATCGTCGATCAGGCTCCGGGCCTGCGTTTCAACCTCCGGTCCGCCGCGCTCCTCGTAAGCCAGCACCAGAACCACCTTTTCCAGGTCATACTGCGAAGCCAGAACCGATTGTATGGTCGGCTCCAGCACGTCGCGGCTCTCGTTGTAAGTGGCGATAATAACGGCGTGGATGACCTCGCTCGGCTTAACCTGCGCCGGCTTCACTCTTAACCTGAGCAGGTTGTCGTAATGCCAGGCCGGGCGCTTGGAATGCGGATCGTCGACCTTGCCCGCTTCCAGCTCCTCCAGTAAGCGCGGCCAGGGCAGCTTCTGGTGCTGTTGCAGCCGCCTCCACCCCTGTAACACCCGGACGTTCAAGCCGGCCGCCTTAGCAAACCACAGCAGCATATAAACCAGAATGAAAAACACTGTCAGGTGCGGATTGAAAAAGCTCAATACGAAAGGCAGCGCCAGAATCGACCAGGTCACCGCCCCCGGCAGAATCTCAAACAATCTATAGCGCCAATCTTTTTCGTGCTGGTAGGGTATTTCGATCTGCTTCATGGGTGGTTTTATGAATAAAGAAGGAGGGCATTACTGACGACAATAGCCATGACCTGCAGGACCACGCCAAGGGCCAGGATGACAACTGCGAAATTCCGGCGGCGGCTGAATACCCGCATGCTCAATACCAAATGAAACGCGTAAACGGCCAGCGAAAAAACCAGGAAGCTCAGCAGCGAACTGACGCTGCCGGTCCTGAAGGCGTTAAGCCCCTGGTTGGACCGGTATTCCACAATGTATCGGCCGCTGTCAAAATCCAGCCTGAAAAACACCAGGGCAATAATCAGAAGCAAACAAAAGCTGTTGATGCTAACCAGCAGCAATACGGACTTGTCGTGAAAAAAACGTTTTGGAACCAGTTGACTCATTACTAATAATTGTACACGCTAAACAACAGCTTGGACACTTTGTGCCGCAAATGGTGCAGCACTGCATCGGAAGTTATTACTGTACTGCGGAATAACCAAATTGCAGTACCGTTACTAGTATAACGGATGCCGCCTTACCAAACTGCCCAAACAAGGACGGCATTAAGCAACTGACATAGAACATACACGTCACCGCCCCCTCCACAATCTTAAAAAGTCTCATTTTTGTGACGGCCGTCACATTTATGGGAGTAAATTACAGCCGAACCAGGGATATATAAACAAAAACTCCCGATCAAGGGAGGGATTCAAAGAATCGCAATGGTGCGGGTGGCGGGAGTCGAACCCGCGTCTCGGCCTTGGGAAGGCCACATAATAGCCGTTATACGACACCCGCATGAGGTCTTCTTAGAAATGGAGCCGGAGATGGGACTCGAACCCACGACTTGCTCGTTACGAATGAGCTACTCTACCAGCTGAGTTACTCCGGCACTTAATGGACCGGCCTATTATAGCAAACTTAACAGAGGTTAGTTTCGTTGTCGGCGTTCACGGGATTTTTTAGCGCTTTGCCGCGCCCATTCGAAGCCGCCGGCCTGAACGGCATTGAAGCCGGCATAGATATTCAAAGGAACGGCTAGCGCCGGGAAGACCACGCCTGCACCGACTGCCGCGACCGCGCCCAGGACATTGATATTGCGTAAGACCCGGCTGGCCTTTTCGATACCGCCTTCCCGACCGGTGCCTTCACTCGCCTCCTTCGACCTGTTTTTACTCGTCATAGCAAACAGCAGACACCAATTCGCGGGCTTTGTAAGCGAATTTCCTTACAGTCTTTCCTGGAATTTAGCCGCATACTGCCGTCATAATCAGTAAAGGAGGTCGCCTATGCAGTTCTTATCACCAAAAGCTCACACTGTTATCGGATTAATCGTGGGGATCGCCCTGCTCTTCGCACCGAATATCTTCGGGTTTAACGATGTCGGCGGCGCGGCCGTGGCCATTCCGCGCTACTTAGGCGTTTTCGTCATCATTAACGAGCTCATTACCACCAGCAGCCTGAGCCTGGTCAAGCTTGTTCCCATGAAAGCTCATATTGTCATCGACTTTTTGTCGGGTCTGTTTCTGCTGCTTTCCCCCTGGTTATTCGGCTTCGCCGACGAGGCGGCCAACGCCTGGGTACCGCATGTTCTGGTTGGCTTGCTGATGATGGGCTACAGTATGGCGACCCGCACCTCAGAAGTCGAAGGCTCCAGCGCCCGGGCCTAGACTGCCCCCGCCCGCTAATATATTCGAACAAAAAATCACCCTTTGTCTTATGGGGTGGTTTGTTCAGATAACTTCCTCCGTGGCCCTGAAATACTGGCGGGGCTGACGGGACTTGAACCCGCGACCTTCTCCGTGACAGGGAGACGAGCACTCCGCTGCTCCACAGCCCCAGAACTTTTCAGGGCGGACAGGGAGGAAATCATCGAACCGTAAAACGAACTGTCTGCCCGTCGTTTTTAATAATCGGCAGGAATGACAGCTCAGATGATAACAGCCACAGGGGTAAAAAGCAACTATTCTTCCGTCAGGCGCAGATACAAGCGGGCCGGCTGCACTTCTTTGCGGTCATTGAGATACTGCAAAATTTCATTGAAATTAAACTGGATATGCGCGGCCTTGATGCTGTCGCCTTCCGCGGCGAGATGTTTGACGATCTCCAGCGCGTAACCGGTGTTGATAATATCCGAGACTTCACCGGGCTCCAAGCCGAACAACACGTCGGTTACCTGCGGCGGCACATCGGGCGTGTTCTGGTCTATCAGGAAGGGGTATTCGCCGCCGTTGTCTTTGGTACCGGGATCCTCTGAAGCTGCGGCCGCCACCGCTGCGAAATCATCACCGGAACGCAGCCGCCGGAGTGTGTCTTCGGCAGCCTGGTGAGTCTCTTTATCGAGCGCCGAAACCACCTTTTGTTCCAGAATTTGTCCTTTTAGATGCCGCTTGTACTCCCCGACCGTCCAGCCAAAGTTATTTTTAAGCACGTCGCTGAAGACCTCGTCGCCGGCACCCAGGCGGTTCTGGTTGCGCAGCATGGCAATGGCATCATCGACCTCCCGATCAGACACCGTTAGGTCCAGCTCCTCGGCCAGCTGCTTGATATAGGCGTCATTAACAACGCTGTCCAATGCCCGCTTTTTGTATTCGGCCAGCTGCTGCTGCCCGGATTCGCTGTCGAAATCCACCTGCTGCTGGGTTTCGTAATAATGCATGTAGCGCCGCAGTTCGAACAGGTAGTTTTCGTAAGCCACGAACCGGGGGCCGGCTTTGGCAATCGGGAACGGGATAACCTGGGTTACCCGGTAAACGAACGTCGAGGTGTGCTCAAACCGGTACAGCGCGAAGACGCAGTAGACAAAAAACACCACCACAGCCAGCAGCACCAGCGCGGTTGATACCAGCACAATGCGGTGCTTGGAATGCTGCAGCGGATAAATGTATTTGCGGGCGCTGGACAGCACCTCCTCGCGGTGGGCCGCCACCGTCTCATTGGTGATCCGCGGCACGCTTTCGCTGGCCGCCGGCTTGTCCTGCTCGGATTTCCGGCGCTTCGGCACGACGCGCTTAACGTAACTTCGGATTTTATGTTTCTTCGTCATATTCGGTGTCTTCGCTGTCCACGTAGGGGTTGCTGTCCGTGATTATGCCCTGTTCTTTAATGATGCTAACGATCTTTTTCTGGGTTTGCGCCGGGTGGTGGATATTGTGCAGGACCAGATCGCCCATGTAGGTTTGCACGACTATTGTACCAAATCCCAGGATGGTTTGCTCCAGCCCTGCCACCTCGTAATTGACAGTCTGGATGTGATGCAGCCCGAGATCGGAAACACTGCGGTGGAACAGGCCGCGCTGGGTGATCTGCACGAACCGCTGGTCGGTAACGATAAAGACGCTGTAAAACCAGTTGATCCAGGACGGAAAGAAGACAATGCCGGCCAGTACGACGCCGGCTGCCAGCCCGCCGAAGAAATAGCTGTATTCAGGTTTGATGAGCGCCGGTACGATGCCCAGCAGAATGGCCACCATGGCGTAGATCAGGCCGCGCCGCATCACGATCGGATGCTTGCGAAACACATAAAGCACCTCCTCGTCATCGAGTTGATCGTCAAAATGCTTTTCGGCCATTATAGCTTAAGGTTATAGGTTAAGGGTTATCGGTTCAAGTACTTTTAGGCTATACTGGTACCGCCCGGCCCGGTAGTTCAATGGATAGAACACCACCGTCCTAAGGTGGGTGTTGGGGGTTCGACTCCCTCCCGGGTCACCATTTATCAGCAACCGATCGATCACTTGAGCATAGTTTCTGGCCCTGCAGGGTCAAGCGGGATTGCCAAATTACCCGGCCGCTTTATCGCTCAACAGCTTAGCTTTTGTATAAATAATTATGGAGATTTAGTTGTCCGGGCGTTTTCAGCGCGTGCCTTTTACAGCCAAATAACGACAGAGTTTGGTTTGACTAATAAGATGCCGGGCAATGCCGCGCCAAAAAGATTTCACTAAAGATTGGCTGGCTACCAGCAGAGGTAACCATCGAAATAGATTTGACGGCCGTCCAATCTATTTCGCAGGTGCTGTCCGGATCCGGCGGCAGACGCCGTGATTAAAAGCTGGCTGCAGAAAGCGGCGGTAAGCAGAAGACAGTTGGTTAAATAATACTAGCATTAATTCTAGTATTAATACTAGTATTATTGCCTACTGTAGTTCCTGCTGGCCATACAGGTGTGAATACTCGGTCTTTTCGTAGGAGAACAGTTCTGCCTGGTTAAAGAATCGGGACACCTCGGCCTCGCCGCTTGCCTTGCTGTCAGAAGCGTGGACCAAATTCCGTCCGGTACCGATGGCAAAATCGCCCCGGATGGTGCCGGCATCGGCCTGCCGCGGGTTAGTGGCGCCAACGATGATACGCACCGAGTTGACGCACTCGAAGCCCTCCCAGGCCATGACCACCACCGGTGAGCTGCTCATAAAGCTCTCGAGGTCCGTATAAAACGGTTTGGACAGATGCTCATGATAGTGTTCGGACAGCAGCTTGTTATCCAGCGACATCATTTTAATACCGATGAGCTTCAGGCCTTTCCGCTCCAGCCGATGGATCATTTCACCAATCAGCCCGCGCTGAACGGCATCCGGCTTGGCGATAATCAAAGTTCGTTCCATTAAAATACTTCCTTAATCATTAATTAATTTTCAGTGAATTATAACAGATACCAACAGATACGAACAGTCATCCGCCCCCATCCTCCCTCCTCAAACCTCCCTTTTTGTGAAAAATACTCCCATTTTTGGGACGGCCGTCACAAATTTGGGACAACTTTTAGGTTTTGAGCTGGTGTGCTTCGTAAAGCTGAACGTACCGGGCCAACCCAAGATTACTGATTTCCGCTTTCAGGTAATCCCTGTGGTCATAGTCGGTGGACCAGACACTCTGCTGGATCATCTTAAAAGAAAGCTCTCTCAGGAGCTGGCGTAAATGAGTGCGCTTCCAGCGTTCGTTTTCGGGTATATCAAAAATTATCATGAGTTTAGCGCCCGCTAGTTTCTTGGCAACAAACGGCTTCACATCCCGCCTACCCTTCTCTGTAAGCCGTGGGATGCCCTGCTCGTCAATTTCTATCAGTTCCTGACGGATTGCTCTGTAAAAAGCATTCTTGGACGCGTTGCGTGATATTTTCTCCACCCTTTCCAGATCGGCAAAGAAAAGCGAGGGCTTAAACACCAGCTTTAGGTTGGCGTCGCTATAAGGTATGAGCGCTCTGAGCAAATACTGCCGCGTGGACTTATATCGTTTCATAAACAAAGTGTATCAAAAGTTGGACGGCCGTCACAAATTTGGGAGTGTTGAGAAGTTGGGGGAAACGGAAGTGGGGGCTGGTAAAATAGGTGTATGGATAGGCGTGTATGGTTTGAAAAGGATTGGGAGTTGAAGTTGGAGTGGAACTGGGTTCAGGCACTGGCTCAGGTTCAGACCCGGGTTCAGGGTTGGGGTTGGATTCAGGCTCGGGCACTGGCCCGCACCTTGGCTCGGATGCTGCCCCGGACTCTGGCTCAGGTTCAGGTTTGGGTCAGGGTTCTGCCCCGCTTCCCGGCCGGTCCCTTCTCTATAGCAAGCCCCCGTAAAGACCCGGTCAGGAGCTAAGCAGTGTTGTTTACCAATGCTAAAACCGATTTTCTGGAGTATCTGGAAATCGAACAAAACCGCTCGCAGAAAACTCTGGCCAATTACGATCATTACCTAACCCGGCTGATTGACTTCGCCGGCGATATCAAGGTGTCGGATATTGACCCGGAACTGATCCGCAAATGGCGGTTGTGGCTTAACCGACTGGGGACCAACACCAGTGACGAGCTGCAAAAAAGTACTCAGAATTACCATCTGATAGCACTCAGGAGCTTTTTGAAGTACTGTGCCAAGCGCAACATCCCGGCCCTGAGCGCCGATAAGGTGGAGCTGGCCCGCACCCGCCGCCGCCAGGTTAACTTCTTAAACGCCGATGAGCTTAAACGACTGTTTGACCAGCCGGACACCACCGCGCTTAAAGGTCTGCGCGATCGAGCTATATTGGAGCTTTTGTTTTCTTCGGGCTTGCGGGTATCGGAGCTGGTTAATCTGGACCGCAGCCACATAAATTTAAAACGCCGCGAGTTCACGGTCCGCGGCAAAGGCCAGAAGGACCGGCCGATTTTCATCAGTCAGGCCGCCGCCGATTGGCTGCAGGCCTACCTGGACCGACGACAAGACACCGCTTCACCCCTGTTCATACGTTATAGCGGCCGCAAGCAGGTTGACCGAAGCGGCAACTTCCAGCGACTCACCGCCCGCAGCGTTCAACGGCTGGTCAGCCGCTATGCCCTGCTGGCCGGCATCACCAAACCCGTCTCGCCGCACACCCTGCGGCACAGCTTCGCTACCGATCTGCTGATGAACGGCGCCGACCTGCGCAGCGTCCAGGCGCTGCTGGGTCACAGTAATATCTCGACTACTCAAATCTACACGCATGTAACCGACCCGCACCTAAAGAGCGTCCACGAAAAGTTCCATCGCAAATAGATCGTCCAACGCTCCTGTGCGTGGACCGTTCGGGTCAGTTCCTACTGATTAACCAATTGACTAGGTAAGAAACCTAATCCAACAGCGTGGATCTAAAATATCTGCCCAGCCGCTACACGGGTCGACCGGTTCCACGTCACCTGGATCAGCCGGCTCAATATTAATAGGCCGGCCGCCGCTATCATCATCGTCATCGTCAGGGGGCGGGCCGGTATCCGGAGTCGGCGTCGAGGGCGGCGGACAGGTACTGTTACTGCTTGTCGGCTCGGTCTGGAGAAGTTTGCATAAGTTATCTGCCGTTTCAATCACGTGCAGCGGGCTGTCATAGCTGGATTGCAGCGGCAATCGAACCTGGACGCGCGTCAGGACATCGCCCGCCCGCCCGGTAGCGTCAATCAGCCGCTGGGCCCCGGTCATTTCTCTTGCAGTACCGCCGGTAAAGCCGTTCATCTGCAGAGATACCGAGTTGTATATGGAGCGTAAGCGGACTACGTACCCGGTAACACTGGTGGGGACGCTGTTGATTCTAACCCGGCACTTTTTAGGCTCATTGTCGGCATGACAGTGGCCTTGGATAATCTGAGCGTCATTATTGAATGAGGCTGTTGCCACCCCGGTTCCGCCGAAGCCTGTCGGATAAAGATAGAAGGTCCGGGCGCTGTTAAGCAGAGTGTTGGTGTTTACGTTATTGCCGTTTATCGGGTAAACAGTCAGCTCGACAACGCCTACCCGTCCTTGGGCGCCATTGCGCCAGGCGGATTGCGGCGGGAAGTTGAGGTCATCGCCGGCAAAGCTGTTATTGGTCGGGTCGGGACTCTGCCAGGCAATATCCAGCCGGTTGACCGGAGTCGTTATGTTAAAAATCACCGGGCGTTCGGTGTTGATGTCGCTGTAGACCAGTTCCTCCGGTTCGCTGTCCACCAGCAGGCAGGGGAAGCTGACCACGCCCGCATCGTCGTTGTCCAGGGGTTCCACATTAGCGGTTTCGCACTCAGATTTATCTGTGATTTCGTTTTTAACAGCGTAATTTACGCCTGATTCGGCCGCGTAAAAGGCCTGGGATGACAGCTGGCGATCCAGCGCCTGACGCTGTTCCCGCTGCATCAGCCGCGCAAAACCGGTGGTGATTACCGCCAGAATGGTGATTACCGTCATACAGGCAATGATGGCAACGAAACCATCCTGATTGCCGCGCATACTGCCTTGTCGTCTCATACTACTCTACCCTTCTGATTACACTTGAACTGAGCCGGCTGACGGCACAAAACTGAGAGCCCACCACGCCGCCCAGACACTGGGCCTGGCGGGAGTTCTCGATCCTCATTAAACTCCGGTCGCCAAAGGCCAGCTCCAGCAGCACGTCGCAGAGCTCGGACGCGGCATCACACCGGGCGTTAATGTCAATCAGCCGCATGCCATCACCCAGCAGGTTTTGAGCTTCATCGTGGCCTTCGTCAAAATCGCAGTCGGCAGCATCAGTCGTGGTGTTCAAAGACAGGTATGACGGGGGTATCGTGCCGGTGTCCGGCGCTTCCGATTTGGGGGGTTCAACCCGGTAAAAGTAATGCGTATTGCCGACACACAGCACGCCCTCTGCCGGTAAGGCGCTGCCGCAGACCGAACCGGCAGTGTTCTCGCAAACGATAGCATTCGACTGAAACTGCAGATTGCCCGTCAGGTTGCTGATAATGCCTCTGGTGGCTTCCTGGGTGCGCGCCACGGTAACGCCCTTGTAAAACAGCCGGCCGATCTGCACGAAGCTGACCGTAACCATCACCAGTATGAAGCTAAAGACGGTCATGGCTATCATCAGCTCCACAATCGTAAAACCCTGTTCGGTTCTGTCAGAAGGTTTCATGGCTGATTTTAGTTTGGTAAGCATTTAATAAAAGCCGTCCTTAAGTTTGATAATTTATAATTAACCGCTCTTGGCCGCCGCCAATTCTTTCCCAGGTGGCTTCGACTGAGAAAGTGCCGAACAGCTTAGTCGGATCTTCGTGGTCAACTATTTTATAGGTGGTGTTTAAGCGGAAGATGCCGTTGCTGCAATCGGCATGGTGGCTGCCGGGCGGATTCGGCGGCGTGCCCGGATTGATTCGCTGCTCGACATCGTCGCTGCCGGTCAAGCAGAAATGACGCGTCTCAGACCTGTACTCTTCATCGAATACCTCATCGTGATTGCGGGCCACGTATTTGAGCCGCTCAATCTGGCCTTCGACCAGCTTGAGAGCCTCACTCCTCTCATGGGCAATCTGCGCCGACCGCAGCGACCGGGTGGCAATGGTGTAGGCACCGCCCAGGATTGCGCCCAGGATGGCCACACAGACCATGACCTCAACTATGGTGTCGCCTCTTTCTTTTAGCTTGAGCGGTTTCATTGCGTTCATTTTAGCATGTTGTCGTTTTAGTCACAGTTAATAAACTCCAACCTTGTGGACAAGGATTCGGCCGTAACGATCAGTTTGGCGGTTTCCCGGCCGTTGGCGTCTTCAAAACAGATTACCCAAGGCTCAGTCGAAGGTGTATTGCCGCCAAAGCAGCCGGTTTGCAGGCAGCTTTTAACCTGTGCCTTGGTCTGATTGGGGCTGCCGAGTACGCCGTGGGCGTAGTAATGAATGTTCTGGTTGCCGGATTCCAGCGACGTGCCGTTACTGCCCGATCCGGGCGTAAAGCTCGCAAACGATCCGTAAATCCCGCCTAAGTAGGTGGGCGGCGAGCTGGCTGCCTCCCCTCGCCTCGCGCTCTTGACCCGCACACCGTACCGCAGAGTCCGGACGGCCGTAGTGTCAGGTGAGCCGGTCGTGCCGTACACGGTAGTGGGGCGGCTTTGTGTAAAACTGGTAACATCGCGCCCGTTGGCTACCGTACGATTACCGACAACGGTGTGGACGAAAATTTTGTCGGCCCCGCCTCCTTCGGACTCGCTAGGCGCCAGCTGAATTGCCTTGCCTAAGAAAATGCAGCCCTGGTTCGAGCCTTGTTCGGCATCGGCCGCCGCAATGAAGTTGGGCGGACCTGAACCGTTAGCCGTGCAGCGATAGCCGGCTATCGGGTCAAAATAGCCGGTGGATACGTCATTGAAAACGTCCTGGAAAAGAGATTCGACGTCCCGCATTCCCTGAGCGAACTGCTGGCGTGCTTGCACCCCGTTAAACATGATGACTATGGAGGTCAGCATGGCGCCGCTAACGGCTAAGAAGATTAGAGTCTCCACAATGGTAAAACCCCGGTCACGCCGAGACAGGGTTCGGCTTCTAGCCGAAAGTTTCAGTCGACGCGCTGGGTTTTTATGGAGACGTCTTGATGTCATTAGCAGGCTGGGCCCGTTCGGGCGATTCATACCTTTCATTATATACCATAAGCGTCTTACACGCGCCGGCTAATACCCGAGAACGGACGCCAGATACCAATCGGCGATTGAGTCACCCCACAGATAAACCAGGAACAGCCCGACAATCAACAGCGGCCCAAACGGCACTTTGGCTTGCAGCCGGGTCCGTCTGGTCAGTAAAGCCGGCAACAATACCAGGCATCCCGTTAAGGAAGCCAGGAAGATGACTAAAGCGCTGTGGACAGGATGAGCTACCAGCAAAGCAAAGACCGCTCCGAACTTAACGTCGCCGCCGCCAATCCACTTGCCGCCCGATAGCTGGAACAGCACGTAAAACAGGCCGCTGCCCACTGCCAGACTACTGAGCAGCTTGATAATTGTTACCAGAAACGGGGCATCTGTCATGAACTCGGTTAAGGCGTGTACAGCGGCCAGGCCTATCAACGGATAAACAATGACGTTCGGCATTATCATCCACTTCAAGTCATAGACAATTAAAGCCACGCAGCCGACAACCACTGCCAGCCACAGGACCAGCCGGACCAGTCCGAGAGCTTCAAAGCCATGCGGCCAAGCCAGAAACGAAATAACGAACAATGCGGCCGTCGCCAGCTCCACCAGCGGGTACTGAATGCTGATCGGCTTGCGGCAATAACGGCATTTGCCGCCAAGTGCCAGCCAGCTGAAAACCGGTATCAGATCCCTG
>CAZMXN010000010.1:0-16842 GCA_964570275.1 uncultured Candidatus Saccharibacteria bacterium
GGCGTTTTTTTGCTTCGTCATTAAGTTCAGTGTCATCCATGTTAAACAGGTAGATTATCGGTTTGGCGGTCAGCAGCTGCAAGTCGGATAACTCTTCCCGGTAGGCCTCCAGCAGTTCGGGCTGCCGCCAAAGCGGCTGGCCATCCTCGAATAATTTGTTAATTTTTTGCAGTGTGTCGGCTAGCGGTTTGAGCTTAGGATTGGCACGGGCTTCTTTGTCCAGGCGGGGCAGGCGCTTTTGCACGGTTTGCAGGTCGGCCAGCACCAGTTCGGTGTTGATAACCTCAATGTCATGCAGAGGATCTTTGCTGGATTCGCTGCGCAGTACATTCGGGTCATCAAATGATCGAACCACCTGGCAAATGGCATTGCAGCTGCGGATATGGGCCAGGAACTGATTGCCCAGGCCTTCGCCCTGGCTGGCGCCCTCGACCAAACCGGCGATATCGACGAACGTAACGGTTGCCGGAATGACCTTTTGCGTGCCGTAAAGTTCGGCCAGTTTTTCCAGCCGCGGATCGGGCACGGGCACGATGCCGGTATTGGGCTCAATCGTGGCAAAAGGATAATTAGCCGCCAGGATGTCGTTGTCGGTCAGGGCATTAAACAGCGTCGACTTACCGACATTCGGCAACCCGACAATTCCTATAGATAAACCCATACCCGTTAATTATAGAGGATAAACGTACGTAAGTATTTAAAAGACTATTATTTTTTGACGAAGCACTTACGGCAGCGGGCCTGGTATTCATAAGTGCCGTCTTCCGGCGTGACGGTGGGCAAGCCTTCGAGCACCAGTTCGCCGTTGTGAAGGATTTGCGAGAAGCGGGCGTCATACTGTTTGCAGACATCGCAGACGGCGGTTTTGTAAATGATCTGATCGGGCTTGAGCTCGACAAGGTCTTTAATGATTTCCGGCATTTTGGCGCGGTAGTCAAGATCCAGGCTGCTGAAGAATAGCGTTTTGCCTTGGGCCAGCCACTTTTCTATCAGCGGCAGGTCGCTTGTCGGGAACATCAGCGATTCATCGACGCCCATGACGTCAAAGTCTTGTTTGATTTCGGTTAGGGAATTGACGCGGATGGCTTTGGTGTTTAAGCCCAGGCGCGAACAAATACCGTCGTCGCGGACGTTTTGCGCGGATTGGACATATAAGACGCGCTGGTCGGCAAATTCATAAGGGGCCACCCGGGCGATCAGTTCCAGTGTCTTGCCGCTTTTCATCGGGCCCAAAATCAGTACGAACATCCCGTCTATATTAGCACTGCCGCCCGGCTTTGGGCTATGGCGAGTCACCCGGGGCAGAGAACGGTTTTTAGGAGCCGCGAGCCTGTGGCTGATGTCCTTCTCACCCTGTCGCTCACACTCTTCACCGGGGTCGGTGCCTAAGAGGTGCTGTCCGGGGATGGTGGAGGGTTATTCTCGGCGGCGTTGGCATAAACGGCTATCACGCTCTTGTTGGCGCTGGTTATCGCATTTTCACCACCATAGAATATAAGATTTTGCATGGCAGACGTTTTGTTTTCTTCGAGGTAAGTTCGTACATATGAGTATTCATCACTTACGGTTTCAGGCCGGGCCTGACCATTGACCAACAACAGTACGCGGTTGGGTGCGGCAGCAACGGCGCTGGCGGTCAGGGCGTCAGGGTAATCGTGGCCGGCGGCAACATGGACGGCCTCGACGCTGGTTAGCGGTTCGCCGGCAGCAGCTTGACGTGCGTTCAGGCGGTCCTGCTTGGCTTCGGCCACCTGTGCGCTGGTAGTATAGCGGTCGCCGGTTCCGTATTGAGTCAAGTCCGCGGCGGCGGTTTGGGCAGCCTGTATCTCGACCGCGTCACTTAATGTGAATTCACTGTCGACCACCATTACTTCACTTACGGTGTCACTATGCTCACTTAGAAAAGCTCCAGTAACAGGAGTGAGGTGGTCCGGGTTAGTTAACACCACGGCTGTTGCTTCCTGCCCGGCGAGCGAACCGGCAATGTTGGCATCATAGAAGTTGCCGCCTTCTACGACTACGATGTCGTTGAGCGGGCCTTTTATACTGGCGATACGGTTGGCAATGGCTACTGAGGTAGCCTCACGACCCTCGCCAGCCAGGCGTTCGACTTCAACACCCATGGCCTCTAGGTCGGCTGACACTTGTGCAGACAAAGCCGCTTCGCCACCCAGTAAAACAACCCTGGTGGCTCCGAGTCGTGTAATCTCTGCGGCCGCAGCATCGTGCAGGCCCTCGCTGCCGGTCAAGAGTAGCGGCGCCCTAAGAGCATCTGCCAACGGTGCGCCAGCCAGGGCATCAGGGAAGTTATAGCCGGTGGCAAGGACGACGTGCTCAGCCCCTTCAGGGTACACCTCCTGGCTGACTGCAACGGCTGTTTCAATCCGGCTTGGCCCCGCAAGGGTTTCTACATTCTCGATTGTGTGTTCCGGGCCGCCTGTACCGGGTTCGGTAGGGGTGGGTTCGGGTGTAGGGGGGTCGAGTGGTTGTGGCTGTCCGGTAATGCCGCCTTCACAACTACCTCCCTCATAAGGCAATGGACGGATTTCTGATTGACCGTCATGGTACTGTGCCGAGTATTGGCCTTGACCGTCGGGGGTGGTCTCAGAGCCAGAAAATCCGTTATGTTGGGCTACATGATTCGGCCCCAGTACGTCTTCCCAGGAGTTCGCTTGGAAAGGCATGTCCATCTGCAGGTGTATTGGCTGTTCAGAGCCATTGTGGGCCTGGGCACCAACAACTGCTTCGCCCTCAAGACAAAAGACAAACGCTGCTATGGTTAATCCATGACTTTCAGCTAACTCAGAGCCAGCTTCCTGTGCCTCAGACGGCGAAGGCCTTAAGGTATTAGGCACTGCCAATGCTGCCGCACTCAAACCAACGGCCATAGCTTTACGCAACGGCGTTGATGCCTCACTGCGGGCAGATTGAGGGAAAGGCTCTACATTCATATAAATCCTCTGCGAAAATAGCAGCACACCACACTTTGTGACAAGTAAAAGTATAGCATAAGTTTAACTAAAAAGCAATAACGGTTAAGAGGGTCTAAGAAGTTGCGTGCTTGTACTTTCTGGATGCGCTCTCCTCACTCGTAGGCCCATCCGAATGCGAGCTGGCCATCAGGGCGTGCAGGGTGAACACCTCGTCACTAATCGCGTTGTCCGATCCAATTCTTACCAGGTAGTTGAACTCTCCGGTCTTTCTGTCCTGGTAGAAGTAGTTAACCGGACGGTGAACCGCCTCGGAAGTATTAGTGCCGTCAATCAAAATCAAAGCGCCGCCAGTGACTGAAGCTACCATCGGACTGGCCGCCAGAGCATCCGGATAGTTGGAGGCGGTAGCCAGATACACACGGGACAGATCGACACCTTGGCGATCCAGGTCGTACTCGGCAATCTCCAAGGCGGTTTCAATCCGGCTGTCACCGGCCAGACGGATCGATTCGGCGCTGGCCAACTGGTTAGCCTGGGCTTCGACAGCCTCGCTGACAGCCAGGTTGCCGCCGACAACGATGACGTCGCTGACTTGCCCGGTCTGTTCAATCAGGTAGTTGCCGGTAGAGGTTGGCATGGAATCCGGTCGGGACAGCAGTATTGGCGCGCCTTCATGGGCAGCCAGTGTGCCGGCGGCCAGGGCATCCGGAAAGTTGTGCCCGTTGGCCAGAACAACGGTTTCAGATTCGGGCACCGGCGTAGTAGCCGCGGTTTCTGTCAGGCTGTCCATGTAATCGGCGATTGCCACTGCCGTTTCAAAACGGTCATTACCGGCCAGCCGGGTGGTTTCTATGCCCAAGGCCGCCAACTGCTCTTCTATGTAAGGCGTCAGGACTGCTTCGCCGCCCAGCAGAATAACGTTGTCGGTATCCAGCCGTACCAGCTCCTCAGCCGTAGCCGGGTGCAGAGCGTCCCGGCCGGTCAATAGTAGCGGACCCCCCACGTCATACGCCAAAGGACCACCGGCCAAAGCGTCCGGGAAGTTGTCGCCGGTAGCTATGACAGCTGTACTGGCCTCGGTAAAGCTGGCCGCCGAAATGGCTACGGCCGTCTCCACCCGTGACGGACCGGCAATGGTGCTAACGTTCTCCACCGGCCGTTCCGGGCCGCCTGTATCGGGTTCGGTAGGGGTTGGCACACCCGTGACACCGCCCTCACAATTAACTCCGTCATAATAGAGATGACCCTTGTCTTTAGTGCCGTCATGATATGTAGCCCAGAACTCCCCATAACCTGCCGGGATAATTTCCATACCCGAGAATCCATTGTGCTGCTTAAGGAAGGCAGGCCTTAATTCTTGTATCCACGGCTCCTCTTGGTAGGGAACATCTAGTCTGAGCTCTATGGGGAACTCGGATTCATTATAGGCTTGAATAGAGGCTATGGCTTCTCCTTCAAGGCACCATGCAAGCGCACCAATCGAGAGACCATACTGGTCGGCTAGCGTGGAATCTGGTGCTTGCGCTTCAGACGGCGAAGGCCTTAAGGTATTAGGCACTGCCAATGCTGCCGCACTCAAACCAACGGCCATAGCTTTACGAAACGGCGTTGATATCTCACTGCGGGCAGATTGAGGGGAAGACTCTACACTCATAGAAGTACACCTGTAACAAGCAAAAGTACACCATAGTATTAACTAAAAAGCAATAACGGTTAAGAATGCCTAAGAAGTTGTGTGCTCGTACTCGCTGGATGTATACTTACTGCTAAGTATGCTTAAGCTTAAAAGCCTTTTAAAAGGCTGGCCAAAGAAACAACTTTTGCTTGCTGGTAGTGCATTCGCAGTAATTGCCCTTGGTGCTGGAGCCTACTGGTGGGCGGTCTATAGAGACAGCAGCGATAGCCTCGTCTGTTCGGTAGACAAGGAAGGCTCTCTGTTGAGAAGAGCGGCTGACAGCCTAAACGAGCCGCGCAACGACGATCAGAAGAATCAGCTGGCCGAAGCGGTTGCGGAGATTGAGGCGGCTGCCGGGCATCAGGAAGACGTGAACTGTCTTTACCCCATGGCGATACATTATTTAAACGCCGCGGAAGCCGACAAGGCTAAAGCTGCTATAGAGAAGCTGGAGCAGCTGATTGACCAGGGCGCCTTGCTTCACGATAGTTTTACTTACCGGCTATCAATACGCGACCTAAAACAGCGCGCGGAGCATCTGGAGACATACGAGGAGCGAATCCAGGACAATACTTTAATCCTATAAGCGGCCACTCAATGCCATGACACACTTTATAAAACCAGTCTCAAACCTGCACAAAGCCATAGCGATAATTTCAATCGTCCTCGGCGCGGCGTGTGTGTTAAGCCCTAAGACGGCTGCTGCAATCGGCATCAACGATCAGTTTCTGCCGAACAATCATTTTTACAAAGCCCATTTAGATCCCGGGCCGTCGGAGCAGGCTCAGGGACGCTGTTATAACGGGGGAGTTAGAGCGTTGAAGGCATGGCCCTCCCACCCTTATGACTCAACAACAGACTACCAGGAGACTGTGCTGAACCTAGAAGAAAGTGACGTCATGCAGGTTAAGCTAAACATCTTGGGCCATAACTGTACCAGGAACATTAACCCGGCTAGTTCGTCAAGTCTGAACGGTGACTTAATCGACGAGAATACACTATTGTCAAGAATGCATATTGTGGGTACTGAGACTTCACTCGCCAACGTAAATGTTACCGGCTATGGTGACCATATTGACATTAATTGGCTAGCTCATACCAGCCAACAAGCAGACCAGGACTATTTCTATGTAAAAGATACGCCCAATGGCTTTCCTGCGGGGACGCCCTTTTTCATTAACAATATAGACCTCATACGTCAGCACGCCATGGACAGAACCTACACCCTGACCATAACTTTCCGGGTGAGGTGGATAGTTGAATATAACCCCGGTTCTGTTCCGGGTTTTCCTAATGCAAGATATATGTGCGCGTCTCCCAATACGAGGGTCGTGAGTAGTATAAACGACCATTCCAGGTGTAGCACGCAGAATATAAGTTTTAGCGTACAGTTTGAAGTGCCCGGCGCTGGCTACCGAGTGCAGGGCTATCGGGTTTTTCATTCGCCCTCTACCGCCAATCAGGGTCAGCCATTTGCAAACGGCCAAGGCGAAACGGAGATAGACGGTGTGATATCCAGGACGCCGAGCTGGCGGGAAAACAACGGCTCCAACAATCCATACGACTTTGGCTACTTTGTCTCCGACGCAACGGCTACAGCGAGCCCAACCATCCAACGCAACGGCAGAACCTGGGTAAGACAAGGCTATACCCTGTGTTATAACAGAACCAATTGCCATACCGGAGGACAGTCTAGCTGGAACACCTCTACCGAGGCTGAAATAAGCCAGCAATCCGCGCTATTAACGGACGATTCTGACAAATACGCCGACCTTTACTGGCATTATGTGGAGCAGGAAATCTACGGATCGATAGATATTGACTGTAGTGCCACCAGCGGAACGGTTAGGGGTTGGGCCTATGATCCGGACAGCCCGAATACCAAAGTCAGCGCCCGAATTTATTACGATGGATCGACGTCGTCGTATTCGTCGCAGTTGGCCAACAACTCCAGCCCGTCGGTGCCCAACGACTCCAGTTTACCGAACAAGCCGAACCCGCGTAGCGGCCACGGTTATTTATTCAATATTGCCGGGCATCGCATCGACACCGACAGGCATTCGGTTAATTTGTACGTCAGAGACGTAGACAGCAACGGCAATCCGACGTCGGCTGGATATATATTTGTCGCATCCGCTGAGTTCGGTCCATGCCAAAGCCTGCCGGCTGACGCCTGCCCGAGCTATCCGCCGTACTCGGATTTTGACGCTCCGTTTACGCGTGAGGTCGAACTCCCCGATGGCGGCAAGCCCGACGGCTCCACCTCATCTCCCAGCGCAGTGGGCTCCAGCAGTTCCAGCACCAGCACCAGCAATGGCTCCGTAAAAGGTTCCGGCACATCGGGAAGCAGGGTAGTCACGGAGACGGAAACAGCAAAACAGGAGGGCAGGCGCTGGCGCACGTACTTTAATTATGACGTTACCGGCTGGGAAACCCGAGTGTTGTCCGTACTGGATAAAAACTGGACGGGTGAAAGCACTGATTATGAAGACAGCCATGATGGCAACGTAACCCTGGACTATAGCGATCATTATGAGGATTATCGCTATGACGTCCATCAGCCGCAAATAAGGTACGAAGTAAAGTACCAGGAACGCAAGGTGGAACAAGAAGGGCAGAGACGCCGCTCAAGAAGCCGCTCCAAAACAGAAACCTGCACGCGCGAAAGACTCAATCCGAACCGCCGGCCGGCCAGATACTCGGACTGGGAGTGCAGTGGCGGCAGTTATGGCGACTGGAGCAGTTGGGGCAGCTGGAGTTGGGACAGCAGCTGGTCGGATATAAGTGATACCGATCAGCATGTTGGTTACGATTGGGGCACGGTTCAGACCAAGGACGCACCGCAGATGCCGCCTTGCTTCCCGCGGCAGGTCGAGGTGGTGAGCAACTCGCCGCGCGCCATCAGTTCTCAGTTCAATGAACTCGAAGATCCAAGTCAAGTCAGCCATGTTAGCGGTGTGACGCTGCGGTTTGATCTGACTTTCGGCGGGAGAAGTCAGGTTCGCGAACGCATGAGGGCTAACGATTTTCCGATTGATGCTTCTTTCTCGCCGACCGGCACGCGGATAAGCGGCGACTTATCCGGCACGGCTGACTTTGAGGGGGGATTTGCTCCCTCGACTCTCGGCGAAAGGACTTTCACAAACGTGTTTCAGGCGAGCATTCCGCCCCTGCAGCCTGGCGACAGGCCTTCACATACCGTAAGTACACCGATCACGCGGGCTTATGTAAAGAACGACGGGACTTTGTATACCACCCTGAACGGTAACAGAACTTCGAGCCCGGTCACCGGTCCCGCCCTCCACAACCGCCCCTACCTCAAAGTCTATGGCGGCAGCGTAGCCGCCGGCAGCCGGTTTACCATTGACGGCAGTGTCATGTCTTCCGGCGGCGGCTCAATCCAGACCTATGCCCGCCATAACGGCGGCGACGCTTTCGGTTCCTCCGTCCAGTACATGGCCGAGTCACTCCATGCCATTGCCGGCGACACCATCACCACCGGCTTTGCTTCCAACGGTCTGCGCTCCTCCAACGCCGTCTTCAACTACCTGACGGTGGCTAATACCTCCGGCGTCTGGGGCGGCAATTCCGGCACCTCCCGCATCCTGACCGACTTCTACGACTCCACCGCTACGTCCACCCGTCTCAGCGGCAGCCTGCAACCCCAGTCTCTTCCCAGTGGCCGGGTCAACCTGGTCAATCTGGCCAACCGCCAATACCAGACCAGCGGTGACGTCCGCCTGACCACTTCCGGCGTTATCCCCAACGGCCTCCGGGCCACTATCTATGTCAACGGCGACGCCCTGATTGAAAACGACATCGTCTACTCCGGCTCCTATACCTACGACCTTAGTTCCGACACCGCCTACGAGACCATTCCCTACATTACCGTCATTGCCCGCGGCAACATCTACATCCAAAGCGACGTCAACAACCTGAGCGGTCTGTTCATCGCCCAGCCTTTGCCGGACGGCAGCAAGGGTGAGATCTACACCTGTGCCAACGGCAAGACAGTCCCGACCAACAAGTTCGCCGCCTGTTCCGGCCGGAACGCCGATGCCAACGCCTTGCTCAGCGCCGTCTGCAACGGCGGCAACAATGCCACCACCCGCACCCTGACCGGTACGCCGCTGACCGTTTACGGCTCATTCATCGCCCGCCGCGTCTCCTTTGACCGTACCAACGGCTCCCTGCGCTGCGCCCGACCGGGCGGCAGGGCCAACGCTTTTGTCAGCAATCCGGAAACAGCCAATTCACCGGTCGTAGCCGAGAAGTTCATCTACACGCCGGAAATGACCCTGGGCCGGCCGCTCTTCAAGCCCCGCACCAGCCAGTCCAGCAATGACTTTGGCGACGCCCAGTCCTACACCACCCTGCCGCCGGTGTTTTAGGGGGAGGGGAGAGGCAAAACGTAACCACTTGCTTTATTCGCTTAACTCTGGTATAATGAAACATGTATCAAAGGTGGGCTCGAGTTTTTATGAGCAAAGAATTTATACCCCTAAGTAATGAGATTGGTCCGGCGACCGTGCCGGAAGTAGCTGTTCAAGCGGTTCCGGAAAGCGCGCCTAAGCGCTGGCGCAGGATGGCTGCGGCTGTAACCGCGATGGGCGCTTTAGCCGGTGTGCTGGGCAATCCGGGTAGCGTCGAAGCTCAGGAAACATCTTTTCAGGAAACGGCGGCAGAAGAGGCGTTTCCCGGCTGCGCAGCCAACACGCTTTATGAACCGGAAATCGTCAGAGATCCTTTGGAGGTTCAAGCCGAATCCATCAGCTTAGCGGCTGAAAAAATGCCGGCTAATGGCTATGAAGCAATTTATGTGTCACCAAGCGATCGTTGGACTGAACACCGTCAGGACTACATCATGAATTATCGGGAACATATCGATGGCATGGATAGAACTTTTGTTGCGCTTCATCTGACCGACGATTTTGAGGAAAACAAAGTCCTGCTCGACAGGTTCATAGACAGTGTTTTGCCGATGACAGACACTTCCGGCGACCGGGAAGTGGGAATATATATGGACGATACGGTTGAATGGCCTATTGAGGAGCGACTGTATGTATTCAACACCTTTGGGACAAAGCATCCTAACGCTATTGGCCATCTGGGTACTTTCCTCTACTCCACAGCTTTTTATAGTTATACTCCGCCCAGGGGAGATATGCCGCATGGCGACGTGCCAATCAGCGAACAAATAACCCGATATGCTGGAGCGACCCGCCTGGAAACGGCGGTTGAAATCTCGCGGGGGCAATTCAGCGATCGCAGTGCCGAGAGCGTAGTGCTGGTTAACCGTGATGCCGGTGCTGATGCGATTGTGGCTGGTACTCTGGCGCGGTATTTAGGTGCTGACGGGGAGGCAAACGTTGATCGGCCGTGCCCCGGTGCGCCGGTTCTTTTAGTGGAGAAGGACAGGGTGCCGTCGGCTACCCTGGCAGAAATTCATCGTGTTCTCAAAGACGGCGGCCGCATAACACTGGTGGGCGGTGAGGCAGTGATCTCAGAATCGGTAAGGCAGCAGCTAATCGAGCTTGGTTATGATGAGGCAAGCATTGAACGGCTTGCCGGCCAGACCCGGTTTGAAACATCTTTAAGGGTAGCCGAGAGGTTTGAGCAAAACGGCCCGTCAGAGTTTGAGTATGGACAACTCCCCGAAGGTTATGTCGCAGTTGACGGCAACAACGAGTCGCAGCAAATCGCTTTGCTCGCCGGTGATCTGGCTACGCGCGTCGAGGCACCGCTTATACTGCTAAATGGCACGCTGGAGCAGGATCAAATGGTTGATTCAATGCTGGACTTCTTGAGACAGCGGGGGTACAACCTCGCTAGCGAAGAATTCCCGTATCCGCAGGGCTATGTTTTGTCTGAGCCTGTAATCGACGCGTTCAGCGGCTACTATAACGACAACTATCCGGCAACCGAACCCTTCAGGTTTCAGATAATTAACGGCAGCGAGCCGACAGCAGTCAGCCTATTCGCCGCGCGATACAACGAGCCGCATACCACCACTCGTAACGACTTTGTAGTTCCCCAACCGTCACCCGACGCATTCGGTATAGTGGCCAGCGGCCGGCACGCCGACGCCCTGAGCGGCACCCCGGTGGAAGGACCGCTACTCTACGTCCATGATCCGGAAACAATGGCTGCTACCGGACAAGTCTTGCCGCCTGAGGTTGAAGAGCGGCTGCGGGAAGAGCTTAGGCTTAATCCTGCGCTGCCGATAGCAATTTTCGGGGGCGAAGCAGCCGTTGCTCAGCCGGTCCAGGACCGGATTCAGGCTATCATCGAAGAGGTAAACTCATCCACCACTACTGTGGAATAGACTATAGTACGGATGTAGTTAGCTCGAGCAAATAGTTAGTGTATAATCACAGGCAAAGCGTAAACGGTTTGCCTGTGCAGAATTTAAACTCAACAAAACCTGGTTTCATAAAATCACCCAAGCGCTGGATTTTTGCGATGGCAATCTTAGCAGTGGCCGGCGGGGCTGCCTTTGCGGCCGTGCACCTATTGCGTCAAAGTCCGGCTAACGAGCGGAACGGCATTATTTTGCCCGCCGAGGAAGAAATTGAGGAAGCACGCACCAAGCAGTCGGTAACCGGAACTTTTATAATACAAGGGAGCAATTTAGTAGTTAACGACGCCGACACGGAGCAGGAATTGACGTTAAGCCTACCGTCAGAAACTCAAGTGTTCAAAGGGAAAGAGCACGAACAAATCGGATTGTCGGAAATTCCGGAAGACGCCGTAATCAACGTAGCCTACGACAGCAGGACGAGAGAGGTTGAAAATATATGGTGGGCAGAATGAAGCGATTCAGGTTGCAATTCATTTTCTACTCATGTCTGGTGCTGTTGGTTGTGGCGTGTATCCAACCGGCACCCGCGAACAGCCAACAGATTACCGTAGGAACAGTACTGGCTAATCACCGGGGCGACAATGACCTTGATAGCACCGCCCAGCACAGAGCGTTCTGGATCCCTTACTTCCAATACTCTAATTATCGATCTGGCATAAACTGGCCTATGCGGGCCGGTGACTGTCCGTTGCCTACCGGGAGCAATACTTCATACAAAACACTGCCATGGCTAGGTCAAACAAGCGGATTCGGCGGCCAGATTCCTCAAGCGCCAGATCCGTCGGGCAATACCTTTAGCCAGGCCGGAAATTGCGCTAACCGTTACGTGGACGGAGGTGAGTCCTCACATGGCGGGGCATGGTTGAGGGCCAATGCTCTCGGTGGATGGGCGACCAGCAAGTCCTCGTCCTATGCCAGTACGTGGCACCAGCCGACATTTACGGCCGGCACCAAACTGGATAGCGTAATATTCGGTGATCATTGCTGGCACGGTAACGGCTGCCTTAACCCTGTGTGGGGGACGGATCATATCTACGGGGAAGGATGTTGGTCGCCTGGCGGTGAATATGACATCACGTGGTGCCCTGGTGAAGAAAACCCGCGGGAACAAACGGTTAATATGTTCCGGGCTAACGGGTATGGCAGCTATACGCCCGATATTCATAACGGTAAGCAGGTTTTTATTAACTCCAACGGTACGTCGCTTTTTAGAAATCTGTTTACCATCTCGCCGGATGAGTGGAGCCGCTTCCAGGGAGTTACCATCAGGCTGTGTATAGCAGCTGATGACTGGTACAAGGTATGGATTAACGGTCTGCCGGCAGCTACCAGAACTCACGTTAGCGGAAGTTACGACTGCTACAATACCGGGATAACAGACTTGGTTAACCAGGGAACTAACGTTCTGGCGATACAAGTGAACGATAAGGCACGGTGGTCAAACTATCCGGCCGAACCCATCATGGGCTCCGGTGTGGCATACGAACTGGCTGTCTTGTTGCCGCCCGATGACGATGACGACGATGATGATGGAAGTGCCAATAGCTGTCCGTCGTTCAGCCCGCTGCAACGCACTGTAAATCTGCCGGCAAGAGGCAAGCCAGCCACTGAATACGGTAATCCGCGCAACATTTCAACATCAGCCGAACAGCCTGATAACAGCTGGTCTACTGGCGGTTGGTCGTATGTTGGACGAACGGCCGGGGGGCGCTACAAATATACCCGCTATCGTTACAAGTATCCTTACAAGAAACGCACCGCTCTAAGAGATGTCGACAGATACGAGTATGTTTACCGGAACGGAAATCTTTACACTGAAGTCGATAAGGTGGAGGACAGTCAATGGGCAGGAGAAATGACCGACTTTAATGACAGTACCGACGGTGATGGTACGGTTGAGCTGGACTATTCTGACCATGCGAGAGACTACCCTTACGATAATCACCAACCTCGGGTTGAGTATCGAGTACGGTATGAGAGGTTCGATGACGTCCAGACGGGTACGGCTAGAATAGAAAGACGAATAGCTGAGTACCAAAACGGCTATTCCGACGTGTCAGGCAGTAGTAATATCAATGACCTTGGTGCCTGGGTAAGCTATAGCGCCGGCAATCGGAGCTATCCCTCCACCTGGCCAGCTTACAGCTGGAGTACTACCACCACCGACAGTACAGGATCAAGTCCGGCTTGGACAAGTGCCCAGTATGAAAACGCACCCGTAATGCCATACTGCTTCCCGCGAAGTGTTGAGGTCACACAAATAACTCTGAGCGACCCCAGATTTGACGACTTGGAAGATCCAACCACGCTGACATATCCGGCCAATATGAGTGTTCGATTTTTCCAGGACTACACATCGCCTAAGCGTATGAGGCAGCAATTTCGAGTGACCGGCTTACAGGTAACCGGCAACTTCAATGTTCAGCGTTTTCCCAGCGGTACTGTCACCACTCCCCGAACCGGTGGAAATATGCCGGGCGGACAGACGATTACACGAACGGTCGGCAATAGTGTGGTGCCGGCTTCAGGCTTATATCAAAGCCATGCGTTGAGCGCGGTACACAGCGCCGGTATCCCCAATTTGAGGCCGGGAGATAGGGGTGGTTTTACTGTCAGCTCGCGCCGAGAGGTTAACGTTGACCCGAATGGCAATATATTATCCTCGCATGCAGCCGGCATAAGGGCACCTACTGGTACGCGGTCTTTTGGGCCAAGAACCGGCCCTCGCCTCCACAACCGCCCCTACCTCAAAGTCTATGGCGGCAGCGTAGCCGCCGGCAGCCGGTTTACCATTGACGGCAGTGTCATGTCTTCCGGCGGCGGCTCAATCCAGACCTATGCCCGCCATAACGGCGGCGACGCTTTCGGTTCCTCCGTCCAGTACATGGCCGAGTCACTCCATGCCATTGCCGGCGACACCATCACCACCGGCTTTGCTTCCAACGGTCTGCGCTCCTCCAACGCCGTCTTCAACTACCTGACGGTGGCTAATACCTCCGGCGTCTGGGGCGGCAATTCCGGCACCTCCCGCATCCTGACCGACTTCTACGACTCCACCGCTACGTCCACCCGTCTCAGCGGCAGCCTGCAACCCCAGTCTCTTCCCAGTGGCCGGGTCAACCTGGTCAATCTGGCCAACCGCCAATACCAGACCAGCGGTGACGTCCGCCTGACCACTTCCGGCGTTATCCCCAACGGCCTCCGGGCCACTATCTATGTCAACGGCGACGCCCTGATTGAAAACGACATCGTCTACTCCGGCTCCTATACCTACGACCTTAGTTCCGACACCGCCTACGAGACCATTCCCTACATTACCGTCATTGCCCGCGGCAACATCTACATCCAAAGCGACGTCAACAACCTGAGCGGTCTGTTCATCGCCCAGCCTTTGCCGGACGGCAGCAAGGGTGAGATCTACACCTGTGCCAACGGCAAGACAGTCCCGACCAACAAGTTCGCCGCCTGTTCCGGCCGGAACGCCGATGCCAACGCCTTGCTCAGCGCCGTCTGCAACGGCGGCAACAATGCCACCACCCGCACCCTGACCGGTACGCCGCTGACCGTTTACGGCTCATTCATCGCCCGCCGCGTCTCCTTTGACCGTACCAACGGCTCCCTGCGCTGCGCCCGACCGGGCGGCAGGGCCAACGCTTTTGTCAGCAATCCGGAAACAGCCAATTCACCGGTCGTAGCCGAGAAGTTCATCTACACGCCGGAAATGACCCTGGGCCGGCCGCTCTTCAAGCCCCGCACCAGCCAGTCCAGCAATGACTTTGGCGACGCCCAGTCCTACACCACCCTGCCGCCGGTGTTTTAGGGGGAGGGGAGAGGAAGGGAGACGGTCGTGACGTGCCGTCCAAATTAGTCTATTTTGCTAAAGAGCTTATGCTATACTAACCCCAATGAGTCCCGCTAGAAATCAAAAGGACATTTGTTGTAACTGCACGCGGCTAAGCGCGTGTCGGAGGCTTCAGATATCATTCGACTTAAATCACAAGGGCGGGTTGTAACGGTATGAGTATCATAAGCGGCATTAATGACTTTTTCGGTCTGGATATTGGCACAAGTTCGGTGCGGGCCGTGCAGCTGCGCAGCGGCGGCAAAGGCAATCCCAAAGTGCTGGTGCGACAGGCTTACGCGCCGATTGACCCCAAGCTGGCCATGAGCGACGCCCGGGCGGATCAGCAAAAAGTTATGCAGATTGTTCGTAAAATGCTGGATGATAACGGCTTTACAACGCCGAATGTGGCCGTGAACCTGCCGTCACACCGGGTTTTTACGGCGGTGGTTGACATGGAACGGCTGTCACATAAAGAGTTGGCCAAGACCATTCAATACCAAGCTGATTCGCTTATACCGACACCGCTGGCCGAATCGAAACTGGACTGGACACTACTGGGCGATTCACCGGTGGACAAGTCCAAAGTCGAAGTGTTAATTACCAGCGTTACGAACGAATTTGCCGAACAGCGCCTGGACATCCTGGAGTCGGTCGGGCTGAACGTCATCGCCTTTGAACCGGATGGTATGGCCCTGTCACGGTCGGTCGTACCGGCCGGCTTGCCGAACGCTGTACTTATCCTGGATATCGGCAGCAAGGCGACGGATCTGGTGATTCTGCTGAACGACGCGCCGCGTCTGATGCGCTCAATTCCGACCGGCTACGAATCGCTGGTGCGGGCCGCTGTTCAGAACCTGAGCATCAGCGAAGAGCAGGCCCATCAGTTCGTGTCGAAATTTGGTCTGGTCAGCAACAAGCTGGAAGGGCAGGTCAGGAACGCCATTATCGGTGTCGTCGATCTGTTGATGAGCGAGATCGAGAAGTCAATCAAGTTCTTTAACAACCGCTATCAGAACGTCAGTTTTGACCGGATTGTGGTGACAGGCGGAGCCAGCGCATTGCCGGAGTTCCCGCTGTACGTTGCCGGCAAGTTCAATATCAATGTCGAAATCGGCAACGCCTGGCGCAACGTCACTTTCCCGGCGGACAAGCAGAATGACCTGATTGCCGTTTCCAACTTCTTTAGCGTAGCCGTTGGGCTGGCGGAGAGAAACGAATGATCAAAATCAGCTTACAGCCTACAGTAAACAGCCCGCAGAGCTTTGGCTTCCGCGCCACAGCGGCGGTTGGTTGTTTGACCGGAGGGCAAACGCCATGATTCAGGTGAACCTGCTGCCGGAAGTCAAACTGCAGTTTATCCGGGCCAAGCGCTTGCGGCGTCTGATTACGCTGCTGTCCGTCATGGTCACCGGCTCGGCCATAGTCCTGTTTGTGCTGCTGTTTCTGACGGTTAACGTCTGGCAGAAGAGGACCATCAGTGACCTTGGCAACGACATCAGCGCCCTCAGCGGCGAACTCAAGAGCACACCCGATCTTGACCGCATTCTGACTGTCCAGAGCCAGCTCAGCAGCCTGCCGGCTCTCCATGAGACCAAACCGGACGTCAAGCGTCTGTTTACCTACCTGAATCAAATCACGCCCGCGGAAGTTACCATGTCCAAACTGACGCTGACTTTTGATGCTTCAACCATCGAGATCACCGGCTCAGCCGGTACCCTGGCCGAAATCAACAAATTCGTCGACACGCTTAAGTTTACTAATTACCGGACCACTCCCGAAGCCGAAGCCGTACCGGCTTTCAGCGGTGTTGTCATGTCGGCCTTTTCGCTTAACCGGGAGGGCGGTGCCAATTACGGCATAACCCTTAACTTTGATCCGGTAATTTTCAGCAGCATCGAACCGGAGCTCAAGCTTGTGGTGCCTAACATCGTAACGACCCGTTCTCAGGTGGAGCGGCCGCGCGGCACGTTCCAGCAGGGCATTCCGGAAGCCGACGCGTCGTTAGGGGAAGGAGAGCTGTAATGGCGGC
>CAZMXN010000010.1:16942-21448 GCA_964570275.1 uncultured Candidatus Saccharibacteria bacterium
CCGGAATCAATCATCGGAACGTCTGAGAAGAACTCCAAGGTGGTTCTGGACGCTCTGCCCAGTACCTATGACTTTCCGGCGCTCGTAACCAGCCTGGAGCAGATTCTTAAACTCGGCGGCTACGCCATTGAGAGCATTGGCGGCAGCGATGATGAGATTGCCCAGATCAGCGCCGAACAAAGCGTCGGACTCAATGCGGCCGAACCGGTTGAAATACCTTTCCAGGTCGAAGTAACCACCTCATACGACGGCGCGCAACAACTGGTGCGCGATCTTGACCGTACCATCCGGCCGATGCATATTCAGTCAATCGAACTCAACGGCGGCGACAGCAGTATGAAAGTGTCTATCTCGGCCAAGACCTACTACAAGCCGGGCATAAAACTGGAAATACCAATGGGGGAAGTACAGTAATGAATTCGATTATCAAATCCAAGGATCTAAGTGTAATTCTGGTCTCGGTAGGTATCGCCAGTTTGCTGGCTTTGTTCTTGTCAGGCGCTATTTTTAAAACCGATAATGTTAAAACCAGCGTCGAGATAGTCGAGCCGATTTCCAGTGAATTCCCGGCTTTGCCGGAAACCGTCTTCAATCAAAACTCTCTAAACCCGACCCGGGAAATTACCATCGGAGAAGGCAATCAACCGACTCCGTTTGAGCAAGTAGAACAATAAGATTTTAAGGAGGGATAGCTGGAGTCGTGAGCGTTCTCTCAGCCTCAACCGCACAGAAAGTAGAGGACCTGCTGGTAAGCAGTAAACTCGTCACGCCCCAGCAACTGCAGGAGGCACGGGCCAAGGCGCAAAAAACCGGTTCACCGCTGTTTGCCACGCTGGTAAGCGACGGCATTATAACCAACGAGGACCTGGTTAAGCTGACTGCCCGGGCCAATGACCTGCCGTACGTTAACATCACCAAAACCCGTATCGATCCTGACGTTCTGGCTCTGCTGCCGCGCGAGACCGCTGAGCGTTATATGGCCGTGCCGCTTGGCCAGATGCAAAACCGTCTGGTGGTAGCCATGATTGACGCCGATAACGTTCAAGCGGTTGACTTCCTGTCCAGCAAGATCGGCCGGCCATTGAAGGCCTATCTGGCCAGCGAAGAAGGCATTCGGAATGTGCTCAGGCAATACGACGAGAATATCGGCAAGGACGTCGCCGAAGTCCTTAAGACCGAAACCCAACCGACCGAACAAAGTCCCACCCATCAAAATATTAAGACTATTGTTCAGGATTCGCCAATCAGCAAGGCCCTGTCGGCCGTGCTGGAGTATGCCGTCAACAACCGCGCTTCCGACATCCACATCGAATCCATGGAGAAAGAGCTGAAGATCCGCTGCCGGATTGACGGTGTTATGCGCGAGATAATGCGCCTGCCCAAAACTACTGAAGCACCGCTCATATCCCGAATAAAAATTTTATCCAATCTCAAAATCGACGAACACCGCATCCCGCAAGACGGCCAGTTTACGGTCAAGGTCGGCAAGAAAGAAGTCGACCTGCGTATAGCGATTTCGCCGGTAGTTTGGGGCGAACAAGTGGTTATCCGTCTGCTGGATAAATCCGGCACCAAACTCAAACTTGAGACCATGGGCTACCATGGCCGGGCGCTCAGGACCATTCGCGCCGGCATAGCCAGGCCCAACGGCATGGTGCTGACTTCCGGCCCGACCGGCTCCGGTAAGTCCACCTCGCTGTACGCCTTGATCCAGGAAATCAAAAATGACGCGATTAACATCGTGACACTGGAGGACCCGGTTGAGTACAAAATGGACGGCATTAACCAGATTCAGGTTAACCCGGAAGTCGGCTTGACGTTCGCTTCGGGCCTGAGGTCTATCCTGCGTCAGGACCCGGACGTTGTGATGGTTGGTGAGATTCGTGACAAGGAAACCGCCAATCTGGCCGTGCAGGCGGCGCTAACCGGACATCTGGTCTTTTCGACCCTGCACACCAACTCGGCGGCCGGCATTCTGCCGCGTCTGCTTGACATGGGGGTAGAGCCGTTTCTGATCGCCAGCACCGTTCATACGGTGATCGGGCAGCGGCTGGTTCGCCGCATCACCAAAGAACGGCAGTCTTACCAGTCCAGCCAAGCCGAAACCGAGGCGATTGCCGAGGGGCTCGGCGGTCTGCTGCCCAAAACCAAAGAAGATGTCAAAGCGGTGAGCGAGGATTTGGGGTACGATAACTTGCCACTAAGCGGCCAAAGCGCTTATACTTTGTTTAAAGGCGCCGATACGCCTGATACTCCCGGAGGCTACATGGGGCGGATGGGGTTGTACGAAGTTTTCGAGGTATCGGAAGCCATTCAGGATTTAATTATGAAACGTTCAACCAGCAGTGAAATCAATGATATGGCCATCGCGGAGGGCATGATAACCATGCGTCAGGACGGCTATCTGAAGGCGCTAAATGGCTACACTACATTGGATGAGGTTAATCGCGTAACCGCGGCGGATATGGCCTAAAGGGGGGGTATGAAAACACAAAGCGCGCACGGACAACCACGAATTGAAATCCTGCTGGAAGAAGTAATCAAGAAAAAAGCGTCGGACCTGCACCTTCAGGTTGGTTTACCGCCGATGCTGAGGATTGACGGCACATTATCTCCGGTTAGCGGGGCCGAGGCTTTGAGCGAGGAGGCCGTTGAAACGCTGATATTTGCCATCCTGGACGAAGAGCAAAAGCAGGTGCTGCTTAAGGACAAGGAGTTTGACTTCAGTTTTGCGTTCGGCGATCTGGGGCGTTTTAGGGTCAACGCTTTCCATGAGAAAGGCAATCTGGCAGCGGCGCTGCGGCTTATCCCTAACGAAATTATGACCGTGGAGCAACTGGGCTTACCGCCGGTAGTCAGCAAGTTTGCCGAATACCCGCGCGGCCTGGTGCTGGTAACCGGTCCGACCGGTTCCGGTAAGTCCACCACTCTGGCCGCCCTGGTCAATAAGATCAACCACGAAAGAGCGGCCTACATCGTATCCATCGAAGACCCGATCGAATTTACGCACAAGCCGGTCAAATCGGTCATCGCTCAGCGGGAAGTGCATTACGACACCTATTCGTTCTCGGCGGCACTGCGCTCCAGCTTGCGCCAGGATCCCGACGTCGTGTTGATAGGTGAGATGCGCGACCTGGAGACCATTGCCGCGGCCATTACGATTGCCGAAACCGGTCACCTGGTTTTAGCGACGCTGCACACTAACTCCGCCGCCCAAAGCCTGGACCGTATGGTCGATGTTTTCCCGCCGCATCAGCAGCCGCAAATCCGGGCTCAGCTGTCCAACATTCTGATGGCTATCTGCTCGCAACGGCTGGTGCCGGCTATCGGCGGCGGCCGGGTAGCGGCGGCGGAAATTCTGATAGCTACGCCGGCTGTGCGCAATATCATCCGGGAAGGCAAGAGCCACCAGCTGGACGCTGTTATTCAGACCGGAGCCGAACACGGCATGCAGTCAATGGATAAGACGCTGGCCGGTCTCATTCACACCGGCACCATCACCTATGACGAAGCCCGCAACTTTGCCGTTGATGTTGAAGAATTAGACAGGCTGATGCGAGGATAACGCGTGCTGACTTATACTTACGAAGCTCATAATCCGGCCACTGGCGAGAAAGTCAAAGCCGAAGTTCAGGCGGACAGCGAGCAGTCAGCCGCCAAGCTGATCAAAGACCGGGGTTTGGCGCCGCTGGAGATTCGCTTGAAGCAAGGCGGTAAAGGCGGTGTGGGTCTCTTACGGGGCCGGATCAAGACCAAAGACCGGATTCTTTTCTCGCGCCAACTGGCCACGCTTATTAACGCCGGCTTACCTCTGGTGCAGTCGCTCAGGTCGGTCGGCGAACAGACCCAGAACAAGCCCATGCAGGCGGTAATCAGCCAGTTGATTACCGATATTGAGGCCGGGAAAAGCTTTTCCGAAGCGCTGGTTAAGCACCCCAAAGTGTTTAATCAGGTTTACGTGAGCCTGATTGCTGCCGGCGAGACCTCCGGTACGCTCGACAAGGCCCTGGAGCGCATAAGCGTTCAGCAGGAGAAAGACGCCGAGCTGATGTCCAAGATTCGCGGCGCCATGGTTTATCCGATTATCGTGCTGCTGGTTATGGGCGGCGTGGTAATCTTCATGATGACTTCGGTGTTGCCGCAGGTTGAAGAGCTGTACAAAGGCCTTCAGGGCGCGACTCTGCCGCTTATCACCAAAGTACTGCTGGCGGTTTCCGGAGCAATAACGCGCTTCTGGTGGGTAGTGCTTATACTTCTGGGTGTTGGCGCTTTCTTCACGCGCCGCTGGATGAAGACCCCGCCGGGTCGCATGTTCTTTGACAGGCTTAAAATGTCGATGCCGCCATTCAACCAACTGTTTATGAAGATGTATATGGCGCGCTTTGCCCGGACTGGCACTACCTTGATATCCAGCGGTGTGCCGCTTATTCAGATGCTGGAAATAACCGCCGAGAGCGTCGACAACGTTCATATCGCCAAGTCGATCAACCGGGCTATCGGCCGGGT
>CAZMXN010000011.1:0-20765 GCA_964570275.1 uncultured Candidatus Saccharibacteria bacterium
GCGCGCTTCCATGGCATGGAAGAGGTCATCGGTTCGAATCCGATATGCTCCACCAAAAGCGGCGAAAAGTAAATAAACCACGCGGCTGTTTTTGCTGATACAATAATCAGCATGGCTATAAAATTACCGGTTCGACTTACGACTACGCGTTCAAAAACCATAATTCTGTTGACGGCCGGGGTGGTGCTGTTTGCCGTTTCCGGTGCTCTGTGGTGGAGCCGGGTTTACAACGATCCGGAGCGGGTCTTCTGGCAGGCCCTGGAGGCCGGCCTGAACACTCAAGGCGTGACCAAGCATATCGTTCAGGGTACGGACCAGAACTCGGTTGAACAGGTTGTTCATCTCAATCTTGACGGCCAGCCGAACATGCGCGGCGAGACGGTGCTGCGGCAGACCGGCCAGGACGGCACCGAAAACGTAATCGCTACCGAAACCATCGGCACGACCGCCGAAGACTACATCAGATACCGGGATATCCAGACCGACGAGACTGACAGCGAGGGACAGCCGCTCGACATTGCGCAGATCGAGGGTGTCTGGAGCAAGGAGCCGTCGGGCGAGGGCGAGGTTACCGGCCAGTTCCTGCGCGAAACTCTGTTCTCGACCGTGCCGTTCGCCCAGTTCAAACCGGCGCAACGCGGTGAGCTCATGGACTTTATAAGATCCAACCAGGTTTATTTGCCGGACTTTTCAGCCGTTCAGAAAACGAACCAAGGCGGCCGGCGGGTTTACGTTTATCAGGTCGGTCTGCAGCCGCAGGCCTACGCCGGTATGCTGCAGCAATACGGGCGGCTGATCGGTCTCGGCGAAGTCCGGGAGTTTGATCCGGGCGCGTTCGAGGGCGCGCCGACGCTGGTGCTGGAGATGACGGTTGACGTGGCTTCCCGCCAGCTGGTCGGCGTCCGGACCGAGGATGGCCGCCAGGAAACCTACAGCGCTTACGGGGCCGTGCTGCCTCTTGATTTGCCGGCCGACGCCATTTCTATCAGCGAGCTGCAGCAGCGCCTCCAGGATCTGCAGCAGTAAACCGCCGACGTGGCCGATGCTATACTAATTTGGTAAAAACATGAAAAAAGCCGCCCTGAATTTACTGATTAACATCCTGGGATGGCAGGTCCGGCGCCTGCGCCGGGCGGCTGATTTTAAAACGGTTATCGTTGCCGGCAGCATTGGCAAAACCAGTACCAAATTCGCGATTGCCCAGTTGCTGTCGGGCGGGTTCCGGGTGCGGTTTCAGGAAGGCAATTACAATCATCCGGTCACCGTGCCGCTGGTATTTTTCGGCCGGGAAACGCCCCCGCTTTATAATCCCCTGGCCTGGCTAAAGATTCTTATCGGCAACGAGCTGACTTTGCGCCGGCCGTATCCGTACGACGTGGTGGTGCTGGAGCTCGGCACCGACGGCCCCGGCCAGCTGAAAGACTTTGCCCGGTACTTGCAAGCCGATATTGGCGTGTTGACGGCAATCGCGCCGGAGCACATGGAATTTTTTGGCAGCCTTGAAGCGGTAGCGGCAGAGGAAACGTCAATCGCCGCCTACTCCGATCAGCTGCTCATCAATCTGGACCTCTGCGCCGAGGAATACATCGGCCAACTTGATAACGTCATCGGCTACGCCCAGGATCAGCCGGCCGCCTACCGGGTGAATAACAAACGGCGGACCAGTGGCGGCCTGGCGTTCAGTATCTCCAATGCCGACGGTCAGCTGGTCAGGTTGGAGCACGGCGTCGCCGCCGAAGTTCAGCTCTATTCTATCTGTGCCGCCGTGGCCGTGGGCGATCTGTTGGGCATGACTGCCAGCGAGTTAGCCGGCAGCGTTAAGCGCATCCGGCCGGCCGCCGGGCGTCTGCAGCTGCTTGACGGCCTGAACGGCTCGGTTATTTTAGACGATACCTACAATGCCAGTCCCGCGGCGGTCCGGGCCGCATTGGAGACGGTTTACGCCATGAAAGCGACCCGGAAAATCGCTCTGCTTGGCAATATGAACGAACTGGGCGATCATTCCGAAGCCGCTCATAAGTCCATTGGTGAATACTGCGATCCGGCTCAGCTGGAGCTGGTAGTGACGCTCGGTCCCGATGCCAACCGCTATCTGGCGCCGGCCGCTGAAGCCGGCGGTTGCCAGGTCCGTACCTGTCAAACGCCGTATGAAGCCGCTGAAATAATCAGGCCGCTGCTCACAAAAGGAACGCTGCTGCTGGCCAAGGGTTCGCAAAACGGTGTTTTCGCCGAGGAAGCCGTCAAGCAGCTGTTGGCCGATCCGGCTGACGTTGACAAACTGGTTCGCCAAAGCCCGGCCTGGCTTAAGAAAAAAGAGGGGGCGTTTAGCGGTGGCCGATAGAGTCAAACTTGCCGTAGTTATGGGCGGGCCGTCCAAGGAACACGAAGTCTCGCTAAACAGCGGCCGGAATATGTACCGATCACTTGATAATGGAAAATTCGAAATCGTCCAAATCGTCATCAACAAATCGGGCGAATGGCTGTTTGGCGACGATAAGACGCCGCTCGGGCTGGCGGCGGCACTGGAGCGGCTGAAGACCGACCGGGTCGAGGTGGTGGTGCTGGCCCTGCACGGCACGTTCGGCGAGGACGGCGTCCTGCAGGCGCTGCTGGAGAGCAGCGGTATTAAGTTTACCGGTTCAGCGGCGGTGGCCAGCATGCTGGCCATGGACAAATCGGCCAGCAACGCCCTGTTTAAAGCGGCCGGATTAAGGGTGCCGAAAAGCCGGATTTATGAGGCCAGCGAGGCGGCCGGCGTGCCAGCGAAAATTCGCGGGGCATTCGTTTTGCCGCTGGTAGTCAAGCCGCTGCGTCAAGGTTCCAGCGTCGGTGTCGGCATCGTAAAAGTCGACAAGGATCTGCCGGCGGCGGTGCGCGACGCTTTCAATCACGACCAGATGATTATGGTCCAGGAATATATTGCCGGGCGGGAAGTGTCCTGCGGCGTTCTGGAGCGCGACGGCCAGCCCTACGCCCTGCCGCCGACCGAACTCATACCGCTTAAAGCCGATTTTTTTGACTACAATTCGAAATACGACCAGGGCGGGGCTGACGAAATAACGCCGCCCGATATGCCGCCGGCGGTGCTGGAGGAGATTCAGGCGGCGGCCGTTACGGCTCATAAGGCGCTCGGCTGCCGGGCGTATTCCCGGACTGACATGATCGTTAACGAGCGCGGAGTTTATCTTATCGAAACCAATACGCTGCCCGGCATGACGGCCACCAGCATCCTGCCGCAGCAAGCCAGAGCCGCCGGCATGTCGTTCGAGGAGCTGGTGGAATATCTGGTCGAGTCGGCCGCTTAACTACCTGCGGTCGATGGCACCGATCAGTTTTTGCTGCAAATCGCTCAGTTGCTTGCCGCGGCGTGTGGCCAGCGCGATCGGCCGCGAGAAAGTAAAGCCCCGGACGACCCGCAGCCGCCCGGCGGCCACATCGTCGGCCACCAGCGAAGACGGCAGCAGCGCCACGCCCTCGCCTTTAAGTACCAGCTGGCGCATCAGTTCCGGGCTGGTCGAAGCGAAACCGATTCTTAAGTGAAGCTGTCTGGCAGCCGCAGCGGCGCTGATCCGCTGGAAGGTGTTGGATTCGGCGTTATAAGTGATGAAGCGGTCAAGCGCCCGGCCGTCCCGCAGTTCCCGGGCGGCCGTTTTGGCGGCGTCCGGGGTCGCCACCAGGCTGAACGGTTCGTTGAAAATAAACGATATATCAAGGTCGCTGTCCGGCGCGACGGCCGGTTGGGTGATAAAGGCCAGCTCAATCCGGCCGAGCCGGACTTCTTCCAGCAGGCGATCCGAGTTATCGACGTGGATATCGAAGCCGGTCGTGTTCAGATTGCTGTGCAGCAGCCGCATGGCTACGCTGTCAATCGCGCCAATGGTGGTCCTGGTATCACGGCCCAGCCGGAGGTTTCTGAGGCTGTCTTCTAAATTAGCCAGTTCCAGCCGCACGCGCGAGGCGGTCGTAAAGACCAGCCGGCCGGCGTCAGTCAGCTGCAGCGGCCGGGTGTTGCGGACCAGCAGCTGTGCGCCAAGCCGGTTTTCCAGGGATTTGACGGCGGCGGTCAGGGCCGGCTGCGAGACATGGCTGATGTCAGCGGCGGCCGAAAAACTGCCGTTCTCCACCACGCTTAGGAATTTTTCCAGCTCATGATTCATGACACCCTATTATAAGAAAAACTTATATTTTCATCAATATTATCTATTTGATTTATAAAAGCGTTGTTCGTTATCATCAAGCAGAAGCTTAATTAACGAGAGGTTTATTTATGAGTGCATACGATATTAAGAGTGCCGAGGGCAAGCTCGGTGTGTTGCTGCCCGGCATGGGCGCGGTCGCGACAACCTTTATCACCGGCGTACTGGCCGCCCGCAAGGGTTTGGCGCAGCCGATCGGTTCGCTGACCCAGATGGCTACCATCCGCACCGGCAAGGGCAGTGACCGGCAGTTTCCGTTTATCAAAGACTATGTGCCGCTGGCCGGGCTTGATCAGCTGGTTTTTGGCGGCTGGGACATTTACCCGGATTCGGTTTATGAAGCGGCCAGGAACGCCGGCGTATTGGATCCGGAGCACCTGGAGCCGTTGCGCGGGGAACTGGAAGCCATCAAGCCGATGCCGGCAGTCTTTTCCAGCAAATACGTCGAAAAAATATCCGGCTCCAACGTTAAGTCAGGCGGCTTGATGGAACAGGCCGAAGCGCTGCGCGAAGACATCCGCCGCTTTAAGAAAGATAATGGCTGTGACCGTTTGGTTATGGTGTGGTGCGGTTCGACCGAAGCCTACTGCCAACCGACGGCGGTTCACGAAACGATGGAAGCTTTCGAGCAGGGGTTGAAGAATGACTCCGAAGACATTGCTCCGTCGCAGATCTATGCCTATGCCGCGCTGAAAGAAGGCGTGCCGTTCGCCAACGGCGCACCAAACCTGACAGTGGACATTCCGGCATTCGTGGCTTACAGCAAAGAAAACAACCTGCCGATTGCCGGCCGTGATTTCAAGACCGGCCAGACGCTCATGAAAACAATCCTGGCGCCTGGCTTCAAGGCCCGCATGCTGGGCCTGAGCGGCTGGTTCTCGACCAACATCCTGGGCAACCGGGACGGCGAAGTCCTGGATCACCCGGACAACTTTAAGACCAAGGAAAACTCCAAGCTGGGCGTGCTGGGCACGATTCTGCAGCCGGACGTTTATCCGGATCTGTACGGCAACATTTACCACAAGGTTGACATCCGCTACTATCCGCCGCGCGGCGACAACAAGGAAGGCTGGGACAACATCGACATCTTCGGCTGGATGGGCTACCCGATGCAGATCAAGGTCAACTTCCTCTGCCGCGATTCGATTCTGGCCGCGCCGATTGTTCTGGACCTGGCATTGTTCATGGACCTCAGCGCCCGGGCCGGTTTAAGCGGTATACAGGAATGGCTGAGTTTTTACTTCAAGGCGCCGCAGACCGATGAAGGATTGCCGGAAGAACACGATCTGTTTATCCAGCACATCAAGCTGAAGAACACCTTGCGTACGCTGAAAGGTGATCCGGAAGTCACTCACGTTGAACTGGATTACGAGGGCTGAAGCCCTAAGCGATAACAAACATATTAGCTCGGCCTCTGTTTTTGGCTGCAATTCCTAGCTCTAATGTGGTAGCATTACAGAGATGAGACGCTATAATCCGAAGGAAATTGAGCCCAAATGGCAGCAGCTTTGGGAAGATCAGGGCATCTACCGGGCGACCGAAGACAAGTCCCGGCCGAAGAAGTACATCCTGGAATTCTTTCCGTATCCCAGCGGCTCGGCCATGCACGTCGGCCATGTCCGTAACTACGCGATCGGCGACGCGCTGACCCGGTTTGCCCGGATGCGCGGCTACAACGTGCTGCACCCGATGGGCTGGGACGCGTTCGGCTTGCCGGCTGAGAATTACGCCATTAAGACCGGCGTTAGTCCTCGGAAAGTCATTGACGAGGCGACGGATATGTTCCGCCGCCAGCTGACACAACTGGGTACCAGCTACGACTGGTCGCGTGAAATCGACTCAACCGACCCGAAGTATTACAAGTGGACGCAGTGGTTCTTCCTGCTGCTGTTTAAACGCGGCCTGGCCTATCAGCAGGAGTCTTTGCAGTGGTGGTGTCCGGTCGACAAAACCGTGCTGGCCAACGAGCAGGTCGAAGCCGGCAAGTGCTGGCGCTGCGGCAGCGAAGTCGAAAAGAAAGCCCTTAAACAATGGTTCTTCAAGATAACTGATTATGCCGACCGGCTGCTGGAAGACCTGGAAGACCTGAACTGGTCGGAAGCCATCAAGTCGATGCAGCGCAACTGGATCGGCCGCAGCAAAGGCGCTGAGGTAACCTTTGCAGTCCACAGTCCACAGTCCACAGTCCACAGCCGGGACAAGATAAAAGTATTTACGACCCGGCCGGATACGCTGTTCGGGGCGACGTTTATGGTGCTGGCGCCCGAGCATCCTTTGGTAAGTGAAATTACTACCGATGAACAGAAGCAGGCGGTGCAGGCGTACATCAAAGCTACGCAGGCCAAGAGCGATATTGAACGGCAGGAAACCGACCGCGACAAGACCGGCGTGTTCACCGGCGCTTACGCCACCAACCCGGTCAACGGTGACAAAATCCCGATCTGGATAGCCGATTACGTGCTGCTGGGCTACGGCACCGGCGCCATCATGGCCGTGCCGGCTCATGACGAGCGCGACTGGGAGTTTGCCAAAAAATACGAACTGCCGATTGTCCAGGTGTATGACCAGGAGGGCGCTGATACCGATGCCTGTTACAGCGGCGAAGGAACCATGAAAAACTCCGGTGATTACGACGGCATGCCGACTGCCGAGGCCAGAGAGAAGATCGTGGCCGACCTGGCCGGGCAAGGCGTGGCCGAGGAACGGACCAATTACAAAATGCGCGACTGGCTGATTAGTCGTCAGCGCTACTGGGGCGCGCCGATTCCGATTATTCACTGCGACAAGGACGGAGCCGTCGCCGTGCCGGATGACCAGCTGCCGGTAGTCCTGCCGGAAATCGAGAGTTACGAGCCGAGCGGTGACGGCCGCAGCCCGTTAGCCCGCGTCAAGGAGTTCGTCGAGACAACCTGTCCGAAGTGCGGCGGACCGGCTACTCGCGAAACCGACACCATGGACGGCTTCGCCTGCTCCAGCTGGTATTTCCTGCGCTTTGCTGATCCGCACAACGACAAAGCCGCTTTTGACAGGGACAAAGCCGCTTTCTGGCTGCCGGTTGACGAATACATCGGCGGCGCCGAGCACGCCGTTATGCACCTGCTGTATGCCCGCATGTGGACCAAGGTTATGCAGGATGCCGGCCTGATTGACTTCAGTGAGCCGTTCCTGACGCTGCGCAACCAGGGCATGATTCTGGCGCCGGACGGTCAGAAGATGAGTAAGAGTAAAGGCAATGTCATCGCGCCGGATGAGCTGATCGAACAGGGTTATGGCGCCGATTCTATCCGGCTGATGGAGCTGTTTATCGGTCCGTGGAACCAGTCGGCGGCCTGGAGCGTCGAGGGCATGGGCGGCTGCTTCCGGTTTTTGCAGCGGCTCTGGACGCTGGCCCAGGAATATCTGGAATCTGAAGACCAGCCGGCCGCTGATGCCCCCGAACTGTCAGCGGCCCTGCAGCGGGCCACGCACCGGACGATTAAGCGTGTCAGCGATGACTTAAGCGAACTGGGCTTCAACACGGCGATCGCCGCTTTGATGGAGCTGGTTAACGAGCTGTACAAGCTTAAAAGCGCGCATGGTATCGGGCGTGGTGAAGCGTGGGAGACGACGCTCGTGACCCTGCTCAAACTGCTGGCGCCGTTCGCCCCCCACATAACCGAGGAGCTTTGGAGCCAGTTTGGTCGAGAGGGGTCGATTCATGTCAGCGACTGGCCGGTACACAACGACAAGTACCTGGTGAGCGAGACGATGACCATTGTCGTTCAGGTCAACGGCAAGGTGCGGGCCAACATCGAAATTCCGGCCGAAGCTGACGAGGCCGAGGTTATCGAAGCCGCTAAATCGGCTGAGAACGTCGCCGCACATCTGAATGAAAAACCGGTACGCAAAACCATTTACGTACCGGGTAAGTTGATTAACTTCGTGGTTTAGCCGGCCCGCCGGGTTTCCTGGCCGATAGTCTTAACCGGGGGGAAGTCCGGCTGGCTTGCCCAGTCGAAAATCCGACCAGTCGGTTCGGCCGACTCAGCTGGCGGCTGTGCTTCGGCTGGCGGCTTGCTGTTAGCGTTAGCTGTCGAGATCCGCTTCAAGGCAGCCAGAGCTTCGGCGCTGATAGCGGGCGGCTCAACGTAGTGCCGGGAGGTTTCGGTTTCGCCGGAGTGAGGGTAAGTCGACATTTTATTTCCGATCCGTCTATTTAAGACTGACTATTGGCGATTGCCTGGCAGATACTATCGTCGCTAAAAACCAAAGGCACGCTGGTGAATACCTGGTTATCCAGATGCTCCCCGATTTGAGGATTGTTCTTATCCAGGTCGGTATAAACCGCTGCCTGATTTAAGTTGTATTTCTCGGCAATATCACCGGCCACGTTCCAGGCGTAACCGCCTTCATTGACCGTTAATTCACAGGTTATATCGCTTTCGTCAGCCGCCGGATCGGCTGGCTGTTCAACGGCCTCGCGGTGCTCGAACGGCACGCTGTCGTTCTGGCCAAATACCGTCAGGACGCCAACCATACTCAAGGCCATACCCGCCATGAGCGCCTTGGCGCGCGTGGCCGTGTATTCCCGGCCGGCCGCTTTTTGCTCCTGTTGAGCCGCAACCCGGCGCTGCTGCATAGCGGTCAAGGCATGCAGGGGGTCCTTCTCCGGCTTGTAGCCGTTAGGCTGGGGGAGATTCGAGGTCGATAAATTCAATGACATAATGGGTTAAATATAACACTTATGGTAAAATTTGTCAATATTATTGTATGGCATCATCTTGAAGTTTGCGTGATTTTACGCTATTATACAGCCTAAATTCATCAGTTAACAAGTTAGAGGAGATTGTTCCTGCATGGGTAAACCAAAGAAACGAACTTCACATCGCGCCACCGGTATGCGTCGCAGCCATCTGGTCATTAAGCTGGCCAGGGCGGTTAACGCCAAGTCGCCGGTCAAGGCCTACACCACCCGCCGCGAAACAGGTAAGAAAGTGGCCCCGGCCGCTCCGAAAACTAAGGCCTAGACATCTAGCGCCAGTGGTAGTTCCTACCAAAGGATAACTTAACAATATGGCTTCCAATCGTCACCTGGGTAGAATCATTGCTTTGCAAACTCTGTACGAGCAGGAATTTCGCAATGCCTGCGGCGATAAGACGTTTGACGTTGACGAGGTTTTAACCCGGAATATCAACCGCTACCGGGAAACCGTTGAGGACCGCGACTTCATTGAGAGGCTGGTGCGCGGCGTAGGCAAAGAGCAGTCCGACCTGGACGAGGTGATTCAGCCGATTGCCCCTGAGTGGCCGCTTGACCAGATCGCCCGGATGGACCGCATCATCTTACGTATCGGCACTTATGAGCTGCTTAAGAGCGACGAAGTGCCGCCCCGGGTGGTGATCAACGAAGCTGTCGAGCTGGCTAAATCGTTCGGCGGCGACAATTCATCGAAGTTCGTCAACGGGGTTCTGGGCACGGTGCTGAAGAAGCACCGCCCCGATAAGGCCGACGAGGAGCCAGAGAAACAAGAGAATAAGCATGAAGCGACCTAAACCGATTCAAGGAATACGCAAATTCGTCAAGCGCCGGCGCCCGGCGATCAGCGAAGTTGTCCGCGAGCCAACCTCCGGCGGCATTGTTTTTCGACGCAATCCGAAATCCAAGGAGATTGAAATCCTGCTGATTCAGGACGCCAAGAACCGCTGGACTATTCCTAAAGGCCATATCGAGGAGGGCGAATCAGCCAAAGATACGGCGGAGCGCGAAATCCGCGAGGAAACCGGCCTGCAGGAAATGAAAGTGCTCAACTGGCTGGGCAAGATCAACTTCCGCTACCGGCGGCAGTCCAGCCTGGTGTTGATGACGACGGAGATTTTTCTGGTCCAGGCGCTGGGCAAGACCGATGATTTGAAGCCGGAAGACTGGATGAACGGTATCAAATGGTTTCCGGCCACGGAGGCGCTTGATAAGATTGAGTACGAGGATATCGGTAAAATAATTCTGCTGGGGCTGAAAAAAATCCGCAGTGCCGGCCTTTAGACATTAATTAACAGGGAAGGAATGAATCGCAACTAGCAACTAGGAACTAGCTCTCTTGCCTGGGAAGGCTATTTCCTAATTCCTAGTTTCCAAACTGCAAGCTATGGACTACAGCAAATATCAGATTTTTGCCAGGGACAAACTGGGTGTTGAATTCAACGATCCGGAGCTGCTGATAACGGCGTTCACGCATCGATCTTACGTCAACGAGCATCGGAAAACGGCGCGGGAGCACAACGAGCGGCTGGAATTCCTGGGTGACGCCGTGCTGGAGCTGGTCGTCACCGAATATCTTTATGGTCATTTTGACGACCCGGAAGGCACGCTGACCAACTGGCGCAGCAGCCTGGTGCGGACCGAGAGCATCAGCGCCGCGGCCGCCCGCTACGACTTCGAACCGCTGCTGCGCTTAAGCCGGGGAGAAAAGCGGGGCACCGATCGGGCCAGAGCCCAGATTCTGGCCAATGCCTACGAAGCCGTGGTCGGCGCGCTGTACCTGGACAGGGGTTACGAGGCCGCTAAAGAGTTTATCCACGACAGTTTACTGGTGACGTTTAAGGACATCCTTAAGTCCGGCTCCTGGATGGACCCGAAGTCGCACCTCCAGGAGATCATGCAGAGCCGCGAGGCCAAGACACCGGTTTATAAGGTGCTGATGGAGGAAGGGCCGGATCACGACAAAACGTTTACGGTCGGTGTGTTTGCGGCCGGTAAATTGAAAGGCGAGGGGACCGGTCCGAGCAAGCAGGCAGCTCAGCAGGCCGCCGCTCAGGCCGCGCTGAAGACCTACGAATTGGCCGACGAGGTCAGCGCCGAAAACGACTAAGGAAACGGGCGGCTCGACACCGACTGGTTGACAACAGAGGTGCTAATCTGTACAATGCACTGGATTGTTTCACAATATTTTAACGAAGAGGTTTTATTAAATTTATGCTCGCTATACGTTTGCAACGCACCGGCCGCAAAGGCCGTGCCCACTACCGACTGGTGGTACAGGATTCACGCCAGACACCGCTGAGCGGTAAGTATGTTGCCCTGCTGGGCAGCTACGATCCGCATGCCAAGGTGGCTAACTTTGCCAAAGACAAGGCCGAATTTTATCTGAACAACGGCGCTCAGCCGTCCGAACGGGTAGCGCAACTGCTCAAGCAGGAAGGCGTCAAGCTGCCCAAGTGGGTGAGCCTGCCGGAGCCGCGTCAGGGCAAGACCAGAAACCCGGGAAAACTGCGCCGTAACCAACCGGCTGAAGCCGAAGCCCCGGCTGAAACGGCCGAGTCGGCTGAGGCCGCTGAAGCGGCTCCGGCCGACAATCAGGCTGAAGCCCCGGCCGCCGAGACGACCGAGGAAGCTGCGACTGAGGAAACTCCGGCGGAGGATAGCGCTGAAACTGCCGCCGAAAAAGCGCCGGAAGCCCCGGCCGCCGAAGAAGCTCAACCTGAAGCTGCCGACGAAGCTGCCGCCTGAATCCGCCAGGGCAGCAGGCGAAGCCAAATTAGAGCATAAATTTCGATAACTATCTCACTGTCGGCCGCAAAATGCTTTTGCTATAATAAATTTTGTCACAGTAATAGGAGAGAGACTGTATGAGCAGTATTGACCAGCAATTTGTTGAATATGTCGTCAAGTCCCTCGTCAACAACCCGGATGCGGTAACAGTTGAGCGTCGTATTGATGAAAAAGGCGTGCTTCTGGAACTGACGGTTGACCCCGAGGACTTGGGCCGCGTAATCGGTAAGCGCGGCGCGACGGCACAGAGTCTGAGAACTCTGCTAAGGGCACTGGGTACCAAAAACGACGCCCGCTACAACCTTAAAATAATCGACAACGGCGAAGCGGGCGGCAGCGCGGCTTCAACCGGTGACGACGCCTGGACTTCAGCGGCTGCCAGCGACGACGACAACAAAGCCGACGACAAGTCAGAGGACGACGCCGAGCACAGCGAAGTGGTCAGGAAGACCCGGGCCGAACTCGAGGACCTGGACGATCTGGAAGTCTAGCGCCTGACTCCGCTTTCGGACTTCGTTTTTTATAAAAAGGCAAAAAGGATTGCGACGCTAGCGGACAATCAGGTAAAATAACACTCAGTCGATAAGTAAAACGACGAACATTTAAAACAAAAACGAATGAAGCTCGTTGCGAGCCAGCCGGATAACCCGGCCTGGGAGCTTTATGTGGCAGAACGAACCGGTTTATCCGGTTTGTTTTGTTTTTAGGGACTCACCAAAAGAGCCCCCCTGGTGAAGTTCAGCAGCCGGAAGACAGGGGCGTTATATCTAAAGAAATTTGGATTGCCGGCCGTTTGGTACAATGTGACAGATGAGAATTCAAATAATCAGCTTGTTCCCGGAAATGTTTGCGGGGGTCCTTAATACCAGCATGCTCTGGAAGGCCCAGGATAAAGGGGCGGTTAAGTTCAGCTACATTAACTTGCGAGACTTTGGTTTAGGACCGCGCAAGCAGGTTGACGACACGCCGTATGGCGGCGGTGACGGTATGCTGCTTAAGCCCGAACCGCTGGTGGCGGCCATCGAGGCGGCCAGGCAGTCCAAGGATGAAGATCGCCAGTCGAGGGTCATTTTGCTGACGCCGCGCGGCCAACGCTTTAATCAAGCCAGGGCCGGTCAGCTGGCCGCGGCCGACGAAGATCTTATTCTGGTCTGCGCCCGATACGAGGGTTATGACGAGCGGGTGACCGAATTTGTCGATGAGCAGATCTCCATCGGCGATTACGTCTTGACCGGCGGCGAGTTGCCGGCGATGGTGATAATTGACAGCGTCGTGCGCTTACTGCCGGGCGTGCTGGGCGGTGAAACCAGCGCCGCCGTGGAAAGCTTCAGTGACGGTAATAATCTGGAGTATCCCCAGTACACCCGACCGGCCGAATTCCGCGGCCTGAAAGTGCCGGAGGTGCTGCTGACCGGCAACCATGCCTCAATCGCCGAGTGGCGGCAGGAGATGGCCAAAGAAGCCGAATCTGACGGCCACTAAGCGACTTGGTATACTAAAAGCAGCAACAGTAACGGAGGGTTTTTGCTTATGTTGAAACGATTCATCAAACCGGTTTACGCGCACTGTGATCTGCCATGCGGCGTTTATGACCCGGCCCAGGCCCGGATCGAGGCCGAGTCGGTGCTGAAAATGCAGGAAAAGTACAACGGCCTGTCGGACACCGACCGGATAAGGGCGATTCATATCAAGGAGCAGCGGGCCGAGCTGGTCAAGCATCACCTCTGGGTACTGTGGACGGATTACTTCAAGCCGGAGCATCTGGAAAAGTTCCCGGAGTTGCACGATCTGTTCTGGCGGGCCACCAAGGCGGCCGGCGAAGCCAAGCGCTCCATCGACCCGGCCACCGGGCAAAAATTGCTCGAACTCATCGGCGAAATAGCCGAAGTTTTCGCCAAAAGCAAAGAGTAGCCATGCTGATGCTGCGCCGAATTGAAGGCCGGAGCATGGTGCCGGGCTACGCCCCGGACGGCACGGTCCTGGCGGTTCGCCGCTGGTTTCGGCTGTCCCCCGGCGACGTCGTGATCATAAGCCATAACGGCCTGGAAAAAATCAAGCGCGTCAGCCGCATTGATACCGATGGCAGGATTTTTGTCAGAGGCGACAACCTGGAGTTCAGCACCGACAGCCGGCACTTCGGCGGGCTGAAGCGGTCACAGGTGGTCGCCAAAGTCGTTTGGCCGCGGCGCTAGCCCGGACTCTTATCAGTGTCCGCAGTCGGCATTTTCCAGGGCACTCAGATAAGCCTGCTCAATGTCGTGGATTTTAGCCAGGTGCCGGCCGGTTTCGTTGAGAATGGTGTCGGTCAGCCGGCCGATAAGCGGCAGCTTTTTGATTTCTGATAACTGGGACTGATGATAAGCTTCCTCGGCGGCCAGCGCGGCATCCCGGAGTCTTTTGGCAACCGAAAGCTCCTTAGCGCAACCCGGTTTTTTGGCGGATTTGTTTTCAGGCGCTGCCGGCGAGGGGTTGGTGTCGGCGTTGTCGGGCTGATCGGCCGGCATTTCGGTTTCCGGGGCTGACGTAGCAGCCAGAGTTTCGGCCGGTTCGGTCGCCGTTTCCGGCTCGGCGGCGGCCGCGGCGCCGTGTTCGTTGGCGGCAATCAGCTGGCGTTTTTCCTCAATGACCGAAGCCAGCGCGTCGTTGTGCCGGGTAGCCTGATGGTTTTTATAAGCGACAAAACCGCCAATCAGCAAAACACCGGTCAGCACCATAACGATCCGGTTGGGCAGCAGACGCAGGCAGCGGATAATAAACGTCGACTCCCTGGCCTGCTTGGGCGTGTTGCGAGGCGGTTTATTCATGTGCGGCTTTAAGTATAGCGCTTGTGGCCGCGCTTGTCACAAGCGGGCTGGGCTGAGCCGCCGGCCGGTTCCATAGCCGTAAAGTGTGGCGAGAATCAGGCCGGTCATGCCGAGTTCGTACATTTCCTCGACAAAAACCGCCCCGAGCCGGTAGGCGGCCTGGTTGTCGTAAACGAAAGTCCCGGCAATCTCCAAGAGGACAATGCCGCCAGCCAGCATCAAAAGGTACAGATACAGGCGATTGTAGCGGTACAGCAATTTTATCTGGCGCCGGTGGATTATCAGGTACGCGACTGCCGAAACGGCGATGATGGCTATAACCGGAATGACCCAGGCATGAAACAGCGGGCCTTCGGTGATGGTCAGTAAATCTCTGATCGGTTCCGCCAGGCGTTCATGAATGACCAGCCATTCGTCGGCGGCGAAATAAGTAAACAGCAGGGCAAAACAAATCCAGAAACTGTGCAGCTGAGGGACTCGGGTCAGCATCACCAGACGCAGGCAAGCCAGGGCGCAAGCCAGCATAAGCAGGGCAATGACGGCCGTCGGGATGTTGTATTCATGGTCGAGCCCGAACCAGGTCGCTAGCCGGGCCGCTGACGCGGAGGGGTGGTAGAGATCGATATAAGTCGTCATCAGATGCAGGCCGCCTAAAGCTGCCCACAGGTAAAGGAAGGGGCGGAGAGGTAACCGGTCGGCGTTAGTCGGGCGGGCGCGTTGCTGCATCATGACTTAAGCATAAACGAAAAGCCGGAGACGGCAAACAGATAACAGATAACAGGTAGCAGGTAGCAGGTAGCAGATAGCAATAAGCAGGAGGGGGGGTTGGGGGCTAGCGGCCGTGGCGGCGTTCCCGCCCGGCGTAATCGTCAAGAATGGCTGTCAGCATGGCCGGTGTGAAATCCGGCCACAGGACTTCCGGAAAGCTGTACTGGGTTTCGCTGCTAATCAGGCTCAGGAAGCCGGCGCTGTTATGGGGATCCTGCCAGGACCCGGTCCGGATAATCAGGTCGACATCGGGCAGCCAGCCGGTCCAGGCGTGACGGCGCAACACCGCCTCAGCCTCCAGCGGGTCGCTGACCGCCAGGTTACCAAGGGTGGTGGTGTCGCCGCTTACAGCTTTGATAGCCTGCCCGCGTTCCCGCCGTCCGTCGTAGCCGACCAGCACGGTCAAAAACCGGTCATTGTAATGGCTGGTGGATTTGATAGCCAGCTCGATTGCGTTTCTCGCCTCGTCTTTGAGGATATCGCGCCACTCGCCGTAGACGTTGATCTGAACCCGGTGCTCATGAATCAGGTCGTGTTCGGCCAGATCGCGGAAGTTTTTAGCGTACATTCCCTCAATGGCGCTGACCAGAGCTTTGGGCCGGGCCATCAGATTGGCGTATGAACTGGCCCAGAAGGTAACATGCGGTATGCCGGCCTCGAACGCCGCCTTAATGATTTCATAGGTTTTGTTCTGGCCTTCTTCGTAGATTTTCTTCTCGCTGCCAATGCCGGCGCGGCGGGCCCAGCGGCGATTGCCATCAGGAATAATGGCCAGGTGGTCAAGCGGATGCGCAACTTGTTTCATAGTCTTCCGGTATAGAGTACCCTAATTTATCTCCTCAGGCCACTCCTTTGCCGGCCGGCCGCCTCATAGGAAGCGGCTTGTAAAATTATTAACAGCCACAGGTGGTCCCACTGTCTTACACTTGGACTCTCCGGTTAGTAATTAAGGAGGTCAGGAGGGCGCATGCAATACAGAGAGCTTGTCAAAACGGTCCAGGACTATTCCGGTTTTTCCGACAGCGAAGCCGACGAGGCGCTGCGGGTATTTATCGAGACGCTGTCTGCGCGGCTGGAGGGCGGTGAGCGGGAGGACTTTGCTTCTCAGCTGCCGTCGGAGCTGAAGGACCTGGCTTTGTCGGTGACCGAGACCATCAACTTTAATCGGAACGACCTATACCAGACCGTGTCCGAACTGCAGGAAATTGAAGAGCCGCATGCCAGGAAACAGGTTAAGGCGGTCTGGTCGGCGCTCAAGGATGCCTTGAGCGAAGGCCAGATCAACGACATCCGGGATCAGCTGCCCCAGGATCTGGCCGACGAGCTGGCCTAGACTAGTTGTCGTCGCTGCCTTTGATGACCGATTCGATAACGTCGCGGGGCAGAGCGGCGGCTGACAGCAGGGCGTCGCGTACGGTCTGGACGGCATCACCGCCCACGCTGGTCGCGGCGTTAAGGGCACCGCCGGCTGCGGCCTTGGCGGCTTCCGATGTGTCAGCGCCAACGTCGCCGGCTGCTTTGATAGCTCCCTGGACGGCTGAGACGGCAGCCGAGCCGACGTCGCCACCGGTGTCAGCGGTGGCCCGGACGACGCCCTCAGCGCCGCTGCGGACAGCCGAGATAACGTCCCCGCCAACTTGAGAAACACCGTTGACGATACCGCTCATGGTGTTAAAGGCCGTATCGGCTACCGAAGCGCCGACCTGACCGGCTCCCCGTATGGCCCCGCTGGCCACCGAGGCGATAGCTTCAGCACCCGACCCGGCCACTTCACCGGCTCCGGACAATACATTCACCACCTGGTCTTTGACGGTGTTGGTTACGGCTTCCAGAATGTTACCGACGCCCTGAACGGCTGAAACTACGGCGCTGGTCGTTTCGTCAATTATTTTTGCAAGCATAGTCGTACTCCTTTGATGAAATTTATTAACTTAACCTTTTTACCTTAACACACCGCTTGTGCTCTTAAAAAACTCTCTTAATTCGGGATGGAGCGCAAAATTGTTCGTTCAAACTCGGAATCCGGCGAATGGTTTTCTGTCCGGCCGGTTGTCCTGAGTTTAATTGCCAAGACGGCGGCGGCTGACCAGGCTTGAATTTGCTGTGGCGGCTGTTCCAGCCGGTTGATACGTCCGGCTTCTTCCTCCCAGACGTCAACGATCCGGTGACTCAGCTGGGCGGTGGGCGAATCATCGCCCTTGACATATTCGGGGAAGAGCTTAGTTTGCTCCGCAATCCGGAGGATCCGTTCCATGAGCCGGTCGGCCAGTCCGAAATACCCCTGACGTTCCAGTCCCTGGGCGATGAAATACGTGTCCCAGAGCCAAACACTGCCATTATGGTAGGCCGTTGGGGCAAAGCGGACCTCGTCATTTGCCAACGTCCGGATGCCGCTGGCATTAAGCAGTTGCGGTGAAAAGAGCTGGCGAACAACAGCCTGCTTTTTAGCCATGATATCGGGCGCTTTGCCGTCCAGCAGCCGTGAGTTAAGCAGATGGCCCATGTTGGAGGTACGGACTTTTAGCTGACGCAGGCGACCGTCCGCGCCGCGATCCGTGCCCAGCACGAAATAGCCGTCTTTTTCATCCGTCCAAAACACCTCAAGGATTTGTTGTCGCAGGTTGTCGGCCCGGTGCCGGAGCTCAATTGCTTCTTGCGGCTGATTGATAAATTCTTCATAAAGTTCGGCGGCGTCAATCAGAGCGTCATAAGCGGCCGCCTGGACTTCGACCGAAGCCACGCCGCGGTTGTGGTTGGCTAACGTGCCATCGGCATGAAAATAGGCGTCCAGGGAATCTTTCCAAACCTGGTTTTCGATGCTGCCCGGGAAAGCGGGTTTATGTTCGAGCAGTCCTTCCGGATTAGCGTCAAGCCGCCTGGCCGTCCATTTAACCGCAGCATCAAAGGCATCGGCCAGCGTTTTCGTTTGGCCGCTTTTGCTGATATAGGGACTGTCAAGCAGAAAGGCAGGATTGGTCTGACGGTGGGCAGAAGCTGCGAACAGGCGGATAAACTCGACCGTCGCATCAACCGAGCCGTAGTATGGCCAACCCCAACCGCGCTCTCCGCTCAGCCGTCGGGCTATCGGGTCGGTCTTCGGATCCCGGATTTCATGTGCTATCCGGCCGGGTTCTTCTTCGCGTTCCGACCGGTAAACTTCTCCCTGGCTCTCGGCCAGCTTCAGCAGTGTTGAGCGAACCAGTTTCGGGTAATGATCGATCAGGTCATGGGCCACGCGCAGTGAATCACGCCCAAAAACGGTATCCGAATAAAGCCGGAACATTTCGGCGGCGGCTTCGGGATTGAGACTGCTGGCAGCCATGGCCGGTCCGTAATCACCGACCTCCCGACTGCTGGCAGCGCGGGTTAGCACACGGATGGCCCGCAGACTGGAGGGATAGTGGTTTAGCTCGGCCGGCGGCACCTCCTCCACGTTAACTACCCGGCGGCCGCGCAAATAGGGCGCCAGATCCGGCACCATGTAGCTTAGGTCGATTTCCCGCCTTGCTGTTTCCGGGGCTTCAGAGATGTTAATTTTGCTTTGATTATCCATTTGTTTTTATCGGTACTGACTACTTTCAGCTTACCACGTTAGGGCTTTCTCTGGTATAATAGGGTTTAGAATAAGACGGAAAATTCAATTCTAGCCGGAATCAACAGATATGCCAAAACCTCTCAAGATAGCCATGATCGCACCACCATGGCTATCGGTGCCGCCTAAAGGATACGGCGGCATCGAGGCGGTAATGGCTGAATTAATCAAGGCACTGGTTGACTTGGGCCTCGATATTGAACTGTTCACTATACGGCCCAGCAAAATTCGCGGCGTTAAAAAGCATCACTTATACGACTCCGAACAACACTCCGATATCTACCGGCCACTTTATGAATCGATGCCGATAGAACTGGCTCACCTGCAGTTCGCGGTTGACCGGATTCAGCAGGACGGCCGGTTCGATATAGTTCACGATCATACCGGCTTCAGCGGCGCGGCAATTCTTAAGTATGCCGCTCAGATTCCGGGCTTCCCGCCGGTGCTGCAAACTCTGCACGGTCCGCCGTTCTCCCGACGTAAAACCAGCGATAACGGCGTGCCGAGTAACAAACCGTACTGGTCGCAGTTCCGGGACTGCAGGCGGCTGTACTTCACAGCCATTTCCCGAGCCATGGCTAAAACGGCACCAAAGGGGCTAGCCAGCTGCATAATCGGCACCGTCCATAACGCCGTGAATGTTGACGACTTCCGATTTGTGGACAAAAAGCAGGCGTACTTCCTGACGCTAGCTCGCTTCGGTAAGGAGAAGGGCCAGCATGTCGCCGCCGAATTGTGCTTCAAACTGGGCTACCGGCTCAAGATGGCCGGGACGATCGCCGGTATCACTACCCGGCGTCAGCTCCAGCTGGAGTTAACGAATCCGCTGAGTGACTTTAGGCGGTCGGAAGATTTTCGCTACTATAGTGACAATATTTTGCCGATTACAGCCGCCAGCTCAAAGATTCAGTATATCGGCAGCATTAGCGGCCGGCGCAAACTAAGCACCATAGCCAACGCCAAAGCGCTGCTATTCCCGATTGACTGGGAAGAACCGTTTGGCCTGGCGGTGATTGAAGCGCTGGCCTGCGGCACACCGGTGGTGGCCATGAATCGCGGCGCCATGCCGGAAATAATCGAGCACGGCGTCAATGGCTTTCTGGCCAGCAACCGCCGCGAATTCGAGCATTACCTAAAACGCGTTGACGAAATCTCACCGGCTGATTGCCGACAAAGCGTTATCGATAAATTCTCATCCCGCAAGATGGCGGAGGGCTATATCGACATCTATCGTAAAATACTGGCCACAAAGTAGGCAGCCAGGCAGGGCAGGCGGGCTTTTTAGGCTTTTTAGCGGACGGTTGGTTAAGACGGGTGGCGGGCGACAGGTGGTCCCGGCGGGTAGCCGGCTTATAAGAAATAATCCGCTATCCCGGTTGACAGAAACCGTATATTGAAATAACATTTAACCATATGGTTGAATATACTTTACCGCTCGATAATATCTTTCACTCGCTGGCCGATCCGACCCGGCGGGATATTCTGGCGCGGGTTAAGGAGCGACCATTAACGGTCAGCGAAGTGGCCAGGGCGTATGACATGTCGCTGGCGGCCATCTCCAAGCATCTGAAAGTTATGGAGAAGGCCAAACTAATCAGTAAAAGACGGCGGGGGAAGGAGCGGGTTGTGTGCGCGGTGCCGGATGCCTTAAAAGAGGCGGACGACTACTTAAACGCCTATCGTCGGATGTGGGATGAGCGGTTTGACCGCCTGGAAATGTTATTAAAAGAAGGAGAATAAGATGGAAAAGACAAAAGTAACCAAAGACCTGGATAACAAGACGCTCACCATTGAGCGGGTGCTGGACGCGCCGAGAGACAAGGTTTGGCGGGCCTATGCCGATAAGCTATGGTTCGAAAAGTGGTGGGGCCCGGAGGGCT
>CAZMXN010000012.1:0-18194 GCA_964570275.1 uncultured Candidatus Saccharibacteria bacterium
CCGCCCAGGCCGGCATAGGCAAGGCCTGAGAGCAGGGCAGCAACGACAAGCGCAAACGCCAGCATGGGCAGGGTATAGTGGCGGAAAGAATGGACCGGGTGCCTTAAGAAAAACCGGATTTTTTTAATCAACTTAGGCGTTTTCATTTTTATAGAGGGTTCTCATCGCTAAATTAAGCATAACTATACCGCAAGCCCGCCGCCCCCGCCACTGGTCAATTGCAATAACGGCAGGCGAGTAACCAAGTGGTAAATCCGTAATCACCGGAGCAGGGGGTACACATTGTTGTAGTTTTGATTTATACTTAAGCCTAAGTTAGGTAATTGCAAGATGTAGATCGCTACAGATGAGATTTACGAGGGGCCCGAGACCAGCAGGAAAATTAGCGCGACTGACCGGAAGGGTCAAGCGCCGGTTCCTTCACCTTCTTAAGCAAGCTCATCATCATACCGCTAGACGCCCCCATAACCATCTTTTGCAGCGATGGCAGTGGTATGTTAGTTGGCACAATTGGCGCTGGCACCGGCACGTTCACCTCTCAGGCTTGGTAATGTATGGGATGCTCGTCGTGGCGCTGGTGCTTTCCTCATGGCCCACCACACACGCCGCTAACTCATGGACGCAAAGCAGCTGGAGTGGCGGCAGCGGCAGTAGTACCGACAATCAATACTTGAGCATTGACGGTCTGGCGGTGAACGAAGCAGGGACATTGTCGCTGGCGGTGGCCGAAGAGTTGTCGACCAATGGCCTTGATAGTGCCGCAGACCTAGAAAACTGGCTGGGCATCAACCCGGCAAACGTTGACGGCCTGCAAATTCACGTCATGGCCAACACCGGCGTCTACACCGACACTGGATCAACCGAAGCGAATCCCGACGAAGATGTTCAGCAATGGAACGACCAGTCCGGCCAAGATAACCACCTTACCGCACCCGCAGCACACCGCCGACCGACATTACTGGCTGACCAGATTAATGGTTGGCCGGCACTGGCTTTTGGTCCCGATATCGACAGCGGCAACAACAGTGATGCTCTCAACGTGTCGCTCAGCGACCTCACGACTCTTTCAAACGAAACGGTTTTCTCAGTCGGATCTTTCGACTACGTTAATCAGCCGTCCGGTAACTATGACTATATCTACTCGATTTACAACGCCAGCTCGCCAACCACGCTAAACGGTTCGGTAGCTCGTCAAGCCGCGGGCTCCAACGGCGATAAATACTACAGCATTTACGGCACATCGGTCTTCATGGGCCCGGTAATCAACCACGGTTTTAAATTGTTTACTCAACAAACCAGCAACGAAGCGCCACGGCACTTCTTTTGGATGGATCGTGAGTCACAAACTGTTGCCGCTCTGAGCAGTCTGGTTACTATCCCAAACCCCCGGGTCACACTTGGCAAATATCAGAATTCGACCTGGGCTCTTAATGGGCGGATTGCCGAATTCCTGCTTTACAACGAGACACTTAACGAACAAGACCGTCATGCCGTTGAAAACTATCTGAACAATAAATACAACCTGGGCTCTACCGAATTGACTATCGATACCGAGATCAAGCGGACCGGCGAAGGCAGCGCCAAAGTCGCGACCGGAGTTGCGACAGCCGAACTCCTGCAGACCACCAGCACCGACAACAACGAGGCCTATCGCTTAGCTGCCTACGTTCGTAACGGCGGCGAACCTGTTGATGCGTCTGTCGCCGAGCTATACGCGAACAAGACCGCTCTTGAGACCACATACAGCGAAGCTGGCGACGGCTGGTATCGCCTTGAGGCAATCGTTATAGGCAACACCGATGAGGCGACTTATGGTATTCAAATCAACGCCGGACAAACCGTAAATGTCGATGATCTGTCCCTTTACCAGTACCAGCCGTCCGGCACCCTGACTTCAAGCGTTTATGACTCCGGCCAGCTCAGTGCCTGGGGAACACTAATTTTTGATGTGAGCGGTGCAGAGGCCTCCGTTAAGTTACGTACCGGTGATGATGCGAACATGACCGGAGCGCCGCAGTTCAGTGAATGCGAAGCCGTTACTTCAGGCAGCGATGTGTCATCAAACGACTGCGTTGTTGACGGTCACCGGTTTGCGCAATATCAAATTACTCTAAGTACCGACAACCCGATTGCGACGCCGACTTTTGAAAGCATTAATCTGGGATTCAGCCAGTTTGACTCAACGCCTCCGCTCGAAAACGCCGGTACCATAACCATGAAAACCGCTTCGGATGGAGAAGCGATCGAGGCCAACGCCTGGTCCAATGTATCGACGCCTTACTTCTCGTGGTCGGCAGCCATCGATAACACTGGCGGCAGCGGTATCATGGGTTATTGTCTGTACCTCGGCAACGATCCGACTGCGGATCCCGGCACCACCAAAGGTCTCCTCGGCACCAGTCCGCTGGATACCGAAAACACCTGTCCGTTCGCCGTAGAAACCGCTTCCGTCGATCTCAGCCAGGAAGACATGATTGACACATCATTAGCGTCAAGCGCCGATACTTACTACTTGCTGATCCGGGCCATCGACAACGGTTTCAACACTTATCAGGGAGAAGCAGCATCTTTTCCGTTCCGTTTCGATAACACTCAGCCCGCTAATCCGGCGTTTATCACCGCGCCGTCGCAGTTCATTGCCACCAAACAAGTGACACTGACCTGGGAGACCAACGGCAGCAGCGCGCCAACCGACGAGCACTCCGGTCTGGCAGGGCTGCAGTATCGGATTGGCCCTAACGGTACCTGGTACGGCGACAGCCACAGCGGCAGCCAGGATGCGTCCGATTTATTGGCTAATGATGGCAGCTACAGCACTCAGGAGAATCCCGATTTCGATGATTTGAAGGAGGGCAACAATATCGTTTACTTCCGAACCTGGGACCAGGCCGGCAACGTGTCTGCCGCCATGGTTACAACCGTCATCAAGCTTAATACCAACGCGCCCTCCAGCCCTCAGAACCTGTCAGCCGAGCCCGGCAGTAATACGGTTAACAATTTCGCTTTCGCCTGGTTGCCGCCAGCTTCCTATATCGGCTCTGTAAACAGTCTCAGTTACTGTTACACGATCAACGTTACGCCTACCCAGTCCAACTGCACGTTCACCGCTCAAGGCGTAAGTTCGCTGCCAGCTGGCGCCTATGCTACTCAGCCGGGCGAAAATACTATTTATCTGGTCGCCAAGGATGAGGCCGGCAATATAAACTACGCCACTGCTGCCAGCGCAACTTTCACGGCTAACACCTCCGCTCCGGGCATCCCGCTTAATCCGGAAATAGCTGATATCTCGACCAAGTCCACCGGCTCCTGGAAGTTGGCTGTGTCGTGGAGCCCGCCGGATAATGTCGGCGCAGGAGTCAGTAATTACCGCGTTTATCGCTCAGCAAATGGCACCAATTTCACGCAAATTGCCACCACGCCCGGCACCAGTTATGTTGACACCGGGCTGTCCCAGCAAACTTACCACTACCAGGTAAGCGCCTGTGACAGCGCCAATAACTGCGGTGCGGTCTCTACCACGGTCAGCCAGTTGCCAACCGGGCGCTTCACCGAACCGGCCAAGCTGATAAGCGCCCCGTCTGTATCAATTAGTACCCGCAAAGCCACAATCACATGGGTGACGGATCGTGACAGCGACAGCCGAGTACAATACGGCACTGTCAGCGGAGAGTATGGTCAAACCGAAGCCGCTAACTCCGATCAGACTTCATCACACAGCATTGAGTTGACCAATTTGGCCGCTGGCACCACCTACTACTATCAGGCCAAATGGACCGACGAAGACGGCAATGTCGGCACCACCGGCGAATTAAGCTTTACGACTCTGCCGCCACCAGTCATAAAAGATGTCGTAATCAGGCGCACTACTTTGTCTTCAGCCACTCTGCAGTTCACCTCCAAAGACGCTAGCCAGGTCAAACTCTACTATGGCCGGAGCGAAGGCTTTGGCGGCCTGGAAGCCGTTAACACCTCGTCATCGGAATCAACCTATACTGTGGAATTAAGCGGGCTTGATGACGGTACTACTTATTTTTACAAGCTCAACCCCTTGGATTTGGACGGCAACGAGTATGACAGTCCGCGAGTAGATGTTTTTACCACTCCGGCCCGACCGCGCATTATAAATCTCCGCTTTGAGCCGATCGAAGGCGAACCGACCTCGACTCAAAGCGTCACTTGGACTACCAATGTACCGGCCAGTTCGCTGGTCCGGTTTGCCACCGCCAATCAAGCCACCCGTGAAATCAGCGATTCATCACTGAAGACCGAACACGTAATAGTAATTAAAGGCCTGCAGGACGACAGCCTGTATTCACTGATGGCTGAATCACGCGACAAGGACGGCAATATAGCTCTGTCCGATGAGCATACCTTCAAGACAGCACTGGACACCCGTCCGCCCAATGTCAGCAATGTGGCCGTTGAAACCAGTATTAAGGGAACCGGCGGTGAGGCCCGAGGCCAAATCATTGTGTCTTGGCATACCGACGAACCGGCCACCAGCCAGGTGGCCTATGGTCTGGGCGCCGGGGGAAGCACTTATGAAAATCGGACAGCCGAGGATACCGCCCTCAAGACCGAGCACGTCGTCATTATAAGCGACCTTTCCACATCGCAAGTCTTCCATATTCAACCGGTGTCTTATGACAAAAGCCGCAACCAGGGCAGCGGTCCTGACACCTCAGCGATTGTCGGACGGGCTGAGGACGGTGTACTCGATATCATAATCAATACGTTCCGGGGCGTCTTTGGGTTTTAGCTGTATTACTCGTGCCGGAGGGCATCGATTGGGTTTATCGACGCCGCTCGCTTAGCCGGCAGGTAAACGACCGCATACCCGAGCACAAGCATAAACAACAGACTTGCGCCAAGCAACCAGAGCGGCTCGGCAAACAGCGAGAAGTCCTGCACGGTCGCTCCGCGGGAAGCCGATATGTAATTGAAAAAGCGGTCAATCAAAAACCCAAGGCCAATGGCACCGGCAATACCGATTAAGCCACCGACCACTGATATTAGCAGCGCTTCACTGATGAACAACAGCCTCATGTCTTTCTGGCGAGCGCCCAGAGCTACCATCAGACCAATTTCCCGCGTCCGCTCAAGGAGTGAGATGGTCAGGGTGTTAAACATGCCCAGTATGGCGATTATCATACCGACGCTACCGAATCCGACCAGTATTATGTTGAAAATCCTAAACACCTGGTTGATTTGTGCCAGCGTGTCCAGCGGCGAGCTGGTGGTAAAGCCGGCCGCCTCGGCTGCCGTTCGTATGCTGTCGATGTGCTTCTGGTCGGAAGCAACCAGCTTGACCTGACTGGGATACGTATCGGCCACTCCCTCAAAAATGTCTTCGCTGACAAATGCTTCAGCTCCGGCCGACGAAGCTATTACGCCTGTCACGACAAATTGTTGGGTCAAATCTTCGCCCGCATCATCAGTCCGTGCCACAGTCAGATCAATGTTCTTGCCCACAGCTGCCGCCGCAGAATTTATACCGACTTTTTCCAGCAGGGACGTATTAATAGTAACTTCTTCCGGTTTGTTCGTGTCTAGCAGACGGCCGGCTTCCAGTCGCAAGCCGTTTAACTCAAGCGCTACCTCGTCAAGGCCGTACATGACTGCGTCGGTGTTGGCGCTATCAATATGGACCTTGCTGGCCTTAAAGTAAGTTTTGCCGACAGCGCTAACCTCCGGGATCTGGCTCAGCCGGTCGATAGCCGCCTCGTCAAGCTTAACAATCCTGGAGTTGGCCGAAGTGACAGTTACGGCATTCATGGAACTGGCGCCAATAATCCGGTCTTTGACCAGGCCTTGTAACCCCAGTCCAAACGACAGCAGCAGAAATACCGAACTGGTACCGATCACAACCCCGGCTATGGTCAGAACCGAGCGCAGGCGTTTAAAAACCAGGTTGCGAGCCGAGAGGTGAATCAGCAGCCTGGCTTTAATATAGAGTTTGCGATATTGACTTTTGCTAGACATGCGACGGCTTCATTAAGGTATTGATTCGTTCCTGAATGTGCTGGAAGATATCGCCGGTAGCGGCCTGGATGTCTTTACCGGCAACCGACGAAACCAGGCCGTCTTCGATGTGGAACAGGCGATCGCCAAGCGATAGATACTCCAGCTCGTGTGTGACCAGAATAACGGTTTTGCCCATATCTTCCTGAGACTTTTTGAGCAGCCGGACGATCATGTCGCCGTTTGCGGTATCCAGATTGCCCGTCGGCTCATCCGCAACAATAACTTCGGCATTCGTCACAAGTGCTCTGGCCATGGCTATACGCTGCTGCTCACCGCCAGACAACACGCTCGGTAAAGTACCGGCGTGTCGCTCCATACCAAGTTCGGACAGCTTCGCCAGCGCCAGCTTGCCGGCACTGGTTCGATCCATATCCTGAAAATATAGCGGCAGAGCCACATTCTCCAGCACGGTAAGGCTTTTTACCCAGTAGTTCGTTTGGTACACCGTACTGACATTACGGCTGCGGTGCAGTGCCAACTCATCCTTGGTCTTGGCGTACAAATCGTCGCCCTTGAAAAGGACTGTCCCGCCGGACGGCGGCTGCAGGCCCATGAGCGAATTCAGAAGAGTTGATTTACCGCTGCCGGACGGACCGTAAATAATCGTAAAAGAGCCGCGCGGAATGCTCAGATCAACGCTTTTAAGCACGCGGATAGGTTTTTCGCTGGTTCCAAAAGTCTGGACTAGATTGCGCGTTTCCAGAATATTGTTTGTCATGCCGTGAGTTCCGAGAGGTTCGTTATAGCGCTGGAGCTGCTCCGTTGACTGCAAAAAACCCTGTCTGTCCTCTGGTGTTGCCTGTAGTTTCGCATCATACACTCTGAAATATGCTTATGACTAACTTAAATAATAACAGACAATTATTACATCAGCCATCTTTGCCGGCGGCTGGCAGGGACGGAAGTTCATGTTAAGGTAGAAGGATGGATGTAGCAGCGTGGTTTAGTGACAACCGAACGACAATAGTGAACGTTATTCTGATATTTGCAGTTGCCTGGCTGGTGAAACGTTTCGGGCAGATTGCGCTGCGCCGGGCCATCCGGCGCGCTGTCCGCAGCACCGCCCATCACAGCCTGGAAGCCGAACAAAAACGCGAAGAAACGATTGTTCAGATTGTTTCCGGCGCCCTGCACATCGTAGTCTGGCCGATTGCCGTGATCCTGGCGGTTGCCCAGATCGGCGTCGATATTGCGCCGCTGGTCGCCGGCGCCAGCATCATCGGCGTGGCGCTGGGTTTTGGTGCCCAGAGCCTGGTCAAAGACATCATTTCCGGCTTATTTATCATCGTTGAAAATCAATACCGGGTCGGGGACGTGGTCGACCTGGACGGCACGGCCGGCATCGTCGAGCGCATTACGCTGCGCGTGACCGTGCTGCGCGACCTGGACGGCATCGTCCACCACATTCCCAACGGCACCATCGACCGGACCTCAAACTTCACTAAAGAATACTCCGGTGTCAACCTGAACATCCGCGTTGCCTACGACAGCGATCTCGATAAGGTCATTGAGACCGTTAACCGGGTGGGGCAGGAGCTGGCCGGCGACAAGGCCTGGCAAGACAAGCTTTTAGAAGCGCCGAAATTCCTGCGGGTCGATAACTTTGCCGACGACGCCATTGAAGTCAAGATCACCGGCACGACTAAGCCGCTGATGCAATGGGAAGTCAGCGGCGAGCTGCGCAAGCGCCTCAAAGCCGCCTTCGATAAAGCCGGGATCGAAATCCCGCTGCCGCAGCGGGTCATCCATTCCAAAAAAGCCGGCTAGCCGGGACGATCATTGCTTGAGTGTCTGAAGGGACGCAAGCGAAATTTTCGCTGACGACCGCCCTTTGGCGGCCCCATACTGTAATGACCAATCTAAGTTAAGAGGAGAAGTCGTATGGCAGACCGCATGAAAGACAAGGCCAAAAACATGAAAGAAGACGCCAAGAAAGAAATGCACAAGATGCAGGGCCGCCTTGAGCAGAAGAAGAAAGATATGCAGGAGTAGTTTGCTGAAACTACGCCAGGCAGCCGCCAGCCCCGGTCAACCAGCCGGGGCTTTTATACTAACGGCATTTATACCATTAAAACGATAAGCAGTATCAACTCCTTAAAACTTGACCTTACGGCAAACGGGTGTATGATAAAAGCTTCGTGCTTTTCACTTGTGAGGTGGAGGTTACGCGAACCGGAACGCTACATGTAGCGTTGTCGGATTAATCTAGAAATGTTTTAGGAGGGTATGATGCGCTTGATCGCACTTGGGGCGGTCGTGTTTGCATGCGTGGTATTCACGGCTGTCAGTAACGAATCAGTCCACGCCGAAACAACATCAACTTTAGAGATCAGCCAGCCGCTGAGCCTGGGTGCTAACCTTACGATCTTCGAACAGTTGGACGAAGCGGCGGAAGCAGAGCCGGCGGAAACAGAAACCACTGAGCCGCCGGTCATTAAACACACCGTCAGGCCGGCGGAGACGCTGACCGATATCGCCGAAGAGCACGACACTACTTGGCGGCGGCTTTTTGATAAAAACACTGCCTTAGCTGACCCGAATGTCTTAAACGTCGGCATGACGCTGGTAATCCCGGCGCCGGACGAAAAACTAAAAGAGCGGAAAGTGCCGGTTGCTAAAGCGCCGGCGCCGACCCGCCGAACCACCACCGCCGCCGCCAGACAATCTGCGCCGCGGCCGGCCAGACGGGTTCGGGGCGCCACCGCCGGTAACCGCTACATTCGCGGCTATTGTACCTGGTACGCCAAAAATCGCCGGCCGGACCTGCCCAACAATCTCGGCAATGCCAACACCTGGGTAGCCCGGGCTGCCGCCCAGGGCATCCCGACCGGCTCCGCGCCTAAAGCGGGCGCCATCGGCCAGCAGGGCATGCACGTGGTTTACGTTGAACGGGTTAACGGTGATGGCACGGTTACGGTCAGCGAAATGAACTACAAAGGCCTGGGCGTTATCAGCTCACGGACCGTTCCGGCCAGCAGCTTTAAATACATTTACTGACACCCCTAAAAATGCGTTTTTAGGTGGAAGAAGTCTCTATTCTTCGGCGTCTTTGCGGCGGCGATAGGCTGGAATCAGCCAGAAGATAAAGACTATGCCCGCCAGCGGCGTGACCAGCCGCCAGAAGACCTTGCCGAAATCAGAACCGGACGCCGGGGACGCCGGCCGGCTTTCGGCGCCCGAACCGGCCGGTTGAGCTGCCGGGTCATGTCCAATCTGTTCGGCCGCTTGATCGTCTGCATCAGACGAATCTTCCTGATCCGACGGGTCGCTGTCGGCGGCGCTGGCCAGCTTCACTTCGCCGTCCGAGCCAGCCGCACCGCCGGAAGAACTGCTGGTCTGCCGGCCGCCGCCGGACCCTTGACCGGGACTCTTTGGCTTCTCGGTGCCATACAGAGCAAAGGTGGAGAAAGCGGTGGTGGTGCAGGTTACCGTATCGGCGATTTCATCCACCACGCAGTCATTAAGGGCTTGCCAGCCGGTACCGCTGTTCCACCGGTAGATCCAGAGGGAGCTTTCGATCAAATCGGCAATCTCCGGGTCGGTGTAGCTGAGTGTTATGGTGATCGGCTGATTGAAGCTGTCAACGGCGTTCTCCTGGTCTATGAGCGCCTTGATGTCATAAACTTTGCTGCTGGCCAGCTTAAAGCCGTTCGGCGCGCCGGTGGCACCAACGGCGCTGTTTTGGTCAATCTTCTTGATCTGGAAGTCGGCGCCATTTGCGGCGTAACCGGTCGGGACGGTCAGGCTGACCGTGTCCAGGTTCAGTGATCCGCCGGAAGCCGTGTCAATGGTGCCGGTGGCGTGGTCAACCACATCGGCCGAGCCGGCACAGCCGCTTGTGATAAAGGTCTGTTCTGAGCTGGTGGAAGCGTTACCGGCAGCATCTTCCGAGCTGACCACAAAGTGATAGATCGAGCAGGGGACAAGATTGGCGAGCGTGACGCTGTGGTCGGTAACCCGCGGACTGGTGTCCGTCTTCGGGGTGGCGGTGCCCAGCGATACGGTCGGACCATACGAAACCTGGCTGGAAGTGTCGTCGTCGGTGGTCCAGCCAATGACCACCTCACCGGTGTTAGAGCCGGGCGTTGCCGTCAGGTCGGTTATCTGGGGCAGACCGGTGTCGATTTGTATAGACGCGATGTCGGACTCGGCCGAGTTACCGGCCTGATCAGTCGCTCTGACACGGAAATACCAGGTGCCGTCAGCGAGGGACGAGCCGGGCGCGGCGCTGGTATCATCAGTGCTGACACTGCCGTCCGGGCCGCTGTCGAAGGTGGCGCTGTCGGACCATTCCAGCGTGTAGGCCGGGCTGGCCAAGCCGGAGCCATTTGGATCGCTGGACGCTCCCCAGGACAGGGTCGGGGTAGTGTTATTGGTCGGCGTGGTTGCGCTCGGCATGCCCGGTTTGGTCGGCGGAGTGTTGTCTTCGGCAGTTATGGTAATTTCATGAGAGGATACAGTGGGGTTGACATCATCCAGACCGCCATACTCCACGACATATCCGGGGATATTGTTGGCGCAGTTCAAATCGTTCCAGCCGATACCGTTGGAATAAAATTGACCACAGTCTTCAACGCCGAGGGCGTTATTCGGCTCCCCTCCGTACCAGTTGGCGTACTGACCGGGCTGGGTAAGGGGAGTGTGGTTGCCGACCGAGAACACCGTGCCGGCTTCCGGACCGGTCACCCACTTCCAGGTACCTTCCACTTCAGCATCGTTGGCACCGATCCAGCCGTCGGCGGTCAGGCGTTGCTGGATGAAGGCGTTTTCTTCAGCCGAAGTAATGGTGGCCAGGTATCCCTGGGCACCGTACCTGGAGCGGGCTTCGGCCGCTGATCTGGCATTATTCCAGTTTATGGAGCCCGGGATAAATTCGTATAAATGGCCGGTGCCGGGGAAGAAGACCTCGCCCGGTTCCACGAGCGACGCTTCAAGCGTGTCCTCGTCCATACCGCTGGGTCGCGTGTAGTGCAGGGTGGCCAGGGCCGCGTTCACATCGTTTAGTGCTCCGCTGAAATACAACGTGCCGCCGGTTTGCGGATTTGGCAGCGGCGTGCCGTTCTCATTAAAGAACGACAGGCCTGTCGTGGTGGTCATGCTGAGCGTGCCATGGCTGACCAGCAGTTTGACGGACACATCGGGATTGTCCATGCCGCTTTCTATTTGCAGGTCCGTAATGCTGGTGGTTTCGCCAGGCTCATGAGTAACGGAGCTGCTGCCGGTAAGCAGCGTGGTGTTGACGTACACTTTGCCGGTCATGGACCAGCCGGATTCATTACCGACAGCATCTGCGGCTTTGACCCGTAAATACCACAAGCCGTCGGCCAGTTCGTCACTGTGAGTAAATGAATTGGAGGCCGCAGTCCCGGAATCAGTCAGGGGGTCAAAATCCGGTTCCTGGGACCATTCCACCGTGTAGGCCGGCGTGCCTAGCCCTGTAACGCCGTCTGTACTGGCTGCCCAGGTCCAGCTTGGCGTGTTGTCGCTGCTCTCGGTAGTCACAGCCGGCTTGCCGGGTGTACTTGGCGCAGACGTGTCGATGACGATGCCGCTACTGATGTCTGAAGTCGAGGTGTTGCCGGCACCGTCTTCAGCCACGACCCGGAAGTACCAGGTGCCGTCGGCCAGCGCCGGGTTTGGCTCGGCACTGGTGGAGTTGGTGGTCAGACTGCCGTCAGCTCCGCCGTCGAACGCGGCGCTGCCGGACCATTCCAGCCTGTAGGCCGGATCAGCCAGACCGGAGCCGTCATCATTTGATGCGCTCCAACTGACAGTCGGTGTCGTATCGCTTGTCGGAGTTGTGGCGGTTGGCGTGCCCGGCTTGCCGGGTGGGACGGTGTCCTCGGTAGTAATTGCGATGTTTTTGGAGGATACAGCCGGAGCAAAGCCGTCAAGATCGCCGTATTCGATGACAAAACCCAACGTATTTGAACAGGTCAGATCATTCCAGAAACCGCCGCCCCCGCCGGATGAGTAAATCAGCCCGCAGTCTTCACCGGGACCCGCTTCGTCCGGCTGTGAGCTCATGGTGCCAGGATTGAAGGTCGGATTGTCCCAGTAGACAAACATATCGTTCACGATACTGCCACCCGCGGTGCCCTGCCAGAACTGCTGGCCGGCTTCCGGCCCGGTTACCCATCGCCAGCTGCCCTCGGCGTCGGAGTCGCTGGCACCGATCCAGCCGTCGGCGGTCAGACGCTGTCTGATGAAGTTGTTTTCGTCCAGTGAGGTGATGGTGGCCAGATAGCCCCTAGCGCCATACTTGCTCCGGGACTCGGCGGCCGCCTTGGCATCGTCCCAGTTTAAGCTCAACGACTCGTATTCGTACAGGTGATTGTTGTCCGGGAAGAAAACTTCACCCGGCTCGACCAGCGACGCTTCAAGCGTATCGTCGCCCGTACCGCCGTTGCGGGTGTACTGCAGGGTTGCCAGCGCCGTATTAACATCGTCCAAAGAACCCTTAAAGTACAGCGTGCCGCCGGTTTGCGGGTTGGGCAGGGGATCACCGCTTGCATTGAAAAACGACAGACCGGTTGTGGTGGTCATTTCAAGGCTGCCGTGGCTGACCAGCAGCTTGACCGGCACGGTGGGGTTATCCATGCTGCTTGTTATCTGCAAATCCGTAATGGCGGACGTTGTCCCTGTCTCATTGGAAATCGCGCTGCCGCCGGTGAAGACCGTGGTGTTGATGTAGGCGCTGCCGGCCTCGGACCAGCCGGATTCGTTGCCTAAGTCATCTACCGCCTTGACCCGGAAGTACCACAAGCCGTCGACCAGTTCGTCAGCGTGGGTGAATGAATTGGAGGCCGCCGTAGCGGATCCTGTAACCGTCCCGAAGTCGGACTCCTGGGACCATTCCACCGTGTAAGCCGGTGAGCCCAGGCCGATACCGGCGTCGGTGCTGATATCCCAGGTCCAGCCGGGTGTGTTGTCGTCGTTATCCGTGGTCAGACTCGGCTTGCCGGGTACGCTGGGGGCGGTCAGGTCGATCCGGAAGGCGACACTGCCGCTGTTGGCCGTCGTGAAGGCCGATTCGTTGTCACCTATGTCAAAAGCTTTGACCCGCCAGTAATAATTGCCGCTGTCCAGGGTTTGGCCGGCCGACCCGGCAGTGTAGCTGCCGCTGCCGGCAGCCTGGCCGACCGTGAAAGTGCGCACACCTTGGGAGGCGAGTGACGACGTATAGTCCACCACCGGGCTGCTAAAGTCGCTGCTGTCGTCAATCTGCAGTTGGTAGCCTACTTCAGTGCCGGCATCGGGATCGCTTAAGATAAAGAAGAGCATCGGCGTGGTGTTGGTGCCGAAAGTGCCGTTTACGTAGTTCACGCCGCCTAAGTTGCTCGGCGCACCGGGCGGGCCAAAGTTCCAGTTTGTATTGCCGCCGCCGTCAGTGCTGTTTGCGGGCGCAAACGTGCCGCCGGTGTTGGTGCTGTCAGAAACATCCAGGTACGTCAGACTCGCGGCATTGGCTACGTTGATATTCCATGCTTTGCCCGAAGTTGATGAGGCCAGGGCCAGCTCGGCGCCGCTGGCCCCGGTGAGAGTTAGGTCATTGCTAACCGTCGTGGTTGAGCCGCTGCCAAAGGTGAGCGTTTGCGGACTGGTAAAGCCGCTCGAGATGTCTTTGGTCAGGTTATAAAACGTGTTCGAACTGTTGATAGCCTGGTCGCCGCCGTTGAGAATAACCGTTCCCTGGCGCGGCACGAAGACGCCGCCATTGTTTTCGAAATCACCAGCCAGGTTGATCGCATAATTACTGGCCGACACATCCAGCGTACCGCTGTTAATTGTCAGACTGCCCGCGCCGTCCAGCCCCAGGTTGCCGCCGTACAGCTGACTGATGTCGTTGGCCGAAAGCACGCGGTCGTAAATGCGCGCGTCGTCCATGCTGCCGACCAGCCGCTGGTTGTGAGCCGCAAAGTATTCACCAAACACCAGCGGGTTAGACGTATGCAGCGAACCCTGATGTGCGGAAATATTTACCGGGCTGCCGGTCGCGCTGCCGTCCACGTACACCTGAGCGCTGCCGTCGCGGTCGAACGTCACTGCCAGATGGTGCCATTCACCGTCACGGTAATCTTTGGTGCTGACGCGCCAGCTTACTGATGGGCCGTTGCCGTCACCGAGGTAAATGTATATCTTGCCTTCATTGCCGGAGCTGGAATCGATACCGATTTCGTAACCGATGGAGCCATTGCGTTTGCTCATCAGATACTGGAAGCCGCCGGTGTAGCTGGTCTTGAACCAGGTAGACAGAGCAAAGTCGCCGGTGGTGATGTCACCGGCCGGAGCGCCCAGGTTAACGTAATTGTTGCCGTCAAAACTAAGCGAATAGGGGTTTTGGCTGGCGGCTATCTGCGGTGGCCGGTCGACGGATGGCTGCGGGCTGCCAACCGGCGTGCCGGTGTTGCCACTACCCGAAGCGTCTGCCAAATCGCTGCCGGCCGTGCTTTCGTCCATAGCCCAGTAACCGATCAATCCGCTGCCGATAGCCGGCGATTGACCGATGTTGAGAGCATGGTTAAGCGTGGTGGTGGCCTGGCTGGCGGCTGGAGTTTCCCCGCTGCCCATAGTTTCGATTTCTGACCCCGAAAGTGCGCGGTCGTAGATGCGAACGTCGTCAATTGCGCCATTAAGGCAACGGTCATACGCGCCACCGTTGAGGCTTTGTCGGCAGCCGATTGTTACTTCGTGAGTGTTTTGGGTGAGCGAGCCGGAGAAGTTAGCCGTGCCGGCTTCTTCACCATTTAAATAGATTTTCAAGACGGAGCCGTCGTATGTTGCCGCGACATGCGACCAGGTATCAGCTGGCATTTGGCTGTCCGCTGTAACGTCACGCGATGAGCCACCGCTGTAAAAGTAGAAACGCGGGGTTCTGTTGTTCGCTGAAGGGAAATCCAGGCAGTACACTTCGCCGCCGCTGCCGCTGCCTTTACAGATAATCCCAGCGCCGGCGATGTTGGTAGCCTGTGGTTTGACCCAGGCTGACAATGTTATGGCGCTAGTTGGTGACAGCTCATCATTGTTCGGAATGCTTAGATACTGGTCGTCTCCGTTGAAATTCAGGCTATGGCTGTAAGCAAATTTAATGTCCGCGGCAACATCAGTGCTAGGCGCTGGACTACCTATAGGCGTGGCATCATGGCCATAGCCCGAACGGTCGGCCGCGGTCGAGCCTGCCAAAGATTCATCAAGCGGCCAGTACCCCACTAATCCGTCATTAAAAATCAGGTTGTGGTAATCGTTGCCGAACACCAGACCTGTGGCGTTGGACGTGTGTTTGTACATGACCGTGCCGTAGGTGGCGTCAACGTCCGTAGCTGACTCGGTGTTTTTAGAAATTAGCGAGCCGACAACGGTGACATTGCTGTCGTGAGTGGTCAGGTCAAAGCCGTTAAGATCAAGAGTACCGCCGCTGGACACCGTCACTTTGGCGGCGGCGGTGGCCTGCGTCAAAACCGGGTAAGTGACTGCGTCGGGAATCGTCACGTTGGTGTGGGCGTCCGGCACGGCGTCTATACTCCAGTTACCGGCGGTGTTCCAGTCCGACGAAACGCTGCCGGTCCATGTCGCCGACGTTTGACTGCCGACGGCCAGCTCGGCCACTTCCGCATCGGACAGCACTCTGTTGTAGACGCGTAGGTCGTCCAGGCTGCCGTCCAGAAATTCGAAGTAGGTATCGGAGGCATTGAGCTTACTGCCGATTGTAACGTCGGCGGCCGCGGCCAGACCCATGCTGCCGGAAGGGCCGGAATTACTGAGCTGGCCGTTAAGGTAGAGTTTTTTGGAGTCGGCTGTCGCCGTGGCCACAACGTGGTACCACGTGCCGGCGGAGACTGTGCTGGCTGACTCCAGGTTGCTGGCTCCGGTTGAACCATCGCCGGTCCAAAAGGCAATCTTATTCGACGAATTCAACTGCAGGACCCATTGCTGGTGTTTGCCGACGTGCCATCGGCCGATAATCGTCTGGTTAGTGTTAACGGTGTCAAATTTTACCCAGACCGAGACGCTGACCGCGCCGGTGTCATCAAACGAACCGTCATTAGCTGCCGTGTAGTATTGGGTCGAGCCGTCAAAGCTGACGCTGCGCGGATCGTCAAAGGCTTCGCCCATCGCCGTCGGCACGTCTGCAGCGGGCACGGGACTGTTGAGTGGTGTGGCGTCGTTACCGCGGCCGCTGCTGTCGGCCGCCGTATCACCAGCGTCGGGCTCATCGAACTTCCAATAGCCAATCAGATTGCCTTGTGCCGCGACCGGCAGGCTAGGGAGGACATTTAAGAGCAGCAGGCCGGCCGCAAAGACGGCCAAAATCCTGAACATATTTCCAGCAAGCGGTCGGCTCGCAGTATTTACTCGAATTCCTCCAGGTATCACAAGACCCGCCCCGATGTCCCTCATCAATAAACTATAGAAGCATTGTAACGGCTTTTTATAATCACATCAATAACAATAAGCGTTTCTTAGCTGACCTGGAGCAAGCTGGCGGCGACGAACCACACCCACCCAAGCGGCTAAGTCCGGGCGCTGGCCTGACTAATCAGAGGTGACAGCGTGGCTTCGTCTATGTCTTCGGGTGAGAAAATTTTTACGTGCCGGACGTACTTGCCGCTGCCTGCGAGCACTTTCCCGGGATCGGCCAGGGCGGAGCCGCCGAAGAAGCCGAACTGGACATGATCCGGTTCACAGTGCGCGTACAGCACAGGCGTGTCACCGCTCAGCCAGACGCCGTTGCTCCATTTGACAGATTTATTTAAGGCGGGGGCGGTTTTTAGAACCAGCACGTCAAGCTGGTCGATAATCCGGCGGTGCACCGGGCTCTGATCCTGATAAAACAATTCAAACGAAGCGTAGGCTTTCATTTTAGGCATAGTTTTTTGTTCTCCTCGGGGACTATTGTAGCAACTGACAATATTTCGTTATGCATTTGTTGCCATCCACCCAACTATCGGGGAGGTGGCGCAAGAGTAGACCGATCTTTTACATTCTTTTTGGTGTCAAGCGCAGAAGAAGGTTCACAAAAACATATGGTACAATCCGCATATGAAATACATTTCATTTGATCATTTCTTTACGACTCTTGGCAATAAGCAGCGCGTCCGCATACTGCAGCTGCTGACAAAAGAGGGTCCGTTAAGCGTCACGTCCATCGCCCAAACGCTCAAGATTGAACAATCAACTGTTTCGCATAGCTTAAAGCAGCTGTTGCTTTGCCATTTTGTGACCGTTCAAAGGGAAGGCAAGGAGCGCATTTACGGCATCAACGAAGAAACCGTCAAGCCGCTGTTTGAGGGCATCGAGCGGCATGTTAAAAAATATTGCGCCAAGGGCTGTGACCATTGGAGTTAAATAATTAAAGGAGGACCGCGATGGTAACCAACGTCAAACTTATAAAAAGGGAGGAAATCGCTAACGGCACGATGGCTTTTTATTTTGAGAAGCCGGAAGGTTTTGAGTACCGGGCCGGGCAGTTTGCGGACTATACGCTTATCAACCCGCCGGAAACGGATGCCGAAGGCGACACCCGCGGTTTCTCGCTGATTACCGCGCCGTTTGAGGAGCACATCGGCGCCGCCACCCGCATGCGTGACACGGCGTTTAAGCGCGTACTTAAAGATCTGCCCTTAGGCACTGAGGTCAAGCTAGACGGACCCTACGGCGACTTTACGCTGCACAAAAATGAGCAGGTGCCGGCCGTGTTTTTAATCGGCGGCATCGGCGTTACTCCGATCCGCAGCATGGTAGCGCAGGCCACCCGCGACAAAACCGCGCATCAGCTCACTCTGCTGCACGCCAACCGCACGCTGGCCGACGCCCCGTTTACCGGGGATTTCCAAAGACTTGCCGGCGACAATCCGAACTTTAAGTTCGTACCCGTACTCACCGATGAAGAATCGCAGCAAGCCGGCTACGAGCGCGGCCGCCTCGACGAGGCTATACTAAAACGCCATGTGCCTGATCTTCAGGCGCCAAAATATTATCTGTCCGGCCCGGAAGGCATGGTCAAAGCCATGCGTCAGTTACTGGTCAGCCTGGACGTCGACGAAGACAACATCCGGACCGAAGAGTTCTCCGGCTACTAGACGTTACATTTTTGAATAAATTTACTGTCAAATACCCAGCAAAGACCGCCCCTTTTGGGACGGTCTTTGCTTGGCTCCTGGGGCCGGACT
>CAZMXN010000013.1:0-16257 GCA_964570275.1 uncultured Candidatus Saccharibacteria bacterium
ATGGCGCGGTCGGTAGCGCTCTTGAGCCGGGCATTGAAAAGCTTTTTTGGATCGCTCAAGTGAACGCCCTTAAAGAAAATCAGTTTGATATTGTCTTTCCAGGTTTCGGCGATACAGACGATGCCGTTGTGCGACCAGACCGGCAAGCCCTCCGGCCGCGAAGCGACTTTCCACTTCACTTCCTCGACTATCTCCGGCGCGGCCGCGCGAATAATAGCCCGCAGACGGGCCAACATCTCGCCCTTCCAGCCACCGTAAGCTTTTATAATATCGTCGATTTGTTCTGATGCCGATTTATCTGTCATGCAGTTTATTATAAAGCAAAGGCCGGTCGCCAAAACTAAAAACCTCACGGACGTCTGCGCTGTTTACAGCGGCAGACTCGCGCAGTGACCCTATCTCCTTATTATAGCATAATCATTATTAGTTGTCAACTCTTATGTGTCTGGGGCTTGGTGAAGTTCGTGACCCAACTTACTTTTGACCTTTAGGCTGGCAATAAAATAGCTATACTAAAACGCATGAGCGAACCTTTCGCAGTCATGCTGACCGCAGGCGGCAAGTCCAACTCGCTGGGCCGAGTTAGCGAAGTGATTGAGGCGGTACTTAAAGACCGCTCCCGGCTTGGCGAGCTGTATGACTGCCTGTTTCATGAAGACGCCTGGGCACGGATGCGGGCGGCCGACGCGCTGGAAAAAATCTGCCGGGAACACCCCGACTGGATCGAGCCGTTTATCGACAGGATACAGGCCGAGCTAACAGGCACCGGGCAAGCGTCAATCATCTGGCACCTGGCGCAAATTTACCGGCAAGTGAACTTAAGTGATCAGCAGCGCGAAAACGCGATAAAGTGGCTGAAGAAACAGATTTCGTCCAAAGACGCTGACTGGATCGTGTCAGCGAACACCATGGACACACTGTTTGAGTTTACCCGGCGCGGCCACTTCCCGGCCCCGGAGCTGACAGAACTGCTTGAAACACAACGCCGGCATAAGTCCGCCGCCGTAGTTAAACGCGCCACTAAGCTGCTTGATCGGCTATCGACCTTATAAAGCGCCAGGACAATTTGCTATACTTTAGGATCATATGGCCAAAAACAAAAAGAAGTCCAGCCGGCCGGACAGCGTGCCCGAGTACACCCTGCACTACGGCCAGAAAACCATCCGGTTCATTCTGGACAAGGTTCTGATCTTCCGTTTTCTGCAGCGGCTTAAGAGCGAGCTGTGGGGTGTGGCCGGCGTGCTGATCATGTGTCTGGGTTTCGCCGTCTGCTTCGCCGTCCGGCCGGACATGCGCGACTGGTCAACCGCTCTCAGTGATTTCGGCCGCGACGTCCGCACTGCGCCTTACCTGGCGGCAGCGCTGTTCTTTGGCGCTTACGGACTGTGGCGCTGGCGCGGCCATCTGCGCCGTTCGCTTAAGCGCACCCGACCCATCATCTGGCTGATGAGCCTGACGGTGCTCGGACTGTACGTTGCCGCTCTCATGCCGGTAGCCTGGGAGCCGTGGCCTCACCGCATCCATGTTATCGGGGTCAGTCTGGCCGGGATCAGCATGGCCGCCACAGTGGTAGCCGACACCCTGCTGACCAAGGTCCGCCGCCGCAAGTTCGCCACCATCTGGCGCCTGCTGCGGTTTGTTAATTTCCTGATGATAATCATCGGCGGCGTACTGACTTACGGTTCGATTGCCTGGGTCGGCTGGTTCAACCTTGCCCTGCTTGGCGAGCTCCTGATGCTGGTCGGCTACGCCTCCTGGATCATCGACAAGACCTACCGCGGTGAAGGCAGCCGCAGCGAGCTGTCCAAACTGCTGCGCAAAATCGTCCTGATTGATTAAAAGCTTGAGAAGGAAGCCGGCCGCCAACAGGGGTGAAGATTGACTATCCCGGTCATGGTTTTTACAATGGGCTTTAAGGTTAACCAAAGTTCGACGAAGGACAGACGAAGACATACATGAGGCTGTTGAGCAAAGTTGTGACAGCGAAAGCGGCGCTAATAGGCGTGTTGCTGATGTCAGTAGCCACCGTGGCCGCGGCGCCGATCACGCAATCATTCACGCCCAACGAGTCGCTGATTACCGGCAACATTGTCAGCGTTGACACTGAGAGCAAAACCGTCTACAAAACCCGCCCGGACAAAATCCAGCAGATGTACGGCGTGGTGACCGAGATCGGCAACATCGCTTTTTCCGGCGAAGAAGACGCCGAGACCGTCTCGGTGGCCAACAACGGCATCATCCCGGTGCTGGCCAGCACCGTCAGCGGCGATATCGCCAGCGGCGACCCGGTCACCGTCGCCACCATTGCCGGCATCGGCGAGAAAGCCACCCGCAGCGGCCGCATCGTCGGCGTGGCCATGGAGGCCCTAAACGAGGCCACCGAACAGGCTCAAAAGACCAGCGTGGAAGTGGGCGGCGAGTCCCGGGAGGTGATCCTGGGCGTTGTGCTGGTCAAGGTCGGCGTCGGTGACTACACGCCGGCGACTTCCCCGATTGACCAGGACGACAGCGAAAACCGCAATTCGCTGGAACGAATCGCCGATAACCTGGCCGGTAAAGTCGTCAAACCTTTGGGCATAATCGTGGCCGGGCTCATCCTGCTGTGCGGCGCCTTTGTCGCCACCTTCTTAATCACCTCGTCCAGCTACTCCTCCATGATCTCCATCGGCCGCAACCCGCTGGCCGAAAAGAAGGTCATTAAATCATTGCTTGGTTTGATCCTGTTGGCGGTGGGGATTTTTCTGGTCAGCACGGCTCTGGCCTACCTGGCTCTGCAACTGCTGGGTTAATCCGTGGATAAGGTGGACAGCCGCTTAAGTTATTTGTTATATTTAAACGTAAGAACAAAAAGAATTGGGGTGTGTTCTTAAGTGGTAAAAAAGAGTGGCGCAAGCCAAGCCCAGGATACAGAAAATCCGACTCGCGGTGAGGATAGTGCTGATCGCATGGATTTATTCGATCCGAGCACCAAAACCTTTGACTCGGCCGGAGCTTCGTCTTCAGCTTCGCCAAATTCCAAGACTATCTATAAAGGCGGCAACCATTTTATTTCCCGCCTGTCCAAGCGCCGCGTCCTGCCCTTTGCCCTGGCCGCTGTGGTCATCGTGCTGGCCGGTGCAATTTATACTGCCTACACCACCAATAAGCGCATTCAATCCGTTAACCGCGAATCCGAGGAAGCGGCCGCCCTGCTGGATGTCCCGGACACGGCGTTCGGCGACCTGCCGCAGGTCCTGGCCGACAGCTTTCAGAATGCCAGCCGGGTATCCATTAACGGTCCGCTGGAGATAAACAGCGACTTTACGATCACGCCGTCCGACCGGCCGGTTGAGGCCAAAGCCGGCCAGATTTACTTTGACGCCGATTCGCGCAACTTCGTCTTCTTTGACGGCGGCTCCTACCAGACTATTTCCACCGCTCAGAACCTAGGCGTCGTGCGGGGGCTGGTCGAAAGCCAGCAGGCCCAGAACGAAGCCTTGATCGAAGAAAGAGTCAACGCCGGTATCGGCATCGTCTTCGCCCAGCTGCAGGACACCTTGGATGTGAGTTTCGTCGAGCTGGAGGGCCAGGACGGAATCGAGGTTGAAGAGAACCGTATTTTTAACACCGGGGTTACCCGCCTGCAGGGTACGGCCAATCAGGTGCTGCTGTCGGCCAACACCGGCCAGATAACCGTCAGCCTGCCGCAGGACATCCACAGCGGCGCCACACCGACCTTCGCCGGCGCCAATCTGTCAGCTCTTGACGTGTCCGGCACAGCCACCGTCAATGCTCTGGCGGTGACCAATCTGGCCACTATCAATTTTCTGACCCTGCAACAAGCGCTGGGAATCAACAGCGGCGGTACCGGCACCGACGGCGGCGATTTTGGCGTCAACGGCCTGTTTTATTACACCGGCACGCAGTTTGCCACCGTAAATGCGGCTGAAGCCAACATGTGTCTGGTCAGCGCGGTCGGGGCACCCAAGTTCGCCCACTGTGGTGACATGATTGCCGACAGCGCCGTAACCCGCCTGAACGGGCTGACCGGCGCCCTGACCATCACCAACGCCGACGCCAGCGGCACGACCATTACCCTCCACGATGCCGCCCAGACCCGTCCCGGTCTGGTCAATACCGTCAGCCAGCGCTTCAACGGCCTCAAGACTTTTGTCGGCGGCATTGAACTCGGCCTGTCAGCCAACCTGTCATCCCAAGGCAATATGAATATCCTGCAGGCCAACTTCGGCAATCTGGTACTCGGTAACAGCACCGGTAATGTCGTCCTGCCGGGGGTAGATTGTTCGGCGGCCGGCAACGGCGGCAAATTAACCCTGGATGGCGACGGAGTGATCCTGTGCGCCAATGACACCGGCGGCGACGGCGTCGGTCTGGCCTCGATTTCGGCCAGCGATGCCACCATCACCGTTGACAATACCGACGGCGACAATCCTAAAATTGCCGTCAACACCCGCAGCGGCGGCGGTCTTGACGTCAACCCCGGCGGCCTGGGCCTGCTGGCCAGCTGTACGGACGGCCAGACCTTGAAATACAGTTCCGGCAGCAGCAGTTGGGGTTGCGCCGACGACAACGATTCGCAGCCGACCCAGGAGTGCCCCACCTGTGTCGCGCTGCAGGAAGAAACGCCCGGCGTCGCTCAAGACGGCCATATTAATATAACCGGCACCGTTATCAGCGGCGGCGGACAGATCAACGGCCCGCTGCTGCTGAAAAACCTGACCGATACGGTCGAGGCCTTTGACCTGCAAAACGTGACCGGCGATTCGCTGGTGCGGGGCAACACCGAGAACATGGTTGTGACCATCGGCTCACTGACCTCACCCTCGACCTCAATCCTCAGCGACGATCTGCCGACCGGCCCCACCCGCTATCTGTCCACCGGCAGCTTCCTGGTGACCGACGTGGCCGTATCCGGCGATTACGCCTACATCATTACCGATTCGTCATACTTGTACGTAGCCGACGTTTCCGATCCCGATGACGATCCCCAGCAGGTCTTTGCCGGCTCCATGGGCGGCAATCTGACCAATCCGAAGAAAGCCCTGGTGATCGGAGAGTACCTGTACGTTCTGGACGCCGTTAATACTTCCTACAGCTCTGTCCGGGTCTTTGACGTCAGCGACCCGTCCAGCCCGAGCTTTGTGCTCAGCCGCAACGATACCGGCCGAACCGCCGTCGATATGGTTCACCACGGCAACTATCTCTACACCGTCAACCACAACAGCTCCAGTTTCAGTAACAGCACGGTTTACGCCTACGACGTGTCGGACCCGGCCGACCCGGCTCTAATCAGCACTCATGAAATCCCCGGCCAAACCGTCTGGCCGACGGCACTGGCGGCCCGCGGCACCACTCTGTTCGTGACCGACCGGGGGCTTAACCAGCTTCATGCCCTGAACATCAGCGATCCCGAGGAAATCGCCGCAATCAGCAGTGTCAGCACCAGTTCCGGCCCCGTTGACGTGTCGATCCGCGGCAGCCGGGCCTATGTCCTGAACCAGTCAGCGGTCACGCTGCAGACCTTTGACATCAGCGACCCGGCGGACATGAGCCTGCTCGACAGCAGCGAACCCGGGGAAATCCATCCGTCGCCTTCAGCGCTGCATGCCAGCGCCGGTTATATTTATCTCGTTACCTACTACAACGGCGGCAACAACGCCCACGGCTATTTCCAGATGTTTAATACTTCCGATCCGGATCACCCCAGTCTGGTCGGCAGCGTGCCGCTGATTCGCCGCGCTGTCAGCATAACCGTGCAGGACGGCATCGCCTATGTCGGTGAAGTTTATCCCGGACAAAGCAACATGCAGGTGCTGCGCGTCGGCAACGACGTTACCACGCTGCAGATTTACGGCAACAGCCACATGACCGGGTCGCTTGACCTGGACGGCAATGTCAGCGCCAGGAACGCCACCTTCAGCGGTAATGTGCTGGCCAGCAATTTAACCGCTCTTAACACCGTACAGACCCAGGAACTGGACAGCGCCGTCATGGGCGGCACCATCGATATCGGCTCAACGTACGCCAATGCCATAAATCTGAACCAGAACACGACTCTGGCGGCCGGCAAGAGCCTGACGGTCGGCGGCAGCACCAGTATTACCACCGACTCGGCGGCAGCGCTCCAGGTCAAAGACTCTGCTGACAACAATCTGCTGCTGGTCGATGCCAGCGGTATGAACGTAGAGATCGGTTCCCAAAACGCTCCTACCGAGAATACCGATGTCGGCGGGTCGATCCCCGACGACGGCGCGACCGGCAGTATTAACATTTCCAGCCTGCCCAACGCCGTGGCCGTTTCCGGAGATTACGCGTATGTGGCGTCGTCAATCATGAGAAAGCTGCAGATCGTCAACGTCAGCCAGCCGGGCAGTCCGGCGCTGGCCGGGCATGTCGCGACAGCCGGAGACGCCCGGGCCGTCCACGTGTCCGGTGACCGCGCCTACCTGGCGGTTCATCCCAACACCGTGGAAATTTATGACGTCAGCAATCCGGATTCCCCGAGTTTATTGGGCAGCTTCACCACCCAAAACGCCGCGTCGTCTATTCAGGCGCTGACCACCAAGGACAACCACGTCCTGGTTGCCTACGTCGGCTCAGCCGCCCCCAATTACGGCTTTGTTGACGCGGTTGACGTGACCAACCCGGCCGCTACCACCCACCGATCCACCAAGACGCTGGTGGCCAACGCCAAAGAAATCCGCATGGCCTTGAAGGGCGACCGGCTTTACCTGGTATACGAGGGCAATCCGACGACTTATTCGGGCATGCGCATTCTAAACGTCTCCAACCCGGCCGCCGCCAGCCTGCCGCACACCAATCACAACCTGTCCGGCCTGTCCCCGTCCGGCGGCATAGCGGTTCACGGTGACTACGCGTTCGTGCCGTTCAATAACGATTCGACGCTTAAAATTTATGACATTTCGACGATCAGCGGTTCGGGCACCTTAACCCCGGCCGGCGACGTGCCGATCAACAGCGGGCCGTCAGACATAGCCATCAGCGAGTCGGGTAAGTACGCTTACATAACCAGCGAGACCTCCAATAATCTGCAGGTCCTGAACATAGCCGATCCGATTGTGCCCCAAAGCCTCGGCGTGGTTGACGTGTCCAGCGGCAGCGGCACTGCCAAGTCCGTCGCCGTCGCTGCGGCCAACGGTGGCGCGTATGTTGTTAACAATACCCGCAGCAACCTGGTGATTGTCGATCTGGCCGGCAGCGCGCCGCGGATTGCCCTCAACCAGAACACCATCCTGCACGCCGGTCGGACCTTGACGGCTCAAGGCGACACCCTGATTAAAACCGACTCGTCGACAGCGCTCCGGGTTCAGAATACCGCCGGCCAAGACGTCCTGGTGGTTGACACCGAGGACGGCACGGTAATTGCCACCTCGGCTTTCGCGGTCGGCGACGACACCGGTATATCGGCCAGTTGTGGCGAGGGCGAAAGCCTTAATAACATCGTCGTCACCGGCGGTATTATTACCGGCGGAACCTGCGGCGACGGTACCGGCGAGGGCGGCGGCGATGGTGGTGACGGCGGCGACGGTTCGGAACTGGAATTCGGACCCGACGGCGGCCTGCTGATTCCGTCCATCGATGCCCTGGAGGCCGGCCAAACCCTCAGCATCGGTCCCGCCAACGCCGACCTCATCAACCTCAACCAGGACACCGAGATAGCCGCCGGCAAATCATTGACCGTACAAGGCGACACTGCCGTTTCGGCCACTTCCGAAGCCGCCCTGAGCGTATCAGACGCCGATTCGACCCAATACCTGCTGGTTGACACCGCCAACGGCCGCGTCGTGGTCGGCGCGCCGGTGCCAGGCTCCGGAGAAGAAGATGGTGGCGGTGCGCCAATGCCGGAAGCCCCGGCCGGCTCAGCCGGTCTAAGTGGCCAGCCGTTCGATGTCATCATTAAGGACAACTACGCTTTTGTCTCTTTGAATTTCGACGATACACTGGCGGTCTACAACCTGTCAGACGGCGCCAATCCGGCCAGCGTCACTACCCTGTCGCTCAGCGATCCGGAACATATGGCGATCGACGGTGATCGCCTGTATATAACCGCCAACAACGTCGTGCATGTGGTCGATATCAGTGACCCGTCTTCGCCCGCCCTGCTGTCCACCACCAGTCCCTTCAGCGGCTACACCGGCTTCACGGCCATCGGCGTTACCAACAACCGGATTTATGTCTCCACCAGTGATAATAAACTGCTGGCCTACAACGCCGCCAATTCGCCGCCCACCGTAACCGGCGGCGGCAGCAGCAAGTTTCACTTCAATTCAGCCGCCTGGTCGCTCGCCGGCAAGGACGGCTACATTTACGGCGTCGATAACGGTTTCGGGCATGTCAAAGTCTTCACGGCCGACGGTCAGGTCAACCAGGCCGGCTTTTTGGCCGGATTCACCAAACCGACCAGCCTGGCGATTCACGGAAACTACGCTTACGTGGTATCAAGCCCGAACAACAATGCTGCCGGCACGCTGGAAGTGGTTGATATCAGCTCCCCGACCGCGCCGGCTAAAGTCTCAGGCAGCGAAGTTGCGACCGAGAACTGGCCGATTGACGTCGCCGTGTCGGCTGACGGCAGCTTCGCGGCCGTCATCAACTACAACTCCACCAGCCTGCAGATATTTGATCTTGCCTCCCCGACCGCGCCGACGCTGCGCGGCTCGGTTAGTGTCGGCACCGGCCCGCTGGCAACAGCCGCCAACGACACTCAAATCACCGTCGTCGGCACGGCCGATAATTACCTGGAGGTCTACGCGGCCGTCGAGCCGGCCGAAGAACCCGGTCCGCCGCCCGACCCCGAGTTTGGCGTGTCGCTAAACAGCAACGTCATCGTGGAAGAAGGCAATGCCATGCATATCCACGGCGACACGACCGTCCGGACCGATTCGGCAACCGCCTTCCGTATTCAGAACGCCTCCAAGGCCACTTTGCTTAATGTCGATACCGAGAGCGGCAACATCGACGTCGGCTTGAAGGTCGAAACCGGGACATCCGATCCGGTGTTTGAAACGCCGGCCGAGGCGACCGCTCTTAGCACCACTTCGACGGCCCCGGACCGGCCGTCGGCAATCGCCCGCAAAGACAACTATGTTTATCTCGCCATGCGGGACACTCAAGGCAACAAGATTCTCACCTATGACGTCAGCGATCCGGAGGATCCTCAGGAAACCGGTAGCGTCTCGGTCAGTGACCCGATCAAAGTAGCCGTCCGGGGTAATTACCTCTACGCCATTTCACCGTCGAATGTCTACGTCCTCAGCTTAGCTGACCCGGCCGAGCCGGCCTTAACCGCGACGCTGAACAGCCCCGGCAGCCTGTCCAACCTCAAAGACTTTAGCGTCACCGATACCCACCTCTACATATACGACGGCGGTGCCTATAAAATCGCCACCATAAACATTACCGACCCCGCCAACCCGAGCTACCAGAGCCAGCAGCCCGGCAGTTCGATGTGGACCAACCTCTACAGCGTGGCCGTTTACGGTTCCTACGCTTACACGATTGATAACTTCCTGTTCCACAAGATGTTTATCTTCAACCTGGCCGACCCGGACAACCCGGCCGCGGCCGGCGAGTTGGCGCTGACATCCGGCGTAAGAGCCATGGCGATCCATGACCACTACCTTTACATCCATAACGGCAGCGCTCAGGTTCTTGACGTCTATGACCTGACTGATCCGGCCAACCCCGTCAAACTGCCCGATGCCAGCCTCAGTCTGACCGGCATTGGCACGGCCCAATCAATGGTCGTATCGGAAGACGGCGGCTTCGCGGCTATCGTCGATAGCGGCTCCGGCGGCGCGGTGCATATCATCGACCTGACCAACGCTGCCGCCCCGGCTTACCTGGGCGCCGTGGCTTCGGCCGCGCCAACCGCGGTTACCACCGACGCCAACAACATCTATGTCGTCAGTAACAGCAACCAGACCATGCTGGCCTACAAGGTATCGACCACGCCCGAACCGCCGGAGCCGCCGAAGGTCACCTTCAACAACAATACCGTTATCGCCCAGGGCCAAACTCTGACCGTCCAGGGAAACACTACAGTCAAAACCGACTCGGCAACCGCCTTTTCGGTTCAAACCGCCGACGGCTCAGCGATCTTCACCATTGACACCGTTAACGGCGCTGTCCTGGTTTCCGGTGACCTGGAAGTTGACAACCTGACGGTTACCGGCGCCACCACGCTGGCCAGCCTGACCGTATCGGCCGACGCCACCTTCCTGGCCAATATAACGGTTAACGGTCACATCGTTACCGGCGGTGAGGCGCCGGTGGCGACTGTCCTGACGGCAGCCGGCACCGACGCCGGCTGCACGGTCGAGGGCAACGACATAAGCGGCACCATTACCGTCACCATCGGCACGGCCGACAACGCTTCGGGTGACCTCTGCCAACTGACGTTTTCGGCCAGTTTCGAGGCTGCGCCCCGACCGATTATCAGCGGCGCCGATGCCGACAGTGCCGCCCTGGGGGGTTACGCCGCGGCCGACACCACCACCCTGACAATCGGTACCACCGAAACACCAGCCGCCGAAGCCGAATATCAGTTCAACTACTGGAACCCGCAATAAAAAAGCGCCGGCTGATCTGACGCGCCGACGCTTCGGAGTTGCCGGTTTGGCAGCCCGGCTTACTCCTCCTGGCCCTGCTTATACTGACCGATGGCCTGCGACACTTTGCTGTCGGATTGCATATTCTCCCAGAACAGCACCTGATCCTTGTTGATCATCATTTTGTCGGTCGGGCCGTGCAGCTCGTTGCCCAGCTTAATCAGCTTGACGTCGCTGGCCGTCTCCAGATTGGACATCGCATCAGCGGCTTCGTCGTCGCTTTGCTGATTGTCGGAGTTCTGCATCTGCAGGTAGTAAATTTCCCTCAGGTCAATGTATTCGCCGCGCAGATTGTGCAGCTTGCCGAAGTAAACCTGACCGTTGCTTAGGAAAACGGCCTGGTAAAGACCTTTGTCGATAGACCGGTTGCCAAACATGAACAGCGCCCGATTAACGGTCCAGACGCCGGCGACGACCACCACCACCGCCACCAGAAGCGGCACGAGGCGCTTAAGCGTCGCGCGCTTCCGGTTCTTCTTCTTGGTTGCTGATCCCGGTTTGTTATTGTCCATTGCTGATGACTCCTTTTTAATCAAACCTAAATTATATTCAAAAACACATTAGCGACATTATTCTCAACATACAATAACCCGCCCGCAATCTCCAAATCTTTAAGCTTGCCCTTAACGGTGTCAACCTTAACCGTGCAGGGGCTGAGCAGCGAAATAAAGTTGCGGTGCCCCGGCAGAATATCAAATTCGCCCGTCAGGTTAACGGCCGTCAGGCTGTGAGCGGTTTCCTCCAGGTGCACGCCGGTCGGCGACGAAATCTTGACGCGCAGATAATCGTAGGGCGGCGCCGTCTGGTCACTGCTGCTTGGCACTCAGGATCTCCTCGATTCCGCTCAGCGTCTGCTCGAGCGTGAAGTACTCGCCGGGCACGCCGCTCATGCTCTCCATCACCGCCATACGCTGCGAGAAATACTGAATCAGCTGCTTGGCCTTCTGATAATCGGACCGGTCCTGGGCGCTCAACTCGTTTTCGCCGATAATCGCCACGGTGGAGCGCAGGGATTCGTATTTCTGCAGGATGGCTTTGACCTCGAGACTGAGCTGGTAGTGCCGCTCGCCGACAATGTCCGGCGACAATAGTGAGGACGATGTTCTAAGCAGATCGACCGACGGCCGGATGCCCTGCTCGGCCACTTTACGGCTGAGCACCAGAATCGAATCGAGCTCGTGCTGGATCAGCAGGACGGCCGGGTCGCTTAGGTCGTCAGCCGGCACGTAAATCGTCTGGACGGCCGTCAGCGAACCCTTGTCGCTGGAGCGGAAGCGGTTCTGCACCGTCTTGATATCGGAAATAATGGTCGATTCGTAACCGCCCTCGGACGGAATCTGGTTCAGCGACGTCGACAGCTCGTTGCGGGCCTGGACGTAGCGGTACATGTTGTCGGCAAACAGCAGGATGTCCTTGCCCTCCTCGTCGCGGAAATACTCGGCAGCCCGGATGGCCGAGACGCCGACGAGCGAGCGCTGAATCGGGTTCTCGTTCATTTGACCGAAGAACATGCAGGTGCTTTTGAGCAGATCGCGCTCCTCCAGCGTTTCGTATAATTCATGGCCTTCGCGGATACGCTCGCCGATGCCCACAAAGAAGCTGAAGCCGCCGGAGTGCTTGGCGATGTTATGGATCAGCTCCATAATCAGCACGGTTTTGCCGACGCCGGCGCCGCCGACGATGCCGACTTTGCGGCCCTTGACAAACGGCGACAGGAAGTCGATCACCTTGATACCGGTTTCCAGAATTTCCAGCTTGCTGTTTTTAAAGCTGACCTTATGCGGCGCCGTTTGATAGATATCCCGGGTTTGCTTGCTTTTAACCGGCGGCTTGCCGTCCAGCGGATTGCCGAAGGCGTCAAGGATCCGGCCGACAATTTCGCGGCCGACCGGCACTTCCAGCCCCTGGCCGGTGCCGCGCACGCTCATGCGTTTCTGAATTGTGTTATCGGAGTTGATGTTCAAACAAAGTGCCCGGCCGCCGACGATGTGCTTTTCGACGATCAGCTGGCTGGCGTTGTCGTTCTTAACGGTCAGGATTTCTCCGATCAGCGGCATTTTGCCTTCGAATTCGACCTCAACAACCAGCTCATCAATATTCAGGACGGTGCCGCGGGTCATAGCTCTTCCTCCTTCTGCAGGCCGTTGATGATTTCGCGCATGCGCTGGTCGCGGATAAAACGCTTCAGGCGGTTAAGCTGGTAGGTTATTTCGGTTTTGGCTTCCTGGGCCAGTGTCCGGGCGGCCGTCATGGCCTTAAAGCGGCTGGCGTGCTGAGCCAGACGCGAAAACAGCGTCACCTGGTTCAAGGCCACGTACAGCATGGACTGCTCCATGTAATCAAGCACGGCGTCGACACTCGGCTCGAATATAAAACTGGCGTCGCTGATATAACTGATGTCTTCGGAGTCAAGGTTGTCGCCAAGCGCTTCGATCGCCCGGCTGAGGCTTATCTTCCTGACTTCCTGCGTCATGAGCGTGATGTAAGCCTGATAATAGACCGTCGTGCTGCGGTAGCGGCGGATGGTCTGGACAATGCTGTCAAAGTTGATCTGCTGACCTTCGGGCGGCAGGCGAAACGAGGCCGTAAACGGGATATCCCGCTGCCGCATTTGCGATGCGCCGTGGTGCCCTAGCACAATGATGTCGTGCTTTTTGGGGTCAAAATCCTTCACGATTTCAGAAACCACCTGATGGTCGATATCGCCGCTCAGGGTGTTTTCGGAGGTTATGGCGATCAGCAGTTCTTTGTTGATGACATCTTTTTCGGCTTGCGCCCGGTTGATGTCAAAGCCTTTGCCGACCCGCAGACGGGTATAGATCGGCCAGACTTCGCTGAAGAACTTTTCCGACTCCTGAACCTCGTCCTTGATGCGGGCGATGTGCATACTGGCGATGCCCTCAAAGGCACTCGTCAGCTGAGAAATCGTCTTCATGGTGTGCTCTTCCCGGGCCAGTTCTTTGGCGCTGATCATGACTTGCCGCCCTTTGCGTGTTTATCTTTAAGGCGCTTGAGGGCTTTGTCGTACGCCGCGTCGTTATCATCTTTGAGATCGGCCGCGGCTTCACCGGCGGCTTGCTTCAGCGCTGCCACGTCGACTTTATCGGCTTCGTCGATGTTCAAAAGCACGTCCAGCAGCAGCTGCTGAGCCAGGGCCGAATAAAACTCGCCGGGCAGCTGGCTGAACATGGTCTTAAGGTGCTGCCCTACGGTCAGCGCCTTTCTCGACTCGGCCGACAGATCGGAACCGAAGTGCGAAAACTCCAGCGCCTGGTCATAGGCGGCCAGCGCTTTGAGCAGCTGATCGGCCTGCTTTTTCTGCCGGTCGCTGTGGCCGCGGTTGCCGACCCGGGTGACGCTTAACCCGGTACTGACCGCCGGCCGGCGCCCTTCCCGGAACACGTCCATGTCCAGAATCCACTGTCCGTCGGTAATTGAAATAATGTTGGTTGGCAGATAGGCGGTGATGTCGCCGCCCATAGCCAGCACAATCGGCAGGCTGGTCAGCGTCTTGTGGTTGCGCTTCAGCCGCCCGGCCCGCTCTAGCAGGCTGGAATGGATGTAAAAGGCGTCGCCCGGATACGATTCGCGGCCGGGGTTCGAGCCGGAGACCAGCGAAATTTCCCGGTAAATCTGGGCGTGCGTCGTCAGATCGTCATACACGATCAGGACGTCGCGGTTCTTATCCTGCCACAGGTGCTCGGCCAGCGCGCAGCCGACGTAAGGCGCGATATAGCTCTTGCCTAAGGCTTCGTCAATCGTTGACAGCACGACGATGGCACTCTTCATGGCGCCGTTTTCCTGCAGTCTGGCCAGCAAGGTATTGATATCGGTAGAGTTCTTGGCGATCATGACGTAAATGGTTATGATGTCGGATTTCTTCTGGTTGATGACCAGTTGGGTAGCCAGCGTGCTCTTGCCGGATTTGCTGTCACCGATAATCGCCAGACGCTGGCCGCGAACAATCGGGAAGAGAGCATCAACCACGGTCACGCCGGTTACCAGCAGGTCTTCCAGCTGCTGCCGCTCGTGAATCTTGGGCGCCCGGCTGAAAACCGGCCGCTCGGCGCTTGCCTTGATCGGTCCTTTGCCGTCCAGCGGCTCGCCCTCGACTGAGATTACCCGGCCGATAAACTCCTCGCCGACTTTGGTCGTAAAAGCCTGGCCGGCGACGACCGCCAGCATGCCTTCGTAAGCCGGTTCTTTGCCCATGTGAAGCACGAATACCTTGTCCTCGCGAATACGGCGGACGATGCCCCAGGAGCCGTCCTCTAAGGTCACCGGCGCGCCGATATTAACCGGATGGAGCCCTTTGATTTTCAGTAAAAAGCTGTCAACCGCCACGACTTCGCCGACCGGATTGCCGTCCTTAACCAGTTTATCGAAGCGTCCGGCACCGGTTTTGACCGCAGCCCGGCTCATCGTCTGACCACCATCTTTATGCGCTTGTGCAGGGTTTCGTCGGCCTGATCCAAGCCGGCCGCCAGACTGTAATCGAAGTACCGGTTGGCCGACCGTACAATGCAGCCGCCGATAATCGACGGCCGGACACCCACGTCCAGCAAAGCCTGGGGGTGAACTTCGCGGCGGAACCAGGTGACCAGCCGGGTCTGGGTTTCATAGGACGGCTCTCTGGCAAAGTAAACGCTGATTACCGGGGTTTTAGTCCGGACGTACTCGAGGAAGCGAAGCAGTTTCTGCCGGTCGGCCCGCCGGCTGAGCTCCAGCGACAGTTCGTCAGCCACTGCCCGCAAGTGGTCGCTGTAGCGGACCGGTTTGGCCGCCTTGGCCGCGCCTTTGGCCAGCGACCGCTGCTCGGCTACCTCTTCGTAGCTCTCCAGCTCGCGCAGCAGCCGGGTTACGTCGGCCTGACTGACAATCGAGGGCGGCAAAGCCGTGTCTTCGAGCGCTGCCCCGGCCGCCGGCTTACGCGAGCTCATCGTTTAAGTCCTTGATGATTTTTTGTTTGTCGCGCTCCAGTACGGCCAGAATGGTGTTGATTTGCTCGTCGGCATCAAGCTCGTCGCGCATCGCCGCTTTGACGTAGGCCCTGAGCACCTCGGTAAAGTTACTGTCCATTTCGGCCACCAGCGCTTCTTTGACCTGGCCGACCTGGCGTTTGACTTCCTGGCGGATCTCTTCCCGCTGGCTCGTGAAAATACCGGTGGAATTTTCAATGGTCTTAACGGCCGCCGCTTTGACTTCTTCCGCTGACTGCTTGTAGGCTTTCAACTCTTTCTTCAGGGTATCGGCCAGGGCTTCTCTGACGTGATTCTCCAGCGACCGGGTCGTCCGCTCAAAGTCTTTGGCAATCTTTTCGGTCTGTTGGGCCACCACCCGCTCCAGGATTCGCTTGTCGGCTTCAGCGCTCAGCCGTTCGAGCCGCCGCTCCATGGCTTTGCGCCGCCGCCGGGCCCCTTTGGTCTCCAGCCGCAGCCGGATACCAAGCCCGAAGCGCAGACCGATCCATAGCACCACCATGACAATCAAGACCAGTCCCAAATCGTTCGCTATGCCCGTCATTATCTATAAAGTCACTATCCTCAAGAGTCGCCGCCTTTGCCCGGTAACTGCATTTGCTTTTTAAATGATTATTTTAATCAATAAAGACATAACCATTTTACAT
>CAZMXN010000014.1:0-15484 GCA_964570275.1 uncultured Candidatus Saccharibacteria bacterium
CCGATGACCTCTTCCATGCCATGGAAGCGCGCTAGCCAACTGCGCCAATGCCCCGTCAAAAACCGCGAAACCAGCTCGGACTGTCGCCGGAGACAAGTCTTGCCGTCTCGGCTGAAATATTCTAGCACGCCCCTGTAAAAAAACAAAAGCCGCCCTACTTGACTTGGACGGCATATTGTTTGTTCGTGCGCGCCCACCGTAAGCGGCGGTGCCACACCCTGTTTGTTTTGATCTTTGTTTGATACGCGCCGCTTTCTGCGCACGATCTAACTTAAGCTTAACCCGTTTAAGCCGTTTGTCAACAGCGGTCAGCGCAGGCTAAGCGCTTTTCGGCCCTTAACTTTCGCCGCGACTCTTGGCGTCACCCCAAACGTCAGGATAAGAGCGAACAGCACCGCGAAGCCGCACATAATGCTCGGTATGCCCTGGATGGTTTCCGGCGCCAGACTGTTAGTTACGGCCGTCGGCAGCAGAAAGACCAGATAGCCGGCAATCATCAGTTTAAGACTCTGGCCCCTGGCCCGGCTGCGGACTTTCTGGGCGTAGTGCCAGGCCAGCAGTATGCCGGCGAACAGCAACAGGTAGTAGTAGACAAAGTACCCGCCGCCCAGCGGTGACTGGAGCTTGAAGATCACGTAATTGCCGGTGCAGACATGGCTCTTAAAGACATCGCCGGTCATAAAAACGCCCGACCAGACCGCCGCCGGTCCGTATGCCAGAGCGGTCAGATATTTGAGCCGGCCTTTTTTGCCGGCTATGGTTTGAATCAAATGAACGCCCAGCGCCGGCAGCAGCGTAATCGCCACGTAGCCGACCCGTGACCACAGCATGGCGTTCTGATAGTTGCCGCACACTTGATATTCGGCCAGCTGAAACGTCGCCAGGCACAACAGCGTGATGCTCACCAGCCGTACCAGCGGCGACATTTTGTAGCGCCAGACTACGAATATCAGCATGGCCATTTCGGCCACGAACGTCGCGATCATCACCGGCGGTGAAAAGCAGAATAAACCCTGTTTTTGTTTCATGTATGGCGGCCCTTAACGCTTATGTTACCTTAAGAGGCGCCCAAACACCAAGCCTATCGTCTTATTATAACATACTTTAGCTTAGTTTGTCAACATTTTGAGCAGGTCGGCCTCTGTAATTTGTTTGGTGCCGTACTGCTCGGCCTTTTTGAGCTTACCGGCGCCGACATTACCGCCGACCACCAGATAGTCGGTGTCCTTGCCGACGCTGGATTGAAACGTGCCGCCCTGGGCGCGGATTTTCTCGGCGGCCAGATCCCGGCCCATACCACTAAGCGTGCCGGTAATAACAAAACTCTTGCCGGCCAGAGCGCCGCTAACCGCCCTGGCGTCCTCCGGCCAGACGCCGAGGCGGCGGAACTTAGCCAATAGCGCCTGGTTGTCATCATCGACGAACCAGCCCAGGATCGACTCGGCCACCACTTCACCGACGCCCTCCACGGCTTTCAGCTCCTCGTAAGTTGCCGTGCCGAGATTGTCCAGCTTCTTGAAGCGACCGGCCAGATCGATTGCCGTCTGAACGCCGACGTGCCGGATTCCCAGGCCGTAAATGAAGCGCTCCAGCGGCGGCTGGCGTTTGGCGGCGATGGCCTCAACCAGTTTGCCGGCCGAAACTTCAGCGAACCTGTCCAGCTCCAGCAGCTGGTCTTTGGTGATCGTATAGATGTCGGCCAGGTCGCTGACCAACCCGGAATCCACCAGCGCGGCGACGTTTTTTTCGCCCAGGCCCTCGATATCCAGGGCACTTTTGCTGGCAAAGTGCTCAAGCGCCTGCTTAAGCAGCAGTTTGGCGGTCGAGCCCTTGACCCGGTAGACGGCTTCACCGGTCGGCCGTTCAAATTCAAGCTCCGGATACTGGCGCTTTAATTCAGCCTCGAAATTAAACCGCCTGGCGCCGGTCCGGCGCAGCTCCACCAGCACCCGCTCAACCTGCGGGATGATATCGCCGGCTTTATAGATGACTACCGTGTCGCCGATGCGGATGTCTTTGCGTTCAATTTCGTCGGCGTTATGCAGGCTGGCGTGCTGGACGGTCGTGCCGGCCACGACTACCGGGTCGAACACTGCCACCGGCGTGGCCGCGCCGGTCCGGCCGATACTGATCACGATATCCTTAACCACCGTGGTGGCTTCTTCGGCCGGATACTTGTAGGCAACGGCCGCCCGCGGATTCTTGCCGACCGTACCCAGGCGGGCGTACTGAGCGCGGTCATTGACCCGGATAACCAGCCCGTCGGTGTTAAACGGCAGCTCGTGCCGTTTGTCTTCCCAGTGAGACACAAACTTTATGACATCCTCCAGGTCGGTAAACAGCTCGGCATAGGGGTTGGCGATGATGCCAAGTTCTTTAATGGTCCGGTAGGCGAACTGGAAAGTCGGCACTTCGGCCGGATCGTCCCGAATCAAATCATAGGCCCTAAACTGCAGCGGCCGCTCGGCCACCAGCCGCGGGTCAAGCTGGCGAATGGTACCGGCCGCCAGGTTGCGCGGGTTGGCGTAGGCCGGAAGGCCTTCGGCCTGACGTTTTTTGTTCAGCGCCTCAAAGTCGCGCTTCAGCATGATGATCTCGCCGCGAATCTCCGTCCGGCCCTTTAAGAACGCCTCATGGCCCTTTGAACTCCTGAGCCTTAGCGGCAGGCTCTTAATCGTCCGGACGTTGTCGGTGACGTCCTCGCCGACAAAGCCGTCGCCCCGCGTCACCGCCTGCTGATAGACGCCGTCTTCGTAAATTACCGCGCAGGCCAATCCGTCCATCTTGATCTCGGCGAAGTATTCGTGCCGGGCGCCCGGCAGCAACTTGTCCATGCGCTTGACCCAGGCCTCGATATCCTCGCGGCTAAAGACGTCGTTAAGGCTGAGCATGCGCGACGAATGGCGGACTTTTTTAAAGCCATCGAGCGGTTTATTGCCGACTCTTTGCGTCGGTGAATCCGGCGTGATGAGCTCCGGACGGGTTTCCTCCAGAGCCTTAAGCTCGCGCATCAAGCCGTCGTAAACCGCATCGCTGATCGACGGCCGGTCCAGGACGTGATATTCGTACGAATAGGTGTTGAGCAGGTCCTTCAGCTCCCGATAGCGCTTGGCATAGTCCCGGCTCACAGCAGCTCCCGGTACAGGGTGTACATGTAGGCGTGAATCAAAGCCAGCCCCAGCATGGTTAGACCGAAGTAGGCCCACTCGGCCCAACCGGTGGCGAACATGATCAGCGGAATCATAATCAGGCCGGCGACAATCAGGAGCAGCAACGGCAGCAACACGACCTTGCGCATAACCACCCAGCGCCGGTGCAGCACCAGTTGCCGGGCGGATCTAAGCGCCTTCATCGGCGTCATATCCGGCAGCGTGACGATATACAGCGCGAACACCGACGAGGACACCATGTACAGCGACAGCAGCGCGAACAGGCCGAATATCACCGCCGAAATCACCTGCTCGGCCGGCGTAATAGCCAGACCGCTGGAAATCAGCATGCTGAAAATCGTGCCGGCAATAATCAGCGGCAGGAATTGCAAGCCGATCACCAGCAGCACCAGAATAAACGGCACCAGCGGATAAACTCCCTTGTAAAAGGCATCTTTTACCCGGATGGCGATACCGGCCTGAAGCTGCCTGAAGCCCCAGATCAGCGCCAGGCTGGTAATCAGCACCAGCACCACCTGGTAAGCCCCGCTGGCGGCCCCGGCTTCGGAGCCGGAGGAGGTCAGCAGAACGCCGAACAGGGCCGTACCGGCCGCCAGATCGCCCCAGCCGCCCTCGAACAGATCTTCCAGGCTGGCTTTGAGTTCGGTCAGGCCGAGGTCCGAACTGAAGCCCCGCACCAGCAGAATGTTGAGCGCACCGTAAATCAGCGTAACGCCGCCGACAAATTTCCAGTGCCGCCGCAGCAGCTTCAGCGATTTGATAAACAAACGGACTCCACCGCTCAGCGGCTTAAACGCAGGTTTAATGCGTTTGCTTAAGCGAAAGTGTTTATACTGCGGCGCTTTGCGGACACGCTGTTTGGCGGGCTGTCTGGCGGGGCTTTTGGCCGGTTTGTTTTTTGAAGCTGCCATTGTCTGCTTATTGTTTGGTGCCCATTTCTCTTAAGATCCGCACCCGTTCTTCAATCGGCGGATGGGTGCTGAACAGGCTGGCCAGATTGCCGCCTTTCAGCGGGTTCGCGAAAAACAAATGCGCCGTCGCCGTGTTCTGGTGGCGGGTGGCGCTGCCGTGAGCGCCGATTTTCTCCAGCGCCCGGGCCAGTCCTTCCGGATAGCGGGTTGTCAGCGCGCCGGTAGCATCTGCCAGATATTCGCGGCGGCGCGATATGGCCAGCTGGATCAGCGTCGCCGCCATCGGGGCCAGAATTGCCGCGACAATACCAAGCACAAAGAAAAGCTGACCGCCGCTGTTATTGTTGTCGCGCCGGCCGCCAAACCAGGTCATGTGCAGTATAAGATCAGCCAGCAGCGATACAACGGCCACCAGGGCGAAAGCAATCATCGACACCCGGATATCGTAGTTTTTGACATGGCCAAGTTCGTGGGCCATAACTCCCTCCAGTTCGTCATCATCCATGATGTCAAGCAAGCCGGTCGTGGCACAAACCACGGCGTGCTCAGGATCCCGGCCGGTAGCGAAAGCATTCGGCGCCGGATCATCCATGATATAGACCTTCGGCATCGGCATGCCCTGGGTGATGGCCAGATTTTCGACCGTGCGCCACAGCCGCGGGTTATCCCGTTTCTCTATCTCCTGGGCGCGGTTAACGGCCACGGCCAGTTTGGCAGCGCTGAAATAACTTATCAGCGCGTAAATCAGCCCGCCGACAATCACGCCGTAGGTAACCATCGGGCTGCCGAAGTATTGACCGAACAGCCAGGCCAGGCCGGCCACTATCACCAGAAAGCCCAGCATGATAAAGACGGTTTTGCGCTTATTGGCAGCTATATTGCTATACATATCTTAAGGCTTTTTTAAATCCTGTTATCGGTAAAACAATCCGAATATTATCTCGCCGGATAAACATCGGAGAAAAATCGGCCGGCAAGTTTAGAACTTGACATCAACCGGGGCGTTAACGGCGGCTTGTTCGGCCTCATCTACCTCAAAGAATTCGCGCTCTTTAAAGCCCAGCATGCCGGCAATCAAAGTGGTCGGAAAGACTTTGATCTTGATGTTCAGATCGCGGGCCGACCCGTTGTAAAAGCGGCGGGCCGCCTGGATTTTGTCTTCGGTGTCAACCAGCTCGGCCTGCAGCTGCTGGAAGTTCTGATCGGCTTTCAGCTCCGGATAGGCTTCCGCTACCGCAAAAATGCTCTTCAGCGCCTGCTGGAACTGGTTCTCAGCCGCGGCTGTTTCGGCCACGCTCTCGGCTTTGGCGGTTTGCGCCCGGGCCGCGGTTACCTGCTCGAAGACTTCCTTTTCATGAGCAGCGTAGCCTTTTACGGTGTTAACCAGGTTGGGAATAAGGTCCAGCCGTCGCTTCATCTGCACGGTGATATCACTCCAGGCTTCGTCCACCCGGACATTGCTGCGCACCAAACCGTTATAAGTCGCCCACAGCCAGAGCAGGAAGATGCCGACCAGGACGCCAAGTACTATAAGAACTACCATGTTTTACTCCTTTATGTCAGTTGTATTAGTATAGCAGTTTTCGACGGTGTTTGACTATGGAAAATTGGTCGTTTTCAGAGCTTTAATTTAGGTTTATCTGGTGGGCGAGGTGGGACTTGAACCCACAAGCCTTATTCAGGCAACGGATTTTAAGTCCGTCGCGTATACCAGTTCCGCCACTCGCCCTCACCTGTTATTTTAACGTACGCATTGTAATCATACACGATTTCTTCGCTCAAACATCGTGTAGTTAAATAGGTGCAGCGGTAGCAAATTTCTGGTTTTATAGCTTTACCGGCGCTTGTGATTATTCTATTATAGCTGCAGGAGTGGGCGTGGGAGTCAATAAACGAGGGAGGTGTGTATGAAGAGGCTATTTATCAGTATGGCTGTCTTCGCAATGGTATTTATGATGTCCATTGCCGGAGCGGTTACCGTCCTGGCCCAGCAAAATCAAAACGAATGCACAGTCAGCGCCAATACCGGCGGCTTTTATATCGACGAGGGCAAGAATCGCGTCCGGGCCCGATTCCAGGTCAGCGGTGATGGCAATTGTACGCCGGTTCAGGTGAGCCTGGCGGTCTGGCTGGCTCCGTCCGCCAGCGGTCTGCCGATTGAAGATCAGATCTTCGTCAGCGGCGCCACCGGCAACTTCAGCCCGGGCGCTATCCACTACCTGGACGCCGCGCTGCCGAGCTCGGATCAGCTGTGCTTCATCCAGGCCGAAATCGTCTACGGCGGCCAGAAAGGCATTAACGGCACCGCCCAGTACGGCGACCGACGCATCCTTGGCGTAGTCGCCCCGAACCCGGCCTGCCAGGAGACCGAGACCATCGTTGAAACCGAAGAGGTCATTAAGGAAGTCCCGGTCGAAGTCGTCCGGGAAGTCGAGGTGGTACGCGAAGTCGAAGTTGACCGCGAACTGCCCCGCACCGGCCCCGGTGCCGTCCTGACCATCCCGGCAGTCACGTCCGTAGCAGCCGGCGCCGGACACTACTTCGTCAAGCGCCGCCAGCGCTAAACCGGTCGAAGAATCAAAAAACCACCTCGAGATCGCGGGGTGGTTTTGATTTTGACTTCTGGAGGCGCGTACGGGAGTCGCACCCGTGTACAGGGTTTTGCAGACCCTTGCCTAACTCCTCGGCCAACGCGCCAGGTCTTCGCCGCCTATTGTATCAGATTGACTACGTATCCTTGTTAGCGCCGCGCGCTTTCCTGATCCGCAAATAGGTGGCGCCGCCCGCGGCGATCGCCAAAGCCGCCCCCAAAGCAACCAGCCCGGGATGATGCAACCCTTCGACGATATCGGCATGAGCAAAAGTTGACGGCGTCACCGGCTTGTCCTTGCGGCGCTTAAATTCCAGGCCGTTCTCCAGCTCTTCACCCGTTTCCCCGTCGATTTCGCGAATCCGGAAAAAATCCGGCTGGTCTTGATCTTCCGTGACAGCAAAAGCCCGCTGCCGGATCCCGGCGTGCGGCCGCAGCGGGTGCTCCCGCATCGACACCGCGACTCTATAGCCGGCCTCCAAAATCTGCGGATCATCCTCGCCGATTATCAGTATCGGCGTGCGGTCGTCATTTCCGGCTCTCTCCATAATAGAACGATATTATACATCAGCCGCCGGTCTGCAGGTTAGCCGCGGCGGCAACTGCCCGGTTTTATCGGCCGGTTACAGCAGGTCGGTGACGATGGTCGTGGCTCTCCGCCCCGATTGATTGCGCATAAGATAGCGATAAGACATCTCCAGATCCCCCAGGTATGTCTCGGTTGTTCGATCAACCGCCATGGAACACGCCGCGACGCCCAAAGCCGTAATCCGGCCGTCAAATTCCTCGATAAAATCATTGTAGCCGAGCTGCAGCCGATCCAGTGGCAAAAAGTAATAAACCGGGGCCGCCAGACGGAAGCCGTCAGCCCGGCTTTCCGGTTCCACATTGTAACTGATACCGGTCGAGGCGTCCCCAAACCTTGACACGGCAATCGGCTCCAGCAACCTGCCGCCCTTGGCCCGCCCTGTAGTCACCTCGAAATAAACATGTGTGCCCGGCGTCATCCGGTTGACCGGCACCATGTCACACCATTCGAAATGCCCGAGGCTAAAGGTTTCCTGGCGGCTGTGCAGTCCGGCTCTTCTGAGCTCCATCATACCTGCCTAGTACTAATAGCGGACAATGCTGATTCGGGCAAGCCCCAAATCGGCCGTGATGTTGATTTTCCTGTCGGATTGGTCGTAGCCGTCGGTTTCAAACCGGCCGCCGCCGCGGTCGATAAGATCGGCCATATTCCTGTCGGTCAGGCCGCCGTTAATATCGACTCTCACCCCGGAAGCCCGCGGCACGCTGATGATAACGGCGCTGGCGCCGGCCCTCAGGCTGACTTCCTGCAGCTCAGCCACCTCGCCCAGTTCCAGCTCGATATTGCTGGCGCCGGCGTCGATATCAACGGACCGCAGCCAGACGCTGGCCAGCCTGGCGTCAACATCCGAAGCGCCGGCATCCACCTCGAGACTGACCGGCAGATTTTCGGTCAGTTTAACCGCCAGATCATTGCGGGTCCCGCCCTGCCACCACCTTGGCGAGCCGTCCAGTTCAAGTGCCACATGCTGAGTGTCGCCATCGCGGCGCTCGGTCCGCTCCAGCTCGGTGAAATTGCTGTCCAGCCGGGCCTCTATCAGGCTGACCGAATCGGCCGACTCGATTTCAAGCTTGCCGGCCCCGGCCCGCACCGTAACTTCAGCGGCTGTCACGTCGGCTTCGGCCGTGACCTGGACATTGGTTGTCGTCACTTCGGCCAAACCGCCTAAATTGCCGACCGCCACGGCGCCGATCAGCCCCAGTGACGCCACCATCAGCGCAACCGTCAGCGTTACCGCCAGCCAGCCGCGCACTGCCAGCATCGAAACACCGGCCGCGATGATCAGCAGCGGCCAAAGCCGCCACAGGTTACCAAAATGCACCTCGATAACGTCAAAATTATTAAGCAGGATCAAACCGCCCAGCAGCACCAGCAGGGCACCCCAAAACAGCCGGCCAAACCGCCAGGTCGCCGGCCGGTCTTCAGGAGGCGGCGGGCCGGCGCTTGTCTGCCGGGCTGGCCGGCTAACCTGGGTCTCAATTGCCTTTTTCCTTTTTGGACGCTCGGATTTTCTGTCAGCCACGGCTTACCTCCGGCTCCGCATCAGTATCATAAAGCCCAAAAACACCAAAAACAGCGGCCAGATAAAATCCCACCTGACAATCAGCCAGCCGGGGAACAGCTGACCGAGCAGCAGCCAAACACCCAGCACAATCAGAATAAGTCCGAAAAAATTCCGCACGCCGGCACCGCGGGGTCCGGCTGTTATCTCTCTTTTAAGTTCTTCGACATTTTCGCTGTAATCGCCTTCGGCCGCGGCGGCTCTGTCCCGGCCGGGCACCGGCGCCACAACGGCCAGGATTATGTACAACAGAACTCCGAAGCCGCCGGTCAGGAAAGTTCCCACGGCATACACCACCCTGGTCATGGTTACGTCCAAGTCAAAATACTGCGCCAGGCCAGCGCAGACGCCCGCCACCACTCCCTGATCCGGCAACCGGTAAAGTTTCTTTGGCTCGGCCATACTCCCTCCTTATTTCATTCTGCTGTTACTGTGAATTATAAAGCACCGCCCGGCTGTTAAATAGATCACACCGGTAGCAGGAAGGTCTGCTGCCGTGCCAGACTGCTGGTTATTTCTGGTTTTTACCACGCCGGCGGCGGCCGCCCCGGGCGGACTTTTCCAGCTGCCGTTTTCGCGCTTCCAGGCTGCGGATAGCGACTTCGCGGGATTGGCACCACTGACCTTTGCCGCCCCGATAGGCCAGCAGCGGCTCGCCGGTTATCGAATCCGTGCCGTACCTGACAACTTCCGGGTTTTCCAGCGCCGCCTCAACCTCCGCCCGGCCGGGTGGCGGCCGCCGCTTTTTGCGCTCCGGCCAATCCTGCCAGACCTGTTGCCGCAAACTCTCTTTTAATAAATCCATTTCCGGGGAGTCCGGCGCCGGTTCGACAACCCGCGCCTCCGGCTGCAGGATCAGCTCGCCCAAACTTCGGCTGACACTAACCACCAGCCCGCGCCGCTCATTGTCGTATTTGAGCGATTTTTCGATAATCGTCTCTTCGACCAGGTGCGGCGCCAGGCGCGCCAGCGCTTCGACATCAAACACCCGATTGACGTTCTGGATGGAATGGACGGTTTTCCGGCGCGTTCCAAGCGAGAACAGCGTGCCGGTCACCAGCTTGCCCAAACCGTGAACCAGGCTGGACGGCGCCAGATCGTAGGCTTCGCTTTGCCCAAGCGCCAGCCGCCACTTTTCGCCGTCACGGCGCCACAGCTGATTGAGTTGTCCGGCATTGATGCACCGAAGCACCGCCTGGCGGTTTTCCGGCGTCACGGCCGTTGGCGCGTGCGCGTGCCGGCCCAGAGCGCGCGCCAGACTGGCCCGGCTCTGCTCGACCTGCTCAGCGTTGTATTCAATAATGTCGTAATCACCCCAGTGCTCTTTATCTACGTCGTAAGTAAGGGCGACGTAGGCCTCCAACTGGGCCAAAAAGTCGGAGTCAGCCTCGGCCACCACTTCACCGCTTAAGTCTTTCTTCAGCAGATCGCGCCAGCGCTGTTCCTGCGCGCCGCGCTTTAAAATGCCCCCCAGTTGCATAATGGCGACAATGTCGAGCAGGTTTTCCTTGACGGCCTCGCTGTAACCCTGCTCTTCGGCCACGACCAGCATACAGGCGTACTCCGGATCCAGCGGCAGAGCCTCCATCCGCTTGCCGCGGTCGGTTACCCGCCCTTCCCCGTCCAGCGCTCCCAGGACAACCAGACGTCTTTGGGCGGCCTTTACCGCCTCCGGCTTAGGTTGATGATAAAACTTGAAATCACCGACTTCATGGCCGGTGGCTTTAAGACGCAGGACCAGGCTGTCCAGCCGGCCGCGCTGGATTGACGGAGTCCCGTATTGTAACCGAGCGCCCGGCGGTACCGGCGGTGTCTCGCCGTCCGGCGAGCATAGGACGTATTCGCCGGGACCGGTGCGCCCGACCCGGCCGGCCCGCTGCTTGAGATTAGCCTGCGGCGCGTCCTCCAGATACAAGCCGTCGCTGCCGCCCGGCACCAGGTCGTAACGGACTCGATCGATCCGGACTTCGCCGCTGTCAACCACCGCCACGGCTTCCGGCACGGTCAGGCTGGTTTCCGCAGCGTTGGTTGTCGCGACCACGGCTCCGCCCGGATAACTCAGGAAAGCTTTGTCCTGATCTTCCCGGGTTTGCTGAGCATGCAACGGGACCACCGGAATAGGATCGGCGGCCAGCGTTTGCCGGCTGGCGATGTCGTCCTCAACCTGCCGGATTTCTCCTTTACCCGGTACAAATGCCAGCACCACGCCGGCGGTCCTTTTGGCAATCTCGAAAGAGACACCGGCTACCGATTCATAGACCACCGAGTGCTTGACGTCATGAGGCGGCACCGTTACCTCGACCAGCGGCGGCCTGCGACCGCTGTGGTCGGCGAAATAGTCCTGCAAACGCTCGCCATCCATGGTGGCACTCATGATCACGGCCTTCAGATTGGCGTCGTAGCGTTCCGAAGCGGGGTTGGTTTTCTCGGCCACAATCGCCAGCAGCAGCTCGATGTTGGCGTTCCATTCGTGAACTTCATCGATGATAAGCAGCCGGGTCGAGTCAGGATTATCGTGTTTGTCGCGGTGAAGCAGCTGGGCCGCGGCCTTGCCGTCGGTTAAAAAGGCGATGTCCTGATCCCGTTGAGGCGCGGCCGTTCTCAATCGGCTGGTGTAATAGCCGATACTGTAGTCCTGGTCGGCGCCAGCGACTTCACTGGTAACCCGCTCGGAAATCGAGCGGGCCGCCACAATTCGTGGTTGCGTGACTATGATTTCGTCGAACTCCGGAAAGCCGTGTCTCCGCATTTCGCAGGCAAATTGCGGCACCTGGGTGGTTTTACCCGAACCGGTCGGCGCCACCAGGATGGTGACGCTGTTTTCCCGGATCGCCTCTTCGATTTCGGCTCGATGTCTGGCAATCGGCAATTCATGATTGCCCAGTTCGTAACTCCCGGTCGTATCCACTCCGGTCGGCGGGCGGCCTGCCGCTGCGATCTGCTCAGCCCGAACTTCAGGCGACGCGCCAAGCAAATCCGGTCGCAGCAGGTCCGCCATTAGTCGGTTCCTCCCTGCCGCCTTGGCTGTTCTTTCGCTATAAAGAACATCTTACCCCCTTCTCCCCACCAATGTTGATAATTTGGCCGCTTGAAGTGCGTAAATACGCCTGCAGCCATGCCGCAATGGCGACTTGCCTTCGCGATTTTGACCCCCACTCACGGTCTTAGGTTCATTTCAACAAAAGCGCTGCCAATAGTCAATTAAAGTGCTTTTGGTAGGCACTAATCACAACAAACTGTCTCCGCACCAATAGCTTAATGCTTACGCGCCCGGGCAGGGCCGGGCACCTTAGGCTACTTCCATTTTACGCCGCGTTGGCGGTACTCGTTAACCCGGGTGCTGACAATGGTCTTTATGAGCGCCGCGGGCAGCGGTTTGTCGTAAGCCAGTTTCACAGAGCCTTTGCCGGTTTCGTATCCGGCCAGCTTGGCGGCGAGAGCCTCTTTGGCGCTTGGCGTGACGACCAGATTCATGTGATTTTGATAGCCGCCGAACATCACCAGGATCATTCCGTCCGGAGCGGTAAAGGCCGGCTGTCCCCATTTTATGGTCTCGCTTGCCTCGGGCACGGCTTCTTTAATAATCTCCCGCAGCTCCTGCAGCCGCCGTTGTTGGCTGGCCGGAAACGTGGCGATGTAGTCGTCAATGGTGATTATGTCAGTTTTTGCCATAGCCTTGATTCTAGCAAATTCGGTATTCTATCACTCAAAATACAGACTCCGAGTCTTCTCGGAGTTGACTCGGAGTCCGCTGAAAGAGTATAACTATGGCTAAGGATAAGACTTGTTAGTTCAATAAAAGGAGAGCTAAAAAATGGGGGATCGAAAACGGGGCCAGGAGCAAATCAGGAATTTGACACAAAACCGGACCGGCACTTACAGCGTTTCCCTGCCGATTGAGTTGATGCGTCAGTTGGGCTGGCGCTCCGGCCAGAAGCTGGTCGTCAAAAAAGCCGGCAAAAAGCTGGTCATCGCCGACTGGCGGGGCTAAAGAAGCTGCCTGGCCGCCTCGCCTACAGCGCGTGCCTTAGTTTAAGCGAAATGGCCGCCCTTTGCCGGCGGCCATTTTCTGCTCAGTGACTTACATGCACGGGCACATAACCCCTCCTTTGTTTGTTAAATTTCCTAGCTAGGGAACGACTTGACGGCTGCCGGCAGCAGCCGGTTTGGCGGAAACGGTCACGCAACAGTCGCACTGACCCTGGCAGAATTCGGCGATATGCCGGTCGATAAGTCTGAGCAGCGGCACGATGGTTTCTTCGTTAAGCGTGTAGTAGCGGTGCTTGCCGCGCACCTCGATATGGACGAATTCACAGGCCAGCAGTTTGCTGAGACTATGCGAAACGGCTGACTGCTCAATCCCCGTGCCCTTGGAAATCTCGGTCACGCTCTGGCTGCCTTTCTCTTGCAGATGCTTCAGGATACTCAGGCGGTTGCTGCCGGACAGAGTCGCGAAGAATGTTTCATATGATTGCTTTGTCATATGACTAATTTATCATATGAGATTATACAAAGCAAGGCTTTTTAGCCGCAAAAAGTATTAATAGGCTTAGGATCCGGCGAAGGGCGTGCCAAAGACCCCGACAGCCAGCTCTGCCCAGATCAGCAAGGCTGCAGCAGCCAGCACCACCCCGGCCACAACTTGCTCGACACTTCTTTTACCGCCAAATATCAGGCTGTAAGCCAAGCCCATGCCCGCCAACAGCACGGCAGCTACAACAAAATCTACCAAACCCCAATCAACCTCGTCAGTAACCAGCATGCCGACTAGTGGCAACACCAAAAACAGTTCTGCCAACAAAACATTCCGCATCAATTTATTGGTTTCCATGCATAGCTCTCCTTAAACCGTGCCTCTATAGTAGCAAGTTTCATTAGTTGGCTTCTCCAGGTATCTTTAAAAGTTCCGGCTGATGGGTTAATTCGACGCTTTTTAGAGGCTATTTACCTGTTTACTCGGTCTAATTATCTGGCGCTAACGTTTTGCTATAATAGGCTTACTGATTAAGTTGAGTTTTCTCATCCTGATCCACACTTGCATAAATCTAAATAGAAAGGAGCCAATTAATGGCTGCTAATAGAAGGGATATGTCTAGTGCCGAGATGAAGGATGAGGTGCTAGCAAAAATCGCTCAGTTTTCTGAGGAGAACAGGCCGCTGGCCGAGCGCATGCATCAAATAATTATGGAGGCAGCGCCGTCACTCCATCCTCGTCTTTGGTACGGGATGCCGGGTTACGCCAAAACAAAAGATAGTGCGGTGCTGTGTTTCTTCCGCGAGGACGCCAAGTACATGACTTTTGGCTTTACCGAAAGCGTGGATGTCACGCCAAAACCTAATGCAACCAGCAAGTTAATGCCGTGCGCATGGTTTTTCACGGATGTCGATGACGCTACCGAGCGGCAAATCGCCGAGATTATAAAAGATGTCGTAAGTTGACGATTTCTTTATCGGGGCAACAACAGGAGACCTGTATTATAGGTCTCCTGTTTTCTTAAGCCCTAGCCAACTATTTTGCAAGGTTCAACTTTGCAAACTCAATGAAAAACCCGGCGCGCTGGCCGGGACTTTCATTGGTGCCGCCTATCAGGCATTTTTCTAACCGCGTGTCCTGAGAAAGTTGATATATACAAACTTAAAGATCTAGTGAATCAGTTTAATTTATCGGCTAACTTAATTTAGAAGCATAAACCCGAATTATAATTTTGGCTCATAGACTTGGAGTTGAACGCCAGTAGGAAACTGCCTGCTTTCAATTAAATTTAGTATAAGCCTATGATCCAGGTTAGCAAACAATGCCCTGCCCTTACTTAATGCAAGCGGGTGTACGAGTAGTTCGTACCTATCTATTAACCCTAGGTTTGCGAGCTGCTGGACTACGCTCAAGCTACCATAAATCAGAACCCCATTTTTTGCGTCATTTTTAATTTTATTAATGGACTCTGGTGTAATTTTACTAATGACTTCTGTATTTTCCCATTCAGGAGATTTAATAGTTTTTGAAATTACTACTTTTTTCTTTTGAGTCATATTGCGACCATGCTCTCTCTCCCAATCCATCACAGTCTCTAGATTCTCTACAGTCGGCCAGTATGAAGAGAATTCTTTGTAGGTATTGGCTCCGAACAATAGGGTATCGCGAGTAGCGACTGCATCAAGTTCGTATTGTGACATTTCGTCATCCCCTATTATCCAATCGAGCTCACCATTGATTCCAGAAGCAAACCCATCCAGTGTAAGCCACATAGTTACAGTAATCTTGCTCATTGCAGTACCTCCAACTAATATTCCTGCTCTCATTATAAAGAATTAAAGTACCCTTAAAAAAGTTGCGCTGTTCGTAAAATAAGAGTCCTATTTTGAGTAGAAGCAAAAAACGCCGGATTGCTCGACGTTTTCTAGAGGTCATTTTCTAAAAAGTGTTTGGTGTGAGACACGGGATAGCGGACTTCGTCCTTTTTCGCTGCGGCGTACTCGAAATAAATTTCTGCATGCGTCCTCGCTACACCAAACCCTCGTTCGCTTCGCTCACTATCACGGGTTTGTGGCGCCGGGTCAAACCAAACAAAAAACCCCAGCTTTGCTGAGGCGTTTTGTTTGGTGCCGGATAGCTGGCATATTTCTAACCGCTTCTTCTGACAATGTCGATACTTATAAGCTATC
>CAZMXN010000015.1:0-14351 GCA_964570275.1 uncultured Candidatus Saccharibacteria bacterium
AAAACCACGCTCTAGCCAAATACACAAAATTATGTAAAAGTACTTGATTTATTGTCGCTTTTATGCTTAAATGTCTTTTATAAACTTACCTAATTAATTATTACAGCACAAAGGAAAATTATGAGCGAAGCCATAGTCCCAAACCCCCAAGAAGTAGCCAACCGGCTGGCGGCCCAAAAGCAGCGGGCTCTTGAGGAAGCGATTACTCAGCAATGGGTAGACGTAGGTGACAAGCAATCTATGGCTGACTTCGCTGATTATCTGAACAGTCGCCCATATCAGGATGGTCAGGGTGTTGCCAGGACTTCTGACGGTCGGCTGCTGGAAGACGACTACGACACTCACACTGAAGCCGAAGTTATTAGCCATAGCTCACCGAGCCAGGCTGATAAGCGGCTGAGCTACAAGACTCACTACATAAATACCCGCATAGCGAAAGAAACCCTGGCTGAGACCAAACCCCACTTTGATCCTGAAGCCTATAAGTCAATGTCCTTATCGGCGATTGCCAAAGAACTGGCCAAAGCCAGAGCGAATGATGATCAAACCACCTTTATGGAACTGGACACCTGGCTGCACGAAAAGATCGAGGCGTGGGGCGACAAGCATGATCGCAGCGACGAGGCCCGGGAAACTTTGTACGCGCGCCTGCATACCATTCAGGACCAGGAGTTTGAACGTCTTACGAAGCCGGATGCTAAACAGCCTGCTGACACGACCCCGGCTGCCACAACCACACCGCAACAGGGGTGGTTTCCGCCGGTTGTAGGGACTACTACACCTACGGGTTCGGTCGAACTGCAGCCTGTGTCGGTGACTATTGGCGGTGATGAAGCAGCTAAACCGGTTGCGGATACGGCAAATGACGAGCAGATAGAAGCCACCCCGGGCGAAGATTCCAGCCCGGAGGATGCTTCAGACTCAGATCTGAACACTGACACTGGCGATCACTTACAGCCCGGCACGGGCACAGAAGAAAAAGTCTTCCGAGCAGACTCTAAAGAAGGCAAGCTGACGAAATTTGAGGAACGCTTGAAAGCTGCAGTCCAGGCTACTAAAGATTTTCGTGACTCGGGTGACTCGCTAATGGCCGCTAAAGCACGCTGGACGGCTCAACGGCTAACTCGAGCAGTTGCTCGACTAAAAGATTTTTCTGATAGTCAGACCAAAGATGCCTTGCTCAAAATGGAACATGCGATGGGTAAACCGACTATAGGTGAGCGCATCCATCTCCGCCGACTGAACTTTGAGGCGTTCCTGGGCTTCAGAAAGCCGGCAACGAGAGAAGTCGCCAGGGCAGTTGATCGCGCCAAGCAAGTTCAGAGTGTAGGTGCTGCTGCTGTTGTCACTTCTGTTGAAGCTAGCGATGACAGTATGGCGCTACAAAGCGCCCCCGAGGGATTGGGCGGGCTTGCTGTTAGCCGGCTGATTGAGTCTGGTTCTAGGGCTCCTACAATCATGCAGATTAACGAGGAAGTGGAACGAATTCTCAAGCTGAATAATCTTACCCTGGAAGAAGCCGAAGACTTGCCTGAAGACTACGAGTTCCGGGTTTAAGAATAAATAATGTCTCTGCTAAAATAAGAGTCATAAAGGACGCGAGGAATGTTCAAGTTAGATGAAAATTTGTTGAAAGAACTGGGCTTGGGGGCATTGTCTACCGAAGACAAGAACAAAATGCTGGCTCACATTTACGAGACGCTGGAAATGCGGGTCGGTATGAATCTGGCCGGCCAAATGAGCGATGAGCAGTTGACTGAGTTTGAGTCGTTCATAGACGGCAAGGACGAGGCCGGTGCACTGAAGTGGCTGGAGACCAACTTCCCTAATTACAAGCAAGTCGTCGCTGACGAACTGGATAAGCTGAAAGCGGAAATCAAAGCAGCCGCTCCCCAGATTGTAGCGGCTTCGCAGGATCAGGCCGCCCCGGACCAGCAGCCACCCGCAGCTTAGAACTTTTATTGCAGTAAGTGCCTATGACCGGCGAGGAATGCCTCGGCGGTCATTTCTTTTTTACCGATTGGCTTGAGCTTTTCAATGACAAGAACACCTTTTGTCAGAGAAGGCATACCGATAAAGCCGTCGGGTGTTTCGAATGCTTCGGGCGGATCTGAGGGGTCGGGATGATACTCGTAACCTGCCACATGGGCCTTGGTGATGATGACTTCTTTGCCGGCAATAGTGGTTCGGCTTTTTGGCCACTCTATAAACGCTCTGATTTCTCTTTCGATCTGTTCGGCGGGTTTATGCCAGTCGATGAGACCGTCTTCTTTAGTGAGTTTACGAGAGTAGGTTGGTTTGGCGGGATGATTGGTGATAAGTGTAGAGAGTTGCTCTTGGGGAAAGGCCTGAGCTTCCCCCGTCAAGTACCGGGGGAGCTCTTGTTTGAGGAGGCTATCACTTAAGAGAACAAGGCGTTCGGTAAGCTCTGGTGTGGTTTCGGTGCCATTCAGCTCTTCGACACCGAAGGCAAAGACCGGTCCTTCGTCCAAAGCTTCAACGATGAGCATGAGACTCACCCCGGTGTGTTTTTGCCCGCTAAGAATCGCAAAACTGATCGGATCAGCGCCCCGCCACTCTGGCAGCAGGGAGAAATGACTATTGATAATGCCAAGCGGAAAATGGTTGATAACGTCTTGAGCAATGATAATGCCGTAGTCTATGACCAGGCCTGCCTGGCTTTGTGTTTTAAGATCAGTAAAGAGTTCTGACAATTCTTTTTTATTGCTTGGGGTATAGGTTGTGAGGCCTTGTTTGGCAGCAAGCTCCAAAACCGGAAACTCGCCCCGGTGATGTGTTGGCTTGGGCTTGGTGACCACAGCCTCAACAGCAGTGTGCTCAAGCAATAGCTCAAGCGACCGGGCCGCTACCGGGCCGCTACCAAAGAATACTACTGTTTCGGATGTCTTGTTCATAGTCCAATGCCTCCAGCTTACCGTCTTTATTGAGCCTGAAGAAGGCTTCGGCGGAGTCCTTGATGTGGTCGATAAAAACAATACCGTTGGTGTGATCAATCTCGTGCTGGAAGACCCGCGCCAAAAAACCCTCGGCGGTTAAGCGAATTTCGCGGCCGTCTAAATCGAGTGCTTTGACCCGGATTTTAGTGTGGCGGGGTACTTTGCCGTAAACATCCTTAATGCTGAGACAGCCCTCGTAGTCTTCCTGGATTTCACCCTCGTATTTGGTGATCTCGGGGTTAATAAACACCCGGAAGGACCGATCAGACCGGTCATCAAAATTGTTACGGATGATGACTACGCGAAGCAGCCGGTCGATCTGTACTGCCGCCAGAGCCACGCCGACCTCATGCTCACGACTGTCTTCCCAGTCCAGCGTAGCTGATTCCATATCACCGATCAGCTGGTGGATATCGTTACTGATCAGGCCGACTTTTTTGGAGCGTTGCCGCAAATGAGCATGGGGCAACGTGATGATACCGTCTTTTTTCATACCTATTGAACAGTAGTATAGCAGAAATTAAGGGTCTTTTACCCGGGCTCAGAGCAAATCGGCCGGATCAAGATCGTAGGTCCAGCCGGAGGGCAGTAAATCAATTGCTTTGAGCAGTTGGTCGCGCTGCTTGGCTTTAACGATCAGCTGCCAGCGGTATTTGCCGGCCACTTTTTCGTAAAACGATGGCGAGGGGCCGACTAGCGATATCTTCAGATCTGCAGCCATCAAAATATCGGCCAGCTGCTGACTGGCTTTTTCAGCGCTGTTACTGCTGGCCCGGCTAACGGTAAGCTTCATGAGATGATAAAACGGTGGGAAGCCATACATCCGGCGGGCGGTCAACTGTTGTTGATAGAATGTCTCCCAATCCTGGTTTATGGCTGACAGCAGGGTGTAGTTTTCCGGATTGTAGCTCTGAACTACCACCTGACCGGCTGCCTTATGCCCCCGGCCGACCCGGCCGATTATCTGGGTCAACAGCTGATAAGTGCGTTCCTCGGCAGTGAAGTCAGGGAAGGAGAGGCTGGCATCAGCCTGCACCACGCCCACGACGCTAAGCAGGGGCAGATCAAGACCCTTGGCCAGTACCTGAGTGCCGACCAGAATATCAATTTCGCCGCTGGCGATCTGCTCATACAGAACTTCCAGCCGCTCCTGTTTGCCGGTGTCAGCATCGAAACGCCGGATTGAAGCCTTGGGGAACAGGGAAGTCAGCGCTTCGGCCAGGGTCTTGGTGCCGATATTCCGAAACAGTATTTCCGAGCTGCCGCACTCCGGACAGCTGCTGATGGCCGCTGTGCTGTAGCCGCAAGTGTGGCACTGCATGGTGTGTTTGTCGGCGTGATAGGTCAGCGGCAGGTCGCAGCGCGGGCAGCCGGCCTGCCAGCCGCAGTCCTGGCACAGTATCAATCGGGCACTGCCGCGGCGGTTCAGGAAGACCAGGCTCTGTTCGCCTCGGGCTAAGGCATCAGAGACGCGGTTAATTAAAGCGTTCGATAAAAAGGGGTGACGGCTAAACTGCTCTTTGTCACGTAAGTTCACCAAGGTGACCGCTGGCGCTTTGGCCCCGGTGATGGCGGATTTCTCAAGGCGCAGAATCGGCAGTCTCTTTTGTTCGGCAAAGTAATATTCGCTTACCGGCGGGGTTGCCGAGCCCAACACCAGGGTGGCGGCATGAATGCCGGCTAAGGCCGCTGCCGCGCGGCTGGTCTGGTAGTAGGGCGATTGGTCCTGTTTATAGGCCGGTTCATGGAACTCGTCAACGGCGATAAAACCAAGCTTGGCAATCGGACTGAACAGTGCTGACCGGGGACCTATGATTACCAGCGGCTGCCGGGCGTTGATAATCCTAAGCCAGGCATCACGCCGCTTAGCCGGCGTTAGCGTAGAGTGCATGACAACAGTCCGGCCGGCAAATTGTGCTTCGAAAGCGTTTATGAGTTGAGTCGTCAGGGCGATTTCCGGGGTCAGAATAAGGGCTGATTTACCCTTTTCCAGCGATTGTCTGGCAAGCTCCAGATAGATTCTGGTTTTACCGCTGCCGGTTCGGCCATGGAGCAGGAAGGTCCCGGCCGGTTTTTGGCCTATTTGCTCCAGCGTGACGGCTTGTTCTTCGGTCAGGGGCGGTAAATCAGTCGGCTTGGTCAGACTGACGGCCGGTGACTCGCCGTGGCGCGGCTGTTGTATCAGGCTGGCCGGCACAAAAAGCCGGGCAATAACCCCTAACGGCGCCGGGTAGTACTGTCTCAGCCAGTCCATCAGTTTGGCACTGGCTTCAGGCAGGCTATAAGGAAGCGGCCGGCTGATAGGCTTGGTCTTAAAGCCCGGCTTTGAGACTTCGCGAAGCACGACAGCGACTGCCTCTCGTTGCCCGAGCGGTACGGCTATAACCTGATGCCTGTCCAGGACTTGCGCGGAACTGTAAGTCAGAACGTCGCTATGGAACCTGCCGCTTGCTACTGCTACCTCGTAATGCCTCATGCCAGATAGTATATGCCAAAGGCGGGGAAGGAGTTGAAATATAATTCGACACGGGCTATACTTTACGTTGTGTGAATGACAATGAGTGCTTATGTTAGATGTTTTTATCACTTCACGAGTTAGGCGAAAAATTATAGTCGTGTACGCCAAGTACCCCGACTTTAAAACCCATGTTCGGGGACTGGCCAAGCTCATTAAAGAAGATGCCGGCAATATTCAGCGGGAGCTAAAGCGTCTCGAGAAAATCGGCTTTTTGCTGTCGGAAAAACAGGGCAACACCAAGATTTACCACACCAATAAGCATTTCGCGATCTTCAAAGAGCTGCAAAGCATTGTGCTGAAGTCACAACGTCTTAACCAGAAACGACAACCCTAAGCAGCAATCCTTGTAATTCTTTCTCTGTTAGGGTAAAATTTCCATCTATGATACAAGTTACACGTAAAGATTCTAAAGAGTCGACCGAAAACCTGCTGCGCCGGTTTACGCGCAAAGTTCAGCAGGCCGGGGTTATTACCGCCGCCAAACAGCAGCAATACTTCGAAAAGCCGATGAGTAAGCGCGACAGGCGTAAAAAGGCTATCATCCGCCGGGCCCGCAAGGCCGACAAGGTCAAAAAGATCAAGCTCGGCCAACGCTAGAGACAGCCGGATTAATCTGAATCGGCCTGTCGCAATTTGCGGCCGGCCGGTTAATTTATGAAACTAAGGAAGCAATCTGATAAACTTGGCTTGTAATGAATTTAAAGCAACGCATTGACCAGGATCTGAAGCAGGCTATGCTCGGCGGTGATAAAACGCTGACCACGACGCTGCGCGGCCTTAAGAGCGCCATTCTCTATGTTGAAGTGGCGCAAGGCAGCCGCGATCAGGGTTTGAGCGACGATGAAATTGTCCAGGTTCTGCAAAAAGAAGCCAAAAAGCGCCAGGAGAGCGCCGATCTTTACCGGCAGGGCGGTAATGAAGCCAAAGCGGCGGCCGAGCTTGATGAGAAAACGGTGATTGAGCGTTATCTGCCCGCAAAGATGAGTCAGGAGGAGCTTACGGCCTTGGTGGACGCGGTGGTTGCTGAAGTGGGGCGTGACAAGGCCAACATGGGACGCATCATCGGTGCCGTCAAGCAAAAGGCCGGGGCTGCCGCGGACGGCGCGGTGATCGCCGGGCTGGTTAAGGAACGACTCCAGTGATTATCTTCATGGGCGTGGCCGGATCCGGCAAAAGTATGCAGGGGCGACTTCTGGCCGACCGGTTGGGTTACCCCTGGCTGTCAACCGGCGAGTTCCTGCGTATGCTGATTGCCGGTGAGCGGCGCCGCGACATGGTGGCGGGAAAATTACTGCCGGATCAGGAGATCATATCGCTGGTACAAAAGATATTCACGGTCATTGATATTGATAAAGAGTTTGTTCTGGATGGTTTCCCGCGCACGGTTCCCCAGGCCGAGTGGTTGCTGACTCAGATTAAATACGGTCAGCTTCAGGCAACGGCGGTCGTACATCTCAAAGCTTCGGAGGGGGTTGTACGGGAGAGGCTGCTGAGCCGGGGACGGCAGGATGATCATGACGATGCCATTGCTGAGCGGTTCGAGGAGTATAACGAAGTCGCTCTGCCGATTCTCGACCATTTTAGATCGGCCCAAGTACCGGTCATTGATATCGACGGCGAGCAATCAGTCGAAGATGTGCACAACCAAATTGTCCAGGAACTAAAAGGCCTTTAAGACATGATGACAAGGGTTAAGACTGCTGCCGAGATAGCGGCGATGCGGCAAAGCGGCGCCATGCTGGCTTCGGTTATGGGTGTACTGGCTAAAAGCCTTGAACCCGGCATGTCATCTAAAGATCTGGCGAATATTGCCGCCAAAGAGTTGAAGTCATTGGGCGGTCAACCGGCTTTTCTGGGCTATCAGGGCTTCCCGGATGTGCTCTGCGTATCCGTTAATGAAGAGGTGGTTCACGGAATCCCCAGGCCTGACAAAATCATCGAAAACGGCGATATCGTCAGTTTGGACTTCGGTGTCAATTATCAGGGAATGATTACGGACAGCGCCCGAACTTTTATAGTTGGACAGCAGACCGACAAGCGGGTACATACACTGGTGGATACTACCCGGCTGGCGCTGGAAGAGGGAGTGTATCAAGTAAAAGCCGGCTGTCGGATTGGTGACATTGCGGCCGCCATTCAAGGCGTTCTGGATGAGGCGGGTTTGGGTATTGTGCGCGAGTTGGTCGGTCACGGTGTTGGCCACGATCTTCACGAGGATCCCAACATACCGAACTACGGCAAGGCCGGTGAGGGCATGACCCTGCAGGCCGGCATGACGATCGCGATTGAACCGATGGCTACTCTGGGTGATTACCGGGTGAACGTGGCAGAGGACGGCTGGACGATTTCTACTCGGGACGGCTCATTAGCGGCTCATTTTGAGGATACCGTGCTGATAACGGCCGACGGCGCCGAAGTGTTAACCCCGTAACCTTAAGAAAAGCATCAAAACGACCAAGGGAATAAAATAGAAAACCAAAAATGGTAGTGGTATACTTCGTTCATGCGTGATAATTCAGCCAACCACTTCGTTGGTCTTGATGTTGGTACGAGCACGGTCAGATGCATTGTCGGTATGGCAGACGCCACCAGCGACTTCAATCCGTCCATCATCGGTCATGGCAGCGCACCCAATATCGGTATGCGAAAAGGCTCGGTTGTTCACATAGACGATGTTGCCGGTGCCATCAGCCAGGCGGTGGGGGAAGCCGAGAGGATCTCAGGCATACCGATACGCACGGCTACAGTCAGTGTTAATGGCGCGCATGTTGTAGGAATTAACTCAAAAGGCGTCATCGCGATAAGCACCGCCAATCGGGAAATATCGCACGAAGATAGACTAAGAGCCGAAGAGGCTGCCACAATCGTTCAGCTGCCGCCCAACCGGGAAATTATTCAGGTTTTTGCTAAAAATTACCGGGTAGACGGACAGGATAATATTAAGGATCCGGTAGGAATGAGCGGTGTTCGGCTCGAAGTGGATACTCATATTGTGACAGCTGCCTCGCCTAACCTGCGAAGTCTGGACTTTGCTTTAGAGAAAGCCAAAATAACTCCTTCGCACCACACCGTAACCAGCCTGGCTGCCGCCGAAGCGGTGTTAAATAGACAACAGAAAGAGTCCGGAACTCTGCTTTTGGACATAGGAGCCGGTACTACCAATCTGGTGGTTGTCGAAGATGGCGAAATCCAGCACGTCGCTGTCATCCCGATGGGCGGCATACACATAACCAATGATCTGGCGATAGGCCTTAAAACCGATCTGGAAATTGCCGATCTGGTTAAGCTGGAGCATGCCGGACTGCACGATAAGATCAAGAAAGGCCGGGTCAGCGTTGAACACGAAACCAGAACCTACTCTTTCGATGCCGAAGAAGTAAATATGATTGTTGAGGCCCGGGTAGACGAATTATTTGATTACGTGGACAAAGAGCTGCGAAAGATCCATAAGGCCCGGAAGCTCCCCGGTGGTGTCGTACTGGTTGGCGGCACTTCAAAAATTGCTGGCATGGCAGATTTCACCAAGGAGAAACTGCAATTGGCATCCCGTATAGGCTCTATTCAACAGGTGGGCGGGCTGGTAGATACCGTGCAGGACATTAGCTACGCGACGCCAATCGGGCTGATGTTGTTAGATATGCTACTTGAACAACATGGTGTTAATTACAGCAATAACTCCGGTAATGATGCTGGTGTACTGGGTATATTAAGCGGCGTTATCAAGCGCTTCAGGCGTTCATAAATTTATTGCGCAAAAATCTGAAGCAGCAAATCAATAGTTTTATTATGACTGCTTGCTGTTTGAATACACCGAATACCTGCGTTATACTGCTATTTCAGTAAGATATGTAAGGAGAATCGTAGCCATGCCTCAGGTTGCACCCGCGATAGAGACGTTCGCCCGCATTAAAGTCATTGGTGTCGGTGGAGCGGGAGGGGCTGCCATCAATCGGATGGTTGAAGCTGGCGTTGAGGGTGTTGAATTCATTGCCGTTAACACCGATGCTCAAGCCCTGCACCATTCCAAGGCTCAAACAAAAATTCACATTGGTCGGGAAACAACCCGCGGCCTGGGCGCCGGGGCCGATCCCTCCACCGGTCAACAGGCGGCCGAGGAATCAAAAGAAGAGATTGCCAAAGCCATAGAGGGAGCCGATATGGTTTTCGTCACCATAGGAGCGGGCGGTGGTACGGGCAGCGGCGCTGGTCATGTGGTGGCCAAGATCGCCAGGGATATGAATATCCTGGTGGTGGGGTTTGCCACCAGACCGTTTGCCTTTGAAGGCGAAAAGCGCCGGCGCAATGCTGAGATGGCTATTGAGCGGCTCCGGGGATCGGTTGACACCCTGATCACCATACCGAACGACCGGCTATTACAAACCATTGATCGCCAGACGCCACTGCTTGAAGCCTTTAAGGTAGCCGACGATGTGCTGCGTCAAGGTGTCCAAGGTATATCCGATTTGATCACAGTACATGGCCTGATTAACCTGGACTTCGCCGACGTCAAGGCCGTCATGAGTAACGCCGGGTCGGCACTGATGGGTATCGGTAGAGCCAGCGGCGATAATCGGGCTGTGGAAGCTGCCCAGCAAGCCGTGGAATCGCCGCTACTGGAGGTTTCTATAGACGGAGCCCGGGGCATTCTGTTTAACGTGATTGGCGGCCACGACATGTCCATGCACGAAATCAATCTGGCGGCCGAAACCATCACCAGCGCCGCCGATCCGGAGGCTAACATTATCTTTGGCGCTACAATCAACCCGGAACTCGAGGGAGAATTGATCATCACGGTTGTAGCGACAGGCTTCGATGTGGCTTACTTTGCCCGCAGCAGCAGTCAAAAACCGACCGATTCCGAGGCTGAGGCGCTCAATGTGCCGGCAATCGAAAAGCCGGCGGAGGATGTACCGGCTGACATTAATATGGATTTGGATGCCGACAGCAAGACGGATGCGGCTCACGACTTTCAATCTGATCCAACGGTGCCTAATATCTGGGCTCTGAATGATAACGGCGCCACCGACAGCGATACCGGGGACGCCAGTAAGATACGTCTGGATGACGACCAGGCCGATGATAGCGATAAGCCGTCGTTCCTGCGGCGTCTGAAAAGGCGCAAAAATCCGGAAAACGAAAGCTCTTCTTCCCCTGACAGTGATGAGTCAGGTTCGGAATAACAGGGGTAAAATCGCCACAAAGCAAGCACAAAAGCACAACAAAAAAGCGCTTATTTGGCTTGCAAAACACTATTTATGGCGGTAATATTATTGGTATAAGCACTATATATAGTAGTTTCTATAGCGGTGATTGTACTTTTAGATGAATAAAATAGTTGTTCCAAAAGCTGAAGGAGCAACTAAGGAGGTGTACATAAATGAAATGCGGCCATTGCAGCGCGGTCGATACTAAAGTTATCGAATCGCGCGACGTAGCTGAAGGCGAATCTGTACGCCGCCGTCGAATGTGCGCCAATTGTAAGTATCGGTTTACAACTTACGAACGGATCGAACGACCGCAGCTGATTGTCATCAAGAACAATGGCACCCGCGAGCTGTTCAACCGTAATAAGCTATTGGCCGGTCTGTATCGGGCTAGCGAGAAGACACCCGTGACCAGCCTGCAGATCGAACAATTGGTCGCTAATGTCGAGCAGCAACTTTACGATTGCGGGGAGCAAGAGATACCAACCTCGAAAATCGGCGGATTGGTCATGGATCAACTGGCTAATCTTAATGAAGTTGCGTATGTGCGGTTTGCCAGCGTCTACCGGCGCTTTAAAGATATCGCCAGTTTCGAGCGGGAATTATCGCAAATTCGTCGCCTCAGAGAAACCGAGCAAGTCAAAACCTAAAAGAGTATTTTGACGGCTCCCTCGAGTAACCTCACCACTCATAGCCTAAAAGTTACTTAAGGGAGCTGGCTCGCGGTCACTGAGAGCAAACGAAGCGGGCGAACTCTAAACAAAAAATCAAATAAACTAAATATTAAGTGAGGGTATTATGGGACAAACTACCAGTTTAGGGGTGGGGAGGCTTTTCACTCCACCAAAATCAAAAGCCTACGATCAACTTAAGTGGGCCAAGCGGGACTCGGTTATCATGAATCCGATGACCGGGAAGCCGGTGTTTGAGCAAAAGGACGTAGAATTTCCGGAGGGCTGGTCACTTAACGCCATCAATATCGTGGCGCAGAAGTACTTCTGCGGTACGCCGGGTACCGCGGAGCGTGAGAGCTCGCTCAAGCAGCTGATTGATCGGGTCGTCGATACTGTAACCCGGCACGGTCAGCAGGAAGGTTACTTCGAATCGGAAAGCGAAGCCGAAGATTTTCGTGAAGAACTGAAGTACATTCTGGCTACCCAACGGGCGGCCTTCAATTCACCGGTGTGGTTCAATATCGGCGCTCCGGACCGGGCCCAACAGGCCAGCGCTTGCTTTATTTTAGGGGTCGAAGATACCATGCAATCTATCCTGAACTGGTATACCGAAGAAGGAATGATTTTCAAGGGCGGTTCCGGTTCCGGTATAAATTTGAGCAGTATCCGCTCCTCGGCAGAAAAGCTTGGTAAGAGCGCCGGTACGGCCTCAGGACCTCTTAGTTTTATGCGCGGGGCCGATGCTTCCGCCGGGGCCATCAAGAGCGGCGGAAAGACCCGCCGGGCAGCCAAGATGGTCATCCTTAATGCCGACCACCCCGACGTTGAGGAGTTCATCTGGTGTAAAGCCATCGAGGAGCGCAAAGCCCGGGCTCTGCAGGAAGCCGGTTTTGATATGAGCCTGGACGGCAAGGATTCGCACTCCATTCAGTACCAGAACGCCAATAACTCCGTACGGGTAACCGACGAGTTCATGCAGGCGGTAATTGACGATGCCGACTGGGATCTGAAAGCGGTGACTACCGGCAAGACCGTCAGGACAATCAAGGCCCGTGACTTATTCAGGCAGTTCGCCGAAGCCGCCTGGGAATGCGCCGACCCCGGAATGCAGTTCGATACCACTGCTAACCGCTGGCACACTACACCAAACGCCGGTCGCATAAACGGGTCTAACCCCTGCAGCGAGTATATGCACCTTGATAACTCGGCCTGCAACCTTGCTTCCATTAATCTGCTGAAGTACCTGCGCGACGACAACACCTTCGACATAAAAGCCTTTAAACACACCGTGGAGCTTGTTTTTACGGCCCAGGAGATTCTGGTTGGCTACTCGTCATACCCGACGGAAAGCATCACCAAGAATGCCAAGGCCTACCGCGAGCTGGGATTGGGCTACGCCAACTTGGGGGCTCTCTTAATGGCTCAGGGATTGCCGTACGATTCAGATGAAGGCCGAGCCCAAGCGGCCGCCATCACCGCTCTGATGACCGGCCACGCCTACGCTACGAGTGCCAAGATTGCTCAGCGGGTAGGTCCATTCGCCGGCTTCCACAAAGACAAAGAAGGCATGACCAACGTTCTTAAAATGCACCGTGAAGCTGTGAACAATATTGATGCCAGTCTGGTTTCGGAAGAGCTGCTGAGCGCTGCGGCCAGTGCCTGGGATGAAGCGGTTGAGCTGGGCAAGCTCTATGGTGTACGCAACTCTCAAGCCAGTGTTCTGGCTCCGACCGGTACCATTGGCTTGATGATGGATTGTGACACAACCGGCATCGAGCCTGATCTCGGCCTGGTTAAGGTGAAGAAACTGGTTGGGGGCGGTACCATGAGTATCGTTAACCAAACCGTTCCCCGCGCACTTAAAGTACTCGGCTACACCAAGTCGCAAATCGACGACATAGTTAACTACATTGATGTAGAAAAGACTATAATTGGCGCTCCGCACCTTAAACCATCAGATGTAGATGTCTTTGCCTGCTCTATGGGCGACAACTCAATTCACTACCTCGGACACGTTAAAATGATGTCGGCAGTACAACCGTTCATCTCGGGCGCCATCAGTAAAACCGTCAATATGCCTGAACATGTAACAGTAGAGGATATTGAGCAATTACACATCGATGCCTGGAGGATGGGGCTCAAGGCCGTAGCTATTTACCGCGACAACTGTAAAGTAGCGCAGCCTCTGGCTATGGCCAAGAAAGAAGGCGCCGAAGAGAAGACACCGGCCGCTGCTTCTGTCTCTAACCTTAACGATCGGATTATCGTTAAGGGTGCCGTACGCCGCGAAATGCCAAAAGTTCGAACAGCCCGGACCTTTTCATTCAAGGTGGCTGGCAGCAAGGGCTACGTAACGGTTGGTGAGTTCGAGGACGGAACTCCTGGAGAGGTCTTCATCAGACTGGCTAAACAGGGTTCTACGCTGGCCGGAGTGATGGATGCTCTAGCCATATCGGTAAGCTATGGTCTGCAATACGGCGTGCCTCTAAAGAGCTACGTACACGCGCTTACGAGCATGTCATTTGCGCCCTCGGGCATAACCGACGATACCGAAATCAGGACGGCTACCTCAGTAGTTGACTACATCTTCAAACGCTTGGCGCTAGACTATCTGCCTTTCGATGATCGTTTAGAACTTGGCCTGGCTTCTATCGATGACATGCCGGAGCTCCAAACCAGCCTGCTGGAGGAGGAAGTCAAAGCTGCGGACGACGACGTCAAGCAAGCTGAAGAAGTTTTGATTGAGGCAATCAAGCCGAGCGAGGCGGTCAGTGGAGCAGTGTCCAGGAAAGAGGTTAAGACGGACCAAACCGCACCGCTGTGCTACAGTTGCGGCAATCAGACTCAGCGGTCCGGCAGCTGCTATGTCTGCACATCCTGTGGCAGCACCACCGGTTGTAGCTAGCCTGTAACGCTACACGGCCGATATGCCTGAAAAAGCGGGGAGGACACTCCTCGCTTTTTCTTATCCCACCCCCAACCCCTCCACCCTTGACCC
>CAZMXN010000016.1:0-12233 GCA_964570275.1 uncultured Candidatus Saccharibacteria bacterium
ACCGCGGCGAAATGTTGTTTATGAAGCTGTGGCGCTTTGGGCAAGCGGTGAAATGGGTTGATTTGAGAGGGTTGTTCGAAAAAAATAATTCTAGTATTAATACTAGAATTAATGCTAGTATTATTTATCTGTTAGCTGCAGTAAAAATCTTAAAACTCCAGCGCCTGACGCACGCGCTCGGCCGACTCGGCCGGCCGATAGTCGTCGAACCACATGACGTGCCAACCCTGGTGCTCGGCGGCCACCAGGTTGGCCTGCGAATCATCCACCAGCAGAATCTCGCCCGGATCGACTCCGGCTTTCTTTTGAGCGGTCTTGTAAATGCCGGCCTCCGGTTTGATGGCCTTGGCGGCTGACGATTCAACCACAGCGGAGTAGGGGACATCCGGCAGCTGCCCGGCCTTTATCATCTGCTTTAAAAAGCCCGGCATAATATTGCTGAGCAGACCAACGTGATAGTGTTCGGCCGCCCAGGTCACCAGTTCTCGGCTTTCCGGAATCGGATCGATTGCCGCCAGATAATAGCCGGTCCAGTCCAGCCCCGGCAATTCGCATTGCTCTGCCAGGATGGTGTTGAATTTCTTGAGAGTCACTTCTCCCCGGCAAACGGCGTCATTGTAGTGCCAGAATGTTCTCTCGAGCTGGTCGGCCGGCACGCCGCTATCCTCGGCCAGAGCCGTAAAAGCCCGCTGGAAAAAACGTACCATCACGCCGTTAACATCGAAGTACACGAAGCGGACACCACTCTTGGACTGCTGCTTGGGAGCCTGGGCGAGCGGCGGCGGCGTGCCGGTCAGTTCGTCCAGGGTGGTCCGAAGCACGATCGCAATCTGCTGAATGGTGAAGACCGACGGTGTCCGGATAGCGCCCCGCTCAATTTTAGCCAACGTGGAGTAGGACAGGCCGGTTTTGTGGCACAGATCCTGCTGCGTCAGTCCAGCGGCCGTCCGGGCCTGCTTAATGCGCTGCCCTAAGGTCTTCTCAGCACTCCCACCGCTACTCATACTGACATGATAATACTAGCTATCAGCCAAAAAATGAAGTCTGACTGGTACAATCCGGCTAGTTTATAAAGGCTAACCGAGGTAGTTGTCGAGGATGGCCAGGAGCGACTGAACCACTAAAAACGCCCCCGCAGCGGCAATGCCGGCCACGATCAGCGAGCTGCGGGTGTTGCCGCCGGTCCGGCGGGCCACCTTCGAGTAGACCCACACGGCCGCGCTTAAAGCCACCAGAAGCCCGATCATTAAATTCGACATATCGGCCTTTAGTCTACTGGAACTTTAGCGTTTTAGCCATAGCCGCCAGCGCCTCATGATCGGGCTCGGCCTGCATATCCGGAACATGGCGAAACTCCGCCACGGTATTAAACGGCACCAGGTGGACATGGGCATGCGGCACGTCAACGCCAATTACCTGCACCCCGACATGCCTGGCGTCCAGCACCTCGCGCAGCCGGCTGGCGACTTTCTTCGCAGTGGCCATGACCGCCTGGTAATCGCCGGCCTCCAGATCCCACAGCCACTCAATCTGCTTTTTCGGGATCACCAGAGTGTGCCCGGGTTGAATCGGGTGAATATCCAAAAAAGCCAGCGTCAGCTCGTCTTCATAGACTTTATGGCTGGGTATCTCACCCTTTATAATCCGCGTGAAAATGCTGTCTTGCATACGGATATTATAGCGTGTTGTACAATACGCTTATGAATATCCTCAAAAAAATCCTGGCCGGCCTGGCCGGTGTTATACTGGTTGTTTCTTTGGTCGGAGCCGCCTGGTCGTACAGTTTTAGCCGGAGCCTGGGCAACAGTGACAGCGTCAAGTCAACGCTGAATGACAGCGGCGTGTACGCCACTTTCGTTGACAGTTTGCTGGCGCAGGCCGACTGGGGCTTTTCCGGCGGCAGCGCGGACAACGGCGGCAGCGGAGAGGGAGGACTGGCACTCGACGACCCGCAAGTCAGAGAAATCGCCGACACCGCCTTCAACCCCGAAGTGCTTCGCCACACCAGCGAGAGTTTCCTGGACGGACTTTTTAACTGGCTGGAAGGGAAGTCGGACCAACCCGATTTTAATATCGACCTGACCGGGGCCCGGGACAGATTCTTAAACGGCATGGCCGCCTATGCCAAGAATCGCTACAGCGACCTGCCGGTCTGCGCCAACGCCGCTCAACTCCAAGGCGAGTTTGACCCGCTCAATGCCGATTGCCGGGCGCCGGCCGGCGTCATTGATATCGACGCCGAGATTGAACGGGCTATCAATGAAGTTAAGTCCGGGGATAACTTCATCGGCAACCCGGTCATTACGGCCGAGACGTTCGAGAACGAAGACGGCGAGCCGGTGTTCAGGGACAGTGCCGGATTAGCCGGAGGGTTTCAGACGGCCCGGCAGCTGTGGATCTGGCAATTGCTATTTGCCGCCTTGGCCGGCCTGGCGTTGGTATTCTTAAGCCCGCGCCGCCTTTCCGGCACCAAGCGGGTTGGCATCAGTCTGGTTAGCGCCGGCTTGCTGGTTCTGTTTGGCGTTCTCGTCAACAAAACCCTGCTCGGCGTCGCCGAATCGGCCATCAGAGACGCCAACGACAGCGGACAAGTGGCTTTGATAGATAATGTCGCGCTGCCGCTGATGAACTCGCTCGAGAACAGCTTGAGCTACGGCCTGATCGTGTTCGGCACGGTCTATCTTGTCCTTGGCGTGGCGGCCATTGTCGCGGCAATCGTCTGGCTGCGCCGGCAGCAGGGAAGTCTAATGCCCGACGCGGCAAGTGACACCAGCCCGGTGCCCCCGCCGGAAAGCCCGGTGGATAGAGCAGGGGATTCCGGCGAAGTTCAAGCCTCAGAAGCTAAAAAAGATAAATAATCGATGCCCTAAACGAGAAGAGATATTAATAGTTTCGCACCCGCGCTGGTGAAGGCGGGGCCAGACAGCGGCATGCCCGTTCTCATCCCTACTACTACAAAATCCTCCATAGCTCTGCATGAAGCAGAGCGACGGAGGATGGCGGAGAGAGAGGGATTCGACCTTGCTGCGCGAAAGAAACATAACTTTCGCTACAGCAACCCGCTTCGGGGCTAAAGGGCGGCCAACTGCCACCGGCAGTTGTCGTTCGAATCCCTACTATTTCAAAATCCTCCATAGCTCTGCATGAAGCAGAGCGACGGAGGATGGCGGAGAGAGAGGGATTCGAACCCTCGGTACCTCTTGCGAGGCACACCGCTTTTCGAGAGCGGCACCTTCAACCACTCGGACATCTCTCCGTGCTGCTTTATTCTAAACCACCCCTGTAAACAACACAAACACGCAGGTCATAAAAAATCCCTGGCAGGGAGTAGCTCTGGCAGGGTTTCGGAGGGCTCTAAACACTCTGGCCTTCTTATTTTCCGGGAAGGCCGGGGTTTTCTGACTGACTTCAAGCCGGCTTAGAGGTTGCCGCTAAACAGCTTGGCGTCAAAACACCACAGTTCGTTGGTCTCGCTATCACGGATGTAATAACGTTGGGTTGAAGACCGCTTCATTATTCTCGCGCACCTCCTTCCGGTTTTATAATAACAGAAAGGGCTTGTTTGCCTGAAGCTAGGACCGCATTCATTCGGTGGCCGGCTCGCAAGGAAGGTAGCCATGCGCTCTTGCCCAATCGACTGTAAAATCTCGCACTTCTAGACGTTCCCCGATAATCTCTTCTGGAAATTCTATTGGCTTGCCGACCGCATGGGCGATAGTCCAGACCGCTTGCAGCCGCCACCAAGCTGGCCGTTCCATGTCACTTAGCAAATCAGGTAATGCGCTTTCGCCCAGAGCGATAATCTGCTGGAATGCCTCCAGCTGCTGAAAGCCGCCCCCCCATGCTCATAGTTTCTTCATCAAGCCGGTGTGTAAGTTCGCCAACCAAATCCCGGGAATGGGGGTTTTCTGGACTCATGAAGAAGATTATACACTTTGGTAAGCACTTTGATCGGAGCCTTGTCAGAGCGATACAAAAGTCAGAACTACAAATTATAAACAATGCTTAAGAATTGTTTGAAATGAAGATGGTACACCTGGCAGGATATCGCCGCCTGCGCGGCTCCTCCGTTCACTCACAAAAGAAAATACTCCGCGCTTTCTTTTGCTCCGCTCACTACGCCGAACCTTCCGCTCGCTTTGCTCGCTCGACGGTTCTCATCCTGACAAGAGCCACGTAAAAACCCCACTCAAGGTGGGGTCTATACGTGGTACACCTGGCAGGATTCGAACCTACGACCTTTGGCTCCGCAAGCCAACGCTCTATCCAGCTGAGCTACAGGTGCATATACGCTTCTACATTATAAAGGTTCGAACCTGGCAGGATTCGGTCACGTTCCGCGCCTACATTCTGCAGGCCCGACATTGACTTACTTGAAGCAAGCTTCAAATCAGTCAAGTGTCCTTGCGATGAGCCACTGGCTCATCTCACCCGCAGCAACGTCTTTGAAAACAAGTTTTCAAGAGTTGGCTGCCTTGCGGCTTGCCACTGGCAAGCCTCACCTACGACCTTAGGTACCGGAAACCAACGCTTTTGTCCTGCCTGAGCTACAGGTGCTCGTCGAAGTGTAATGATTTGTTAACCGTTCTGCCGACAAAATAAATTTGCTCGGCATAACTAGCTAACAAATCAAGCCATCTCCTCTCAAAATCCCAAACAGCAGACAAGCTGCTTGGTTTGGTATTTTGGTACGAAACCAGGGGGGAGTGTAGCATGAAACAGGGGTGAATGCCAGAGTCCGGATTGAGAATTAGAGAATTTGGTATGATGGCGGTATGTACAGCCGGTCCGGGTTTATTAAGTTCGTTCTCGTCGTCTTGCTGCTGGTTTTCATAACAAACCCGGCGACCAGGGAGCATTTTTTGGCAGGCCCGGTTTTCTGGCTCCTGGTCGGTTGGCTTATTTTTGGCCTGTACCGAAAGAAAAAACGCCATGAATCGCGCCGGACGCCGGAACAGCAGTTGGCTGTATCCCGAAGATACGAACTGGTCGGCTGGCTGGCGATAGCCCTGGCCGCAGGACAGTTTATATACGCTTTCAACCTGCCGGACAATGGCGGACTGGCCGGCTTATTCGTAATTTTTCTAGGCCTGCCGCTTTTAATAATCGGTCTTTACCTCATAAACCGGCGACTGCACTGGCAGCAGAAAGCAAGTAGCGGCGCTGGATCGGCACCCGGCTTAGGTTCCCAAGTCGTATCGGGTGTAGTTAAGGGATTGCTGATCTTTTTGGGCATCCTTTTCCTGATGCAGATGTTAGGATGGTTTATCGTTCCGAGGCTCACTGGCTAGAAGCGGATTTTGCGCATCATCCGGTCCACGAGGTCATTTTGCCGGTCGTCATGCGGCAGGTGACTGGCCAGGACGTTTACAATTTTTTCGCCGTCTTCCGGGTCAAAGTACACCGATATAGCCGGCATGAAGCGCTTGAGCGGCATGAGATATATTGAATCAATTCCGCCTTCCTCGATGATGGAAAAAGACTTAAACAAGCCGTAAGGATAAAAGCGGGTACCGATTTGAATACCCTGGTTGTTCACGGCGTAATCGAGCACCCGCGGCTGCCGGGCGGCAAATACGCCCAAAGCCACTACCGCCAGGGCAATGACGGCGGTTGAAATTTTATCACCTTGGGTCAATAAATAAGCGAGGACGCAAGCCAGGCCACCGGCAACGCCCAGACCGGCGTACCAGCCGGCTCCTTTGTGGTGGGCAATGAATTCCGAAGCCGTCCAGCTAACCGTTTCGTCACTAGCAGGAAGGGCAGGGGTGCTCGAATCAGGGCCGCCCGCATCATCAGGCCGGTAAAACCCGCTGTTTTGTTCGCCAGTCCCGTTTTCCATAAGCGTATTGTACAACAGCCGAGAACGGCACAACAAAAAACACGCGGCTAAAGGCGGGGCCAGACAGCGGCATGCCCGTTCTCATCCCTACTACTACAAAATCCTCCATAGCTCTGCATGAAGCAGAGCGACGGAGGATGGCGGAGAGAGAGGGATTCGAACCCTCGCGGGGGCTTGCGCCCCCCTAGCGATTTAGCAAACCGCCCCCTTCAGCCTCTTGGGTACCTCTCCTCGTCGGAATGTGATGATACGGTTTCCCTGTTACCGGTAAAACAAATTTGTCCGGTATCACCGGAAGCCCTATCAAGCCTCCTTTCAATTCACGAATCCTCTCGTGAATTTGGCCAGGCTGCCAGGCATTATAGCACTGGCGGAAGGGGTGGGATTCGAACCCACGGTACCGTTGCCGGCACGACGGTTTTCAAGACCGTTTCCTTAAACCGCTCGGACACCCTTCCGTAAACAGGGGTGATTATACCAGCTGGCCGGCCCGGACGCCAGTTAGAGCTTCTGGGCGAAGACGGCGGCGCTGACCGATTTAGCCCCGGCCGTGCGCAATACCCGGGCGGCGGCCTCGAGCGTTGCCCCCGTTGTCAGCACATCGTCGATTAAAACAATCTCCGCGCCCCGGATCCTATCGGGCTTAACCGGCCGGAAAATGTCAGCCGCCTGGCTGATGCGCTGATCGCGCCGGGCGCCGACTTGCCGGGACTGGCCAAGCCGGGCCAGTATTCTGTCATGACGCAAACCGCGCCGCTTGGCAAAACTCCGGGCCACCAGCGCCGCGTGATCGAATCCCCGCTTTCTTACCCGGCCGGTAGCCGTCGGTATATGCACAATCACCGACTTGTCGCGGAAATAGGGAAGTGCCTCGTGCATCCACTCGGCAACCGGCTCGGCCGCGGCCGGCACCTCATCGTATTTAAGCTTGTGGATAAGCTGGCGGGCGGCGCCATTGTACTCGGTGGCTACCCAGACATGCTTCAGCCGGCTGGATGATCGCCGGCAGGACCGGCAAGTTCGACTGTTCATGGACAGGACGTGGCAGCGATAGCAGCGCTCCGGCGGCGTGAAAAACGTGTCGTGCCGGCACCAGGCGCAGAGCAGCTGCCCCTCAGCGCCGCAGACCAGGCAGTGATGCGGTGTCAGAACACCGATTAGCTTATCTAAAATCTGCACTTTTGGTGTCTTCCTGATGATAACTTCACGGGTTCAATTCACTTGTTGTAGTAAGTACTGTTGTAAATATGTGCCGCTAGGCGTTGCAGACTATCGTCTACCTAAGCTATACTGCTAACAACATAAAAACGCAAGCTAGTGTTAAAATAACTTACATCCAAGTGGAGGGTAATAATATGGCGCGACGCAATCGCGACGAAGACTTACTGATGGAAGACGAGCTGACAGCTGCGTTCTTGGGTGATGACGATTTGCCGACGACTGACGCCGCTGGCCAACCTGCTACACCTGCCAACGACGATTGGGACGAAGAAGAAGCCGTTCCCGGCCAGTTAGCCGTAGATGTTTATGAGACCAAGGAAAAGCTGGTTGTCAAAGCCCGCACTGCCGGTGTTAACAAAAACGATCTGGACGTCAGCATATCGGACAACACCCTAAGCATCCGCGGCACGTTGTCGGCCGGCACTGAGGACGACGTTGAGAATTACTTTGTTCAGGAATGCTACTGGGGTGAATTCTCCCGCAGCATCGCCTTGCCGCTGCCGGTAAAAGAAGATGAGATTGAGGCCGTGCTGAAAGACGGCGTGCTGACCATCTCGTTCAAGAAGCTCAAGCAGGACACCGTTAAGAAAATCCAAGTCCTCTAGCTACCGCTCAGCCGATAAAAGAAACTCCGCCAGAAATTGTCCGGCGGAGTTTTTCTTATCAGGGCAGGGCTTTGATCAATTAAGCGGTCGTTACCCGCGTCAACACGAACCGGACGATAAACTGGGCCAATGCCACCACGACCAATCCGACAACCGCATAGAGAATCGTGTTCTTGGCGCTGGTGACGTTGCCGGAGTCGCCGGCTGAGGTGATGTACTTCAGGCCGCCGATGATCACCATGATTACAGCCACGAATCCGACTACGAAAGTGAAGATATTGATAACGTCGGTGATGACGGCATTAACGCGCTGCGTGGCTTCGGTGTCGTCCACCGGGTTACAGGGTTGATCAACCCGCAGGTTAGCACCGGAGCACAATCCCTGCATGATATCCTGGGCAGCGGCCGACTGAGGCAAAGCGGCAAACGCCGTCGCCAGCACGGCTGCCAGGCTGATAGTTAAAATCTTCCAAAAATTCCACATAGGCATACTTTTCCCAGTATATTATATTAACATAATTACAATGAAAAATCAACTTACGCAAATGTCCTAAAATTAAAAACCGCCCGGCTCGACGCGGGGCGGCTTTGTGCTTTGTATCGACTTTTCTTTATCCGGCCTCGGACACTCGTGTCAGTACGAAGCGGACAATGAACTGGGCCAGGGCAACGATAACCAAACCGATAATGGCATAGAGAATCGTGTTCTTGGCGCTGGTGACGTTGCCGGAGTCGCCGGCTGAGGTGATGTACTTCAGGCCGCCGATGATGATCATGATGACCGAGATAATACCAACCACCAGCGAGAAGATGTTTATAACAGTGGTCAGGATGTCGTTAATAGTACGCTCAGCATCCTCGCCACCACAATCTGAAGCGCCTACTTGCAGATTTGCTCCCTCACACAGGCCACCCTCAATGTCTTGAGCCATGACAGTTGCCGGGACCAGGGCCGGAGTCGCAAACGCGAAGATCGATGCCAGGGCCAGTAAAGTGTTTTTGAGTCTTTTGATCATTTTATTGGTTCCTACTTAAAGTTTCTATCTGTTTATAACACAATGCGGTAAGTTGTTTCAATGGTGAGCGCCGACTGCTCATTCAGGTTTTGGGGTTGCTCGGTGTTATTTTCCTTTCTGTTGGTTTTCGCTTTAAGCTGGTTATTATTTTTTACGGTTGGAGATGTAAAAGCAAACTTCTGCCCGGATAATCTATTCAAGCGTGTTTTCCGGCCCCCTGCTCGACTATGGGCTGGCCGGACCTTGGCTGGACGGCGGTGTCGCTTTGGTCTCGCTGATAACAAATCTGACTATAACCTGCGCCAGCAGCACAATAACCAAGCCGATAATTGAATAGATTATCGTAGCGCGGGCAGAAGCTACGCTGCTGGACTCACCTTGGGCGGTGATAAATTTCAGCCCGCCAATGATAAGCATGATCACGGCCGCTACTCCGACTACAATGGATAGGAGATTGATAGCGCTTCGCACCACACCGTATACTGTATTGCCATCATCAGCCGGGTTGCAATCATTGCTGCCCGTTAGGCCGACACCCTCACAGACCGCCCGCTGGGCAGGCGACTGAGCGGAAATGTTGACTGCCGGCAGAACAGCTACCAATGTTACTGAAGCAACCGCGAGTAATAACCAGTTTTTGAGTCGGTTCATGTTAGAGCCTTCCTATTACGAAAATTATTAAGAGCTGGGCAAGGGAGGCGACGACCAATCCTGCCACCGCATACACAATAGTGTTCTTGGCGCTGTTAAGCTTAGCCGAGTCACCGGTTGAGGTGACATACTGAAAGCCGGCCACAATTATCATAATGATTGATGCTACGCCTATGACGATTGAGAGCAGGCGGGCGGCTTTGGTAAGAAGACCATTCGGGCCGTAAATACCGTTCACGTCAGGGCCCTGGTTGACATTACTCTGACACACCACCGAATCGCTGACTCCCTGGCAAACATCATCGAATACATCTTCGGCCGCAACCCGCACCGGAAGCAGCAATAAGACTAAGCCCAGCGCGCTTAGGCCGAGTGTAAGAAGTATATTTTTCATACTTTGCCCACCACAAATGTAACAATACTGAACGCTGTTATACAAATTACTAGCCCCACCAGTGCATACAGGATAGTGTCCTTGGCTTTGGCTGTCGATTGAGGTTCGCCGCGCGAGATCACATACTGGAAGGCGCCCAGCATGACGATAATCAGAGCGACACCGCCGGCGACACCAAAAACTATCTGCAGAGCAGTGGTAATGCTGGCCTGGGTCAGAGGATTTTTTGGAACGTCGAAATCATCGGGCCTTACATCAATTTGCGCCAGCAACAATACAAGACGATTCATTAGCCTAAACTCCTGGCAATAAGATTAACAATTACGGTCGCCGATATGGCTATCACAATGCCGACAAGAGCGTTGATTATCGTGGTTCGGGCGGCGGCCAGCTTGTCCGGTTCGCCGCGGCTTAAAATGTACTTGAAGCCGCCGTATATCACGTACCCGACCGCCACAATAGCGCTAAGCCTTATCAGGATTTCGAAAACGGCCAGCAGAACCTTGCCGATATCGCCGGGGAAGCTAAAGCTTTCGAAGCTGCAGCCGCCGGTCTCATCCATAGTGGCGTCAAGATACTTATACCATGTGGGGAGGCCGAGAAGGGCGGAGCTTGATTGGCAGCCGCCTGCGTTGGCTACTCCCGGCGGGCAGGCTGGTCTATCTTGAAAGGGAATTGACTGATCAAGGCAGGGATGATTCGGATCCACTGCCCGTTCAGTACCTCCCGAGCCGCCGCCGGGGTCAATAAAAGTACCGTCATCGGTGTTATTGAATTGCGTAGGCGACGGTCCGGCCTGGGCATTGCTTCCGCCGCCCGGATTGTCAAACCTGCTGTCATCAGCCGCGCTTCCTGCTGAAGCAGGCGTGCTTTCTGCTGAACCGTTACCATTTGGATTATTAAACCTGCCGCTGTCAGATTGAGCGCTGACTGATTGAAGACTTGTCGCCCCGAAAATAATACCAACGGTTAATAAAGCGGCTGTTAGGACAAAATTGGTTAGGTGTCTTTTTATCTGTCGATGCATTGTCTTCACGTCATTATAGCCTGTTATTTTTGCAGCCGCCAACACTTGTTGGATCAGTGGTTTGACATTCATACCTGACCTTATATTATTATTCTTAAGCATAAAAGGATAGCTATGTCACAAAAACAATCAGATCTCAGCAAAAACAGTCACGGAATCGCTCTCGTGCCGGCTCTGATAATTACGGCCGGTGTCGGGCTGCTGGGCCTGACCGGTTATATGATTTATCGGGCTGTCAACAATCGGGCAGCACCGGATGAAAGCGCTTCGATAAATGCCAGCTCGCTCATCACCCCAGATGAGAGCGCCTTAAGTCAACTGTCTTTCGAACAGGCGGAACGCGTACAAAACGCGATTAATCGGATAGGCGGCGATGATCGGTTTACGACGGCCGTAGATGTCTCCAGGCTACGATTCCCCAGGGGCGCGGATACTGTCTACATAGCTAACGGCTACCAGTACCCTGATGCGTTGCTGGCGGCGAATCACGCGAGTGACGGGCCGCTGCTTTATGCCCCGCAACCCGGGGAAGTTGGGGAAGCCTTTTCTGCGCTAATGGGTGAAGTCACGCGGCTAAAGCCCAAAAACGCCGTGCTGTTCGGCGGTACTGCTGTGCTCAGCGAAGATATCGAGAATCGACTGCGCGCACTAGTGAAAAACGTGAGACGTATCGCCGGAGACAGCCGGGTGGAAACCGCCGTACTGGCTACCCACTCAGGCAACAAGGCGCTAAACGATACCGTATATATAACTAACGGATACGATAAAGATGCCGCGGCCCTACTGTTGCCAAGGACGGTGCAACCTGGAGATATCCTTTTCTCGAACGGCAGGCTGATTCCAGAGCCTACGCTAACTCACATCCTTAAGCTTTCGCCCAGGCGGCTTATTTTGGTGGGCGGCACTGCGGCCGTACCCGAGAGCGTGGAGCGGACTCTTCGCGAGCGCTTCCCGGATGTCACGATTGAGCGCTGGAGCGGGGGTAACCGCTATGCGACCGCCGTAGAACTTAGCAAAAAAATCCACTTGAGCATACCTCGTGGCGGCACTGACAGGGTCTTCATTGTAAACGCCGAGGCTGAAACCGATTCGCTGGTAGCCAGCACCTTTAAGTCTGCGGATGGCGGGCCGGTATTGCTGGTCAACCAAAACAACATACCCGAAGAAACCATGGCAGAATTCCGGCGCCTGAAACCCCGCGAGGTTATCGTAGTCGGCGGCAATGCACGGGTAAGCGAAAGTGTGGCTCAATACTTGAGCGGTGTGACGCAGGGGTATTTCGTACCGGCATCCGCTGATTAAGGCAGGGGACTCGATCTTACAAATATCCGCCCGGGACAATCCACTGCAGAAACGCATAAAAGAACAGATAGATAAGGAGCGCTATCACGGCCCACATAACATGGTCGCGCCCGGCTTTGGCCCACTGCGGGTTGTCGTGTGAAGTTATGTACCGGAAGCCTCCCCAGGCGATCAT
>CAZMXN010000017.1:0-7231 GCA_964570275.1 uncultured Candidatus Saccharibacteria bacterium
CCAAAGCCGTGATTTGGACCGCTGGCGTCCGGTAGTGTATTGTTAGGCCAAGATGGCCGAGTTTTATCAGGAATCATTCTTCGGAGTACCGGTCCTGAGCCTTGACGAACAATTCGAGCTGGAGCTGGAGTTGTTTCGGGATGAGCTGCCCTCCAGCGAAGATACGCTGATGAGCAAGATTGTGACCACTGTTATAAAGCAGAGTCCGAATATCCCGGCGTTAATTGACGGTGATATTTATCATACCCTCAAAACGGAGGGTGAAGACGACATGAGTGATGAAGACAAGGCCGCTTTCGGACATGGCGTTTACGACGGCTACGAGTTCGTAATTGCCGTAGTGACCTACACGCGGTTCTTAAGGGCCCGGTCGGCCGGTTTTGCCGGCGATATAGAAGATTACCTGGCCGAAATGAGGCAGCAAAAGGCGGCGCCGGCCATCACCAGAGCCGAACGCCAGCGCTTAAGGAGCGTCCGCCGGGGCGAGGCGGCAGTTGACGTCAACACTTATACGCAAGAGGGCACCCAGTGGTTAGATACCAGTGACGAGCTGGCGGAATTCGACTTCGGCCGGTACTTGTGGTATTCGACAACTTTTGAGGCTTTGGTGGCAAACAGCCTGGGAGTAGACATCAACGAAATCTTAGCCAGAGAAGACAAAGGCTACTGGAAAAGAGCAGGACTGTTGATTGGGCTCAGCAATGCGGTCGAAATGTATACCCAGAGCTACGAGCATCGGGCGCTTGAGCCGCTGGAGTTTTCGTCGCCGGCCGTACGCGGACTGCTGCGGCAATTCATAATTCTGGACCAACGACTTTCACAGGAATCGTCATAAGCCTGCGAGCACTTTGGCGAGGACAGTCCTCGCCAGGGGCTGGCTAGCGGTGAAAGAGCTCCGGAAGGGCGTCGAATAAGTCGCGAAGCTGGTCATAATATTGGCCGATTGCCGGGTGGGCATGAGCTTTTTCCCGGTGCGGCCTAAACTGGCGGTCGAAGCGTTTCTTGCTGATTTTATGGTGCCGGTAGTAATACCCTCCGTCTTCATAAAGCAAGAGCAGGGCGAGGAATTTATCCAGGGCGTAGACGAAAACCGCCTCGTCGTCGGCTTTCTTTTCGTAGGCTTCAATGGTTCTGGTCAGCCAGGGAAACTTTGTGAACCGCTGCTTTATTTGCCAAAGCGCGGCAGCTTCCCGGACGGCTTTGGAGGCGAGCTCGCTGCCTGGCGCCAAGACAGAGGTATCACCGGCGTACACTTCGACCAGATCGTGGACAACGGCGTATTGGCAGATTTTACCGACGTCAAGCTGAGGATCGATTTCGGGTGCCAGACTGCAGGCCAGCAAAGCCAGCGACCAGGAGTGCTCGGCGTCATTTTCATTGCGATGGTTTTAGATGGGCAGCGGCAGGTCACGCTCCAGCGCGTAAAACGGCAACACCAGCTGCCTCACCAGTTGCTGAATATCCGAAAAATCCGGCTGGCTCATCTTTCCACCCAGGCTACAATCTGCGCGTTAGGGATACGCTCCTCAAATATCGCCTCCGGCAGGATATGCCTGCGGAGCGCCCGGCCGAAGGAGCCGTGGCTGACGACCAGGATGTTGTCGGCGGGCAAGGTATGCAGCCAGTCCAGTGCCAGTTTGGCCCGTTCCAGCAGCGAATCAACCGTCTCGATGTCGGAAATGCCATCCAGGTTGAGGTCGGGCGACCACGGCTTGCCTTCGAGTTCGCCAAAGTGGCGCTCAACGAACAGATCATTGACGTGAATGTCCCTGGTCGGATAGCCGATTTCGCCGGCGATTATTTGGGCGGTTTCGAGCGCCCGGGCCAGCGGCGAGCTCACGATATAGTCGATGCCGAAGTCGCGGGCCAGTTTGCCGGCCTGTTTGGCTTGCTTGCGTCCTTCATCGGTCAGCGGCGTGTCGATGCTTCCTGAAAACACGCCCTGCTGGTTCATGACACTCAATCCGTGCCGGATAAAGTAGAGCTTTTTCATGCCTGGTCCTCCAGCCAGCTGGCGATATCGTGCCAGACGGTATCGTTCTCGCTGGCCAGTTGCTCGGGCGTCGTGTCCCGGACTTCGGCCAGGCTGCGGCCGTCTTTGGTCAGGCTGACCACATTTGCCCACGACGGGCCGGGGAAGTCGGTTGCTTTATCTAAAAGGACGCCGGCGATAGCTTTTTTGAACAGTTTCTGGCCGGATTCATCCTGATAAACGGCAATCTGATGCAGGGTCACGCGGCGGTCCTCCAGCGGCGCGGTCAGATTGATAAAATCCTGAGCCGAAAACCAGTGTGTAACCGATTTCATATAAGGCCCGGGGAAGCCGTTCAGGCCGTGGATCGACCAGGAGTCATCGTTAACAAGCAGCGGTTTTTGGAGGACGGCGAAGGCTTTTTGGGCCTTGTCGCGGGCGATGTGTTCAATGTCTTCGGATTGGATTTCGTCGATTTCCAGCGGCTTCTTAATCAGTTTGAGGCCGATAGACTCAAGGACGAGTGCGGCGGTATGAAACTTGTTGTCATTACCTGTTACAAACGCCATAGTCTTCATAGGCTAAAATTAAACCATGGAAATTGAGCTGGAGCCAGGAAGCTATATCGTGGCCGTGTCGGGCGGCGTTGATTCGGTCGTGCTGTTGCACGCTCTGCACACCACCTTCCACCTTCCATCTTCCACCTTCCAATTCATCGTGGCTCACTTCGATCACGGCATCCGGCCCGATTCGGCCCGGGACCGACAGTTTGTGGAGCGACTGGCCAAAGAGTATGGGCTGGAGTTCCATTACGGCGAGGGCCAGCTTGGCCCTGACGCCAGCGAAGCCGCCGCCCGGGCAGCCCGCTACCAATTTCTGCGAGCCGTTAAGAATAAAGTGAGCGCCCGGGCCATCATCACGGCGCATCATCAGGACGACCGGCTGGAGACGGCAATAATTAATATGCTGCGCGGCACCGGCCGGCTGGGCCCGACGGCGCTGAAAAGCCGCGGCGACATTGTCCGGCCGCTGCTGAAGTACACCAAGGCCGACCTGACTGCGTACGCCAAACAGCAAGGCTTAAGCTGGCGGGAGGATGCAACCAACACAGACGATAAATATTTGCGAAACAGGGTGAGGCGGGACGTACTTCCATTTCTAACGTTGTCGAAAAGGCGACAGTTATTAGCGGCTCTGGACAGGTTGGAGCAGGTAAACCAGGAGCTTGATCTGGAAATTGCAAATCTTTTGCAAATTATAGGTGAAGAGAAGTCGCTTCGGCGGCGGGACTTTATTAATTTGCCGCATCAAGTGGCGGTCGAGGTTATGGCGGCGTGGCTCCGGCAGCACGCCCTGGCTTTCGACCGCAAGCTGCTCGTGCGGCTGGTCCGCGACGCCAAGGTGCTCTCCCCCGGTAAAACGGTGGACATCAGCGGCACCGCCAGGCTGGTAATCGATAGCGATGTTTTGCGTCTGGAAACAAAAGTAGCCAAAACCTGAGGTAACTTTGTATAATAAAACGTTATGAGTGCAAAAAAGCCGTTCAAGATGAACCAACCCGGAGGTCCGAAACCAAAGCGCAGCTTCAAGAATGCCGGTCTGTTCGCGCTGCTGGTGCTGTTCGGGCTGGTTATTTACTCCGCTTTCAGTCAGCCGTCGAGCCTTGAAGAAGTGCCGTTTTCCCAGGTTATTCAGGAGGCTAACGAAGGGGCGATAGAACGCATAGAAATTACCGGCAACGAGCTGGAAATTACACCGGAGGGCGAGGAAGAGGCGACGCAGCTTTCCCGCAAAGAGCCGGGCTCGAGCATTTACGAGCAGGGGCTGACTAACCGCGACGTGGCCATTGAAGTCAACCCGGAATCCAGCGCCGGATCGGTCTGGCTGGGACTCGGCACGGCTATCATCCCGGTGCTGCTCATTAGCCTGGTGCTGTTCTTTATGCTCCGAAGCGCCCAGGGCCAGGGCAATCAGGCTTTGAGTTTCGGCAAAAGCCGGGCCAGGCTGTACGGCAACGAAAAGGACAAGGTGGTCTTTAAGGACATTGCCGGCTCGGATGAAGCCAAACAGGATCTGCAGGAGGTGGTCGAGTTTTTGAAGTTTCCGAAGAAGTTTGAGTCGGTCGGGGCCAAGATCCCCAAAGGCGTGCTGCTGGTCGGCCCGCCCGGCACCGGTAAGACCATGCTGGCCCGCGCTGTGGCCGGCGAGGCCAACGCGCCGTTCTTTTCCATCAGCGGTTCGGAGTTCGTCGAGATGTTCGTCGGCGTCGGTGCCTCCCGGGTCCGTGACCTGTTCGCCAAGGCCAAGAAAAACGCTCCCTGCATTATCTTTATCGACGAAATCGACGCCGTCGGCCGGCGGCGCGGCTCAGGAATGGGCGGCGGCCACGATGAGCGTGAGCAGACCCTGAACCAGATTCTGGTGGAGATGGACGGTTTTGAGCAAGGCACCAACGTTATCGTGCTAGCAGCGACCAACCGGGCCGATGTGCTCGACCCCGCCCTGCTGCGGCCCGGCCGTTTTGACCGCCGGGTCAATATTGGTCTGCCTGATCGCAAGGACCGCGAGGCAATCCTGAGGGTTCACTTTGCCAAAAAGCCCGTCGCCAAGAACGTCGATCTGGACGCTCTGGCCGCCAAGTCGGCCGGCTCGTCCGGCGCCGACCTGGCCAACATCGCCAACGAAGCCGCCATCATCGCTGCCCGGGCCAACCGGACGGAAATCAACCAGGACGATGTTACGGCGGCGTTTGAAAAAGTCGCCATCGGGCCGGAGCGCCGCAGCAAGATCATGAGCGACAAAGAAAAGGAGCTGACGGCGTATCACGAAGCCGGCCACGCCATCGTCGGTCACGTCTTGCCGGACAGCGACCTGGTCCACAAAGTCACCATCATTCCGCGCGGCGGCACCGGCGGCGTTACCTGGTTTATTCCGCCGGAAGACAAGAGTTACCACAGCATTATTGAGTACAAGGACGTGCTGGCCCGCATGCTGGGCGGCCGGATCGCCGAGGAAATTATCTATGGCACCGACCGGGTGACAACCGGTGCCGGCTCCGATTTGCAGAAAGCCGCCGAGCTGGCTCGGGACATGGTAGTCAACCAGGGTATGGGCAAAAAGCTGCGCGATCAGGTTTTCCATGTCGAGGAAGGCATGATGCTGGAGCGGATGGTCCACGAACGGCAGTACTCCGATGAGACCGCTAAGATCATTGACGATGAAGTCGAAAGCCTGATCACCGAGGCGGCCAACCGGGCGCGGGCTGTCATCAAGGCCAACCGCGAGAAGCTGGAAGTGCTTAAAAATCAACTAATCGAGAAAGAAACACTCGAAGCCGACGAAGTGCTGAGGCTGATGAAGGGCGTTGTTATGCCCAAAGGCGCCGCGCTGTACTGAACCGGCCAGAGGCTTCCTGATAAAAAAGTGATATTTAAAAGAAAGCTTCTAAAGAGGCCTTCTTATAATCTATAATTTACGCTGTGAAACTCCCCTACTACCAAAAACCCGCTGACACCAGGCTCGCCGTCCCGCCGGAAGCTAACAGAGCACCAGCTCGGAACAGCGCGCAATGAACCGGTTTATTCGCCGTGCTAATCAACGGGTGTCTTTTGGCGGCGCGGCGACGCTGCTGATAGCCGTGGCGCTGGTCGGTCAGCTGCTGGGCTTTTTGCGCAATCGCCTGATCAGCGCCAACTTTACGGTGGTTGACCCCGGTACGTCCGACGCTTTCTTCGCGGCTTTCCAGATCCCGGACTTCTTTTACTACACCATTGCCGCCGGTGCTCTGGGAGTGGCTTTTATTCCGATCCTGTCCGACCGGCTTGAAGCCGGTGACCGCAAGGGTGTCTGGGATGTGACCAGCAGTCTGTTGAATGTTCTGATGATTGCCATGGGAGTAGTGTCCATTGTGCTGTTTCTGTTCGCCCAGCCGCTGATTCACACCCTGGCGCCCAATTTGCCCGATGATCATTTGCGGGAGGCCGTCACCATCATGCGGCTGATTTCGCTCAACCCGCTGCTGTTCACGCTGTCCGGGGTCATCACCAGCCTGCAGCAGACTTTCGGGCGGTTCTTTTTCTACGCCGTTGCGCCGCTGATTTATAACCTGTCAATTATTGTCAGCGTCTATCTGTTTCGGGACAATGTCGGCATCATCGGGCTGGGTGTTGGCGCGCTGATCGGCGCGATTCTGCAGCTGCTGGTGGCCTGTCTCGGCCTGATGGGGCTGGGTTTCCGCTACCGGCCGTATATCAAGTGGAAGAACGGCGCCTTTCGCAGCGTGCTGCGGCAGTTACCGCCGCGGTCGCTGGACCAGGGTATCGACCAGGTTAACAGCATCATCGAAACCAACCGGGCCCAGGCGCTTGGTACCGGCCCGGTGAGCTACTACAACTACGCCACCACCCTGCAGAACGTGCCGGTCATGCTGCTGGGCCACTCGATCGCCACGGCGGCCTTTCCCCGGATAGTCGAGCGGCTGAGTCAGAACCGGCCGGACCTGTTCCGGCGCGACTTTTTGCGTATTTTGCGGACTATTTTATGGCTGACGGTGCCGACCATCGTCGTGGCTTATTTCGCCCGCGGCTATCTGGCCCGTTTGATCTTCGGCGACGTGGCGCCGGAAGTCGCTTTGATATTCGGATACCTGACGGCCTCGATTTTCTTCCGGATCGTCTACGCGATGATTTCGCGCTGGTTTTACGCCCAGAAGGATACTAAAACGCCGCTGTTTGTGTCGATTTTCGCGATTGCGCTTAACATTTATCTGGCCTTTACGCTGGCCAGTCCCGACGCCTACGGCATTTCCGGTCTGGCACTGGCGCAGTCTCTGGCCGCCGCCTCAGAAGTGGTGGTGCTGACGACAATTATGATTCTGCGTGACCGCAAGCTGCTGGATAGTGAATTCTGGAGCGGCGTGCTCAAGATCGCTTCGGTCACCGGCTTCAGCCTGGTGGCGGCCTACACCATGATCTCCTGGTTGCCGCTTAACGTGACCGACCGCGGTATCATCACGCTTGGCGCCAAACTCAGTTCGATTACCGCGGTGACTTTCGGGGTTCACTTCCTGGTGTCGTGGCTGTTCGGGCTGGAGGAAATGCGCCCGGTTATCCAGAAAATCAAGAAAATTGTCCTTTATCCGATCCGGGTGGAGTTCTAGCCAGCCGGACTTAACTGTCGGTTCCCGGCCACCTCTGTTATAATCTGTCCTGATATGAACCAGGACCACATCAGGAACTTCTGCATCATCGCGCATATTGA
>CAZMXN010000017.1:7331-11735 GCA_964570275.1 uncultured Candidatus Saccharibacteria bacterium
TGAACCAGGACCACATCAGGAACTTCTGCATCATCGCGCATATTGATCATGGTAAGTCGACGCTGGCTGACCGGATGCTGGAAATGACCGGGACGGTCGAGAAGCGCAATATGAAAGAGCAGCTGCTGGACCGGATGGATCTGGAACGCGAGAAAGGCATTACCATCAAACTGACCCCGGTGCAGATGCGGCACGGCAACTACGAGCTGAATCTGATAGACACACCGGGTCACGTCGATTTCTCTTATGAAGTCTCCCGCAGCCTGGAGGCTTGCGAAGGAGCGCTGCTGGTGGTCGATGCCACCCAGGGTATCCAGGCCCAGACGCTGGCCAACGTCTACCTGGCGATGGGAGCCGATCTGCAGATCATCCCGGTACTTAATAAAATTGACTTGCCGGCGGCTGACGTGGAGCGCGTCAGCCAGGAAATTGTCGGGTTGCTGGGCTGCGATAAGGATGACATTTTGCAGATCTCGGCCAAAACCGGGCAAGGCGTGGAGACGGTGCTGGAGCGGGTGGTCAGCGACATTCCGCCACCGAAAGGGCAGGCTGAGGCGGCTTGCCGGGCGCTGATTTTCGACAGCTATTATGACGATTACCGCGGCGTGATTTTGTACGTCAGAGTGGTGGACGGCCAAATCGCCAGGAGCTCGCCGATCCGCATGATGGCCACCGGCGCCGAAGGGCTGGCGCTGGAGGTCGGCACGCTCAAGCCGGATATGAAGCCGGCCGCCGCCCTGCATGCCGGCGAGATCGGTTATATCGTCACCAACCTGCGCAGTACCCGGGAGGCCAAAGTCGGTGACACCGTGACGCTGAAAACCCGGCCGGCTGCCGAGGCTCTGCCCGGCTATAGAGACGTCAAACCGTTTGTTTATGCCGGCTTCTTCCCCAGCAGCAACGAGGATTACCAGGAGCTGAAAGACGCTATTGAGAAGCTCAGCTTAAGCGATTCGGCGCTGCAATTCGCGCCGGAGAACTCGCCGGTGCTGGGCTTTGGCGTACGTATCGGTTTCCTGGGGCTGCTGCACATGGACATCGTGCGCGAGCGGCTGGAGCGCGAATACGGCCTGGAATTGATAGTCACCAACCCCAGTACTGATTACGAGGTTTCGCTGCTGAATGGCGACGAGGTGGATATCAAATCGGCCGCCGATCTGCCCGACGTCTCGAAAATCAGGGAGATCCGTGAGCCGTGGATCAACGGCGAAGTCGTGGTGCCGACCGATTATGTCGGCGCGGTTATCCAGCTGATAGCCAACAAGCGCGGCCGGCAAAAAAACGTCAGCTACGTTGACGCCCGGGTGGCGCTGCTGACTTTTGAAGCGCCGCTGGCGAATCTGCTGACGGACTTTTATGATCAGCTCAAAAGCGTCACCAGCGGTTACGGCAGCTTCAGCTACGAGCTGGCTGACTACCGGGCCGAGGACCTGGTGCGGTTGGATTTTTACGTGGCCGGCGAGCGGGTGGACGCGCTGTCGATTATGGTGCACCGGACCGAAGCCCAAAGCGTCGGCCGCGAGACGGTCGGCAAGCTCAAAGAGGTCATTCCGCGCCAGAATTTCCAGGTCGCCCTGCAGGCAGCCATTGGCGGCAAGTTCATTGCCCGCGAAGACCTCAGCGCTTACCGCAAGGATGTGACGACCGGGCTGTACGGCGGCGATGTTTCTCGAAAAAAGAAGGTGCTGGCCAAGCAAAAGAAAGGTAAAAGCCGCATGAAACGCTTTGGCAAGGTCGATATCCCGGCCGAGGCCTTTACGGTGCTCCTAAAGCGTGACTAAAACTGGCCAAAACGTCGAATAAATATTATAATTGGCGAATGAATCACTCAGAGGTGCTTTCGTACGAGCAAAGGGTGGCACTTGAAGATGAACTAACGCGGTGTTTTGTCGAAGCGGCGCAGCAGGCCGCCGATCCGGCCGGCGCCCTCAAAGAAGCCCACGGACAGGTACGCGAGAAGCTGATTAACGGCATGTCAATGGACGAGTACATGCAGCAGCCGGACGTGCTCAGCCATCTCAACATTGCAGCCCATGCTTTTATGCTGGCACGGGAGAAAGTAACCGGAATCCGCCCCTACTGATTGTGGTGTTGGCCGCCAAAGTCAGCTACATTATTACTTATTACTTATGACTGAAACCGAATTCACCGCTCAGCTGCCCGATCTTGTCAGACAGTACCGTCCGGATCCGGCCGTGCTGGACAAGCTCAGCAAAGTGAGCCTCGTCGGCGTGGTCGGTCCGGCCGGCGTTGGCAAAACCACGCTGATGCATGCCAGCGGCTGGCCGCTGGTGGTGGTTGATTGCACCCGGCCGCGGCGGCCCGGTGAAATCGAGGGCATGGATTATCATTTCCGGACGGACTACGGGCAGATCGTCAATGAGCTGCACGAAGGGGCTTTCGTCCAGGTTGCCATCGGCTCCGCCGGCGATTTAAAGGCCACCCGCCAGTCGTCTTTCCCGGAATCGGGTGTGGCAACGATGGCAATCGTCGCGGATGTCATACCTGTATTCCGCCGCCTCGGGTTCAAGAAATTTACCAGTGTGTTTATCAGCGTGCCGAGTTTCGAGGAGTGGATGCGGCGCTTTAGCCAGCGCGAAGGCTACGTGCCGGACGGCAACGACTCGCGCCTGATCGAGGCCCGCCGGTCGCTGGATTGGGCGCTGTCCGAGCCGGACTGCCGCTTTGTCTTAAACGGTCACATCAGCGAAGCGACCACTGATCTGAAAGCCGTTGCGGCCGGCGACATTGACCCTCACAAGCAAACCGCCGCCCGGAAAGCGGCCGAAGCTATGCTAAGTGCTCTTTAGAGCCAGCCGGTAGCGCCGGCTGACTTAGGCCGTTTGCCCGATACGTTCTGGTACTTCCGCGATCATGCCACTCAAGCCGGAAAAGCTCAGCGCCGAGGCATAAGCGGCGTGCAAATCGGGTCGTCTGGCGGTTCGCCGGGCCCGGATCTCAGCCGGATCGTAGTTGTTGTAGTAAGTTGACGGGAAGTCCTTAACGGCCAGGCCAACCAAATAGCTGACTAAAGTGCCCATGCAGTTGCCGACCACAAAAAGTCTCCGGTTAAAGCTGTCGCTTAAGTGCTGGGTTTCGTGCAGGAAAGTCGTGAAAGTTTGCTCAGGGGCATTTTGCGGGTGACGCCCGGCGATATACACGGCATCAATCCGGATAGTCCGGGTAAAGGGTTTGTGGTAGCCTCGGATGCCGGGCAAAAATTCACCAATTCTTATCAGTTCCACAGTTGTAGTTTGCGGCTCGGCAATCCTGAACTGACTACCGTAAAGGTCGGCGATGGCCTCAAGGTCCAGTCGGGGCTCTCCCAGAGTTTCCAGTGTTTCCTGGTCGACACGGAAGCGCGGATAATGACGGCTCGGACCGGTATCAAACGGAAAGCGCTCGGCCATGGGCCAATTACAGCATAGAATCAAGAAATTGCAAAACAATCTGGCACTCTTGACCACCGACTGCTAATTCGGTAAACTGGCACTGCACACAGGTGAGTGCTATGACCGAACGACAAGAGAAAATATTACAAGCCATTGTAGAACAGTATGCCGAAGTCGCCAGTCCGGTGGGCTCCAGTTTGCTGGCCAAAGTTTTCGGCGTATCATCGGCGACGGTTCGGTCGGAGATGGCAGAGCTGGAACGGCTCGGTTTTATCGAACAGCCTCACACCAGTGCCGGTCGGGTACCCACCGATAAGGGGTATCGTCACTACGTTAACAAGTTAGCCGAGCAGCAAGACGAGCTGGCGGCCGGCCGGGCGGAACGGGCTTTGAGCGCCCGTGTCCATCATGGCGGCTTGCCGGAGCGGACAATCCGTAACGCGGTTGACACGCTGGTCGAGCTTACTCATAACCTGGGTTTGGCGACCATCGGCAACCAGCTGTATATCTCCGGCTTGTCCAATCTTTTCGGCCAGCCGGAATTCGTGCGCGGGGCGCATGTCCAGCAAGTTGCGAGATTGCTGGACAATCTGGAGCCCTGGCTCCGGGAGGCCGCGCCGAACAAGCCCCTGAGCGTTTACATCGGAGCGGAAAATCCGATTGGCCGCAGCGCCGGCGCCAGCCTGATTATCAGCCGGTTCCGCAGTCCGTACTCGGACCGCAGCTACATCGGGGTACTCGGGCCGACACGGCAGCAATACCGCGAGGTCATGGGGCTGGTGCGCTATGCCGGCCAGTCGCTTGAGGAGGCGCTTTATGAGTAAAGATAAGGGTAAGGGAATGAGTGCGAAGGATAAAGCTGAAAAACTTCAAGCGCAAATCTCGGAACTGACCGAGGCATTGCAGCGCGAGCGGGCTGACAGCGAAAACATCCGCCGCCGGCATGACGAGCAAATCGCTTCGCTGAACACAGTAGTCAAAGCCGGCGTGGTAAGTGATCTACTGCCGGTGG
>CAZMXN010000018.1:0-9425 GCA_964570275.1 uncultured Candidatus Saccharibacteria bacterium
CGTGTGGCTCATAACCACAAGGTCGGAGGTTCGAGTCCTCCCCCCGCTACCAAGATAAAAGACTCAGCCGAAAGGTTGGGTCTTTTATCTTGCTGGAGGACTCAAATCTCCGACACTAAAGGTCGGAGGTGAGAACTGCCAGTGGCAGTTCGCAAGGAAACCTTCTCTTGAAAACTTGTTTTCAAAGATGAAGTTTCGGGGTCGCGGAACGTGACCGAGTCCGGCCCCCGCTACCAAGTGAGAATTTAAAGCACCTTCGGGTGCTTTTTTCATTGAAATACATCTGTAAAGCTCACTAATTTCCGAGGTTCCAAACTTGTGGCTCTTTGAATCGTATACCACACCTCTTGGAAACAACATGCTTTGGAACCTAAGCTGCAAGTCTATCTCTGAAACAGCCCATTGCTTATCTACACTTTCCATAACGTTGATTGCTTGCTCAATGTCTGTCTCGCGTATCATTTGCTGCTGTTCTAGCTTGGCTAGTTCTGACGATATTTCCATCTTCTGATTGTCTAGGCTTTCTATATATGAGTCCTTTTCGTCTTTGGTAAGTTCTTCTGCTACAAACCTATCAATTGCCTTACTTCGCATTATTGATATTTCGTTTAGCTTGTTCCTGTGCTCGGCTATTTTGGTATTAAGGTTATCGAGTGCCACATTGGACTCTTTAATAAGGACTTGTTTATAGACCTTTAGTATTTCTTCGGAGGTACCAATATCCGCTAAAAGTACGCCATCAATGTCTAGATATATATTCATTTAGAAATCCTACCCTAAATATACCCAACAATTGCAAAAAAGTTATAACGAGTAGATACTGCATATAGTAAGGAGTAAAGCCATGCTTGCTTGGTTAAAAGCACTATCTCTAGGTAAAAAAATTGCTCTTGGAGCAACGACACTAGTTGCTACAACAGCTATTGCCGCGCCAACGCCACCTCCTGCCGAGCAACCAGTCCAGCTCGACACAACTCAGAGCCAGCAGCAAACAGTTGAGCCAAAAGTAGAGACCAAAACTGTTACAGGAACCAAGGTCATAGCTTTTAAGACGGTTACCCAGAATGATTCCTCGCTAGATAAAGGTAAAGTTCTTGCCGCTACAACTGGAGTAAACGGCGAAAGAACAATTACTTATGAAATAACTTATACGGATGGAGTAGAAACAAGCCGTAAAGTATTATCTGACACGGTTACAAAAGAGCCAGTAAATGCTGTTACTAAAGTGGGCACAAAAGAAGCCCTAAATTGCCCTAACGGCACATATGTAAACACATACGGGAATACAGTTTGCAGGCCATATGAGTCAAATAGCGTGCCAGCAGGGGCTACGGCAAAGTGTAGAGACGGCACATATAGCTTTAGCCAATCAAGACGTGGAACCTGCTCTCATCATGGAGGCGTAGCGGTTTGGTACTAACTAAAGATTTAGCTTAAACATAATTAGAACGAATATTGACTTGTGTGTATAATAAAAGTAATGAAGCTCCGCGTTAAGAGGGTGAATTCGGTAGCGACGCATCGTAATAGATTCTTTGATTCAGATAGTCAAAGAAGCAAAAACTAAAATGACAAGTAAAACACAAGCACAAAGGAACATTGACAGTTAGTAAAGGAACTGCTATTCTTGCTCCTCTATAGGTGAGGTGTAGGAATAGCCGTTTCGGCTAGATTTTCCAGCTACGGAAACAGATAAACCCCCAGCAGTGGGGGTTTATCTGTTTTATGGGTTGACAAATTTGAGTGCAAACTGCTTAAATAGGTTTATCCTTTAAAAATTCAACCGATTGGCGTCGGAAGTGCATATAGCAAAGGCCATAGTGTCCTGCGCAGGAGAAGAGGTTAACGCCAACGCTCCTGTAAAGGGGTAGAAGTCTATATGACACCTATCTCCTGCAAAGGACGGTGTGGCTTTTTTGATATAAAAATCAATTAGAGACACCAATCGGGGCTGTGGTAGCCAAGCGGCGAAGGCGGCGGTCTGTAAAACCGTATTTCCGTAGCTGGAACATCGGGGGTTCGAGTCCCCCCAGCTCCACCACGTATTCATAGGGAGTGCGTGGACGCTGGAAACAGCGAACAATCCCTATCCCCACATATTAAGAGACGGCGAGGACTTAGTTCCTACAATAGCCGTCTCTTTTAAATAGCTGGCTTGGTTCCACTATCTTGTGGCAGAGTATCTTACAGATAAATCATTCACTAGTAAGCCTTTCCATCGGGAAAGCTCTTCAAAGATATTGTTCCAAGACGAAGAAATTTGGGCTACCAAGAAAAGCGACTTGTCATTTTGACAGGTCGTTTTTCTTTGTCGGAGGCAGGACGAGAACCGATACGGCGTAGCCGAGGTTCGGTGTAGTGCCGCGCAGCCAGAAAAGCATGAAATATTTTTCTGGCAAGCAAACGGAAAAGGGCGAAGCCCGCTGTCCTGCCCCCGCTACCAAGATGAAATCCAAAGCCCTCCATAAATGGAGGGTTTTTGATTTCATATCTTCGATATTGGGGCAAGTCCCGAACCCCAGCGCCATACAATCAGAGCAGTATGTACCGTTTCGAAACACTCAACAATGAATATGCGTCTGTTTACCGTGAACTCGAAGTGCCGCCGGCACTTCTCGGGTTCGAGGCCGGACGAGAACCGATACGGCGTAGCCGAGGTTCGGTGAAGCGCAGCGTAGAAAAGAAAGCACGCTAGTATTTTCTTTTCAAGCAAGCGGAAAAGGGCGAAGTCCGCTGCCCTCCCAATAAAAACAATTCTCCCCGGTTATTATCATACCGAGACTCCGAGTCATATCGGAGTCGACTCGGAGTTTATAATTATTTCTATTTGGCCTGCCCCGGCTATTCTTCCAGTCTTCCAGGGTCCGACCCTGGAATGCTTTTAGCTTGCTGTCGCACTATCCTATCTTGTTCATGCTCGGTTAATAATGGGCGTCCTGCTCTTCCTTTTATGATGACATTTGAGAATTATCTGAAATAATTAGCCTTATAAACAAGGAAACCCGCAGATGGCAACTGGCAAAAGAGACTTCAGCGTCACCCATGTGCTGGCGCTGGTTTTGGTCGTGGTACTGGCCGGCGTAGCCGGCTGGCTGGCTTTCACTCAAAACAAAACAGCCGACCATAGCGACGAATCGTTAGCTTACGTAAGCGCGACCGATTCGGCTGGCCAGTTCAGCTTTGAGTACCCCGATGACTGGACGATTAAGCCATACGTCTGGGACGCCTGCTGCGAGGGGTCCGGAGAGGAGCCGGATTGGAGCAAGCAATCCAAGCCGATAACCCTCAGCCCATCGGACAACGCCGACGTTGACATCACTATAACCATGGAAAATTACGGCGACTTCTGGGACTCGTACGAAGCGCTGCGGGGGTCGGTTCAGGAAGATTACTTTGCCAACATCTTGTTTGACGGCACCAGAGATGACGGGCACAAAGCCCTCTTCTCCCGGGTCGACTACTTAGGACCGCCGGACGCCAAGGTAGAGTCCTTTACCGACCACCGCTACTACTTCGACAACGGCAACACGGTTTTAAAGGTAGAGTTCCGGGAAAAGTACCATCACGACTGGCCGGACGACGAGACAGGACCGGACATCGACAACACACGCTACCTCCCCGCCTTCGAACACATCGCCCAATCAATAAAGCTCTTGAACTAGAAAAACCTTTTGAACACAAGCATCGAAAACAGATTGCAGGCCGTTCACGCCTGTAATCAGCCAGGCCAAATGCTTTCGGCTCAGGATGCGCAACCAAGCCGGGGCCGGGGCCGGGGCTAATCATTGACACGGCTATTAATAAATACAACAATGAGTTTAGGAAATTTTACATAGGAGGGGTGCGATGTTAGAGCTAGACGGTATCAACTACTGGGCGGTGGCGGTCGCCTGGTTAATCAGCGTGGCGGTCGGCGCTTACTGGTATTCACCTTCCGGCTTCGGCAAGCTGTGGGCCAAACTGAGCGGCGTTGACCACATGAAAATGCCGGAAAAAGAGGCCACCAGAACTATCGGTTTTGTGGCGCTGGCGTCGCTTGTCAAAGTACTGGTACTGGCTGTCATCGTCAACTCTCTGGGCGTAACCGAAGCCTTTGACGGCCTTATCCTAGGCGTGGTCTTGTGGCTTGGACTCACCGCCGCAACCACTGTCGGCAATACGCTTTATCAGCGTCTGAGCTGGAAGTTCTGGTGGCTGAATGCCAGCTACTACCTGCTGGTGCTGGGCGTCAACGCAGCCATCCTGGCTGTCTGGCGCTAAGCATTGGCCACCTAGACCTGTGCGCCAAGTCACATAGTTTTATCGATCTTTCGTCGATAGTACACACAAGGAAAAGCCGGTGAGCTTGTCTTAACACCGGTTATTGCCTATCATGGAGTCAGCCTAAGCATAACTAAATAAAAAAGGAACAAAAATGGCAAAACGAAAACAAAATAACTCCGAAGGCAAAGGAGCCTATTTTTGGGCGGCCGCCCGGATTGGTCTGGGCTTCACGTTTCTGTGGGCGTTTTTTGATAAACTGCTGGGTTTGGGTTTCTCGACCTGCCGGGACGCTACCACAGACACGGTAGCCGTCCTGTGTGAAAAGGCCTGGGTGAGCGGCGGCTCGCCGACGACCGGCTTTTTGAAGTTTGGCACCAAAGGACCGCTGGCACCGTTTTACGAGAATCTGGCCGGACACGCCCTGGTTGACTTCCTGTTCATGGCCGGTATGCTGCTGATCGGGCTGGCGCTTATCGCCGGCATCGGTATGCGGGTCGCCACCGTTTCCGGAGCGCTGATGATGCTGATGATGTGGTCGGCCATGTTGCTGCCGGAAAACAACCCGCTCGTTGACGATCATATTATCTACGCTATAGTTCTGCTCGGCCTGCTGGCCGTTAATGCCAATCAGAAATGGGGGCTGCGTAACTGGTGGGTCAAACAACCGCTGGTTAAGCGTTTCCCCGGATTGGAGTAAACCCAAAACCGACATGTCTGCCCGTAATTCCAGCCTGGCTGAAGACCTGAAAAAACTGTGCAGAGGCGACGTCGTCAGCGACGCGTCAACGCTTGAGCACTACAGCCACGATGCCAGCCTGTTCGAACTCAAACCCGAAGTTGTCGTCTTCCCGAAAGACGCCGACGACGTGCGGGCTCTGGTCGAGTACGTCAACAAGCACAAGGCTGACCGCCCTGGCCTGTCGTTGACGGCCCGCAGCGGCGGCACCGACATGTCCGGCGGCGCCATCAACGAATCGATCGTCGTGGCGTTTGAACGCTACTTTACCGGTCTCGGCAAGGTCAAAGGCAACGAAATAGACGTCCAACCCGGCGTTTATTACCGCGAGCTTGAACCCCGGACGCTGGCCAGCGGCCTGCTGATGCCGTCCTACCCGGCCTCGCGCGAAATCTGCATGGTCGGCGGCATCGTGTCCAACAACTCCGGCGGTGAAAAGTCGCTGATTTACGGCAAGACCGACCGCTTCGTCAAGCGCCTGAAAATGGTACTGCGTGACGGCAAAGAATACGTTTTCAAACCCCTGAACAAGTCCGAACTGAAGGAAAAACTGGAAGAAAAAAGCCTGTCCGGCGACATCCACCGGGCGGCTTATGACCTCATTACTAAAAACGCCAAAGTCATTGAGCGTTCCCGCCCCAAAGTCAGCAAGAACTCGACCGGCTACAATATCTGGGACGTCTGGGACGGCGAAACGTTCGACATCACCAAGCTGATCGTCGGTTCCCAAGGCACCCTCGGGCTGCTGACTGAGGCAACCTTCGAGCTGGTGCCGGCCAAGCCGCTGTCCGGTATGGTCGTGGTTTTTATGCCCAATCTGGACAACCTCGGCCGGATTATCAACGCCCTGCTGAAACTCAAGCCCACCAGCCTGGAATCGTTCGACGACCACACCTTGAAATTCGCCTTCCAGTTCTTCTTCAGTTTCCGCAAAACCCTCGGCTGGAAGCGGTTTATCACGCTGGGGCTGAGCTTCATCCCGGTGCTGCGGTACCTGCTGCCCTTCCTGCCTAAACTACCGAAAATTATCATGCTCTGCCAGTTCGAGGGCGACACTCAAGAGGAGATCGACGCCAGGATCAATCAGGTCCACGCCGCCATGCGTGAATTCAACGTCGAAACCCTGCAGGCCAAAACCAAACACGACGAAGAAAAGTTCTGGATCATGCGCCGCGAGAGCTTCAACCTGCTGCGCAAAAATGTCCGCAAGAAGCACACCGCGCCCTTTATCGACGACCTGATCGTGCCGCCGGAAACCCTGCCGGAGTTTCTGCCCCGTCTGACCGAAATTATGGAGCGCTACAAATTCCTTTACACCGTGGCCGGGCACATGGGCGACGGCAACTTCCACATCATCCCGCTGATGGAACTGGCCAAGGAAAGCGAGCGGGCCAAAATTTATCCGGCGCTTGAAGAAGTCACCGACCTGGTGCTGGAGTATGGCGGCTCTCTGTCCGGCGAGCACAACGACGGGCTCATCCGCGGGCCGATGATCGAGCGCATGTTTGATCCGGAAGTCGTCGCGGTCATGCGCGGCGTCAAGCACATTTTCGACCCCGACAACATCTTCAACCCGCACAAAAAGACCGATGCCGACATGGAATTTTCCAAGCGCAATATGAGGGCCAGTTTCTAGTTATGCGGGTGGTGATTGCCGGCGGCGGCTTTGGCGGGGTCCGGGCGGCTTTAAATCTGGCCAACAAAAAGGGTTTCGAAGTTAAACTCGTCTCCAACCAGAACTATTTTGAGTACCACGCCGCGCTGTATCGCTCGGCCACCGGGCGGTCGCCGCTGGAGGTAGCCATTCCGCTGCGTGACTTTTTCGCATATGCCAACAACGTCGAGGTCGTGGCCGACACAGCAGCTGCGCTGGACGCTGAAGCCCGGGCTTTAAGCGGCCAATCCGGCGCCCGCTACCCTTACGACGCGCTGATTCTGGCTCTCGGCAACGTCACCGAATACTACGGTATCAGCGGTTTGGCCGAGAACTCGTTCGGCGTTAAAACCATCCATGAGGCCCTGAGGCTAAAACGTCACCTGCACGAGCATCTCTTGAACAAAGACGTCGACAGCAACTATGTGGTGATCGGCGCCGGCGCCACCGGGGTTGAGCTGGCGGCCGAAATGGCGTCCTACTTAAAGGACATCCGCCGCCGGCACAAAGTCGACAACGAGTTTACGGTCAATCTGGTCGAGGCTGCGCCCAGAGCCGTGGCCGCCATGCCGGCAAGCTACTCGCGGGCCGTTGAAAAGCGACTCGCCAGACTCGGCGTCAGGACTTATTTCAATGCCGCGGTTGAGTCGAGCTCTTCGGGCGGTATCACCATACCGCAGGGTGACATTGCCACCAGCACCGTAGTCTGGACGGCCGGCGTGGCCAACAACCCCTTCTTTGCCGCGCACAAAAAGGTTTTTACACTCGGCAAAAACCAACGGGTCAAGGTCGATGACTATCTCATGGGCGCCCCGGACGTTTACGTCATCGGCGATGCGGCCGACACGCCCTACAGCGGCATGGCCCAGACCGCGCTGCATAACGCCAACTTCGTGACCGACGACATCCGGCGGCGGGCTCACGGACACTCGCGCCGAACCTACCGGCCAAAGCGGCCGATCTATGCCATCCCGGTCGGCGCGCGCTGGGCGGCCGTTCTCTGGGGTAAGACGCAAATTAACGGCACGCTGGGCTGGATCCTGCGCCGCCTGGCTGACCTTCGCCTGTATCTTAACTTTTTGCCTTTCAATAAAGCGCTAACGACCTGGCGCTACGGCTTCGAGACCGAAGAAATTTGCCAGGTCTGCAAAAAATAGCCGACCCTCGCAGCCGGTTTATTTAACCCCTCAGACTGCCTGGGTATACTCCGGCAGTACGCAATAATACTAGTATTAATACTAGAATTAATGCTAGTATTATCGCCGTCTTTTGTAGTCCAATCGCCTGGGACCGGCGCTCCTTACGTTCTGTGATGGCCGGCCGGGTTTTTCATACCGGACCGGCGGCACAATTCCACCCTTCCCCTCAGTATTCAAGCCGGATACCAGCCGGCTGAAACCGCGGGCAATCCAAAAAGCCGCGTAGCCGGTGACAAAAAAGAATAGCAGGACGGCAAAGATGTCTGCTCGCTTGGTATCAGCTGAGACGCTTATAAACGGCACCAGACAAAAAGCAACCGAATACGCAGCCAGATAACTCCGGTGAATGACCCTGGCCGGGTTCTTTAACCATCTGGCCGACCCACGAAAGAATTTCTTTATCAGAAAGGCCGCGAGCGTAAGCACCAGTGCCCAGGCCGCCCAGTTAAATATCAGTTCATTGGCGTCGTAACGGTGCAGCCCGAACACACCTAAGGGCAGAAAAACAATATTGCCCAGGATGATGCTCAGACGACTAAAACCAGCCGCTGACAACTGAATGATAATCAGTAGTAGCGGCACCAAAGCCATCACGGCAAAAAGCCCGGCAACCAAATTGCGGGTCAGCGTAAAACCGAGACGTATGGCTAGGAACAGATAGTGCATCAACAGAGAACCGGATTTTTGGTTTAACACAACGCGCAGCCGCATGGACCCTATTATTCTACGCCCGCTAAAAAAGACCAAATGGCCGGGCGGGCATTCTGATACTTTCCCAGTGTTTTATCTAACAGCCGGCGGGCGCTTTGGCAGGCATACTTCTTAAGAAGAAAAGGAGGGCTTATGAAAGCTGTTATTTTGAATTGTTCCCTGAAACCCTCGCCGAAAGAGTCCAGCTCCGAAGCGCTGGCCGATGTTTTGGGCAAGGAGCTGGTAAAGCGCGGCGCCGAATACGAAATCATCCGTGTGGCTGATCACAATATTCCGCCCGGCGTTTCCACCGACGAAGGCAGCGGCGATGAGTGGCCGGCAATACGCGAAAAGATATTAGGTGCCGAAATTCTGATCATCGCCAGCCCAACATGGGTCGGCCGATTGTCCAGCCTGGCCCAGCGCGTAATTGAGCGGATGGACGCCATGCTGTCGGAGACCGATGATCTGGACCGGCCGGTGGCTTACGGCCATGTCGCCGGATTTGTGGCAGTCGGCAACGAAGACGGCGCCAAACATGTTATCGGCGAGATGGAAGCTGCCCTGCTGGAGCTGGGCTTTACGGTTCCCGGCCAGGCTTGGACCTACTTCAACCACGGCTCGCAAATGGGTCCGACTTATCTGGAAACCGACAGTGAAGAAAAGAAACAGCGCGCCCATCGCAACGCGGCAACGGCAGCTAATAATCTGGTGGCAGTCGCCACGGCCTTGCAAGCCAATCCGATACCGAAGCCGTAGGGTATTTGTTCTGGCGAGTCAGAACAGGTTTCACCGCAACATTTGTGACCAGCTTTTAGCCAAACCAAACATTTCACCGCTTGCCCAAAGCGCCACAGCTTCATAAACAACATTTCGCCGCGGT
>CAZMXN010000019.1:0-7688 GCA_964570275.1 uncultured Candidatus Saccharibacteria bacterium
GGACACTGAAAGACGATCAGTTTGATAGGCGCAAGGTGAAAGTGCGGTAACGTATGGAGCCGAAGCGTACTAATAGTCCCATTGACTTTTTACGACCCAGGACATGTGTGCCGCAGATTCGTAAACCTGGCAAAGCCAGGCTTTCGAATCTGCTTTTGGCGCAGCGCGATGTTTTTCACCTCCGGGGCGCAGTCACCGTATTTTATACGGTTCCTTGGCGCTTCCTCTGTGATAAAACACACGCTGCATCCAAACACACGAGTCCTGGTGAACGTGCCATTTGGCTAATTATTGGTGCTTTCAAAAGAGCACCCGTTTGTCTAGTAGTAGATCTTTCATCAACCCGCCTTTGGCGGGTCGGGCATCCGCTCTTTGAAGCGGATGCTATGAAAGGCTCACTACTGGATTTGTCTTAACAATTTGCACCAGAACAATGGACACGGTCCATTGTAGTAAACAGTTTACAGTTTACAGTTTACAGTTGAGAAATACTTAACTGTCGACTGTCGACTGTCTGCTGTCAACTATGATGGTCGGTGCCCATGGCGCGAGGGAAACACCTGTTCCCATGCCGAACACAGCAGTTAAGCCTCGCAGCGGTTACAATACTTGGGGTTCACCCCTGGGAAAATAGCACGGTGCCGAATTATATTAAAGCCATCCTAATAGGGTGGCTTTAATCTTTTGTCGGCCTCACTCGGAAATATAAGCAAGCTTCTATTTCACTCATCTCGTTGCAAATTAAAAGAGCTTTCCGAACCAGGAGAGCTCTTTTAATTTGTTTGGCAAGTAAAGCCGCTCGTACCCCCGAGAGGCTTATCTTATGAATACATTGTCGCCAAAACACCCAGTGCGAAGCGATCAGCAACCTGTTCGCTCGGTAGACGGGCGTAGGCCCTGGTGTTGCGTTCCAGTATTTCAGCCCAGTTATCGTTGCTTTGATAGGGTCCTGTCAAACCTCGTCTGCCGGCTTGCTGACTTAGTTCCCGCTCGGCATAAGATGTCGCCATTCCCAGAGGCAGCGTTGCAAGCTGAGATTGCCTTACTTCAACGAAATGCCTGTAAGCAGCCAGAGTATCGCCGCCGGCCTGCTCTATATATGAATGGTAGTCATTAGCGTGACCCAGCTCGTGCAAAAACACCGATAATATCAGCTCAGGAATCTTCGGGATGATCCCATTGTTTCTGAAAAAGGCACTAAACTCTCCCATCCTTTCTCTTACGCGGCCCGCTTTAATGGCGTCTACATAATAAGAATGTCTAGGGTTCAGGGCCACGTAGCTGTCAGCCAGGCCCGAGTCGCTCTTGTGGAATCTACTAAAACCCTGATCATCGAGAACAATAGCTACACTGCCTAGATGGGGGGCCAGGCGGATGCTGTGCTCATAGGCTTCAACGGTGTTTGTACCCAGGCGATCATCGAGACTTTCAAGTGATGCCGGAACTTCAATAGCGGACATAACGTAAGGATTTTAGCACATTTAGTTGACATAAGCAATAACGTATGATAACATAAGCATATCTTCGAAAGAAGAAATAAAAAGAGAGGGTCCTTTAACCGGCCCTCTTTTTATTTCAACAAATTAGGGAGGCCTCACAAGATGGCAGGAACGAAAGCCGGCGGCAAGGCAGCCGCCAACACCAACAAAGCCAAGTACGGTGCAGATTTTTATGCCCGTATTGGCGCTAAGGGCGGCAAACTCGGCCGCACCGGCGGTTTTTACGCTAACCGCGAATTGGCCCGCATTGCCGGCGCCAAGGGTGGACGAATTTCTCGTCGCACCAAGAAAACGGCCTAGGTTTAAATAGCCTTGCCAAGCTGCCCCGGTTTTTAACGCCGGGGCATTTTTTATGGGCTGCCCAAAGGATCAATAGCTGCTTAGCACTGGTTGATCAAGCGCGGCGGTTTTCCGGTACGGCCGGCAAAAACGGGCGGCCGATACCTGCCAGGTTGAACGACAGTTAAAACAGCTGTAGAGCACTGACGAGGCCTGCAGGCTTTTGGTTCCGCAGACCGGGCAGGCGCTGCGCCGGTGCAACCAATCTCTGTAGGTGTCCAGACAGTCCTGGATGTGATCCGGATCAATCGGGGTTACGGCGCATTCCGCAGCCAGCTCTGTGGCTTTCTGCCAGGCTTCGCTTTCCATTATGACCAGCTCGAGGTCCGACTGATAATTTTGATGCTCCAAGAGGGCATGGCCAGCCTCATGTAGTAATGACCACAACGCTACCTCTGTAAGTTTGGCATCATCCTTATAAAACACTTCCTGAGTTTGCGGCGACCAGTAGAAGCTGGTGCCTGGCACGAAGCGAAGCTGCGGGTAACGGGCGCCCAACTGCTTAATTAGTTTTCGCATAACGGTCCTTAAGCAGTTCATAGCAGCCGTAAATAACCGCCTCCTCCGGGCGTCGGGCTTTGATTATGGGAGGGGTTTTAAGCAGCGGGTTCTCATAAATTTTTAATGCTTCCAAAAGCCGGTCTTTGAACTTGTCAAAGTGACTGCCGACGCCGCCGCCAATGATTATGGCGTCCGGTGTCAAGGTGGCTATCAGGTCAATCAGCCCGATGGCCAGGTTGCGGGCGACGACGTACCAGGTCCGGTCGTCGGTGATTTCGCTGGCGCGCTTGCCAAATTTTTCAACGATGGCGCTGCCCGAGGCAAAGTCCTCCCAGCGCCGCAGCCGTCCCTGATACTCCAGCATTATGTGGCCGATCTCGGCGTCTTGAAGGCCGGGATCTATAACGCCATTTGTGATAATGCCGCCGCCGATTCCAGTGCTTACAGTGACGTACAGCACTCTTTTAAAATCTTTTATGACGTGTCTGGCTTCGGACAGGCCGGCCAGATTGGCGTCGTTTTCTACCATTACCGGGCAGTTTAGAACCCTTTCCAGATCGGCTTGTACCGGAACGTTCTCCCACGGCAGGTTGCCGAAAGCCACGACAACCCCGTTCTTTCGGTCTATCAGCCCCGGCATGGCCACCGCGCAGGCCTGCCAGTCGTCTACATCGAGGGACTTGATCCTCTGTTGCACTTCCTGCACAAAATCATCGTAATCCTTCGGGGTAGGGAATTTTACCGACTTGAGTATCCGTCCCGTCTTACCAAAGGCTGCCACCAGTGTTTTTGTCCCCCCGACATCCACCGCCAAATACATGATTGAAGTATAGCCGATGAAGCATAAAGTATAAAGCGGCGTCTTGCCGGGTGCGTCCCGCCTCGGGGTCGGGAAAACGGGCGGGGTTTACTTATAAGAGGTAAACAGATATAATGCTCTCAATCTTACAAACATCGTCTCTCATAACGAACCGGTGTTTGCTAGAAATACTTTTTAAGGAGGTTTGACCACAGTGTCAAAAACAAGTTCAGTAACAATGGACGAGCTCTTGGCGGCCAGCGATATAAAACAGCTGAAAGCCGGGGACGTCGTAGAAGGGACCGTTACCTCAGTGCGCAAGCACGAGGTCTGGGTTGATTTAGGCGCCAATGGCGTTGGCGTAGTGATGCGCCGGGAGATCGGCCACGGGCAGGTACTCGAGGAAGGGCAAACGGTAACTACCAGTGTTGTCGACCCGGAAATGGATGAAGGCTACGCGCTGCTTAGCATGAAGCGAGCCGCCAAAGACCGGGGCTGGGACGAGCTGCAATCTCTGTTTGAGAAAGAAGAAATCGTCGAAGTGGCGCCGTATGACGCCAACCGGGGCGGTTTGCTGGTCGAGCTGGAAGGCATCCGGGGCTTTTTGCCGGTGTCACAACTGTCAGCCGGCCACTATCCGCGCGTATCGGGGGCCGACAAGGATGAGATCCTCCAGAAGCTTAACGCTCTGGTTGGCAAACAACTGCGGGTTCGTATCCTGGACGTAAGCCGCAAGGACAACAAGCTTATCTTCTCAGAGAAAGAAGCTCTCAAGGATGACACCCAGGCCTTGTTCGCCAAGCTCAAAGTCGGCGATGAGGTAGAGGGCGTGGTAACCGGTGTGATCGACTTCGGTGCTTTTGTAAATGTTCAGGGCATTGAGGGCCTGATCCACATTTCGGAAATCTCCTGGGAGCGCGTGGAAGACCCGCGCAACTACGTTAAGACCGGTGAGACCGTCAAGGCCAAGATCATCTCTATCGACAAGGATCGCTTAAGTCTGAGCCTCAAGCAGATGACCGAAGATCCGTGGCTGAATGAGGTCAAGGCTTTCAAGAAAGGCGACGTCGTGGAGGGCAAGGTTACCCGGATCACGCCGTTCGGTGCTTTTGTGCAGTTGTCACCCAGCGTTGAAGCTCTGGTCCACGTATCCGAGATGAGCAACGAAGACAGCGTTGATCCGGAAAAAGTCTTCCGGTTGAACGAGAAGAAGCAATTCAAGGTTATCGACATTGACACCGAAGCCCGTAAAATCGCTTTGAGCCTAAAAGATGCCAAATAGGGTTATCTTAGAGATGTAAAGTAACACCGGCAGGAAAGGAGGCAATACGTGTCACGCAAGATTGAAATCGAAGAAAATGTCACCGTCGGCACGTTAGCCGAGAAGCTGATGCTGCCGGTGACCCGCCTTATCGGCGAATTGATGAAAAACGGTGTTATGGTCACCGTTAATGAGCGGATCGATTTTGACACCGCCCAGATTATCGTAGGCGAGCTAGGCTTGGAGGTTGAGCTGACCAAGAAAGCCGCCGCCAAACCGGCAAGAGAGAAGAAGGCCACCGGCAGCGGCGAACCGCGGCCCCCGGTCGTTGCCGTTATGGGCCACGTTGACCACGGTAAAACCTCGCTGCTGGACGCGATCCGGGGCGCTGACGTCGTCAAAGGCGAAGCCGGCGGTATCACCCAGCACATCTCGGCTTATCAGATCACTCACAACGATCGCTTGATCACCTTCCTGGATACGCCGGGGCATGAGGCGTTTGCCGCCTTGCGCGAACACGGCGCGCAGCTGACTGACCTGGTTATCATCGTGGTGGCGGCCGATGACGGCGTTAAACCGCAAACCGTTGAAGCCATCCGTTTCGCCCGCAAGGCCGGAGTCAAAATAGTTGTCGCCATTAACAAGATTGATAAGGAAGGCGCCGACAGCAACCGGGTCAAGCAGCAGCTGTCGGAGCACGATCTGCTGATCGAAGAGTGGGGCGGCGATACCGTCACCCAAGAAGTTTCCGCCAAAACCGGCCAGGGCATACCGGAGCTTTTGGACATGGTGCTGCTGGTGGCCGACGTCGAAGATTTGCGGGCAGACGTCAAAACTCCCGGTAACGGCCTGATCATCGAATCGCATATGGAACAGGGGCGCGGTGCGGTAGCCGTGGCTTTAGTGGAAAGCGGTACGCTCAAAAGCGGTGATTTCGTAGTGGCCGGCACAACCTACGCCAAGGTCCGGAATCTAGAATCCACGGCCGGCCAGTCGCTCAAGCAGGCCGGACCGTCATCGCCGGTAGTTATCACCGGTTTCAAATCTCTGCCGGAGTTTGGCGATGAGTTTCAGGTTGTCGCAAACGAGAAAGCTGCCCGTACGCAGGCCGAGGCCAATGCCGAGCAGCGCCAGGGCGCAGCCGGCAGTCAGGACTTAAGCGGCGGAGAATTGCTGCGCCTGATCAGCCGCAAACAAGAGCTGGCCGAACTCAACGTTGTCGTCAAGGCTGACGTTCAAGGCTCATTGACATCCGTAATCGACAGCCTTAAAACGCTGGATAACGAGGAAGTTGCCGTCCGGGTGGTGGGTTCCGGAGTAGGGCCTATCAACGAAAACGATCTGAGACTGGCCGTCACCAGCGGCGCTATCGTTTACGGCTTTAACGTAACCATGCCGCCGGGGATCAAGCAGACTGCCTCGCGTGACCGGATAAGTGTGCGTTTATACAAGATCATTTATGAGCTGATTGATGACGTCAGAAATGAGCTGTCGGCTCTCCTGTCGCCCGAAATCGTCGAAACCGAACTCGGCCGGCTGGTGGTTAAGGGTATTTTCAAAATTACCAAGAACGAAGTCATCTGTGGTGGCGAGGTTACCAAGGGCAAGCTTACGGTACCGGCTCTGGCGCGGGTGACCCGCGGTGATGAGACCTTGGCTGAGGTGGAAGTTGTGCGGCTGCAGCGCGGACCGCAGGAAACCAAAGAAGTTTTTGAAGGCGAAATGTGCGGGCTAAGCTTCAAATCCGCTTCGCGAGTCGATTTACAGGAAGGCGACCGCATAGAATTATTTACCCGCGAGGCGGTTACCAGGTCTTTGTAGCAAGGAGCTAGCATGGAAGATTTCAGTCGTCCGCCGGCCGAAGAGCCGGAAGCCTCACCGGCCGAATCACCCAAGCCCCCGTCCTGGCGGGAGAGCTTCTTCCTGTCCTGGCTGCGCCGGCGGCAGGAAAGTGAGCGGCCCGACAGCCCGGAGGCAAATGATGACGACGAAGACGACGAAGAGACTGATAAAGCTTCGCCCGGCACGCGCTTTTTAAGCCGTTGGAAGAAGCTGTTTGCCGGCCTGGTCAGCAAACCGGATGGTTCTGAACCGAAGCAAGAGCCCCGCGACCGGATACCTGACCGCGAAGCGTGGAGTCCGGAACAACCGGTAAGCAGCCCGGCTGAGACGGATGAGGCGGTTGAGCACATTGAACCCGCCGAAACAATCGCTCCGGAACCTTCCGTTGATGCAGTAGAGCCCGACAGACCATTGCCGGCGCCAGAAGAGGATCAGGCGGTACCGGTTGCAGTTGAGGCTGCCAATGAGACCGGACAGCCGGCCGAACCGGATGTAGAGCCAGCTGTGGCCGATCCTGAGCCGGCTGAAGCGTTCTTTGTGCCGGAGGCAGCCCGAGTGGCGGCGGCAGCTGAAACCGCGCCTGAACCGGTCGAGGAGAGGATTATAGAGCGTCGGGGCGGGACAGGACCGGCCATAGCCGCCTTTGTCGGCGCGGAGTTCTTAAGTCGTCGGCGGGATCGCAAAATCAGACGGGAAGTAGAGCGGCTCAAAAAAGAGACAGAGCGGGCGGCCGAGACCAACCAGACCCTTCGTGACAAGCTGGAAAGCCGGATTAACCGCGTCAAAGAAAGACTTGTTACCACCGAGAAGCAAAATGAAAATACAAGCCCAGTAGAACCGGCAGTCGAAAAGGTCATCGAATCCCCGGTTAAGACGCCTGCTGCCGAGGTCATAGCCAAACCAAAACCGGTCGAAGCGGCGCCTGCTGCCGAGACTCGCCCGGCCAGCATTGAGATGCAAACCGACACCACGCCGGAGAAGCAAGCCGAAACGCCAAGCCCGCCGGAAGTAGCCCCGCCTTTGCCCGAAACTACCATCGAACAGATAATCCAGCGCATGCCGGAAGTAAAACCGGTGCTTGAGAACGAGCACGACCTGAAGCCGGAGACGATTCTTCACAAAGTTGAAGAAGCAGCCGACAAGGCAGTGCCCATTGAGCGCTTATTCGAACGCCGCCACGAAGTCAAAGATGAGGCGACTCAGCCGGCGCACTCTCTAACTGGCGTCGCTGCCACATGCGGTGTAAATATTGTTAATTCCGGACTGTCTTTGGCTCAATCTTCGTCAAGCGGCGGACACACACCGCCGCCGGCTATTCCTGTCAGCCCTCAACCATTGCCGCAGACAAGCTCCAATATGTACAAACAAGCTGTCACCAGTGGCTTTATTACCGGTGTTGTTATTCTGGCGATCGTTACCGCCATGGCACTGTTTAACTAAAAACCAC
>CAZMXN010000020.1:0-3320 GCA_964570275.1 uncultured Candidatus Saccharibacteria bacterium
GCCCTCACCGCCTGCCCTAAGCCCCAACAGCCTCCATAAACCAATTTCGCCGCGGCATGCTGCCGCTGAGGCGAGTTCCTTTTTAGTCGTAAAAAGGAACCAAAAAGCTCCCAGGCTTACTCCGGCTCCTTGCTGGCCTTTGTAGTCAAAAGGCACAATGCTAAAAGGGGAACTCGGCTCTGCTTTTATAAAACCTTAGTTTAGTAGCAGAGCCTCAAACAGCCCCTTCGCTATAATTGGTGCTTTTGACACGCCGGCCTCCATGGAAGCCTCCAGCCTGGCAAACCGCCACGTAAAAGCCCTCTTAAGGGCTTAGTTGTCTTTACGAACCGGCCCGGCCGGTTCGCCCTGCCAGGCTCCAGTCAACCGATGAGCTGGCTTCAGGCCAGGACCGAGTCACTGTCGGCCAAGCCAAGTCCGGTTCGCTTATCCTAAGGAGAAAAGAACCGGACCGACCGGCTCAGGGAGTTCTTGGCCGCACGGTCCTGGCCCTGGGAGGCCAGCTCAATCGTGTTTGACTGGTCGCCTGTCGGCTTTTTGCCCCAACTTTTTGCCGATACAAAAAGTGGGTCGCCAAAGCTTGCCGGCTTTAGGCAAGCGGCGAAATGGGTTTTTTGGTTTGTGAGGGTTGATCAAAAGAAAATAATACTAGCATTAATTCTAGCATTAATACTAGTATTATGATGATTTGTATCTGTATATCTGTCCATGACTTATGGTTAGGCCGCCAACTAATAGGTAGCAGCTCAAGCCCCGTGCTTAGCCAGGGCTCGCATGCCCTATACTAAATACTGCTCCTATCGTGCTAAAATATAGCAAGGGAATAAATATGAGCAGTAAACAACCAAGGGGCTTAGGCAGGGGGCTGGGGACACTTATCCCGACCAATTTTGATTCATCACTCCTTATAGACGAGAAAGAACGGGTTCAGAAACTGAATACAAAAGTTGTTCAACCGAACCCTGATCAGCCCCGAAAGCACTTTGATCCGGAAGCCTTGGAGCAGCTCGCTTCATCGATTAAAAAGCACGGCATTCTGCAGCCGCTGGTAGTTACCCCCAACGGCCAGGACGGCTATACCATCATCGCCGGCGAACGGCGTTATCGGGCAGCCACCCAAGCCGGGCTTACGCATGTGCCGGCGCTGGTGCGCAGCGCCAAGGAGCTGGATCAGCTGGAGATCGCCCTGGTTGAAAACGTCCAGCGGGTGGACTTATCACCATTGGAGCAGGCCGTTTCAATTGCTAAACTGCACGAGCAGTTCAGTATGAGCTACCAGATGATTGCCGAGCGGCTTGGCAAGGCCGTCACGACCGTTAACAACATTGTGCGACTGTTGCAATTGCCGGCAGAAGCGCGGGAAGCATTGCAGCAAGGCCACATTACCGAGGGTCACGCCCGCGCCATATTGAGCCTAAAGGACAAGCCGGAAAAGCAGCGCCAGCTGCTGACCAGAATCACCGACGAGGGTTGGTCGGTCCGTCAGGCCGAACATTTTGCCAGCGCGGTCAAGACCGGTGCCGGAACCGAGAAAGCGGCCGTTAAGCGCACACTCGAGCAAACGCCTGAAACCAAGCGCCTAAGCAAATTCTTAAAAACACCCGTCAAACTGAAGCACCTGGCCAAGGGCGGCCAGCTTATGATCCGGTACAAGACCGAAGAAGAGCTAAAGACAATCATCGCCAGAATCTCGAATGAAAAATGAGAGAATAGGTTAGAGGTTAGAGGTTAGAGGTTAGAACCTCTGGGTATTGTTGAGCGGCAGAATGCGTAGGACCAGGGTGCCGACGATCGCGTCAACCGAGACGCTGCCGAACTCGCGCGAATCACGCGAATTAGAGCGATTATCGCCAAGGACAAACACCTCGTTCTCATCTACGGTGATGTCGTAATCCCCCTGCAGGTACGAAGTACTGTCGATGTAACCGCCGGCTTCGTCCGGGTTAAAGCCGTCAGGATGCTGATTGTTATACACGGTGACTGCTCCGTCGCGGATGACTACCCGATCTCCAGGCAGGCCGATCACCCGCTTGATAAGCTGTTTTTCTTTGTTGCTGCCCGGCTCATACATCCCGCGCTGGGCGAAGACGATGATTTCACCCCGGTCCGGCACGAACGGCGTGTCGGTAATTCGTGACCAGGTCCGCTGGACTTTGGAAACAATCAGCCGGTCGCCGTGCTGCAGGGTGGTCTCCATGCTGAAACCGTCAACCTGATAGGTCTGGAAAACAAACGCCATCAGCACGAAGGGCAGCAAAATGGCGAACAAAAGCAGCAAGAAGGTCGGACCGGCCTGGCGAATCTGCTGAAGCCATTGCGGCCACCGGCTGGCTTGAGCGTTATGAGAATCGGAATGCATTACCAGTTAATAATACGGGAATCGCCGGTTTTTTTCACCTTGATTTAGCCGGTTGCAGTACGTAGTTTTAAATCCACTAAAAAGGTTTACCGGATTAGCCATTAGGGCTATACTATAATCCACTTGCCATGGACAATTTAAGGTTTAAAAAGCACGCTAACCGTCGGCGCTACACCTCAGTTGACGGCCTGATGCGAACGCCCGGGACGGCGCCGCGCATGGCCCGAGGCAGTCGGCCAGCCGGTGCTTCAGCGCCGGAGCGCGCGGTACTCGAAAGCGGCTTTAACAGAGGCGAGGGTTTTCATTCGCGAACCCGGCCGCAAATGTCCGATATCAGTCCAGCCGGCGAAGCCGTGTTGGAACAACCCATAGAGCGCCGGGAACCGTCCGTACGGCCCAAGAAGCAGCATGCCAAACGCAAACGGCGGCTTAACCTGTCACCCAATGCCTTGAAGTGGACCAAGCGGGTTGCCATCGCTTTGGTCGCCCTGGTGGTTCTGACCGGCGGTTATTTGCTGGTCAAAGTCTATCTTACGGGCCGCAACATCTTAGGCGGCGGCGGCGGCGCGGCCGCTCTTCAGGAAAACGTCGATCCGACACTGCTCAATGGCGAGGGCGACGGCCGGGTTAACATCTTGCTGCTGGGTACCGGCGGTGAGGATCATGACAACGGCTCGTATCTGGTTGACACCATTATCGTGGCCAGCATCGACCCGATCCACAAAGAGGCGGCACTGCTCAGCATCCCGCGCGATTTTTATATTAAAACCGACGACTACGGCTCAATGCGGATCAACGCCGTCTTTAAGACCGCCCGTAACCAGGCGCTTCGGAACAACCCTCAGAATAAAGAGGCGGCCAATAAGTTCGGCACCGCCGAAATGGAAAAAATCGTCGAACAGACCATGGGCATCCCGATTCATTACAACGCCATGATTGATTTTACCGGCTTCCAGAACGC
>CAZMXN010000020.1:3420-7633 GCA_964570275.1 uncultured Candidatus Saccharibacteria bacterium
GCCACCATCTCTATCTATAACGCCACGGCGGTCAACGGTCTGGCCACCCGGAAAGCCGACGAGCTGCGGTCCTACGGCTATAACATTCTGACCGTTGATAACGCGCCCAAGAAGAATCTGCCGACAACCATTCTGACCAACCGGCGCGGCCTGGAAAAGAAATACACCCAGCGTTATCTGGAGAAGCGTTTCAATACCACCGCTGTCAGCAGCGTGCCGCCGGATATCGGTATCGACCCCGGGGATGCTGACTTTGTTATAATACTGGGGCAAAACGCCACCGATTAGTTCGGGCGTCCGCCAGTTAGCCGCCGGATGGTTGTTGCACGAAAGAGACATACCTCATGAAACAGCTTCTGACCAAAGTAAAGCCCAAGCACGGATTCGCCTATGTTCTGCACCTGGGGTTGCTGACATTTCTGCCGGCGCTGATCTTTATCATGGTGCGGATCAATTTCGTGCCGATGGCGCTGGCACTGATCCTGCTCAGCAAGTGGCGGATGCTGGCCGTGCGGCCCCGGCACTGGCCGGCCAACATCCGGGCCAACGCCATAGATATCACGGTCGGTTTTTCTTTCGTCATCTTCATGACTCAGACCGACAGCCAGATGTGGCAGCTGCTGTGGGCGGCTTCGTACGGTGTCTGGCTGATATTCATTAAGCCGCTGTCGAATGTTTTCTGGGTGTCGCTGCAGGCCATGATCGGCCAGCTGCTCGGTATGGTGGCGGTGTTTCAGGCTTTCGGCGCCTCGCCGGTAGCCGTCCTGGTGCTGTCCACCTGGGTGGTTTGCTATACGGCCGCCCGGCATTTTTTCACCAGTTTTGAAGAGCCGTACACGCCGCTGCTGTCCTACGTATGGGCCTACTTTGCGTCGGCGCTGGTGTGGGTGCTAAGCCACTGGCTGTTGTTTTACGGCGGGCTGTCACAGCCGACGTTGCTGCTGACGGTGATCGGTTACGGCCTGGCCTCGCTTTATTATTTGTACGAAACCGACCGCTTATCGGCCATGGTGCGCCGGCAAATAGTGTTTATAATGGTAGCTATCATAATTGTCGTTATAGCATTTTCCGACTGGGGCGATAAGACGGTTTAGCCCCCGGCGGTTTTCAGAAGAAGCAAGGGAGGGAACATGAACGAGGAACAACAGCGCGCTAAGACAGACCGCAAGCCGGAGGAGCGCCTGCCGATCGTTAAGGCCAAGCTGCTGAGCATGGCGTTGCTGGTGCTGGTCAGTACGGCGGCCGGCTTCTTCGGCGGCTGGGTCGGCGGTAACAACCGGGCGCAGAATTTCGATCCGGCCAACAGCTCCGATGAAGCCCGCCAACAGATTGTACTCAGCGAAAGCCAGGTAATTAATGATATCGCCGAGGAAGTCGGCCAGAGCGTGGTGTCGGTTAATGTTACCCAGGAGAGGGTTTCCCGCGGCTTTTTCGGGTTCGGCGAAGCCTTTACGCAGCGAAGCGCCGGTACCGGTTTTATATTGAGTGAAGACGGCGTGGTGGTGACCAATCGTCATGTCGTGCCGCGCGGCACCAATGAAGTGAGCGTCACGCTGTCGGACGGCACGGAGCTGGACAATGTCGAGGTGATTGGCCGCACTAACGAGAGCGACCCTTTGGACATCGCTTTTTTGAAAATCCGCGATCTGGAAGGCAAGGAGCTCAAGCCGGTCAAGCTGGGTGATTCCAGCAAAGTACGGGTCGGTGACAAGGTGGTGGCCATAGGCAACGCCCTGGGCCGCTTCCAGAATACCGTCACCACCGGGATTATTTCCGGTTACGGGCGTAACGTCGAGGCGGCCGACGCCAGCGGCGTGGACTATCTGCAGAATCTGTTCCAGACCGACACGGCTATCAACCAGGGCAATTCCGGCGGCCCGCTGGTCAACATCAACGGGGAGGTTATCGGTATTAACACGGCGGTAGCCGGCGGTGCCGAAAACATCGGCTTCGCCATACCGATTAACGATGCCGGCGGGCTGATCAAGAGCGTTCTGGAGACCGGCGAACTGCTGCGGCCTTACCTGGGCGTACGCTATATTTCGCTGACTGACGATCTGGCCTTCCAGTACGGGCTGGACCAAAAACGCGGTGCCTTCATCGCGCCGTCAGAGGAAACCGGTCAACCGTCGATACTGCCGGACAGCCCGGCTCAGAAAGCCGGACTTCAGGAGGGCGACATCATTACCAGGGTCAACGACACGCCGATTAACGAAGACAACAGCCTGGTGTCCGTGCTCGGTCGCTTTGCCGTTGGCGACACGGTAACGCTGACCGTGGTGCGGGACGGCAACGAAATGTCGCTTCAGGCAACACTGGAAGAGACCCCCGGGGAGTAGGTGATGGGGGATAGGTTATAGGTGATAGGGGATAGGGTGGAGCAAAAGCCACCCACCTCTAACCTCTAACCTCTAACCTAACAAAGACTTGTACAAAGTCCCGGGTGGTTTCCAAGGCGTAGCCATGGGCGCGGGCGATCCCGGCCAGATTGTGGTGCTGAAAGGGCAAGGCTTCGGTTAAGACGAACGCTGGAGATTGCGGAAGATTTGCAATTTGCAGGAAGAGTTGCTTGTAAAGTTCGAGACCGTCCGGGCCGCCGAAGATGGCCCGCCGCGGCTCGAATTGGGCGGCCTGGTTGATATGGTAGGCATTTGGCACGTAAGGAAGGTTTGCCAGGATAGACACTTTATCATTTTTCATTTGCCATTTGTCATTTGGAACTGCAGACAGGAGGTTGCCCTGATAAAAAGTGACTTCGGCACCAAGCCCATGAGCATTGTCTTGAGCAATTGCGAGACAATGCTCATCAATATCGGTAGCCAGCACGGTGAGATCAGGCAACTCAAGTTTCGCGGTAATTGCAATTGCTCCGGATCCTGTTCCGACGTCAATAAGGGTGCTTTGACTGTTTACTGTCAACTGTTTGCTGTCAACTAACCGCTTCAGCAGTTCTATCATGGTCTCGGTTTCCGGCCGCGGCTCCAGAGTGTGGGCGCTGACCTTAAATTCCCGGCCGTAAAACTCGGTCTTGCCGCGGACGTAGGCCAGTGGCTCATGCCCGATTCTTCGCTTTATCTGTCTCTTCAGTCTTTGCAAGGTTGAACCTTGCAAAGGGAGGTCGGGGTGGGCCAGCAGCCATGAGCGGTCCTTGCCGGTCGCGTCCTCCAGCAGGACCAGACAATCCAGCCGGGCTGTGCCGATTCCGGCCGCATCAAGCTGCTGAGTGAATTTGCTAATAGCTTCTTCTACTGTCACCCCTGTATTTTAACACTTGTTCAATTAAATTATATTGACAAAATAGCAATAATTTGCTAAAGTATTATCCAATCTATAAATTTACAAATAAAAAAATAGCTAAATTAAATAAATAAAAAAGGAAAAACAAAATGTCAGAAACAATGCCCATGGGGGATCCTTACCGGCACGGCGCAAAAGCTACTGCCGAGCAAATAGTCAGAATGACACAGCATCTTGACGGTGTCACTGTGCATTCAGGTGGAAAAGAAATTGGTGGCGGCAGCGATTCACGCCTGCCTTATTTTGAGCTACCTTCCGATTCCGTCAAAATCACGAACCCAGGAGAAACTGCCAGAATTACAACCGAACATACGGGTGCAACTCTTTGGGGAAGCAAAGAAGAGGGCAGCAGCAGGGCAGGCTATCCGGTGACTAAGTCAGAAAACACCACAATTAAAGCGACACCTGGCGTGGGAGAAGGAAGCATTGTTGCCGAGAGATTGACAAAAAAGGCTTTAAGCCTCTCGAGCAGGCAGAGCTCGACATTAAAACAACAAGAGAAATAGCCGCCAAGGCTATTTGGGAGGCACAGAAGCAGCAGCGCGAAGAGACACCGGAGCAAACAGCCGCACGCAACCAGAGGCAAATATTCAACACCCTTTACGCGTCACGTACTCCGTCGTCAGAAAAAACCAAGAAATAGCAACTTTCCCATTCGTCTCAGTTCCTGACTCGATTGTGAAGTAAACCAGGAGAGGGGCAATCCAGCCAGCAAAGCGATGCCGATTGATGGCGATCAGCCAAGCTGGATAAAATCACCGCCCCTCTTAGGCAACAACTACTCAACAGTCAACCGAAGCGCAGCCACCGACAGGCTTAGGTCAGGTATCCTGGCTGAGCAATTCGTGTTCTGCAGCGTGCAGTTGCTCGATGATATCGTCAATATCCCCGTTCAAAGCAGCGGGGATATTTGATC
>CAZMXN010000021.1:0-6143 GCA_964570275.1 uncultured Candidatus Saccharibacteria bacterium
TGGTACACCCGGCAGGATTCGAACCTACGACCTTTGGTACCGGAAACCAACGCTCTATCCAGCTGAGCTACGGGTGCATATACGCTTCTACATTATAAAGGTTCGAACCTGGCAGGATTCGGTCACGTTCCGCGCCTACATTCTGCAGGCCCGACATTGACTTACTTGAAGCAAGCTTCAAATCAGTCAAGTGTCCTTGCGATGAGCCACTGGCTCATCTCACCCGCAGCAACGTCTTTGAAAACAAGTTTTCAAGAGTTGGCTGCCTTGCGGCTTGCCACTGGCAAGCCTCACCTACGACCTTAGGTACCGGAAACCAACGCTTTTGTCCTGCCAGAGCTACGGATGCGCGGGTGGCATTGTAGCAGGTCGTTAACACCGGTCAAAGTGAATTGTAGTGAATTTTACCTTTTATTTGCGCGCGTATAGGAGTATACCAGTACACAAATAGTAATAATTATCATGGCCGCGCAAGTACAAAAGCAACCATCCCGCAGCGAGACACGAGAAGTCGAACCCCCAGCTGAGACTCCGGCCGAGATCGAAGCGGCTCGCCAAAGACACGATGAAGCTGAGGCCGCCGCGGAAGCAGCCGAGATAGTACTACAGCACATCCAAGCCGTCCTGGGCGAAACCGCCATAGCGGCTTAGGTCCAACAAACGGCCAGCTTGAGTTTATTTGATTTGTAACTATAATCATTGTGTATTATGGGCGATCAGGAAATCCCGGGAAACGCCGCCAGTGAGCCACAAAGCCCTTTGGAGCAATTACAGATATGCCGAGACGAGCTTTGTACCGCCTGGCGCAGCTACAGCCGTAACGCAGGCGATTGGGACGCTGATCTTCAAGCCCTGAGCGCCGAAGAAGCTTACGGGCAGGTCCTGACCGAGGTTCAGACCCTGACCTTTGACGGCAACCCTGACAGTCTGTATGCCTCCTTGATGGCCGAAATGCGCCGCCGGGTTGTCGTCTGGTATGAGCTCATCCCCGCCCTGCACGCTCCCGGAGTCCTGGAGCGCACCATTGACGCCTACCTGAGGCGCTCACACTACTACTGGCATGGCTTTTTTTCGGCAAAAAACATCCTTGAGGAGGAGGTGCGTTTTCGGCACGTCGAAGAACAGAAAGCAATCGCCCGTGACGCGGCCGGCTTTCTGATTGGCAAACAGCTGCGGCTGGAAAATATGCTTATTGCCTACACGCCGGCCATCACCAAACGACCTGGCTAGTCCAGCCGGCTTTCCCGCTGTTCGTCGGTGATCTCCGGCGCCGGCAGGCTCTTGGGTGTTTTGTTTGATTGATCAAGTGTCGCCCTTAAAACCTGCAGCAAGCTCTCGGCATGCTCACGGCTCATGCCTAAGCGCGATACCGCCACCGGTTGTCCGTTTGGTCCCATGCCTTGCATGAAATTAATAATCACTCCGTAATTGTTGACCGCTACATGGACCGTGTCGGTGTAAATTATCCGGTTGTCAATCGGCGCCACCATGACGTAGGGCTTTTGCTCCAGATACTCCTGTGTGGTCCGATCCTTGTCATAACCGGCCAGCTTCCAAAGCTTCTGGGCCTCTTCTTCCTTAAGTCCAAAGTGAGTCATGAGCAGCAGCAGTGTTTCTTCGTTGGGCAGCTCAGCGCCGTCCTCTATCCGTTGCAAAGCATCGATATCGATCTCGATGGCGCCGGACACCTCGGCCAGGCTCTCGTGCCTACGCTGACGCAACGCCTTCAAGCGCCCGCCCACCGGTTTAAACGGATGTTTGGTTGACTCGCCCATATAGACCACCATATTAACGCCGCCGACCGGCCAAATGCAAGTCCAACCAGCCGCTAACGGCGCAGGCACCAACGCCTTGCTCGCCGGATTTTAGCCGGGTGGATACGCAAGCAGGCACAAAGTTGGCCGACGACTTCAGTTGGTCGTATACTGTGAAGCATAATGCTCATACGCGAACAGGTCTCGCTGGCCGACTACTCCACAATGCGGCTCGGCGGCAAGGCGGCCTATCTGACCGATGCCACCAAGCCGGATGATATCGTAGCGGCGGTTGATTGGGCCGAAAAGCGCCGGCTATCCGTTATCGCCATTGGTATCGGCAGCAACATCGTCTGGCGCGACGATGGCTTCGACGGTCTGGTAATCGTCAATAAAATCCGGGGGTTTGAGCGCCATAATGACGAGGATGACCATCTGGTTGTAACCGTCGGAGCCGGTGAGGACTGGGACAGCGTCGTTAAGCGGACGGTCGATATGGGTTTCAGCGGCATCGAGCAGTTATCGCTGATTCCCGGCACGGCCGGCGCCACGCCCGTCCAGAACGTCGGCGCTTACGGCCGTGAAATTGCCGACGTTTTAATCAGTCTCGAAGCCTACGACGTCAGCCAGCACAAATTCGTTACCTTGAGTCCCGAAGACTGCGCTTTCGCCTATCGGACCAGCCGCTTCAAAACCACGGACCGCGGCCGCTTCATCATCACCTCCATCACTTTCGGGCTGACCCGAACCGATCCCGGCCCGCCGTTTTACCCGGCGCTGCAGAGTTACTTCACAGAACACGGCATCACAAGAGTTACTCCGCAGACTTTGCGCGACGCCGTTATCGCGGTGCGTACCAGCAAGCTGCCCGACCCGGCCAAGGTTGCCAACAACGGTTCATTCTTCGGCAACCCGATTATCGACAAAGCTCAGTTCGACAAGCTGATCAAACAATTTCCCAAGCTGACTTACTGGCCGCTTCCAAACGACCGCTACAAACTGGCCGCCGGCTGGCTGGTCGAACAATGCGGTCTGCGCGGCTACCACGACCCGGAAACCGGCATGGCCACCTGGGACAAACAGGCGCTGGTGCTGGTCAACGAGTCCGCCCGCTCGACCCGGGATCTGCTCAAATTCAAACAAAAGATCGTCAAAGCCGTCGAGGACAAATTCGGCGTAACTCTCGACCAGGAGCCGGAGCTTATTTAAGTCCCTTCTCTTCGCAATTGTCCGGCGATTTTTACGATCAGCTTACTGGTCGCTGGGCAGCGGGAATTGCCGGGCGAACCCGACTACTTCCTGGCGCAATTTATCGAGCGCCGCTTCATCGCTGCGCGCCTTTATGGCCGCCAACATCCAGTCCGCTACCTGGCCCATGTGTTCCTCGGTTAAGCCGCGGGTGGTCAGGGCCGGCGTGCCTAGACGAATGCCGCTCGGCTTAAACGGCGGCAGCGTGTCGTTGGGGATGGCATTTTTGTTAAGCGTCAGGCCGATGCGGTCCAGAGCTTCTTCGACCACCTTGCCGTCAAGGCCGAAACTGGTGTGTACATCGGCCAGAATCAGGTGATTGTCAGTGCCGTTAGTGATGAGCTTGAAGCCGCGTTTCATCATTTCGTCAGCCAGCCGTTTGGCGTTCTTCAGAATCTGCTCGCTGTAAGTACGAAACTCCGGACGTAACGCTTCGCCGAAGGCCACGGCTTTGGCCGCAATCACGTGCATGTGCGGCCCGCCCTGAAAGCCCGGGAAGACCTCGCGGTCAATCAGTGTCGGTAAATTATCAATTGTCTTCTCCGGGGCTTTAAGCGGATTGCCGGCTGTGCCCTTACTCAAAATCATGCCGCCGCGCGGACCGCGCAGGGTTTTATGTGTGGTTGTTGTGATGATATGGAAGCCGTGATCAAACGGATTCGGCGACACGCCGGCAGCAATCAGGCCGGCGATATGCGCCATGTCGGCCATCAGCACCGCGCCAACTTCGTTGCCGATCTCGGCGAACCTGGCGTAGTCGAGATTGCGCGGATAGCCGCTGAAACCGGCCAGAATAATTTTCGGCTTTTCCTTGAGCGCCACCTCGCGCATTTCATCGTAGTCGATTTCCCCTGTCTCAATATCCTTAATACCGTAGCGGACAAAGTTGTACAGCTTGGCGCTGGATGTCACCGGATGCCCGTGGGTCAAGTGGCCGCCGTGATCCAGCTTCATGCCCATAACCGTGTCGCCGGGCTCCAGCCAGGCTTGATAAACGGCAATGTTGGCCGGCGCTCCGGAGTGCGGCTGAACATTGGCATGGTCGGCCCCGAACAGCTGCTTGGCGCGTTCGATCGCCAGAGCTTCGACCTGGTCGGTATTTTCCTGTCCGCCGTAGTAGCGCTTACCGGGATAACCCTCGGAGTACTTGTTGGTAAACACGCTGCCTAAAGCCTCCAGCACTGCCCGGGAAACATAGTTTTCACTGGGAATCAACTCCAGCCCGGCACGCTGACGCTCTTCCTCGGCCTTAATCAATTGTTTGATTTCATCATCGCTCATAAGACAAGCCCTTTACATAAGTTATAGTTAGTCAGCTCAAGGGTTTTAAAAGCCTGTTCCGAACCCCCAGGCGCTCTGGATAGGCAGGCGCCGCTTTCGGGTTGGCTTTTTCGCGGAAGTCACGTCAGATCATGAGTGTATCTTACAGCCAAATTCCGCGAAACAAAAGCCGCTGGCTGCCGCTGGTAAGCTGCCCTAAACGGCCCTAAAAAGCTGTGCATAAGTCCAAAAAGACTGTTGTTTGTATACCATGTGTGGTATCTTAGATGAGTTATGTCAACTACAAATGAGAAAATCGGTCAACTTATTTATCAAATCAGACAAGAACGGGGCCTAACCCAGGCGGAATTCGCCCGCCGACTCGGCACCAGTCAATCCGCCGTCAACCGCATCGAGCACGGCAAGCAAAACCTGTCGCTTGAAACGCTGGGCCGCATCAGCGACACCCTCAACAAGCAAATCATCTCCCTGAGCGGCAGCGCCATGAATCTCCGGGTTGAGGGCGGCCACGAGCTCAAGGGCTCGATCACAACCAAAGTCTCGAAAAACGCCGCCGTCTGTCTGCTGTTCGCCGCTCTGCTCAACAAAGGCACCACGCGCCTCAAGCGCATGCCGCGTATAGAAGAGGTTAATCGCATTATTGAAGTGCTCGTCAGTATCGGCGTTCAGGTCAAATGGCAGGCCGGCAACGATCTGGAAATCAAGCCGCCGACTGAGTTTCGCCTGGATAAAATGGATAAGAACGCCGCCCGCAAGACCCGTTCGGTCATCATGATGCTCGGGCCGTTGCTGCACTTGTATAAAGAATTCAAAATCCCTTACGCTGGCGGCTGTAAGCTCGGCACCCGGACCGTACAGCCTCACTTGTTCGCGCTTGAGGAATTCGGCGTCGACATTGTAGCCAAAACCGGCCACTACCACGTCACCGTTGACAAAAAACAGCCTGGGCAAGTTGTGTTGTACGAATCGGGCGACACCACCACCGAAAACGTCCTGATGGCCGCCGCCAAGTTCGACGGCGAAGTCGTCATCAAGATGGCCAGCGCCAACTACATGGTTCAGGATCTGTGCATCTTCCTCAAGAAACTCGGCGTCAAGATCGACGGCGTCGGCACCAGCACGTTGCGCATCCGCGGTGTCAAGGAAATTAAAAAGAATATAACCTACTACCCGAGTGAAGACCCGATCGAATCAATGACATTCATAGCTGTTGCCGTGGCTACGAATTCCCGGCTGACTATCGAGCGCGCGCCGATTGAGTTTCTGGAGCTGGAGCTTTTGAAGCTGAAGAAAATGGGGCTCGAGTTCGACGTATCAGAGAGCTACAAAGCCAACAACGGCTTTACCGAGCTGGCTGACGTGACTATCCACAAGCACGACGGCAAGCTGACGGCGCTTGACGAGAAGATCTACGCCCGGCCCTATCCGGGTCTTAACATCGACAACCTGCCTTACTTCGTGCCCATCGCCGCCGTCGCCAAGGGCCGCACGCTCATCCATGACTGGGTTTACGAAGAACGGGCCATTTACTACACCGAAATGCGCAAACTCAATGTTAACGTCACCCTGGCCGATCCGCACCGGGCCTATATCGACGGCCCGTCCAGGTTCAGCGCCGCCGACATCGTCTGTCCGCCGGCTCTAAGACCGGCCGTGATATTGCTGATCGGCATGCTGGCTGCTCCCGGCGTATCGGTGCTCAGAAATGTTTACTCGATCAACCGCGGCTACGAGGATCTGGCCGAACGGCTCAACTCCTTAGGCGCCCGCATCACCGTTATCCACGAACTGTGAGATAAGGTTAGAGGTTTTAGGTTATAGGTTAGAGGGGGTAGACTGTCTACTGTCTACTGTCTACTG
>CAZMXN010000022.1:0-5407 GCA_964570275.1 uncultured Candidatus Saccharibacteria bacterium
GACCCCAACCCCTCCACCCTATACCCTAATATTCATGAAAGTCCTTATTCTTTACCGGCCAAAATCCGAACATGCCACGGCGGTAGAGTCGTTTAAGCGTGACTTCCAGCGACTTCACGGTAATATTACTGTCGAAGAAGTAAACCTGGACACAAGGGAAGGCGCCGCCCTGGCCAGCCTTTACGATGTAGTGGCCTATCCCGGAATAGTGGCCCAAAAGCAGGATGGTGTCGCTCTGCAGGTGTGGCAAGGTGCCCAACTGCCCTTGATGGATGAAGTTGCCAGTTACGCCGTGTAGGTGTAAAATACAGGCGTTCAGTAATCGAATAAATCCGTTCATTCCTGATAAAAAGGAACGAGAAGCAGCCATCAACTGCGAACCAACCGTGGTACGGAGCAGAAAGAAATCGTAAATCCGCTTACGAAATTAGACTCTGCCGGGGAGCCCGTAACAGCCGTTTTGAGAATAAGTGCTGGAAGAATCATTTCTTTTGGAAGCCAGATGGTACCGCCCCGACAGGGGTTCTGGCAGACAGGAGAGATGATTTTTTACTTCTAAAGAGGTAATTACAAGGAGTAGAGCCATATGACAGACAGCAAAAAACACTTCCTGGCCGAAGTCGAAGAGCGGCTGCTTGAAACCTGGAACAACGAAAAGACGTTCGAAAAGAGCCTGCAACAGCGCCAGGACAGCAAAACTTTCAGTTTTTATGACGGACCGCCGTTTGCCAATGGCGTGCCTCACTACGGGCATCTGGTCCAGACTACGATCAAGGACAGCGTAACCCGCTACAAGACCATGCAGGGTTATCATGTGCCGCGCCGGGTCGGTTGGGATACCCACGGTCTGCCGGTCGAGTATGCCATCGAAAAAGAACACGGTTTTAGGGGCAAGAAAGATATTCTCGAGTACGGCATCGAGAAATTCAATGCCGAATGCCGCGAGTCGGTGTTTAGGTACCAGGACGTCTGGGAGAATATGTTTAAGCGCGTAGGGCGGTGGGCGGATTACTCAAAGACTTACGCCACGCTTGACGAAAGTTACATCGAGAGTGTGTGGTGGGTGTTTAAAACAATTTATGACAAGGGACTGATCTATAAAGATTTCCGCAGCTCGCCATACTGCCCGCGCTGTGCCACGCCGTTGTCGAACTTCGAGCTAAATCAGGGCTATCAGGACAACGTCGCCGATCCCAGTTTATACATGAAGTTTAAGCTTACCGACGAAGATGCTTATCTGTTGGGCTGGACCACCACACCCTGGAGCTTGCCGGGCAATGCGGCCGTGGCGGTACATCCCCAGGCGCAGTATGTATATGTCAGGATGGCGAACGATCAGGGCGTGGACGAGGTTCTGATACTGGCACGTGACCGCCTGGAGGTTTTGTCAACAGATACTTACCGCATACTGAAAGAAGTAAGTGGCGAGGAACTGGTGGGCAAGACCTACGAGCCGCTGTTTAAGCTGGACGCTGTTAAAGATTTGGACAATGCCGACAGGCTCTACAGGGTCTGGGCGGCCGACTTTGTCAGCATAGATGATGGTTCGGGCGTGCTCCATGTGGCGCCGGCTTTTGGCGAGGATGACTTGTTGTTAGGTAAGCAACAAAACTTGCCCGTGCTGTTAACGGTGGACGAAAACGGACACGTTGTAGATAATATCGGTTTGCCGAAAGATATTGCCGGGAAGTTCTTCAAAGCAGCCGATCAGCCGATTATCGAATACCTGACAAAGCAGAACCGCGTCTTTGCGGCCGAGACTTTCACTCACACCTATCCTTTCTGCTGGCGCTGCGACACGCCGCTGCTGTATTACGCGACCGATTCCTGGCTGGTCAAAGTCACCGATATAAAAGACGGTCTTGTTGTAAATAATTCTAAAATCAACTGGACGCCGGGTCACATTAAAGATGGCCGCTTCGGTAACTGGCTGGAGGGCGCCCGGGATTGGGCCATTAGCCGCAATCGCTTCTGGGGGGCGCCATTGCCCGTTTGGGTAACAGATGACGGGGAAGTCATTGTAATTGGTAGTGTCCAGGAGTTGAAAGACAGGGCCGTTAATCCGGAGAAAGTAACCGATTTACACCGACCCCATATTGACGAAGTTGAAGTCAGGACTGACTCCGGGAAGATAGCCAAGCGTATACCCGAAGTGTTTGACTGCTGGTTTGAGAGCGGCTCAATGCCATACGCCCAGGATCATTATCCTTTTGACAACAAAAAACTCTGGGAAGAAAGGTTTCCGGCCGATTTAATAGCCGAGGCCATCGACCAGACCAGGGGCTGGTTCTACACCCTGCACGTCCTCGCTACCGCACTGTTCGATAAGCCGGCGTTCCAGAATGTTATCTGTAGCGGCTGGGTTGTTGCTGCCGATGGCGAAAAGCTCAGTAAGCGGAAGAAAAACTACGCGCCGATGGACGAGATTTTCAACGAGTACGGTGTCGACACGCTGCGGTTCTTTATGGCAAGCAGCCCGATCGTAAACGGTGAGGATGTCCGCTTCAGTACCGACTTTTTGCGTGACGTGCAGCGTAAGGTGTTCATGACCCTCAACAACACTTACAATTTCTACAAGCTTTATGCCGACGTTGACGGCTGGCAGCCTGACCAGCCGCTGAAGGAGCCGTCCAGCGAAAGTGTGCTCGATAAATGGATGTTGTCACGACTCAACGAAACAATTCAAGAGGTGACTGACGCTATGGAGGAGTATCGGCTGGATCGGGCTACGCGGCCGATAGAGCAGCTGTTGGATGATACATCGAACTGGTTTGTGCGACGTTCGCGCCGACGTTTCTGGAAAAGTGAAGACGATGACGACAAGGCACAGGCTTACGCCACGCTGCATTACGTCATTTTGCGTATCTGTCAGCTACTGGCGCCGTTTTCGCCGTTTTTGGCCGATCACATCTGGCGACAGATGGTGACGGATACCGATCTGCCTACTTCCGTTCATTTGAGCGATTGGCCGCAGGCCGGGGCTATAGACTCTCAGCTGCTAACCGATATGAAGCGGGCCCGGGATTACATTACGGAATGCCTTGCCAAGCGGGCGGAGGCTAAGGTCAAAGTGCGTCAGCCGCTTAAAGCGGCGGTTGTGCCTGAGTTGCCGGAGATGTACAGGGAGGTCATCAAGGAAGAGGTCAACGTCAAAGAGGTTTCGTGGGGCAAAACAGTCAAGCTGGATACAGAGGTGACACCGGACTTGCACCAGGAGGGTATGGCCCGCGATGTCATTCGACAGGTACAAAATGCCCGCAAGCAGGCCGGTCTGGAGGTGGATGATCGAATAATCTTGAGCCTGGCGGCAAAAGATAAAGACCTGCAGGCCGCTATTGATAAGCACCAGGAGACCATTAAGCACGAAACCCTGGCTAAGACGATCTCCGCCGCTGATGCCGTCGATGGTGGTTACGAAGCAGCGGTTAAAGTCGAGGGGCAGGCTCTGGTGATAACCCTCAAAAAGGCGAAATAGGTCTGAATCGTTTCTGCTTAAAGCAGTGTTTTTCGTGTAAGCAAGCCTTGGCAGCTTAGTCAGAGGCAGACCCTGACACGAGGGGGAATAAAAGTTGACAATATAGACTAAGAATACTAGCATTAATACTAGAATTAATGCTAGTATTATATAGATAAGAGCAGTCACTTCTCCCCTCACAAAACCCGCTTATAAAATTAACCACACCACTTCCAGGCATGCCTTTTTCAAGGCCTGTCTTTGCAAGGTTCAACCTTGCAAAGGGATTGCAGTATGCAATAGCTTAAGGGGTAGTAAAGGCAGTTGTGGCTGGAGGCCGGTTCGGCGGGAGGCGGGGAAGAGACCGGTTTGGTTTTGACAAGAGGAGGTATCTCTGTTAGAATCCCTTGGTATCAATTTTTCTAAATGAGCGTTTTTGAATCGAAATGAAAAAGGCAATTATCAGTACCGGCGGCAAGCAGTATCTGGTCTCGGAAGGTGAGACACTGCTGGTTGATCTTCTTCCGGGCGAAAAGAAACTTAGCTTTGAGCCGTTGCTTGTGATTGACGGAGACAAAACCACCGTAGGTACTCCGGCAGTCAGCGGCGTAAAGGTTTCGGCCGAGGTGATTGAAGCCGATGTCAAAGCGGACAAAGTCACAGCCATTCGCTACAAAGCCAAAAAACGAGTACGCAAAGTTCGCGGCCACCGACAACGCCAGAGCCAGATCAAGATCACCAAGATTGCTTAGGCAGATAACAGGTAACAGATATCAGTATAGGAAAAGTTGGATAAGCCAACTTGTATTCAGAGTACAGATATTTTAACTCAGAAGACTGATCGATATGCTCATAAGGTGTATCGATTAACACGCACGCTTCCACGGGAGGAGGTCTTTGGTCTCACTTCACAGTTAAGACGGGTGAGTTTGTCGGTTCCCTTGAATATTATCGAAGGCTTTGCCAGGCAAACACTCAAAGTACAGGTACAATTTTTGCAGATTGCTTACGGTTCTCTTAAGGAAGCCCAGTATCTTCTGGTTTTCTCTACAGAAGAAAATTATTTGAGCGATGACGAAGTCAAGGCGGTGTATGAGCAAGGAGATGAGGTCGTTCGCTTACCTTGGGGTAGAATCAAAAAGCTAGAAAAAGAAAAACATGAGGCTAGTGGTCTGATCTCTCTGTTATCTGCTATTTGCTAACTGCTGTCTGTCACATGCTTGTGGATAAGTGAACGGTCGGATTTTGCCATGTAGATAATAATACAACTATATTTTGAACCGAAACACTCCTTGTGCTAAGAAGAAAGCCCAAACTTAACCAGTAACGTTCAAGTAGTAGATATTTTAACAACGGGAATTTGTAAAAATTTGCTTTAACTCAGCAGTTCAACTGAGTTATTTTTTTGCTCACAAACCCCCTTGTACAACAGGGGCGGCAAGGTGGATACTGGAAGTGGTTTCTGGTTGATAGATACGGAAACGAGACATCAACAAGGTAAACCAATACACAAACTTTCCTGGCAACCAAAGCCGGGGACAAACCAAAACACATGTTCAAACCAAAACGAACAGCGCAAACTGGCTTAAGCCTTGGTGGGGCGCCTCATATCCGAGGCGTGCTACTGCTAAGCTTGTTTGCGCTGTTTTTGCTGACTGCTAAACCGTTATTTTTTGATACAGCTCAGCCAGCCATAGCGGCACCGTCCAGCAATCTTAACTTCCAGGCGCGTTTACTGCAGGCGTCGGGGGCAACGGTTCCCGATGGCAATTATCACGTAGAGTTCAAGCTGTATGATGCAGCTTCAAGCGGTAGCTTACTGTGGACGGAAACCAGGTCTACCGGCAATCTGGTTCGTGTTGTCAACGGCTACTTATCGGTGAGTCTTGGATCGGTAAATGCCTTTCCGGGGAACATAGACTGGAACGAAGAGCTTTGGCTGACCATGAACAT
>CAZMXN010000023.1:0-2159 GCA_964570275.1 uncultured Candidatus Saccharibacteria bacterium
CCGGCTTAATCCAGTCGGCTTGCTTACTGCCAAGAAAGTAGGGAAGGCTAGACCACTCCCAAGTCTTGTAGTTTGCCGGATTCAAATGTATATACCGCGAAATATGCTCAAAATATGAATCCCCTGTAACCCAGGAAGCGCGGAACTTACCCTGAAATACCGGCCCCACGCGCTTATATCGCTTGTTAAAGTACATGCCATAAGAGGTAGTAAGGGCTTGGAGCAGCTTACTGACGGCGCCCTTTTGTTCCTGATAGAGAAGTAAGTGAAAGTGGTTAGGCATCAGGCAGAAGCAAAGCAGCTCAACCTCATCGCCAAACCAAGGGTAATTTCTTCCTTTGTTGTCCTTGATAGGGGAGGCACCGAGGTAGCGCTTCAGCAAGTTCAGGAAAACAGCGTAATCGTTCTGATCAAGAAACACCAGCTGCTTATTAACGCCACGGTTGTAAACGTGGTAAAAAGACTTGTCGCTGTCAAACCTTATTAGATTACGACCCGGCATACTCCCATCATATCATACATTTCCAGGGTCGGACCCTGGAAATAGAAGAAACAGGGGGAGAGTGAGGGGAATTGGTATTAGGTGAATGGTATTAAATGGCTGGTTCAATCAATGCCAGAGGAGGATGTGGGACTATATTTTGCGACTTTGTGGGTTTCTTTGTTTGGTAGTGGGCAATGGGTGTGTGGCCGGCAATTCCGGAAGAGCCTTTTTGTGTTTTAAGCTTAATCGTAGTTTACTGATAGGCAATGATCCGTAAGTTGTTTACCAGTTTTGCGCTGCTACTAGCCGGGGCACTGGTGCCGGCCGGTGTGGTTCTGGCAGCGGTAAGTGAGAGCTACCGCAGCGAAACACCGCTAAGCATCGGCACCGTGGTCAATTTTGTCACGGAAGACGGTGAAGATATAGAGGTGGCCAGGGCGCAGAGTACGGAGCGGCTCCTGGGTGTAGTCGTGGATCCGGAAAGCCAGCTGGCTACCATAGAGGGGGATGATCGACAGGTGACAGTGGCGTCTTCAGGTACAGTTAAAGTTCTGGTCAGTGCCATTGACGGGCCGGTTGAACCGGGTGATCTAGTGTCAATCGGGCGAATCAGCGGTGTGGCTGCCAAAGCCACCAAGCAGCCGTTTGTCCTGGGAGTGGCAAGAGAGAGTTTTGATGGCAACGGGGAAGCCCTAGGCACGCTTAGTGAGCTGGTTGAGGCGGTACCGGCCGGCGTGGCCGCCGACACCCCAATTGGCCTTATTGATGTAGAGCTCAAGATTTCGGCCAACCCCGGTCTGGACGCCGGATTTTTTCAAAGCCTGGGAAGCTACTTTACGGATAGAGGCGTGTCGCCGATCCGTCTAATTCTGGGTGCAATAGTGTTCGTGGCGACCGTGGTGCTAGTAGGCACCATTATGTACGGCTCCAGCAAAGGCAGCTTGATTTCGCTGGGGCGCAATCCTCTGTCATCCCGGCATATTTTCAGGGGGCTGTGGCAGATCGCAGCCATTACGGTCGTATTTCTAGCCGCCTCTCTGTTAGCATTGTACTTTCTACTACGATAAACACTACAAAATTCTAGCCATAAGGGTTATACTTCTTAGCAAGAAGTGTTCTCGGCATGGAAGACAAAGATGTAAACAACAGATTACCTTTTGCTCAACAGCAACTGGAAAACAGTGAGCAGCGGCAAGGTCCGACTGTTGCTCAAGTCGCCAATAACTACAACTACCGCAATCCCAAGGTACCGGTGTTGGTGGGGTTGGTTTGCTTTGTGTTGCTGCTTGGGTTTGGTGCTGTCACTTATCTGATGACTCGCTCGTCAGTGGAGAAGCAGCGCCAGGAACACCTGGAGTCGGTCGACGCACTGCTGCCGGCCGGCACGGTGGACAGCCTGAACATCGATCCGACCGAAACCCTGACCATTAACGGCAGTCTAAAAGCCAACGGTTCCTTCATCCTCCAGCCGCAGGACGCTCCAGCCAATCCGGTAACCGGCCAGCTCTATGTCGACAATGACGATGGCCGGCTGAACTACTACAACGGCAACCAGTTTGTCTCCATCGGCCCGGAACTGGACGAAGACGGCCAGCCTTTGCCGCAGGTCAACTCCATTAACGGCGCCAGCGGCACTATTCTGCTGGGTTCCAATCTAGTCCTAACCGGCCAGACT
>CAZMXN010000023.1:2259-5261 GCA_964570275.1 uncultured Candidatus Saccharibacteria bacterium
GACGGCGGCGGCGCCGGCGGCTCGGTAGCGCTGGGTCCGGCCGCCGTACAGGAAGAGACCTCGGCCAATCCGTCAATCCACTTTAATGACACCGGCGGCGGCAATCTCATACAAGCCCAGTCCGGCGGGATAGACCGGTTCGTAGTTGGTAACGGCGGCCAGATCACGGCCGCCAGTCTTAATTTAAGTGGTACAGCCACAGCTGCGTTGTTCGCCGGCAGCGGCGCCAGCCTAACTAATCTGAACGCTTCGAACATCTCTTCCGGTACGCTGGCCGATGCCAGGTTGAGTACAAATATTGCTCAACTTAACGCCGTAGCGAACTTTACCAACGCTCTGCAACTGAACGGCAGCGATGTCTGTACGGTAGCCGGTAACTGTGTCGGGGTGGGCGGCAGCGCACCGTACGATGCCAGCTATTTGACGCTGGGACTTAGCGGCAACTTATCGGCCGAGCGGGTGCTGACAGCCGGCTCTAACTTAAGCTTTAGCGATGGCGGCGCCAACGGCAGCCTGACTATTGCCACAGTCCAGAATCCGGTCTTTGCTACCGGCGTCACCACGCCGCTGCTGCAAAACAACGGCCTGACCTTGTCAGCTACCGGCGCCAACAGTTTGATCTTTCAGACCAACGGCCTGACCAGGGCTTCCATTGACGCCAGCGGCAACTTTATAATTAGTGGCCTGGACTGTACGGCCAATGCCAATGGCGGAGCGCTGACAGCTAACGGTAGCGGTCAACTGATCTGCAGCGATGACGATGGCGGCGCGGGCGGCGTAGCCAGTCTTAACGGGTTGACCGGCGCGGTGCTGCTGGCTAACGCGTCGGCAGCCGGCGGCACGGTAACGATTGATGATGCCACTACGGCCGCCAAGGGTATTGCCAGCTTTAACTCGACCAACTTCAGCGTTAGTGCCGGCGCGGTCAATACCATTCAGGATATAGCCGTCAGTGCCAGCCCGACCTTTGCCGGTATGAATGTTACCGGCGCGGTGACTGCCGCCAGCTTCAGCGGCAACGGCTCCGGCCTGACCGCTCTCAATGCCGACAACATTGCCACCGGCACCCTCAGTGATCTGCGGCTGAGCAGCAACGTCTCTCTCTTAGGTCAGACAATTGAAAGCAGCGAAATAACCGACGGTACCATCCAGGAAGTCGATCTGTCCGCCACCAACGCCCCAACCGACAACTATGTACTGACTTATGATGAGGCCTCCGGCGGCTTCACCTGGATGCCGGACAGTGACAGCGACACCACTCTAACCGAGAGCCAGGTCGAGGACTTTATATTCGATACCGACAACATTGCCGGGGCTACCCGGATTACGGCCAACGCCAACGGTATTGATCTGCTGACTTTACGCCGGGCCACCGACACCGCACCGGCCGGCAATTTCATTGACCTGGAGACCGCCAACGGCATCAGCGTCTTTACAATCGACACCAGTGGTACAGTCACCGCCGGTTCGTGGCAGGGCGCGATTATCCAGAACGCGTACATCGCCGATGATTTGACGATCTCGGCTGCCGGCTCGGTGGCCGACGGGGCTTTGAGCGCCAACGTCGCTTTGCTTAACGCCAACGCCAACTTTACCGGCACGCTGCAACACAATGGGCAAGACGTCTGCACCATGGCCGGCAACTGTGCCGGCGCCGGCAGCGGGGTTACCGGCAGCGGCAACGACGGCTACCTGGCTCGCTTCAACAGCGCCCAGAATATTATTAATTCGATTTTATATGAAAGCGGCGGGCAGGTTGGCGTTGGCACGACAACGTTGACGCACACCGTGACGGTTAATGGCAGCCTGTCGGCTACGGCCATCAGCCAGAACGGTAACGAAGTTTGTGACACCAGCGGCAACTGTACCATCGGCGGCGGCATCGGCGCCGGCGACGCAGTGCTGCAAGGCGGTAACAGCTTTGGAGCCGCTATGACAATCGGCACCAACGACAATTTTGCCCTAAACCTTGAGACTAACGGCTCCAGCCGACTGACTATCTCCAGCACCGGCGACGCGGTCTTTACCGGCGCGGTGACGGCTGCCAGCTTCAGCGGTGACGGCTCCGGCTTAACCGACCTCGATGCCGATACCGTAACGAGCGGCACACTGGACGATGGCCGGCTAAGTGCCAATGTCACCCTGGTCGGCAACACCTTTAACGGTGCCAGTCAGCTGGTTCAACTTAACGCCAGCACTCAACTGCCGGCTGTTTCCGGCGCTTTATTAACTAATTTAAACGCCAGCAACCTGGCTACCGGCACACTGGACGATGGCCGCCTCAGCGCTAACGTAACCTTGCAAGGCAATACCTTCAACGGTGCTAACCAGCTGGTGCGCCTGGATGGTTCTTCGCAGCTGCCGGCCGTTAGCGGCGCTCAGCTGACAAGTCTCAACGCCTCCAGTATCTCCTCCGGCACTTTGGCCGATGCCAGGCTCAGCAACAATGTGGCCTTGTTGGGTTCGGCCGCCAACTTTACATCTACTTTGCAGCAAAACGGTCAGGACGTCTGTACCGAAGCCGGTAACTGCGCCGGCCTTGGCTTTGGTGTCGATAGTCTTAATTCATTAACCGGTGGCCTGGCTCTGCAAGGCACGACTAACCAAATCGTAGTTACTGACGACGGGGTCTCGACTGTCACCCTGGCCCTGCACGCCAGCGTCTCCTTGCTGGGGCAGAGCATTGGACTCGGTGAGCTGGAAGCCGACAGTGTCGATTCGTCCAAGATTGTCAACGGCTCCGTTGCCAATATCGACCTGGCCAACTCCAGTCTGACAGTGACGGCCGGCACCGGGCTGACTGGCGGCGGTTCCCTTGCACTCGGCGGCAACACCACAATTGATCTGGCCGATACGACTGTAGCCCCGGATTCATACGGTTCAGCTTCGACGGTCGCTACTTTCACGGTTAATGCCCAGGGACAACTCACCGCTGCCGGCAGCACGGCCATCGCCATTAACGCCAACCAGATTACTGCCGGTACGGTAACCGTAGCCCAAGG
>CAZMXN010000024.1:0-4058 GCA_964570275.1 uncultured Candidatus Saccharibacteria bacterium
CTGTTTGTGATCGCCAGTGTTTTGACCGCTCTGGCCTTTGTGGGCATCGGGCTGCTTAAAAGTTACGTGGCGCGAACCAGCCGCCTGCGCGGTGTTGCCGAAACGCTGGTGCTGGGCGTGATTGCCGCCGTGCTGGCCTACTCGCTGGGCGACCTGTTGGAACGGCTGATCTCCTGATGCCGGTAGCTAATTCTTGATTCCAACGCCGCCAAACAGACAAGTACCGCGGACGTTAAGTACCGGACCCTTGGCGCCTGCTTTGCTGCGGGTTTTGTTTTCGATGCCGCCGAACAGCGGCAGGCCGTGAGCGTTTACGGCCCAGGAGTCGGGTACCAGGATCTCAACGCCGCCAAAAGCGGTGAAGACGTCGAGCCGGGCATCCTTGCTGAGCTTGGCTTCGCGCAGGTCGAGTTTGATGCCGCCGAACAGCGCGGTCAGACGTCCGCCCTGATATTTGGTTGATCGGTTGACGGTATCTATGCCGGAAAAAGCCACGAACAGTTCCGAGGCCTCGCTTTGAACGGGGCGTCCGCCCGGGAAGAGCTTGTCAAAAAAGAATGACAACCCGAAGACAATGATAGCCATCGGCCATATGACCTGCCAGACGTCGAAATCGACGACATCAAGGTTGCGCAATAGTGCCAGCACGGCGGCGCCGATGATGAAGGCCGGCCACAGCGGTGCTGATGGATTTGTCAGCAGGCTGGCCAGACCGACAGCCATGATCAGTACCGGCCACATGTCGGCGATAAAGCTGCTGAAGTCCCACGCGTTTAAGGCGTCCAGCAAAAAGCCGACACCAACAAAAATAACCGCGCCGCCTACCAGCAGCTGCGGCAGAGATTTTACTTTCATCGAGCACCCTCCTTAGTAATTTCATTATTCGCTTTAGCTGCGCAAAAAGCAAGCGGCCAGGTGTTTTTATGAGAATCGGCGTGGATCAACTCTTTCCCACGCCGGCAGGCAGGTTTCCAGTACGAACAGACCAGCTTCGTACACGCTCTCGGGCCTATCGGCTTCGGGCAGCGTCTGCAGTTCTGCGGCTGTAAAGCTTTGTGTAATAGCGGACTCTCCATCGGCGATCGGATGTCTTGGGTCTTGGTCGGTAATAAATGCGTAAGAAGTGTCTGAATGGTAGTGGTCCAGGCCGGGGAATCTGTGGGTGAAAGAACAGAACAGCACCGGGTGAAGTTGCGCATCAGTGAGGGTTTTTATCCTGAGCTTTGGCTGCAGGACTGACAGCTGGTTGATACCATAGCCGGACTCTTAGTTTATTTCGTGAAGGATGGCTTGCCAGGGATTTTCGTCTAATTCAATATGACCGCCGAACTGCAGCAGCTTGCCGAGTAGCTTATGGCGCGGTGCAGCACAAGCGTCGGTTCGGGCGTGCCCAGGCGGACGATATAGGCGCTGACGGTGTGGTCATGCTGGCCGGGTTCGGTATGTAAGTGAGGCATGTATCACCATCATAGCAAACTCTACCCGGTGATTTAGGCTATACTTAGTAAGGCGAAAAGGTAATGTTTAAATTGAATTTTGGAGGAGTTATGAAGGCAGCACAAATCAATGACTACGGTGACCCGTCGGTAATAAGTCTTAACGAAGTTGATAAGCCGGCGCCAGGCGAGGGGCAGGTGCTGGTTGAGGTTCGCGCCTCCAGTATCAACCCGTTTGATGCAAAGTTGCGTGCCGGCGCGATGCGGGAGATGATTCCGCTGCAGTTTCCATTTACCATCGGCGGCGATATTGCCGGCGTAGTGGTCGAGGTCGGGTCCGGCGTTGACGCGCCGGCGGTTGGCGATAAAGTTTACGGCCAAGCCGCCGCCGTTGCCGGTAACAGCGGTGCCATGGCTGAGTTCGCCGCCACAGCCAGCGGCCAGGTTGCGATGATGCCGGAGAACTTGACGTTCGAGGAAGCCGCGTCTTTGCCGCTGGTCGGGGTCAGCGCCTGGCAGGCTCTAGTCAAGCATCTCCATCTGCAAGCTGGCCAGAAGTTGTTTATCCACGGCGGCGCCGGCGGCATCGGCTCCATCGCCATTCAGATTGCCAGGAACATTGGCGCCCACGTGGCTACGACGGCGACCAGTGACGGGATCGATCACGTCAAGAAGCTTGGAGCAGACGAGGTAATTGATTATAAGACTCGCGATTTTGCGGCGGAGCTGTCCGGTTATGATGCGGTGTTTGATCTGGTTGGCGGCGATGATTTTAATAAGGCACTCGGTATCTTAAAATCGGGCGGCAGCGCGGTGTCGATGATAGCCGCGGCCGATGAAGCCCGGGCAGCGGAGCTTGGCGTGACGGCTCTGACTCAGAACACGCATGTTGCAACCGAGGCGCTGACGGCGCTAAAACAGCTCGTAGAAAACGGCACTGTAACACCGCAGGTTGACAAAATTTTCCCGTTTGACCAGATCAGGGAGGCTTTTGAGGCCAAGGAAACCGGCGAGGTCAACGGCAAAATAGTCATCAAAATCGACCAGACAAACTGATCGTTTTTATTTGGGGCGAATGATGGGACTTGGTAACTTCCAGCTACCCCGCCGTAACTTCTTTCAAAACAAGTTTTGAAGAGTTGACGTCCTTGCGACATGTCACCGGCATGTCTCACCCACGGCCTTTAGGCGTGGGTAAAACTCCATCAGCCAAATCAAAAACCCGACAAACAGTCGGGTCCATGATTTGGGGCGAATGATGGGACTTGAACCCACGGCCTCCGGAGCCACAATCCAGCGCTCTAACCAACTGAGCTACATCCGCCATAAAACAGGGGTGATTATACCCTCTAGCTGAGGTAATGGCAAGGCCAGGGCGTCGCAGCGCCGGCTGCAGCTGGCAAACCGCTACAGTTTGTGCGTAAATGTATGCCAAGGTCGCCATGATTATAAACAGCAAAGAATTATCCAAGGTTCGCAATGAGCACAAAGGCGAGACAATCGGCCTCCGGTTTGGCTGTTATGATCTGCTGCATGCCGGCCATCAACGGGGAATTGATTTTGCCGCCGCCATGGTTGACATACTCGTGATTGGCGTAATGCCCGATCTCTACGTTGCCCGGGAAAAGGGATTGGATCGGCCGATAAACACAGAAGCCGTCAGGGTCAGCGCCATTGATGAAGCTGCGGGGGTTGATTATAGTTTCGTAGCTCCCTTTGGCAGGCTGGCATTGGCAGGCGCGTTTTTGAGATTGCGCCCGGATATTTATGTTGAGGACGAAGGCCATGGTACGGATTTTATGCGTACGCAATTTCTGCGCACGGTTGGGGTCAAGTACGTAATGGACGACGAGCGCTACAAGCAACCGGTCACTACCACCGCCATGATCAATAGTCTTGGTCTTGATGAAGCCAGGGCAAGGGCCGGGCTGGATTTCGTATTGAGCGAAAGCGAAATGGCCGAGGCCTAACCGGCAAGCCGGGCGAACAGCGCCCTAAAAGCCTGGCCGCGGTGGCTGATGGCGTTCTTTTCCCGGGCTGACATCTCGGCCATGGTGCGGGATTCGCCATCCGGAACTACCACCGGATCAAAGCCGAAGCCGTTATCCCCGCACGGCTTGACTACAGTGCCATGGATCACACCGTCGACAATCGTCATCTCATGCCCGTCGTAATAACCGGCGGTGCAAGTGATGGTAATGGGTTCGCCGGGCTTTTTAGAGAGGTGGAGCAGGGCTTGTGAGCCGAGCCGCTGCTCGAAAAATTTGAAAAATGGTCCGGGCAGGCCGCCCAGGTTGTCCAGGCCGGCCGAAACGTCTTCGACAATCACCGGTGTGCCGATAGCTTCGTACGCCCGCTGAAGTTTATCCCGGACAATCTCGTGCAAATCCATACTTTGGATTTCCGGCAAGTCGAGCTTTTGCATGGCGAGCTCAAACGACGTCGGAGCCAGGCGGCGGATTTCCTTTAACTTATTCGGATTGCCAGTGACGATGGTTATGGTGTTCATAGAAAATGGCGCCCCGGGTAGGATTCGAACCTACGACCTTAGGCTTAGAAGTCCTCTGCTCTATCCAGCTGAGCTACCAGGGCGCGGACTTTTGCTTCACGCAAAAGTGACTG
>CAZMXN010000025.1:0-4019 GCA_964570275.1 uncultured Candidatus Saccharibacteria bacterium
CGGCGTTTTGGTGGTTGATAGAATGTTTGTTCCGGCATGGTGTCTATAATTCAAGCCCTTGGCGGGCTGTCAGGGCTCTTAGGCTACAGCGTACATTATACCCCAGGGTACAGGCGGTTGTTCAGATCAATCGTTCCCTGCTGATCGGCAATTTCGCCCTGCTGCTGAATTTGCCGCACCTGGTCGGGATTGGTGGTGATCAGGTTGGTTTCGGTCGGACTGGCGGCAATCTGGATGTGGACGTGGTTCTGGCCGGCAAAGAACAGGCCCTGGCCAACCGGGAATTGTGTCAGGCGCTTCTTTTCTTCGCTGGTCAGTTTGAAAACCTCGGCCAGGACGTCAACGGCCGACGGCGCCTGCTTGAGCAACAGCTGCATCGAGGCGTTGGCGACAATCGCCCGGCCCATCCGGCTGCCCATGAAGTCCTCGACGTCCTGGCTGATGGTGGTCAACCCGAGGTTGTACTTGCGGGCCCGCTTGGCCAGCGAAAACAGGAAGCTGGCCGAATCCTCATATTTCATCAGCTGCCAGGCTTCGTCAATCACCAGCAGGCGGCGCTTTTGATCGGTCTTGGTCTTGTTCCAGATGTAGTTAAGGACGATGTACATGGCCACCGGCCGCAGTTCATCTTCCAGGTCCCGGATATTGAAGACCACCAGCGGGTTGTTGATGTCGATGTTGGATTGCTGCGAGAAGATGCCGGCAAAGGTGCCACTGGTGTATTTGCGCAGCCGCTGCGCCAGTTGCGGCCCGGTACCGCCCATGTGCAGCAGGGTGTCGTACAGGTCGTTGATGGTCGGCGGCTTGGCGGTGTGTGTCAGGGGATCGTTGGTGATGCCCGCCTTGGCATAGGTCTCAATCAGCGCGGCATCAAGGTCGGCTTCTTCAACCGGGCTGAGGGCCGGCATGACGGCTCCCTGCCCCTGGTTGGCCATCTGGGCTTGAGCGCCGCCCATCATCAATCTAAGCAGCCCGTGCAGTGTGATCAGGTTGCTGCGCAGAGCGTTGTCGGCTTCTTCGGTGTCAACGGCCTTAGGCAGGTCAAACGGGTTAATCCGGGTCGGTGAGTTGAGGCTGAGGCGAACATAAGCGCCGCCGACGGCTTCGCTCAGGCGCTGATACTCGTTTTCCGGGTCGATAATAAAAACCTCTGTGCCGAACATCATGCTGCGCAAGCACTCCAGCTTGACGGCGAAAGACTTACCGGCACCGGACTTGGCAAAAACCACCGAATTGCTGTTCTCGAGCGAAAAGCGGTCGAAGATAACCAGACCGGAGTTGTGCATGTTGATGCCGTACAGAATGCCGGATTCCTGGCTGAGGTCGGCACTGGTAAACGGAAAAGTGGTGCTGACAGCGCCGGTGTTCATGTTGCGGCGGATCTGCAGCTGGTCGGTAAACTGCGGCAGTGTGCTGTTGAAGCCCTGTTCCTGCTGAGCGGTCGCCGGCTTGCTGTAAACCAGCTGCTGACCAAGGATGGATTCAATCTTATGGGCGACGAATTCCAGCTCGTCCATACTCGAGCCGTAAATCGTGAAGTATAAGCCAAAGCGGAAAAAGCGCTCCTCGCCGACCTGGAGCTTGTCGCGCATTTCTTCGGCGTCCTGGATGGCGGCTTGTTTGCCGGGGTCGCGGACCCGGCCTTTCTCGGCGTCGATCATCAGGCCGGCCTCCAGCTGGGAGACTTTCTTGCGCAGGTTTTCCAGTACGACTTGGCTTTCGACCGGGTAAATGAAGATCGACAAATCCATGATCTCGTCAAGGTTGACCAGGCTGCTCATCCAGCCGGTGGTCAGCTGACGCGGATAGCCGTAGACGTAATAGGTGCGGGCGTAGCGGGTGCCGATCTGGAAGTGAGTGCTTTGGTATTCCAGCGAGCTGGGGGCGATGAAGTCACGCAGCGCCGTGATGCCTTTCTGGAACGCGGCATTGACCTCCTGCTGTTCGCGCTGGCGCTGGGCCTCGGCGATGGCGACCGGGTCAACCGGCTGCTGCTTTTTGCTGCCAAAAGCCATGGCTATGCCACCTCCGGCTGCATCAGTACACAGTGATCAGTAGACAGTAGACAGTAGACAGCAGGCAACGTTTGGCAGAGATTCAACACCGGACGTCTGGCAGCCGGCGTCTGTTCAATTTCTCTAACCCCTAACCCATAACCTCTAACCTGTTTAATCATTGCAGCTCTCTTTCCAGGTGGGGCTGCGGCGCCATGCCCTGGCCCTTGGTTATAACCGGCGCGGTCAGATCGTCGAAGTTTTTCAGCTGTTGGCGGGTGGCGGTGTCGGGGTTGTAGGTGTCGTAATACAACTCGATCAATTCCTGGGTGTCGAGCGGCAGGCCCTGGACGCCGCATTGCAGCAGACCGCCCAGGACAGCCTGGACCCGGTTACGCAGTTCGGTCTTGGCGTCGTTTAAGTCTTTTTCATTAATGACGACCTTGGGCGCTTTGTTGCTGAAAATGTCACCCAGCTTAGTGAACAGACTCTTGCTGGCCTGGATGGTCTGCTGGATGTCCGGCTTGGGTGAAAACGGAATGACGATGTAGAATTTCTTGTCCATGATGTTGGTTTGCAATGATAAATTGTCGATAAAGCCAATGTAATCCTCCATCAGCATGGCGAGCAGCATGTTGTCGTGTTCGGTGCGGATCTTATCGAGCTTATCGATGTAGGGGCCGAGGTCGACTTTTTGGGAGCGGACAAAGATCTGAACGTCAAAGTACAGTGAGTTCAGGAATCCCTGGAACCCGAACTCAACTCCCTCGCGCTCCTGCGGACTCATCAGATCGAAGTTGATTGATTTGACCATTAGAACTGAGCGGAACGAACCGTCGTTCATTATGACGATGCCGTCACGAATCTCGGCAATCTGCAGGACGTTCTGAGTGCTGTTGGGGTTAACCCGAACCGGCGGCTCCTGGGCCGGCTGTTGACCGGGTGCGGCGGCTGGTACTGACGTCTGTTGAGGCGGCGGAATCTGGCTACCGGCCGGAAAACCCGGCGCGGGCGCACCGGCGGGTATTTGCGTGCCTGGCGGAGTTGGCGTGTTGGGGTTTTGCGTTGGATCCATAAATTCGTTAATTAACCCACCTTAACTGACGATTTCTCGATCCTAATGGAGAGATATAACAACCTCGTCATCGCCCTTCTGGCCCTTGGAGCGCTGAGCTTCACGGGCGATAGTGGCAACGTTCAAATCGTCGTTGTTGGCAAGCTTAAGTATAGCAGGATCGGCGACCGCTGGACTAGCCCCTTGGTCTTGAGGGGTGCTGGCCGTTGCCGGTGCCGCCGCCGGATCAGCGGCCTGCCCGGATGCGGGCTGAATCGTGTGCAAATTGCCGGTGGCGGCCGGTTGAGCGGCTTGAGCGTGCAGTTTGTCCAGAATCGCCTGCTCATCGGCTGTCGGTGCGGCCGGGGCGGCGCTTAGGGGTTGATCCTGAGGCGTGACTACCTGGCTGTCGAAAGCGGCATAGCCGGGTTGAGGTGTCGGCGCGTTAGCCATAAACCAGTAATCGTCAGTTTTCGTCTGTTGGTTGCTGCGGGCCTGCCGGATTTTCTCCAGGGCTTCCTCGCGGTGCGCTTTGGTCGAGGCGTTGACCAGCTGATCCAGCTGCTGGGCCACCGGGTTGTTGTCGGAATCCAGGATATCGTCCGAGGCCGTCACGTCGTAGCTGGGTACCTCCTGGGGGGTGTCGCTCAGGTCAATCAGGCGGTCGGTGCTGGACCCGACCGCGTAGGCCGGCTCGGCATAGAGGTTGACATGGACATTTTTAACCGCCCAGCCGCGGCTGTCGAGCGTGTTGGCCAGCGCCTTCAGGCGGCTGTGGACTTCCTTTTCGCTCAGGCCGTCGGTGAGGTAGCGCTCAACGGCTTTCGGCACGGTGATGGTAACGAGATTTTGAATGCCGTCCTGGTCCCAGATCCGGCGCCGGGGCTTGAAGAAAAAGCGAATGCGGGCCAACAGCCAGACTTCGGTCGGCTGGTCCCGCCCCCATGGCCAGGCCAGGAAGCCGAAGACGA
>CAZMXN010000026.1:0-3617 GCA_964570275.1 uncultured Candidatus Saccharibacteria bacterium
TGAGGTGCATGTGCCGCAAGGCTTGGAGGTTCAAGTCCTCTCTCGCGCACCATTCTACTTCGATGAAGCTTCGTAGAATTTAGCTAAATAAAAAGCCCTCCCTGGCTTTAGCGACGGAGGGCTTTTTGTTTTACCTACAGAAGAAATGCGTAATTTTTCACAGTGATCTCGGGGTGATTCGGCTAAAGTAGGCAGGTAACAAGGAAAATTTATGGTAAACGCGCACATCAGCAAAGCGGCTGCCAACTTGCGCCGCGCTTCCGAGGAGAAGCGCGGCCAGGCGCAATCGCGGCGCAGCGACGGCGAGAATAAAATCCGCGAACTCAACGGCCAGATAGACAACATCAAGAGCGAGCTCCGGGTGCAGGAAACCCGGCGGGCGGCCGCCATGGCCGACGGCGACTCATCGCAAATCACTTACTTCACTCAGGAGATCCAGGAGGGCAACAGGACCGTCGATGACCTCAATCGCCAGATCGACGACGAAAGGAGCCGGATGGATCAGGAGGTTCAGAGCATGACACAGGAAGCCGACGACTTGCGCCGGGAAGCCGACGACCTGGCCCGCCGGGCCTAGTAATGCTGCGGATTGTAGTCAGGATCGGGGCGAGCAGGTTGCCGCCAGGCCACTGCTGTCTTAAAATAATGGCATAACTAAAGGGACGGACTATGGCATTATTCATACTTCTGGCAGTTATTTTAGGAATTGTAGGGCTAAGGGTTGTTGACCAATACGAGCGCGGCGTGATTCTGACGCTGGGCAAACACACAAGCACACGCAGCCCCGGCCTGACCTGGATATTCCCGGGTATTCAGCGCATGATCAAAGTCGATATGCGTATTTTGACCGTTGATATACCGCGACAAGAAGTTATAACCAGGGACAACGTAACCGTTAACGTCGACGCGGTCGTTTACTTCAAGGTTAAGGATGCCGATAAGGCCGTACTGGAAATCCAGAGTTATCAGCGCGCCACCTCAACTTATGCCCAGGCCACGATGCGCGACGTTGTAGGTGAGGTTGACCTTGACACCCTGCTGACTCAGCGCGAACAACTCGGCCAGGACATCAAGACCATCGTCGACACTTTCACCGACAAATGGGGTATCGACGTCGATACCATCAAGATACAAAACATTGAGTTGCCGCAGGATATGAAACGGGCTATGGCTGCTCAGGCCGAGGCCGAGAGAGAGCGTCGAGCGGTGATAATTACGGCCGAGGGCGAACACACCGCGGCCGAAAAGCTGGCGGCCGCGGCTGATGTTCTGGGGCGTGTGCCTGGCGCCATGAATATTCGAACTCTGGAAACGTTGGAGAAAATCTCATCAGAGCCATCGCAAAAAACACTGTTTGTTGTTCCGGCAGACCTGATCGATGCTGTCAAAGGGATTGCTCGTGGCCGATAGCCGTACCCTCAAGGATTACCAGGCCGAGATCGACGAGTGGGCACAAACGCTGGAGAAGCCCTACTGGTCGCCGATGTCACAGCTGGCCCGGCTGATCGAAGAGGTCGGCGAGCTGGCGCGGGTTTACAACCACCGCTACGGTGACAAAATCAAGAAGCCGACCGAGGAACCGGATGATTTCGAGGGCGAGATCGGCGACATCATCTTTGACATTATGTGCATCGCCAACACCGAGGGCGTTGATCTCGACGCGGCCCTGCAGAAGGTAATCGACAAAGCCAAAACCCGCGACAAAGACCGGTTTAAGAAGAAAGCCTAAGGCATCTGTCTTCCGTAAGGGTGCGGTACGTTAAAGCTGCTCATGCCTATATGACCACAGGCCCAGTTTATGGAGAAGTCTCCGCTTTGTGAATGATTGTTCCTGATAAACCCGGCTCTCTCAAGGGCTCTGGTATGGGGCGGGCTGGTGGTTACGTATTGATCAATCAGTTCCCGGGCAACTGTCGTGTCCCTGTGTTCACGCAGCCATCTAAGACCGATATTTTTCTTCGGATCCAAGTGATCCCAGGCATTGTTAAGTGCCTGCACGGTGTCTTTAAGCCCGTCAGCCCGGGCTTGTGTTTCGGTGAATTTGTCCAGCAGGCGTTGTTTGGCGCGCCACTCAATAATCCTGTCGGCTTGGTCTGGATCATCGGCTTTGGCGGCGTCCAGCGTGGTTCGCCAAAGAGCCAGAGCTTCCAATTCATCCCTAGGCAGCTCAATCTTTTCGGCCAGCCGTTCGCCTTGTTCCAGTAAATTTTCCTGTATGCACAGAGCGCTTAAGGTTTTACCATTCCTGGTTTTGGCCAGTGCGGTCATGGACGGATCGTTGCCGGCAGTTATGGCAAACGGCAGACAGCCATGTTCCTCTGGCAAGTAGTCCGAGCTGCCAACTCCGGTTTCGCCCAGCCTGATGACAACAGAAGTCGAACCAAGCTTCAAAAATGTCATCCGCCGGGTAATGTTCGGGTCGCCGCAGACCACGTGCTGGCGTGCCCATTGTTCGTTGTCTGCATGAGCTTCGTCCCGCGTATTGAAAATTGCTTTGTCGTCGTAGTTGCTGCTGGTTAGTTTTTTTGCAGCTTGGATTTTCTGCGCCGGTAACGTACGATATGCTCCGTCATTTTGGCGGACTATCTGCCCTGCACCCATCAGGACAGCACGACTGGCAAGGTGCGCGATCAAAAACTCCCTATGAACCTGGCTGTCATAGTCCGCTCGGCGCATTCCATAATTTTCGTGATACCCCCAGGTTTTGCCCTTGTCATCGACCACACATTTTCGTAAAGGAACGCGTGTGAGTTTGTTTTCGCTGATAAGTTTTTCGACCGCGTGATACACAATTTGCTGGCCGGCAAATTCTGCGGCAGTGGCGTCCCGCGCCCCGGCACACTCCGGCGTTGCGTATTCAAACTTTTCGCCAAGGTCCTGGTAAAACCGCGCTCCGTTAGATAAAAATTGGCCCATCGAGTACACTCCGGGCGGCAAGAAGTCTGTAGGCTCACAAGTCTTCTTCGTCAGGTGTTCCCCGCGACTATATTCCATTTCGGTGCCGATGATTCGTGGCAGCGCTTCAGTGCTCATAATAGAAAAAGGGGTCCCTTAAACCCCCTAAAGTCATCCTGGTGGCGCCTCCCAGACTCGAACTGGGGACACAAGGCTCTTCAGGCCTCTGCTCTACCAACTGAGCTAAAGCGCCACGTTAGCTCGGCCTATTGTAAGAGAAATACGGTAATTATTCAAGGAGCCACCCCTTGCCAAAAAGGGGCCAGACTGGGTATAATCTGGCAGTCGAAGGATGTCTTCACCGACAGGCCAAACCAAGCACTCGAAGTTGCTGTTTGGACTGGTGAGAGGAAGAAGCGACCAGAGTTTGAAAGCAGAATGCGAAAAAGCATTTTGCGGAAGCCAACCGTCGATTCTGACGAGCGGGTCTAGCTCAGTTATTTAGAGTGAGAAATGCCGGTGGCATTTCGCAAGGGAAGCTTCTCTTGAAAACTTGTTTTCAAAGACGAAGTTCCGGGGCCGCGGGACGCGGCCATCCTTGCCAGGCCAAGGATGCAACTCGCCAGGACGTACATTTACGATATAATATTCTACGAACACGCGGGTCTAGCTCAGTTGTTTAGAGCGCATCCTTGCCAAGGATGAGGCCACGGGTTAGAGTC
>CAZMXN010000027.1:0-3331 GCA_964570275.1 uncultured Candidatus Saccharibacteria bacterium
AGGGCGAGTCGGCTAAAGCGGCGGACGACAATGTTCTCGCCCAGTCGGGCGTTAGCGTCCTTAACGACATCGCCGACGGTCTGATCCGGATTCTTGATAAACGGCTGGTCGAGCAGGCAGCGCTCGGCAAAGTGCTTCTTCAGCATGCCCTCCACAATCTGATCAACCATGTTGTCCGGCTTGCCTTCGGCTTTGACTTTCTCCGTAAATTCAGCCCTGGCGGCTTCCCGGTCGGTCTCGGGTATGTCTTCGGCGCGCACATACTGCGGCGCCGAGGCGGCAATGTGCATGGCCACGTCCTTAGCCAGCTCGGTAAAATTCTCGTTCCTGGCCACAAAGTCAGTTTCGCAGTTGATCTCAACCAGCACGCCGATGCGGCTGTCGTGGTTGTAGGTGCCGATCACCCCGGCCCGGGCCTCGCGCTCACCGCGCTTATCGGCCTTGGTCAGACCTTTCCGGCGCATGGCGGCCAGGGCTTTGTCGAAGTCGCCTTCGGCCTCGACCAGCGCCTGCTTGGCATCGGTAATACCCACGCCGGTCAGCTCCCGCAATCGCTTGATTTCTTCAATGCTGATATCTGCCATAGAATTCTCCTTAGTCTAATTAGTTTAGGGTTTTATGGTTCCGGCCACCTTCCATCTTCCACCTACTCTTCGCTCTTGTCCTCTTTCTTGATTTTGGCTTTGCCGGCCTGAATCGCCTGGCCAACGTAGTCAGCTACCAGTTGCAGCGCCTTGATAGCGTCGTCATTGCAGGGTATCGGGTAATCAACCTGGCTCGGATCGGCGTTGCTGTCCACCAGCCCGACGATTTTCAGGCCCAGTTTCCGGGCTTCACGCACGGCGTTGTGATCATGCGTGATATCCATGACAAATACCGCGCCCGGCTTGGCTGCCAAATCCTTGACACCGCCGTAGAGAAAGTTCATCTGATCGATTTCCTCCTGGAACCGCTGCAGCTCCAACTTGCTGTATTTGTTGGCCAGCTCGCCGGACTCCATCTTGGCTTCCAGGTCTTTGAGGTGCTTGATCCGGCCGCCGATCGTGTTGCGATTGGTCAGCATACCGCCCAACCACCGCTCCACCACGTAAGGCATACCGGTGTCTTCGGCCAGTTTTTTGACAATATCTTTGGCCTGGCGCTTGGTGCTGACCAGCAATACCTGCTTGCCGTCGGCAGCGGTTTTGGTCAGAAAGTCCAGCGCCTCGTCCAGCGCCTCGACCGTTTTGGTCAGGTCAATAATGTGACTGCCGCCCCGCTTGGAGTGAATGTACGGCGCCATTTTCGGGTGCCACCGGCTGGTTTTATGGCCAAAGTGCGCCCCGGCCTCTAGTAATTTCTTAATATCCACAGCAATAGCTGCCATCTTATCTCCTATCCTTTACCTTCGCCCGGGTGCCCTTGCCGCCCTGCACGGGTTGGACAAAGGAGGATTAGATCCCCGGGCTGATTAATTTATGACCTAGGCAGCTTAACAGATATATTACTCTTTGACAATAGCCTCGCTTCCCTGTATACTAGCCCGAGCTATGAAAAAAGATCTGCATCCAAATAACTACCGCCCGGTGGTTTTTCAGGACCTCAACAACGGCCAGACCTTTCTGACCCGTTCGACCGTGGCCACCGAAGAGACTATCAAGCTGGACGGCACCGAGTACCCGCTGGTCAAAGTTCACATCTCGAGCGCTTCGCACCCCTTCTTCACCGGCCAGGAAAAGCTGGTTGACATCGAAGGCCGCGTTGACAAATTCAAGGCCCGCCAAGAAGCCGCCAAGGCCCGCGCCGAAGCGATGAGGGCTAAAGCCAGCAAAACCCGCGCCAAGCAGCCCAAAGCCGACGAAATCCAGAAAATCGGCGCAACCAAACGCAAATAGTAGGTTATAGGTTTTAGGTTTTAGGTTTTAGGTTAGAGGTGAGGGGTTATGGGGTATAGTAGTGCTATGCCCGTAGCCTCTTTTCGTGAACTGACTGTTTGGCAAAAACCCCTTGAAATTGCCGGTGCTATTTATCGGCTCACCCGCCAACTCCCATCCAATGAGCAGTTCGGTCTTATTTCACAAATCCAACGAAGCGCCGTTTCAATTCCAAGTAACATTGCAGAGGGACAACAGCGCAACAGCCGCAAAGAATACCGTCAGTTTCTTGGAATTGCGCGTGGTTCTGCTGCTGAGCTCGAGACTCAGCTTTTACTCGCGTCAGAAATTTACGCCATTGATGCTGGCTTGATTCTTGATGAACTCCATCAGGTCCAGAAGATGCTGCATGCACTCAGCAAAAGACTAGAACCTACAACCTAAAACCTATAACCTATAGTCATGGAAGCCAAGGAAACTCAATTACGCGATGAATTACAGGAATTGCAGGTCACGTTGCAGGACCCGGCGGTTTTCAGCACGCCCCAGTATCCCAAGCTGGCCAAACGCCTAAGCTATCTCGAGGAAACTCTGGCGCTGTTCGACAAGCTGGCCGATATTAATAAAAAAGAGGCTGAGGCCAGGGCGCTGGTTGAGGCGGGCGGCGAACTGGCCGAGCTGGCCCAAGCCGAACTGGAGGAGCTGGCAGCCCAAAAACCGGCCGCCGAACAGGCTCTCCAGGACGCCCTGACACCGAAAGACCCCAATAACGACCGCGACGTCATCATGGAAATCCGGGCCGCGGCCGGCGGCGATGAAGCCAGTCTGTTTGCCGGCGAGCTCTACCGCATGTACGTCCGGTGGGCGGAAACCCACGGCTATAAAACCGAGCTTCTCAGCGAAAGCCCGTCCGAAGCCGGCGGTTTCAAAGAAATCGTCTTCACCGTTCGCGGCGACGAACCCTATCGTATGCTCAAATTCGAAGCCGGCGTTCATCGCGTCCAGCGCGTCCCGGTCACCGAGAGCCAGGGCCGCATCCATACCAGCACCGTTACCGTCGCCGTCATGCCCGAAGCCGAGGAAACCGACATCGAAATCAAAGACGCCGACCTGCGCATCGACGTCTTCCGCTCCGGCGGCCACGGCGGCCAGTCGGTCAACACTACCGACTCGGCCGTCCGCATCACCCACTTGCCCACCGGCCTGGTGGTCGCCAACCAGGACGAGAAATCCCAGATCAAAAACAAAGCCAAAGCCTTGAGCGTGCTGCGTTCCCGCCTGCTGCAAATGAAGATCGACGAAGAGCAAAAGCAGCTGTCCGAAGCCCGCCGCAAGCTCATTGGCTCCGGCGACCGCTCCGAAAAGATCCGCACCTACAACTTCCCGCAGGACCGTATCACCGACCACCGCATCGGCTACTCCAGATCAAATATCCCCGCTGCTTTGAACGGGGATATTGACGATATCATCGAGCAACT
>CAZMXN010000028.1:0-3325 GCA_964570275.1 uncultured Candidatus Saccharibacteria bacterium
GGTTGGGGTATTTGTATCACTGACTGTATACTTTTAAGCAAAATGGTTGCAAATAAGTATTCCCGGATTGTCATCATCTATAACCCGAAAAGTACCGGTGATGCCAAAAGCAAGGCCCACCGGCTGGCCAGGCGGCTGCGCCGGCGCAAAGTAACGACCGTTGACCTGCAGGCGACCGAGTACGCCGGGCACGCCGAAGAACTGGCCTATAAAACAGCCGTCCGATACCGTCATCCGCTGGTCATATCGGTCAGCGGCGACGGTGGTTATCATGAGGTCGTCAACGGTGTGCTTAGAGCTATGGACGAAGACCGGGCTGGCCAGCCGGTCTGCGCCATTTACCCGGCCGGCAATGCCAACGACCACCGGCGCGGCACCAAAAAACGGCCGCTCACCTGGGCAGTCTTAAGGAGCCGGCCCGAGCCGATTGACGTCCTGCGCCTTGACGCCGAGGTCGCCGGCCGCAAACTGACCCGCTACGCCCACTCCTACATCGGCTTCGGTGTCACCAGCGAAGCCGCCGCCGAACTTAACCGGGTCCGCTTAACGCCTTTTAGCGAAAGCCGCATCGTCACGCGCACCATCTTGAGCTTCACGCCGTTCACCATCCGGCTGCCGGACGGCGAAACCCGCAAGCTCGACAGCCTGGTCTTCGCCAACATCCACCAGATGAGTAAGTTTATCCGCCTGGGCCGCAAGGGCGAAAAGCAAAGCGGGCATTTCCGGGTGATCGCCATCCCGCACCGTAACCGCCTGCGGTTTATTCTGACGCTCATGAGTATCGCCCTGTTCGGCTTTCGCCACCCGCCGCAAACCGACGACTACGAATTCGATCTGGTCGACACCCAGCTGGTCCACCTGGACGGCGAGGTCAGCAAAATCGCCGGCGGCTCGCATGTTCGGGTGGAATGCGTCACCGACAAGCTGCTGACCGTCCGTTAAGCGAGGAATCTAACGGCCCCTAGGCCGCAGGACGCGTACACTGCCTGCCTACAACTTTGGGGAGCAAAAATGCATAAATTGTTAATCAGCAGCCCGGCGTTTGCCGAGGGTATGGAAATTCCGGCCAAATACACCTGTTTCGGGGATAATATCAGTCCGCCGCTATTGATTGGCAGCGTGCCGCCGGACGCCGTGAGCCTGGCTCTCGTTATGCACGATCCGGACGCTCCGGGCGGCGACTGGGCGCATTGGCTGGTCTGGAATATCAGTCCGGAAACCACCGAGATTCCCGAAGGTACGCCACCGCCCGGCAGCACCGAGGGAACCAGCGATTTTAAAGCCGTCGGCTACGGCGGCCCCTGCCCGCCCTCCGGCTCGCACCGTTACTTTTTCGAGGTCTACGCCCTTAACCAGAAGCTGTCATTGCTGCCGATCATCAAAAAAGCCGACCTGCTGGAAGTCATTAAAGACAAGCTGGTCGGCCACGGCCAACTGATGGGCACCTGTACTTCACCCCAGGCCTGACCCCGCACCACAACCCCTCCCTCGTTCTCTGTTCTCTGTTATCTGCTACCTGTTATCTGTTATCTGCTACCTGTTATCTGCTACCTGTTATCTGTTTTCTGTTATCTGCTGTCTGTCAAATCCACTTTTTGCGGCGAAAGATAGCGATGACGGCCACGTTCAACACCATCACCGCGCCCATGATGTACCAAAAAGCATTGGGATCGTCGTCAAACGGCAGCTTGACGTTCATGCCGTACAGACTGAAAACGATGGTTGGAATCATCAGAAAGATGGATATCGAGGTCAGGCGCCGGAAGACACGGTTAAGTTCGGTGGCGGCGATGGCGTCATAGGCCTGACGGATATTCTGAATGGTTTTGAGCCGGGATTTGGTCAGATCAATCAGCTCGGCTGTGCCCAGGACCAGGTCTTCAATCAGGTCCTTGTCTTCCTCGAACAATCTTAAGTAGCGGCCGCCCAGCAGATTGCGCAGCATGCCGGCCTGTGGCTGGAGCGCGCTTAGGAATTCATTCAGGTCGTCCTCCAGGTCGATGAAGCCGATCAGCGCTTCGTTGCTTATGTCGGTACGCTTCAGTTCGGACCGGGCCGCCAGCAGCTGCCGGGTGATTTTGTTGAGATGCCGATGGTAGGTGGCGTTGACTTCCTCAAGCATCTGCAGCAGCGTCTTGGTCTTCTGGGTGGTGATAATCAGCTCGTGGCCGTCAATCAGGCGCTGGAAAACGCCGCTGTCTTCTTTGGTGATGGTAATGAGGCAGGTCGGGTGATAAATGATCAGCAGCGGTTCGGTGGCGTTGCCGCCTTTGCCGGGGTGGCAGTAGCGGGTAAAGACGTAAACCGCCTGGCCGTCACGCTCGATCCGCGGTGATTCGTAGGGATCGGTGGCATCGCTCAGCAGGTCGGCCTCCAGGCTGAATTGCTTGCTCAGCTCGACCAGCTCTTCGGACGTCGGCGCGGCGGCGTGGATCCAGCTGCCGTTTTTGGCCGCGGCGGGCTGATCAAGCACCGGGTTGCGCGAAGTGCTGTGGAATATCTGAATCATAGCCTTTATTGTACACGCCCCTGCTCGCCGGCCGGTTAGCCGTGAGTTTTTCGTTATTGGCGTGTCAGCTTGTTTGCTAACATGCCGGGGTGAAGCTGAAGCGACGAACCATTATTGACCTGGTGTTGCTGGCGGGCGTGCTGCTGGCCGGCCTGGCGGCGCTTCGTAACGCCGACCGGATTGGTGATTGGTGGCACTTTTTGCGCTACGAACCGCCGGCCGACGTGGTGCGCCTGCGCGACGAGATGCGCCTGAGTCCGGAGGGCGAAAAGCTGTTTTATAGGTTCTCGCCCCGTTTCGCCTCCCGGGAAGAAATCGCCAAACCCTGCGCCCGGCCGGGCCTGGGCTGCGTGGCCGGCACGTCAATTTATATTCTCGAAGAAGACTCCGACGCGGCCCGGCTGCGCTCCGTCGTCACGGCCGCTCATGAGATGTTGCACGTCGCCTACAGCCGGCTGACCCCGGCCGAGAAGACCGAACTCCGGCACGCTCTTAACGAGCAGATTCAGCTGCTGCAAAAGCACCCGGTGCTGCTCCGCTTCAGTAATTTCCGGGGCGAGGAGTACTACGACGAGGCCCATGCCTACATCGGCACCGAAGTCCGGCGTCTAACCGACCGGCTCGAGGCCCACTACCGGCGCTACTTTACCGACCGTGGCCGGATAGTTGACGCTTTCGAAGCCTCCCCCAAGGAGTAAAACTGTCGACAAACAGCGCCTGAGGGGTTATAATCGCCCGGGTAGAATTTACCTGCAAGGTAGATTTTGGCTAGTCGCCAAGTGGTAAGGCACTGGGTTCTGGTCCCAGCATTCGGGG
>CAZMXN010000029.1:0-2122 GCA_964570275.1 uncultured Candidatus Saccharibacteria bacterium
CTGTCAACTGTCTACTGTCAACTGTTCCTTGTCCGTTGCCCGTGGCAATCACTGGCCTGGGCAGGCTGAACACCAGGTGGTTTTTGGGAGCGGTTTGGCGGGCGCTTTGGACCTTTGCCTGGTCTGCGTCACTGCCAAAGGTCATATTGCCGAACAGAGCCGGGTCGGCTGAGTAGATACCCAGGCTGCCGTCATCCAGCAGGCGGGCTTCCAGGCTGTCGGGTAGTTTCAGTTGGTACGTAAAGCTGGCGGTGCCGTCTTTAGGTGCCCGGTTAAAGACAATGTCTTCTTTTAGGCCGTTACTCTTAACCGTATAGATGGCTTTGGTGTTGTCAGTCAGCGGGTAGACCAGCCGGTCTTGAGTCTTACGGCCGGGCAGCAGGTCAAACTCAGGGATCAGGCTGAAAGACAGATTGAGGTTGTTGTCGTAGATGGTTACACCCTCACGGGGGTCTTCCGGCAGGTCCAGTGAGTAGACGCCGGCGTTGGTGTCGGCTCCGCCGGTGACGTGCTTTTGGGCTTGCAGCTGGGCAGCAACTTCTTCCGGACTGTCACCAGTCAGTGCCGGCTGTTTGGCTTCCGGGTTAAGCTGGTAGACCCTGGTTTCCGGATCAAACACCAGTTTGTCAGCCAGTGCAGGGCTGGCTGAGCCAATCACGCTGAGGACTTCGCCGCTTAGGACGTACTTCTGGGCGGTCAGCCAGCGGACCAGAGGCAGACCGGTCAGGACGCTGAAGAGGATGAGCAGAGCGCCGGCCGCGGCGTAGAGCTGGCGGGGGGTGAGGCGGCGAAGAAGTGTATGAGGTATGCGGTATAGGGTATTGGGTATACGGCGCAGAAAACGGCGTGGAGTATCAAGTATAGAGTATCTAGTATTGAGTATTTGAGAAGGCGCCTTCAAGTTAGCACGAATTTTTATTCGGTTCCTCCCTTCCCTGCCTTTTGAATAAATGTTTCTCATACTCTATTCCCTATACTCTATACCCACTACCAAATACTATTTCCCCGGCTCCCTTTTCGTTTCCGCCGATTTCATAAGCCCGGAAAGTAGCTTGTGTAAGTAAACAGTGGTATCAGCCAACCCCGCAAACGACTCTTCGCTAGTAAAACCAACGTCTTTAGCAACCATTAGTTGGTTCTGCAATTCCGTAAGTGAACCTGTAGCCATAACATAAAAGTGGGCCTTGTCTTGCTTAGTGCGCCGGCTAAACCCCTCCGCGATATTAGAAGTAATAGACACACTCGCCCGGCGCATCTGGCTAGTTAAACCGAACTGCTCTTTGGCCGGGAACTTGTCTGTAACGCGGTAAATTTCAAGTACAAGTTGGTGCCCAACCTGCCAAGCCAGAAGATCGGTAAATGACCTTATTTTTACTTTATTTCCCTGCTCCGTCTTCATACCCTAACCTCATGCAAGTTGCATATATTCTGTATTTTGTCTGGTTTCCATACTCTATACCTTAATACTCCATACTCCATACCGTATTCTCTCCTAAAACTTCCCATAGTAATCCATAACGATGTTGCCGATCCGGACGTCGCCGTTCTGCGGCGATTGCATACGGATGCGTATCATGAAGTAGTCCCCTGCCGTGTAGACGCCGGTCACCGTGCCCGGATCGCGGCTCTGCCAGGTCGTCGCCGATGACGGCGTGACCGACGCGAAGTTCAGGATTACCGAGTTGTCGCTGTCACGCAGCTCGAAAGTTATGGTGCCATTGGTGGTGTCCGAGGTGTAGGTCGATATACGGATCGGGTTATCGCTGGCCCAGCCGTCAAAGTCAGCCGGAATCGGCACCTGGACCACCACGTCGTAGCTTTGGTTGGTAGCTTCGGCGGTCGTCCACTTGTAATAGTTCATCCGGTCGGTCAGGTTGACACCGCTGGTCATCGTACCGGTGTTGTCGCTGCCGGTGCCGGCGTCCAGTACCGCGCCGGCGTACTCGGCCGACAGCTGGATCCGCTTGACCGGCCGGGCATCGCCGTAGTAGCGGATGGGCGAGTTCGGGCTGAGCTCAATGCCGTTAACCGTCGTGCCGATCCGGACGATGCTGGCGAAGTGGCCGGCCCCCTGGACCCTCAAGCTGCCTTCGGCGATGTTCAGGCTGCCGCCGGTGGAGAC
>CAZMXN010000030.1:0-1906 GCA_964570275.1 uncultured Candidatus Saccharibacteria bacterium
ATATGACAGCAGCCCGTAAGGTCGAACAATTTTTCGCCCGTTACCAGGAGCGCACCTTTCCTAAAGGACAGGTGCTGATTCACGCCGGCGACGACATCGGTATGATTTTTTACCTGGCCAGCGGCAAAGTCCGCCAGTACGACATCTCCTATCGGGGCGACAATATTATCGTTAACATTTATAAACCCGGCGCGTTTTTCCCTATGCTGCCCGCCCTGACCGGCTTGCCCAACAAATACTTTTTCGAGGCTGAAACCGGGATCAAAGTCCGTCCGGTCCCCTACGGCGAAGTGCTTAAATTTCTGGATGCCAACCCGGACGTTGCCATGGATCTGCTTAAGCGAATCTACATCGGCATGGACGGCCTGCTGGGACGGATGGTTCAGCTGATGGCCGGCTCGGCGCTGGACCGGCTGGTCTACGAACTGCTGATCGAAGCCCGCCGGTTCGGCGAAAAAACCGCCGGCGATACCGTCACCATCCGTCTTACCGAGGCCGATCTGGCGGCCCGGGCCGGTCTGTCCCGGGAAACCGTCAGCCGTGAAATCCAAAAAATCAAACAACTGGGGCTGATTAAGCCCGGCCGCAGCGGCCTGGAAATCAAAAGCCTCGAGCAGCTAAGCCGGCTGATCGAGGAATAGCGTTTTGAAAGAAAGAGATTAATCAAGATGGTGTATGTGGCATTGCTCCGCGGCATCAATGTCGGCGGCAAAAATAAAGTCGAAATGACCCGGCTTAAATCATTATTTGAGGCCCTGGGCTTCAGTGCCGTCAGAACCTATATCAATTCCGGCAACGTCATATTCATCGACGGCAGCGGCCGTGCTGTCAGTGAGCTGGCCGGCTTAATCGAACAGGCGATTGCCGCCGAGTTCGGCTTCGCCGTCAAAACGCTGGTGCGCGATATCGATAACATCGCCGCGATCAGCCGCGAGCTGCCGGACAGCTGGGTCAACGATGCATCAATGAAGTGCGACGTGATGTTTTTATGGGACAATTTCGCCAAAGCCGGGATAATCAAAGAGCTGCCATTGAAGCCGGAGCTTGAGGACGTCAAATACGTCGGCGGCGCCATTCTCTGGCGGGTCGACCGGCCTAACGTCACCCGCAGCGGCATGCTCAAACTGGCCGGCACCGAGCTTTATAAACACATGACAATCCGTAACTGCAACACCGTCCGAAAGCTTTACCAGCTGATGCTGGCCGCCAAAGATGTACAATTAAAGTCATAAAAAGGAGACAGGTCATGGCAGACAAGACAACAAAAGTAGTCAAGGAAGGTCCGTCGGCATTTATCTGGTTTACAGCCTGGGTCGGCGCGCTGGTTTATTTCGTCCAGCAGTCCGAGGGGTTCGGCGGTTTCCTGCTGGCCATCCTAAAAGCCTGCGTCTGGCCGGCCTACGTGCTGCACCGGGTACTGGATCTGCTCAATCTCTAGCTTCGCGCTTACGGCTATTTAAACAATTTTATAGACAACAAATTTTCACTGCAAATCAGTCTAAGGCACGGTTCCGGGGAGTGTTTTATTTACCGGCGTAGGCGGCCTCCAGCTCGGCAATGTCGAACTTCTTGGCCTGCATCATAGCGGCAGTAACCCGTTTGACCCCTTCGGGATCGTCGCCTTGCATCAGCTCGCCGAGACGTGTCGGCACGATCTGCCAGGATAAACCGAATTTGTCCTTGCACCAGCCGCACTGCTCAGCTTCCGGCACATGCGACAGTTTTTCCCAGTAATAGTCGACTTCGGCCTGATCGTCACACTCGACTGTAAAGGAGATGGATTCATTGAATTTGAAAATAGGGCCGCCGTCCAGGCAAATAAACCGCTGGCCGTTTAACTCGAACTCACCGTTAATGACCTTGCCGCTCATGCCCTTAAAGTGCTCGTCCAGAGACTCGTCGGGAT
>CAZMXN010000031.1:0-1779 GCA_964570275.1 uncultured Candidatus Saccharibacteria bacterium
GGGCAGGAAGAGATGCGCGGAGATATTACTGGTCTTAAGGCCGGACTGGGTGAAGTCAAGGGCGAAGTTACCAAGGTTGCGCTTATTCAAGAGGAAATGATGGATAAAATTGATCAGATCATTGAGGTGGTTACTCCCGAGCTGGAGAAATCCCAAACTCATGACCAGGTTCTCACTAACCACGAGTCCAGACTTGACGAGCATGATGGGCGACTTCGACGCCTCGAAGCCGCCTAAATTCATGTACCGGTAAAGGCCCGGCATTAAATATTTAACGGCCGCTGTTGCCGGCTTGCCTTAAAGTAGTTTGAAGCAATCTAAAGGAGGATTTATGACAGACATTGATTTAAGCGGCAAAAAAGTGGCTATTCTCGTTGATGACCGTTTCGAGCAAGCTGAGCTGACCGGTCCCAAACAAGCCTTGGAAGCAGCCGGTGCGACCGTGCATATCGTCTCTGACGAAGCCGGTAAGGAACTGCGCGGCGTGAATCATCTCGACCCGGGCGATGAGTTCAAAGCCGACGCCGGCATGAGCGAGCTAAACGTAGACGAGTACGACGCTCTGGTGGTGCCGGGCGGGGTCGTAAACAGTGATTACTTGCGGATGAAACAGCCGGCCAGAGAGCTGGTGCGGGCTTTCAACGACGCCGGCAAACCGCTGGCTGTTATCTGCCACGGCCCCTGGCTGCTGGTCTCGGCCGGGCTGGCCGGCGGCCGCAAACTCACCAGCTACCACACCCTGCAAGACGACATCCGTAACGCCGGCGGCCAGTGGCTGGACGAGGAAGTCGTGGTTGACGGCAACCTCATAACCAGCCGCAGCCCCGATGATATTCCGGCCTTTAACGCCGCGCTTATCGAAAAACTGGCATCGTCTGGCTCCTAATCCGTTCATGGTTTACAATAGAGCCTATTCATGAAAAGAGTGATTACCTGGCTGATTATTGCCGTTGTGCTGGCGGGCGGTTACTTCGGCGCGACCAAGTGGCTGGAGAGCTACGAGGACCTTAAAATTGAAGCGATCGAAAACAACCCCGACTGGATCAGCGAACAGCAGCGGGCGGAAGCCATGGTCGCCAAATACCAGCGGCTGCAAAAGGCCATTGATGATTTTAGCGCCGCCCGCGACATCGGTGTTTACGCCTCGGTTATCGACCTGCGTGATAATGTGGCGGCCCGGCATGATGAAGACGAGACGGTAATCGCCGCCAGCCTGTACAAACTATTCGTGGCTTACGGAATTTACCAGCAGGTAGAGAACGGCGAACTAAATCTGGGCTCGGCCACCAACGCCGGTATGACGATAGGCGAGTGTCTGGATGCCATGATCACGGTGTCGAATAACGAATGCGGCAAAGCCCTGGGCGATGTCCTTACCTGGAGTGAATTCGACCAGCAGCTCGCGGCCGAGGGCTATACCTCGACCGCGTTGGATAACTACACCGCCAGCGGCGCACTGGACGGCGACAAGATGACTTCGGCCGAAGACGTGGCTTTGCTGCTGGAGCGGCTGTACCGCGGCGAATTATTGAACGAACAATACACCGATGCTTTCGCCGACCTGCTAAAAGACCAGGAGCAGGACCTGTGGTTCTCGGACGATATCCTGATTAACACGGTTGTCGGCCACAAACACGGCGACCTGGACGGCTACATTCATGATGCCGGTATCTTCTACGGCCCGGCAGGGGACTATGTTGTCGTGTTGATGACTGGTCCCTGGCGCTCGCCCTACGAAGACAGCCCGCCGGCTTTTCATGAATTCGCCACCAGTATCTC
>CAZMXN010000032.1:0-1624 GCA_964570275.1 uncultured Candidatus Saccharibacteria bacterium
AAAAAGGAACTCGCCTCAGCGGCAGCATGCCGCGGCGAAATATTACCCTACTACCCCTCTACTCTCTTAACCAACTCCTTGGCCAGCTGCTTATAAGCCCTGGCTCCCTTGGACCACTTGTCATAATCAGAGATCGGTTTGCCGTGACTGGGTGCTTCGGCCAGGCGAACATTACGCGGAATAACCGTTTTGAAGACTTTGTCTCCAAAATAGCTGCGGACTTCGGTCATAACCTGGTCGGATAAGTTAGTCCGGCTGTTATACATGGTCAGTACCACGCCCAGGATCTCCAGGCGCGGGTTGAGACCGCCGCGCACTTGCTGAATAACGTCCAATAGCTGGGTCAGGCCCTCCAGCGCATAGTACTCGGCCTGAACCGGAATAAGCACCGAGTTGGCTGCCGTCAGCGCGTTGATGGTCAGCAGTCCCAATGCCGGCGGGCAGTCAATAATTACATAGTCGGCCGTCACACCCTCCAGTGCCTGCTTGAGCTTAAGTTCGCGCCCCGGGGCGTTGACCAGCTCTACCTCACCGGCCGCCAGTTGGGAATTTGTCGGCACCAGCTGAAGATTATCAATGCCGGTCTCGACCACTACGTCACTTAACGAGCTGCCGCCGGTTAAAACATCATACAGTCCGCTGTCCCGATCTTTAGGCTCGTCCAGGCCGCTGGTAGCGTTACCCTGCGGATCGGCATCAACTAACAGCACACTCCTGCCGGACTTGCCGAGATACGTCGCCACATTAATAGCCGTGGTCGTCTTACCCACCCCGCCCTTTTGGTTCAACACTGCGATTATATGCGTCATTTTGGTTTAGCTCTTTTCTCGCTTAAGCCTACCATCTCCCAGAATCAAAAACCACCCTTTTGCAAGGTTCAACCCTGTAAGTTCTAGACTAGCCGGGGCCGCCACCGCCTTCATTTTTTGTAGTGAAAGAATACTCATCGCTAAATGCCGTGCCGGCATAGTTGGTTACAAAAAAGCGATAGTAGTAGGTGGTGCTTGGAGTAAGACTGGTCAGGTCAACACTAAACTTATTATTGGCGTCAATTGGGTACGGATCATTAATTACAGTGTCATTGAGCGTTACGCCAGGCTGGGTAGAATATGCAATGCCTTTTTTTAAGATTGGTGAATCGCCGCTACTGGTCAGCACCGCTTCTATATATGCGTAAGTGTCTCCTAGGCCCCCGCTCATAAAACCGTCAAGCTCCACCTCGGCTAATCCATACGGGCAGGCTTCGTCCTTGGCTGTATCCATAGGACTCAAAACTCCGGAACCGAAATACTTCCCCCCTCTAAGTCTAAGGGGTGTGGGCGTACCGGTTAGTAGAGATTCGATGGTAAAATCTTGGATCGATGACTGATTGGTGTCAGGGAATACGGCAGTATTATTGTCGTCTAAATTAATAGTTACCAGCACGTATCGGGCGCTTAGGGCTGTTTCGCATGTATCGCCTAAGGCTGAGGTGTCGACTGAATCGCCAAATTCACCATCCGAACCGGCCGTTTTAAGACTGATAGAGCTGTCGTCAGATAGAGTGCCGTTATAGTCAAAGCCGGAGACGGCTACTTCCGAGCCCATGTCAATCAGTTTGGAGTAGGTGGCGGTGCGGGGGATG